>NZ_JBHVEY010000038.1:0-44304 GCF_042802055.1 Rhodococcus sp. NPDC057529
CCAGTACTTCCCGAAGGGCACCGATCTGTCCAGGTGGTCCGCCGAGGACCTCGAGGCCGTCGCCCTGGCGGTCAACAACCGGCCCCGCAAGATCCCACGACTGGCGAACCCCGGCCGAGGTCTTCGCCGAGCAGCTATGCTCACTGCAACAGCCAGGTGTTGCGACGACCGATTGAATCCGCCCAGCATGCGTGTGTCGGTGTGATGGGTTCGGTTCACGTGGGCGATGTGCTCGGTGATGGCGTGCTCGAGTTCCTCGTCGATGGGGACGAGAGCTTCTCGTTTCATCTTGTGGTTGAGATATCGCAGGTAGGGGGCGCCGTCCTTGTCGCGGACAATGCAGTCCTGGGTCAGGGCGACGGTGTCACTGATCCGTAGCCCGCACCGAATCAAGATGACGGTGATCAGCCGGTGATTCGGACTCGTCCATTTGGCGAGGTTCTCAGGGTGTTCGACTTGGGCCATGACGTGCTCACTCAATTCTCGCGGCTCGCGGATGGTTTCTTTCGGATAGTCCTCGGAGTAGATCGAGGCGGTGTTCGGCAGATCGGTGACCCATTCGTGCCGCCGGGTGGTCAGCAAGAACAGGTTGAACTGGCCCACGCGTTGGCGGTGAGTGACCTGGCCTGGGCTGTGGGTGTGGAGGTAGGCCAGGAATTGTTCGATCAGGGCGCGGTCGATGTCAGCGGTGCCGTTCACGCGGGTGTGGGTGGTGTCGAGGAAGGCATTGAAGGTTTCGATGGCCTTGGTGCCCATTCCGGCGGCTTCGATGGTCAGTCCGGTTGAGAGGCGCCAGCGGGCCCACTTCTTGGCGAGGACCTTCAGCCAAGGGCGGGTGATCTGATCGAAGTGGATGGTGACTTTGCTGCTTGTGGCGATGCCGAGGTGTCTGGCGTTCCAGATGTCCTTCGGGTATTCGGTTTCCCATGGGTCCCGGGCATCGTGGCGGATCCGCGGCTGTGCGGTCATGTCCTGCCGTCGCGGCGTCGGCGGGCGATCTTCATCGGGGAACGGCAGGGAATGCAGGCGGCTCACAGCGTCACCGCCGCCGCGGTGGTGAACCAGCCGGCTTCGGCAAGGGCTTGTCGTGCGTCGTCGCTGCTCAGGTGCCCGTACGTCATGGTGGTGGTGGTCAGCGAAGCGTGCCCGAGGAGCTTGGAGACCACTTCGACTGGGACTTTGTCGCGCAGCATCCGGGTGGCGTAGGTGTGCCGATACCAGTGCGGATCGAAGTCGATCCCGGTGTCTCTGCGCAGGCGACGCACGAGCGCGTGCACCGCGGAATAGGTCAGCGCCCGACCGTAGGGGCGGCCCCAGAGATTGACGAACACATAATCCGAATCCAGGTCGCCGTACTCGGTATGGAGGTAATCAGCGTAGAGGCGAACCAGTTCGGCACTGACCGGGATCGTCCGTGAATGCGGCGACTTGGCACGGGCACCGTTGGTGTTGCTGCGGCGGCGCACGGTGATCTCGCGCTCCGCCGCGGCGACGTCTTCATGCCGTAGACCCAACGCTTCCCCGATCCGGATTCCGGAGTCGTAGAGCGCCGCGAACAGCCGGCGATCGCGCAGATGCCTGCACGCATCCAGAATGGTCTGGACCTCGTCCGGCGCCAGAAGCCGAGGAATCTTGGACGTCATCGGAAGCCTCACGACCCGCCGCGCATGCGGTGCGCTCTTGCTGATGTGATGCAGGAACGGCCTCCACCCACCGCGGGCCGCGCCACGGTCCCAGAGCGTCACCAACTCACCACGGTCGAGCCCATGCCGAGTGGCGTGCTGATAGAACACCGAGACCGTGGACAGCTTGCGGTTCACGGTCGCCTCGCTGCAGTGATGCCCCACCGAGGGCAGTACCGATACCGACTGCTCCCGGACGCCCGGGGGTCGCCGCAGCCAGCGGATGAACGCTCCAATGTCCTCGAGTTTTACGGTTTGCCAATCACATTCGATTTCGCCCAGGAATGTGAACCAGTCCTTGAGGTCGTGGGCGTGCGCCTTGATCGTGTTCGGCGACCGCTCGATATCGGCCAGGTACCGCAAATAGCGTTCGGCCGGCGCCACGACGCCGTTCTCGTCGAGCAGCGTGAATGACACCGCATCACTCGCCGGATCCAACACCCGCGTCACTTGCATCAAATCTCCCACCGTCTTCGTCATGGACGGCAGCGACGGTAACCCGTCCATGACGTGGCGTGGACGGGCGAAACATCGCATGCCCTACGTGAAAGACAGCATCGGGAGGGCTAAAGATATCGGTCATTACTGAGACGCTCGGCGTTGAGACTGGGTGCCGCCCGTGTGGGTGTCTGCCGATGATGGGACCGGCGCGCACCGTCATCGCGTTGTCGGTCCGGCGACCAACGCCGACACGGCCGCCGGTCTCGTCGCGGATTGCGCTTGCCGGAGAAGAACGGGCAGGTACGTTCACGAAATGGAGACCATCAATCTGGGTAAGGCCGATGGGCTGCCGCCGGTCGAGTGGGCGGCCGTTGTCGAGAAGCTCGATGCGGGGGCGGCGCCGGCTCCGGACGCGGTGAACTCCCGCACGACGTGGCTGTGCACCGTCAACGAGGACGGCAGCCCGCATGTGACCGCGGTCGGTGCCCTCTGGGTGGAGGGCACGTTCTGGTTCCAGACCGGCGCGGGTACGCGCAAGGGGCGCAACGTCGCGCGTGATCGGCGATGTTCGGTCGCCGTGTCGATCCGCGGCGCGGATGTCGTGTTCGAGGGTGACGCGGTGCGGGTGAGCGAGCCAGGTGTGGTGGCGCGCATTGCGAAGGTGTGGGCGGACCAGGGTTGGCCGGCGGAGCCCGACGAGAGCGGGTCGGGCATCACGGCCCCGTTCAACGCGCCGGCGCAAGGGCCGCCGCCGTGGAACGTGTATCGCATCGAACCACGCTCGGCGACCGTGACCTCGACGACTGAGCCGGGCGGCCTGACCCGCTTCCGCTTCTGACGCTGTCCGAACGAGACGATTGCCGCGCGAGACAATCCCTGACCGGACACCGCCGGCGTCGAGGGAACGCTGCGTGCCGCATGCACGGACACGCCGATGCCCGTCGCTCGCCCGCCCCAGCAGCACCGATCTACGCTGCTCGTGCCCGACCTCCTGTCAGGTTGCGGCCGGGCCGCCGAGGGGGCGCACAGCGCCCGTGACGTTGGTCCCTTGCGGGGCGGTGCCGGGCCTCCGATGCTTGTCGTATGACATTCGGACGTACGATCGTCGGTGTCGCCGGGACGGCAGCTGTCGTCTACGCAGCCTTGGTACGCCCTCGGCTCGTGCGCTGGGGCGCGACGGATGCGGAAGTCGCGGGGCCGTATCCCGGTGCCGACCTGGTTCCCGGCGGTGAAAGGGGCGGGGCGATGGCCGTCACGATCGACGCCCCACCGGATCAGGTCTGGCCGTGGCTGGTCCAGCTGGGCGGGGATCGTGGGGGATGGTACTCCTGGGACCACCTGGACAACGCCGGTCGCCCGAGTGCTCACAGGGTCCACCCCGAGTGGCAGGACCTCGCCCTCGGCGACTACGTGAAGTACTGGACACGCCGCCACGGCCCGGTGGACGCGTGGGAGGTTGCAGCGCTGGAACCGAATCGGTTCCTGGGACTGCGCGGGTTGAGCGATCTTCGAGGCCGCAGTCTCGATCCCAAGCAGCCACGGCCGTCGGCCTACACGGAAGGACTCTGGGGCTTCCTGTTGAATGAGTTGCCCGGCGGGCGCACACGTCTGGTGATCGGCGGTTATCAGGTGCTCCGCCCGCGCTGGCTTGGACGTTTCGTCTTCGACTGGCTCTTTCCCCCGGTTGTCTGGATCATGCAGGCACGGATGTTGGCCGTACTCAAGCGAAACGTCGAACGAGCAGCCAACCGCGATGCTAGCTAGCGTAGCGAGGCTAGCTATCCTCTCCGTGCGGTTGCGGCTGCGGCTGCGGTCGCGGAGCTTGTCGGCGCACGATCGATGGCGCCGAATACCGGGCTGAGTGTTGCAGCCCAATCGATCTGAGCGTTGCGCCCAGCTGCCGCCGCACGTGATGGCGATCCGCGGCCGACCATCGGGTCGCCGGCGAAAATGGACAGCCGACCCAGGCTAGGTCACTTACGTCATCGTGATGAAATCGTGCCTGCTCTCCCCTGCCAGAAGAGCCGCGCGAGATGGGTTCACCGACCGTTCAGCAACGGAACGTACCCGCGTCGATACGCACACTGATATGCCCGCGGCACCGTCGAACGACTCGAGCGGATGCGATGGCATTTGACGAGACCCGCACTCGACTGTCGTGGCGGTGATCGATCGCGGTTGCCCGTCGGGATCGATCACCACCCATCTACTCGCCCGCTACTCGCCCGCTTTGGGATCGAGTGGCGGGGTAGGTGCGCCTTTGGCGGGCGGCAGCTCGACGGATACGCGGTGCTGCATCGTGCGGGCGTGGTGTTGCTTCGCGGTGATGGCGGCCTCGATACGGCAGCGCAGGTTTTCGTCGTCCAGGCGTGGATTGTCGAACCCGGTCACCACCGCCAGCTCGGTTCCGATGCGGATGTGGGCAGTCTTGTTGACCACCGATCCGTCGTCGCGGCACGCCAGCTCGCGCCCAGCGGCGACGACCTGAGCCATGGCGTCGGCGCGATCGGACGCCTCCCCTGCGCGCACCGATGTCCGCTGCGTCTCCAGATCCCAAAACGACACGAACCACTCCACAACCGCTCCCTCGTCCACTTTTCTCGAGTGAACTGTATGAGTCACCGATGTCCGGTATGCAACGCGGCGCCCGCCCACCTGCAATGCGCAGATGATCGCCGACGTTGTGATGGTGTTGCATCTGCATTGCGGTCCACACGCGCGGTCGTCGTTTTCATCCGAATCGGCGCCGGCATTGCAAAGCTCGTACTGGTCGGCGTTGCGTTTCCGCAACCAGGCGTTGCGTCGCCAACCTCATCTGGTTGCAACGCAACGTCGGGCCGTGTTGCGGTCAGAGGCGCTGGATGTTGCGGAGGTTCGGAATTTGCTGGGTGGGGGCGCGCCTCGTTCCGTTGGTCGGGTCGTCTCCCTGGTCGAGCTGCGGAAGGTACGAGTTGGCCGTCGCCGCGTTGCCGGGGGCGGGTGGTCAGGGTGCCCCGACCAACGTGTACTGCGGATCGAGCGTTGCCGCATTGCGTCCGTCCACCATCTCCTCGAGCTCCGGCAACGGGGGCGTCCGGAACCCGGCGTCGACCGCGCGTTGCGCCACCTTGTCGAATCGGCGCATTGCGGTGCTGGCGGCCTTCGCCCGCGTGAGCGTGGCGATTTCCGCGTAGCTGTGCTGTTCGATGATTCGCAGTCGGGCCGTCTCTTTCACTACAGGCTCGAAGTCGGCGCACGTGTCGATGAAGTCGAGGAGGTTCTCGATGGTCTGGGCCTCGTCCGGCAACACGAATGGCTCTTGCGAGTCCTCCGGCGCATTGCCGAGCGTCAGCGCATCGGCGTTGCGTCCGTCCAGCGCATTGCGTGCACCGTGCTCCTCGGTGACGGATGCAATGTCGATGACGTCATCTGGGTTCGCTTCGGTCGGCTGCGCGGCATCCGCAACGTCAGTGGCACCCTCAGGCCCGGCCGCGGCGGCCTCACGGCTGTCGTCGAGTGCCGCGGAGTCATCTGCTGTTGCGGTGTCGGCGACCCGCGCAACGGGCTGAGCAATGCACGACGCAACGTCGGAGTCCGATGCAACACCGAGGCCCTGCGCAACGTTAGAGACAGGTGCAACGTCGGGGTTCGGCGCAACGTTGGGGACGTCTGCAACGCTCGGAGCAACGAGACCCGCAATTTCGCCGCCGTTGCGTTCGGATGCTGGCATCGACCCCGCCACCGACGTCCGGTAGTCGGTCGTGATGTTTTCGTCGTCTGGCTGTTCGCGGTCGCAGGTGTCTCGGACGACCGCGGTGTACTCGGTATGGGCGGTGCCGATGGCCTTGATGAGGATTCCGACACCGTGAGTGAACGCCAAGACCAAGAGCGGCGGAATGACTGCAATGAGCGATGCGCCGATTGGAGTCAATGGGGTGTATCCCAGGTCGATGCCCGCTGCAACACTCCGCGCGGCGGCTTCCCCGCCGCGGTAGGCGTGGTATGCGTTGCCGAAGACGCTGATGAAGACGACGACCACCGCGAGCCAGAGGAAGAAATGCTTCCCCGTTGCGCTGCCGTTGATTTTGCTGAGCGCAACGATGGCGATCGTTGCGCCGAGGATTGCGCCGTCGACGATGGCGGGGAAGATCCAGGTGAGGTCGTGCGGGATTTCGGCCTGCAATGCGAGGTCGCGTTGCACGGCGAACGAGAGCACGAAGGCTCCGGTGGTGATGCCGACCGCGATGGCGATCGCAACGATTAGGGCGGCAATGAGGGCGCGGAGCTGGATTCGTGCTGCTCGGATACTAAGGTCGTTCATGATCGGGGTGTCCTTTCACGGGGTCCCGGTCCACGAGGCCCCCGCCGGCGCAATCGGCGGGGGCTTCCTTGTGTTTGGTTTGGCCAGTGCGTTGCGGTGGGCATATCTCGAACCACGAGGGCTCACCTAGCACCGATAGCTAGTGGCGCTATCAGCGCTAGCAGCCGTTCTTGGCCAGGTATTCGATGAGCGCGGCGTCGGTGACCGACGAGATGGTGATGCTCCGGTCCCCGGTCTCGTAGCGCAGCTTGTCCACGCCGCGCGTCAGGCGGGCCTTGGTCGAGGGCCGCAGCCGTACGTTGTGTTGTTCGCTGAGTTTCTCGACAGGCGATGCCGCCTCGGGTGCAGGAGACAGGACCTGCGTGACGGGCACATCGGCGACAGACCTGATTGTCGATTCGGTCGGAAGTTGTGTCGGATGCTCCTCGCCGGCGGCGGGGGTGGGGTCTTTGACGACCCGGGGGCGCTCAGGAAGATCAGCGGCAGGGTGCGCCGGCCTGCGGATAGCGGGTTCACGTTGGACACTCATACGGTCGCTCCTGCGGTCTTGATGGGTAGTTCGTTGAGAAGGTCGGTGTAGGCGAGCTGCAATGACAGCGATTTCCCGCCTGTGAACTTGTGGATCGGGGTGCGCGCGCTGTGTGCGTCCTGCCGCGTGGCGTATTCCGGGATGGTGGTGCGCGCGACGAGGTCGCCGTAGACCTCGCGCAGTTCGCTCTCCCGGAATCGGTGTTCGCCTGTCCCTCGCTGTCGGCTGAGGACGATCTTGTCGATAGCCAGGTTCGGGTTGGGGCGTCGCTGGACGTTCTCGACGGTTTCGAAGAGCTTGGTGACGCCTTGAACGCTGTCGATGGTGGGCTCGGTTACTGCGATGACCCCGTCCACTGCACAGAAGACGGCGAAGAGGAGTTTGCCGAGTGACGGTGGGCAGTCGAAGAGGACTGCGTCGTAGGCGGAGAGGTCGAGGCCCTCGAAGGCGATGTCGAGGCGGAAGATGAGGTCGTTGGCCCCATCCGATTCGATGTTCGCGAGCGTCTGGTCGGCCGGGATCAGATCGACGCCGTCCCATGGAGTGGCAATGACGGCGTCGATCGCCGTGCCCGACTCGGTTCGGCTCATCAGGTCGTAGGTTGTCAGCATCTCGTCGGTGATGGTGACGCCTACGCCGTTGGTGGCGTTGCCCTGGGGGTCGACATCGACAATGAGGACGTGTCCGCCGGCGTTGCTTATTGCGCTCGCGAGACCGAGGGTCGTGGCGGTCTTGCCCACTCCCCCCTTCTGATTGCAGATCGCGCATTTGCGTGTCATGACTTGGTTTCCGTTCCGTCGAGGCCAGGAGACTTCCAGATGCGCGCGATGAGCGTTAGTGCAACTCCGCACGCTCGCGTAGGGAGCATAGCCAGGCTTGGCTGCTGAACTAGCTCGACACGCCGAGCAACGCTAGCGTTCTTTGCTAGGTGAGCTAGCGTGCATAGCGTAACTAGTGTCTCTAGTTTGGCTTTCGTAGCGATCTGCGCTGCGGATGCAGACATAGCGATCGCCTCTACGATTGCGTCCATATCTACGGTGTCTGTAATTGCTTTGCTCGCAACGCTTACTGCTCTAATTTTCATAGAGCCGTTAGATACGATCGCGCGTGTAGCTATGACAGCAACGATCGATAATCAAACTTCTCTAGCAAGCATCGCACTCGTAGTTTTGTGCGCACACATAGCTTTGTAAGCAACCCTACGACCCCTAGCCTGCGTAGCCTTCCTAGTGCGGCTAGAAAAGCAAGTCCGCCTAGACATACGAGCTTCCATAGAAAGCAGCGCTACTGTAGCGCTCATACGGCGTCTAGCTTCGGTAGATATCGTTGCTGACATCCCTCCGATAGCGACGAATGCGAGAATTGCTGCACTACAAGGAGTAGCTGTGATCGTGCCCGTAGCAAAACTATCCGCGATATTGAGGCTAGGGACGATAGCTCGGATAGTTGCGCTTCCTTGCCATGCTACGAACGCAGATCCCATCAATGCTATCAGAGCTAGCATTGATATTTCAGCAGGTCATGGGGTCGCGCCACACCTATGCACGAGGCAGCGTCACGCGAAACGCATCCCTCCACCAGATCGTATCTGTCTAGGCACGGCGGAACCCGGCGAAATAGAGCAGGCCGGCTTCAAGTCTTCACACCTCGACATGCTGCCCGAGCGGATCTCGCCCGGATTAACCAAGCACGATCTTCGTGCTAGCGACGCTCTGCTAGCTCGGCTAGTGTCCCTATCTCTGTGAGCGAGAACTGCTACTTCCGCCAGCGGCATAAGTAGCAACAGTCGCTTCACCGCTAGCTACTACGTCACTCCAAGCAGACGTAGGCGGGCGAGCAATAAACGCTCGCACAGCTAATCGAGATAGCTCGAATAGCGTTACGCTGCTATCTAGTGTCACTAGCATCGCTAGGTAGCCTAGCTAGCATCGCGCCGTGGGACTACGTCGCTTTCCCAACGAGCGCATACTCGTTAGTCAGCACGTCGCAGGAAAGCATTCCCCAGGTTCAGGAGGTCGGCAAGACGTGTGAATCGGGTGTGCTCACAGCTACCTGTTCAAGGCCGTAATCGGTGGGCGAGTTGTTCGGCGTTGAGTTCCCGAATGGCGTCGTCGACGGCGTGGCGGTCGGTGAGGTCGACGCCTCGCTCGGAAAGCGCTGCCGCCACCTGTTTGGCGGGGCCCCAGGCAGTTTCATCGTCGAACGCGTCATGGAACTCAGGTAGGAAAGTGTCGACAGCGTCAACGACGAGACTGATCCACTGGCGGTCGATCCCTTGATGGGTCAGTGCGAAGGTCAGCCATCGGCGCAACACAAACGGCAGTGCGTTGCGTTGGTCGGCGTCGAGGACTGCTTTGCGGGGAAGCCAATCCGTAAGCAGCAGCATCACCTCGCCCGGACTCCAGCACAGCGGTCCGGCGCCGATGTAGCCGTCGCCGTAGTCCAGGAACAGCTCGGCCAGCGATCGGCTCACCTCGTCGTCGCTTCCGATCTCGGTGAGGAAGTCCTCCACCAGTTGGCGGCGCCTTTGCTCGGAAAGTCCGACATGTTCGGGCCATTCAGGCAGGTAGCCCCGGCAGCGAGACCATGCCAGCGCCCGGTGATCGCAAAAGTCCTCGTCGTCAGTGCGGGGCCAGGTCATGTCGGTCGTGCGCAACGCGTTCCCGAGATCGGCGAGCACCTCGGCGACCGGGACCGACTGGAGGGGCATCGGTGCCTCATTGGGCTCGCGCAGCTGGTCCCACGTAGTGGCAGCACCGGGATTCAGGAGAGCGAGCTTGTCGATCATCAGCCCGCCGACCTGAAAGATATTTGCCATCAATGTGTGTGGGTGCGGTCCGTCGTAGTCAATGAACAGGACCCGTTCGCTGTTGTACACGTCAACCGCGCGCCACGCCGCGGTCGGAGTCCACGCTTCGACGGTGTGCCAGGCCGGCAGTGGTTGGGTTTCGGCCAAGATGTCGAGGGTTTCTGTCAGCATGGAAAGGTCGGCCGCAGGTGCGACCTGTGCGAGCGCGTCGACCGCGGCAAGTGAGTGCGGTGACGGTGTGGTGCATGCTCGGCCGGTGACCTGCATGCACAGTTGATGCTCGGGCTCGCGTTCGGTCACTGCCGCCGTCGACCAGGCCTCGCCGAGCCAGCTGCTGGCCCATGTCTCGGCTGCGAGTACGTCGTCGATTTCGAGGAGTTGCCGGGCGTCGCGCAGCAGAAGATCGGCGGCATGGAGTTGCCGGGGAGCACGTCGGACAGGTCGGCTTTTGCCGCCCTTGCGGCGGCCACGGCTCTTGGGCATATCCGCAGTCCACCACAGACACCGACCAAGGCGCCATCACGACGCGCCGTCCGGTGAGATTCGGGCGACGTCCGTATCTGCCGTCACGTGACGGAAGCCGTAGGTAGCCCGGGTATCAACGCTCGCCTAACTATTCGCAATAACCAGAACTGCCTAGCGGTGCTAGCTCGCATTGCTAGTCATGCTAGGTCAGCGTGCTTGGCTGCTGAACAGCCTGGAAGTACGCCGTGCCCGTTGAGCGGGGCCTATGGGGTCGTGAGCCGTTGCAAAGTCTTCATCCACGAAGATGGGGTGAACCGCCTGCTGTGCGAGAGGGTCGACTTCGATTGCCAGGCGTACGAGGCCATCTCGGAACTGTTGCTGGGCAGGTGGTGCGGTGTCAGAGTTGCGTCTGCCCACGCTTAGGCATCATGTGTCCCTCATGGTGACGTTCTTGCGAGCTGGACCGCGAACCACGACTGCGGTTTCCACGACTGCGCGTGCCTCGTCGGAAAGGGCGAGAATCGCGTGATCTCTAGCCTGGACCGTGGCCTCGTCGTAGGCGTGGACAACGACATTGTCGTCGGCCCACACAGCAGAGTGGTCGCACGCTCTGATGAATGCGTGGTTGTGAGCTACAACCCGGCACTGGTCGAAGGCAGTAACCGTCGCGTGGGTGTAGGCCCAGACATGAACTTGCCCGGTGACTTCCACGGTCGTTGCGTCAGTGGCGACGATGTGAGCGGTCGCGGGTAGTGGTGAGTCGAGATGAATCCGTGCCTGCGATCCAGCGGTAAAACGCAAGGTCCACTCGTCGCCGGCCGATGCGAAAGTTCTGTCGTCGAGTTCGATTAGCTGACCTGCAGTGTCGACCACGACTGTTTTGGCGCCGTTACGGAGGCGCTCGCGGATCGAGTCTGCGTTGCGGCTGATGCGGGGAGGCGCTTGGACTCGGCTGACGTAGACCCGTGGGTGGCGTTGGGTCGATCGGGACATGGTGTTCTTCTTACCCACGAACGCACTCCGTTCTGTGCGAGTCGGCCACGATGATTCTCGCAGTATATGGCCGAGACTCGGTGGCGAGTGGTACCTCGCTCGGCGCGGTGGTGATCGTCCGCGGCCGGTCCGGCCAGCGTTGCCGTATGTGCATGGTGCGCTGAGGATCGATGGGCATGGTTACGCCGCCTGCCTTTGGGGTGCCAGGGTGGCGCGGATCTGTTCCATGAACGCTTTGCGGTGCTCAGGCGACGCCGCTGCACGACGGGCTCGCTGGCGTTCGGCGTCACGCTCAGCCCGGCGCTGTGCGCTGTGCGCAGCCTCTGCGGCGCGTTGCTCGCTGGGGGAGGGGCCCGACCAGTCGATTCTGGACAAACGCCAGGTCAGATATCCGATCGGTGTGCGAACCGTGTTCGGCCAGAGCTCACCTCGCGAGACGGTGTCAGCGGTCAAAGCTTGGGCGATATCCCGTCCTGTCCAGCGGTTGGTGTCGATTCCTGCGCGATCGATGACGTCGCACACGGCTCCGATGTGGCCGCTGGGTGCGATGACTGGAGCTGCGGCGACCAGGGTGGAGGCGGCTCGTTGGAGATTTATCGGGCGCGGGTTCGTCTGATTCGAGGATGAGGGTTGGTTCTCGCGCGCGTACGCGCGTTTGGTGATTACTTCTCTCCAAGAGATCCCCTTCGGGGAAAAACCACTCAAAGATAGGGGGTCACGGTCGGGGGCTTGGGGATTGGGATTCGAACCCGTCGGGGTGGTGTGGCGAGCGTGCTTCGCCGCGCGGTGTGTCCTGCGGGGGGAGCTGCCGCGCTTTTTTGGTTGTGGGGGAGCGGGGGTGGCTGCGACGAGGTCAGGTGGGGAAGATAGAGCCCACACGCTGGCAGCGCGGTGCTGACGTCCACCGTGGTGGACTTCTGCGGCTTGGAATTCACGCGTAGTCAGGGTGCGGCCCCGTACCAGCTCGAAGCCGAGGTGTAGGGCTTTCAGCACGCGGCGACCTCGTTTGACCACTGACTCGGACACCCCGGCGCGGGCGGCGAGATTCTGGACTGTTGCAGTAACGCGGCGCCCAGTTTTCGAGTCGGCTGACGACGCGTGCGCGGCGGCGATGGCGACCATACTTTCGACGCCAATCCTGTGTCGGGCGGCTGCGGCGCGGCCGGCTGCGGTCTTGGTGACTGCGTACCGGACCTGTCGCATCCATCCGTCGCGGCTAGTCCAGATCGGGATGCGTGACTCTTGGCCGGGGTTGACAGGCAGCGTCCAGGACTTTCCACGCTGATCGGTATCCGCGTTGAGTCGTCGCAGCTCGTCGATCCACGGGGTCTGAAGTGGTTGCGTTGCTGGTTGCGGGGTTTGGGAAATCGGCGAGTTGTGTGATTTAGCCCACGACACGCCGAGCTCGCAATGTTGAACCATGGAAAGGGTGTCAAGGCATGCGTTACTATCAGACTTACCTAGCACAGGTAGTCCTTTCGGGGATTGCAGTACCGAGTCGAAGAGGCTGCTCACTTCTTCTACTCACCTCGGGGAATGACCGTCCTGCCAGACGATCGCCCTAGACGGGAGGACCTGCCAGTCCTCCCAGCAGGATTCATTGACTAAACCCACCCCCGCCCGGGGATCCCGTTGGGTGGTACCGCTGCTCTTGAATTAGCTATCGAGGTAGTTCCGATGCGCTATTCGCCAGGCCCACCGCCCTCCTCGGTCAGAAGGGCCGGTACGCGCATAAGCGGCACCGGAAGTCGCAGCTCAGAACCCGCAGATTCCGTCGCGTAATAGGCGCCTTGGTAAGCCAACACAGGGGTGGCACCAGCGAAAGGGACTCGATTGCGTGGGAGCGCCGTAGCCGGCATGTGGTCTCGTTGAGACAGACCCGTGACTGACGGGAGGTTCGCAGGCAGGCCAGAGTTGCGGCCGTGCGTTATCATCGAGTAAGCACCGCCTCTTCCTTCCGAGGTAGTGGTGGTCAGGGAGCTGGTAAGGTCCCGAAATTTCATACACGGACAACCCCCGACGCCGCCAAGCCCTGGGGGTTGTTCCGTATCTAGGTGTCGTTCATGCGCCCATCGCCAATTGCTCGACGCGATGCAGCGACCCCGCAGCTTCGACTTCGAGTAGCCGGAGCTGTTCCGGTCGAAGTTTCTCGCTGATGTAGTCCGGGATGTCCAGTCCGTGCGTGATGGCGAGGATAAGCACGGAGTAGTCGCCAGCAGGGATGCCGAGTTCGGCTGCCCGACTCTCGTAAACCTCGTGGTGTCTGAGGGGTGCGCGGGTAGCGATTTGCCCGCGGGGCCCCTTGTTGTGCTGTGCCATGAGGAAACCCTAGATCGAACCTGTAACAGATACGGGTAACCGGGACTGTTCGGTGTGTCGCATGTGACTGAAGTGTCCATCGGAGAGGGCTGCCTTTCGTGTCTGCGATCTGGCTGGAGGTACTTAGACCTCATAGCCAGATCTGGTGCAGGGGGGTCGGGAAGGTCGGAGGCGGGCTGATTCGGATCGATCAGGACAAATGAGGCGAGTCAGCGGTCGCATTCGGGCGGGAGTTCGCCGCACCCGAAACTGCTGAGTTGACCTGGCTTCGCGGTTGAACGCCGAAAAGGCGTTGCCGAGCAGGAGCCGCGCGGCCGTCGCGCAAGCGAAGCGACCCCTTCAATCGGGCGCGCAACATCCGACACATCAGAGTCTGATGGTCGGCGCCTGAACGTTGTGGGTCTGACTGGTCCCGGTCGTCCCAAGTAGAGATTGGATGAAGACGGCAAGATCGCGAACCGCGTCGGTTGTGACGGTCTCGGGGTAGGTGGCGGCATCGTCCGACAACGCGAGTAGCTGTTCACGCGTCAGCTCGTCGAGATCGACCGAGTACGTCCGTGGCGCCATCAGGATGCCCGTCGAACAGGCATCGGCCTTGGGTGCGGTGCCGGGGAAGAGGTCGCGCGCGGGTGCGGCGCGCACGCGGTGGTGCGGTCGGACGGGTGGCACCGTCCGGACTGGAACTGGTCCGCAACCGCGACGGCCTCGCCGCCGACAGCCTCGCCTGGCACAACTACTGCTGAAGACCGCGTTCGGTCTCGGAGACGGATGCCGTCCCGCGTCCGAACCCATGCTGCCAGTGCAGAGATCCGAATGGGATCCCCGTCCTGGTCATAGGCCACTGCGGCCCACACCATGGAGGGTGTCTCCCCTTCTCGGGCTTGTTCCGCGCAGGTCGCAAAGAACAGGCACCCCTTGCACGCATCGATTGCGGCCAGGAGCTGACCGGTGCTGGCAAGGTCGGTGTCCCATCCCTGCGGATTGCGTGTGCACGGGAGTCGATCATCGGTGGCCGGAGGCCCGTCGATGCGATCGGGAAGGTTCGAGCTGATCCGGCGGAAGAATGTCTCTTCATGCGCTGCTCGGTACACGGCGCATCGCTCTGGACCTGCAGAGCATGCGCACACCGAGTCGTGGGCATGGATGAAATGTCGCAGTTGAGAGTTTGTCCAACTCAACACGTCCGTCTCGTCGACACTACCGCCGACGACGCCTATCGTTTCCATTGGCAGATCTCCGTTCTGCTAGCTGAAGAATCACGCTGACCAGGGCGGCAACCCTGTTCGGTTCAGGCCCCTGTCCGGCGGCAACCGGGCGGGGGTTCTTCTGTCAGATCACCGACTCCTTTCATTGAGTGCCGGTCACGACCAGGGCGTATTTGATCTAAAACTTTGACCTGGAGTGATCGTAAGGGACATGGTGCAAGGTGTCCACAAGTGATGGACGGAGTGTTTCGGTGAGTCGACGGGTGATGCGCGGGTTCAACCCTGCTCGGCTCGGGAAGCTGCGTGAAGACTCCAAGCTGAGTCGGCCCGAGCTTGCTCGCGCGGCCGGCATCGGACACGCGACCCTCTACCAGTGGGAAACGGGCGCAACTTCGCCGCAGGTAGATCTCCTTAAGCGGGTCACCGACACCCTCGGCGTGCCGATCAGCGATGTTGTCGTAGTCCCCGAGGATGAGCGCCTTCCGGGGGACTGGCGTGTCCTCGCGGGTTTGCTGCAGCCGCAACTTGGGAAGCTGGCCAAACTCAGTACCACGACTGTGGCGCAAGTCGAGCGCGGGCAGGCAGCTCTGACCGACGAGACGGCGCGAAAGGTTTCCGCAGCCTTGGGGATCTCCGAAAGTGTGTACCGCGCGGCCTACGAGCGCGCGCGAAGTCGCCCGCCCGGCACCCCGGCGTGAACTCATCGAAGAGCTAAGCCTCGGGGGCAGGGTCTCGGTGACCGTGGCGGTGCAGTAAGCAAAGTGAGTAATCATTCGACCTTCTCGCGAGCATGACGAAAAGCCCCTTCGAAGAGGGGCTTTCTGCGTGCTGCGCGGGCAACGCGAAAAGGTCGCGCCGCAACCTCGGGTGAGGTGCGCTGACGTCGGCCGACCGGGCACGTGCCAGAGGGGGCATCGCACAGTCAGTCCGCGTAGCGAACTCTATGTCGAACCAACGTCGGAGGGGATATTACACAGCTTCCTCGGATTGGTGGGCGCGCCACGCCGTAAGGATGTAGTTGCGATGCCAGGTGGCTTGGGCGAGAGCGAGAGCCAAGAGGCTTCCGGGTGCGACGAAGACACGCCAGTTGACCCACGTGTCCGTGGACATCGTGTAGGCGACCACGATATTGACGGCGCCGACCGCGACCAGTGCCACGAACCAACTCCAACTCAGGAAGCGCCAGACGGCGTCCGGTGCGCTCACCCATCGTCCGATGACGAGACGCACCGGGTCACGCTTCGCGACCATCAACGACGTCAGGAAAGCGCCGGCGATGAGCCAGTACACACCTGTGGGACGCCACTTTATGAAGGTCTCGTTGTGGAACAACAAAGTCGATCCGCCGAGGACGAGCACAAGGCATAGACCGATCCACTGCAGTTTGTCGACCCGTTGGCGTCGGGCCAGCGTGACGATGATCTCGCCGACGACGCCGGCCATGACCACGACCGTCGCCGCGAAAATTCCGGCGGCCTTGTAGGTCGCCATGAACGCAACAACCAACGCGGCGTTGTAGAACACTCTCCACACGAGCTTGTCCTCCGAAAAATATTCTCCGTCAGGAGGTTTCGTCAGGGATGGTTTCGATCTCGGGGGAGATCACCGCGACACCGATCGAGTCGCTGACGAGAGGATCGAGAAGGAAGCCCCGGAATTCGGCCTTCAGCCAGCCGCCACCGCCCCGTCGTGCCCGCACCGTACCGGAGACTGGCCCCTTG
Source organism: Rhodococcus sp. NPDC057529 (assembly GCF_042802055.1). NCBI lineage: Bacteria > Bacillati > Actinomycetota > Actinomycetes > Mycobacteriales > Nocardiaceae > Rhodococcus > Rhodococcus sp. NPDC057529. The sequence continues at coordinate 16,465 of NZ_JBHVEY010000038.1, forward strand.
CGCACCTGCTGGACCCACTCGATGATCTTCGGCCAGTCTTCCTCATGGAGCGCGAAGGTCTGACCGGTGCTCACGCCGTGTCCGAGGCCGGGAACGTGTTCGGTCACCCACTTCAGCCAGTACGGGTACTGGTACGACAGATCCCCGACCGCAATGTACATCCCAGATGTCGATGCCAACATCGTCGACAACCACGCGTCGAGCATCGATTCGTGGACAAGGGCTTCGTCTGTGCCCGCATCCCAGCAGATCCCGCGCACACGTCTACCCGCCGGGCCCTCCACACACCGCTCGGCGTAGCGCAGCTCGCGGGTGACGTCGGTTTCCGCCCGGATGGTGAACGTGCCGTCAAACCTGTCCTTTACCTGGGAGTCTCGGATTTGACGCACATGCCGCAACGTGTCGGACAGGCGGGCCGAACGGGTGTAGAGATCCGCAGGACCGAAAACCGATCGATCCTGATGCCGGACGGACATCCCGATGAGCTCGATAGCTCCGGGGTCCAACTGCAGCTGCGGCGGGGGCGGATTGTCGTCCGAGCTCAGAACCCACTCCCAGGCCCCGACATTGGGGCGGTCCGGCGGGTTCTTCTTCGGGTCACCGCTCCAGATCTGAACTGCTACTACCACGCTCTTGTCGGGAGTCAGGATGGGGTGGGCTGCCCCGACCGGGCCCAGGGCGTCGGCGACCTTGCCCTCGAACGGCTCGATCTTGAGCTCGCGATCGGCGATGCACTTACGGATCAACCCCAGGACAGCGGTGCGGGCAGGTCCGCGAACGACGTTGTTGATATTGCGCCATTCGCGGACCTTGGCGCCTTCGGCGACGACTTGGTGGTCGTCGCCGGCACCGACGAAGACCGTCGTCCATTCGCGGATCGGGTGGGTGGGTTCGGCGTGCGCGCGCACGAGGGCATCAGTTGTCATTGGTTTATCCGTTTCTCCCGTACTGGCTTGCGGGTCACGTCAGGTCAGGTGGACAGGCATCTCGGTGGGGCCGTGAGTGCGCCAGGTATGTCGCCGGTCGAGTGTTTCCGATGGCTTCACCAGGGACAGGGCCGGGTGACGTTGGAACAGGCGGCGAGTAGCGATGTCGAGCTGCATTACGGCGAGATCGGCGCCGAGACAGTAATGAGGTCCGCGGCCGAAGGCCAGGTCTGGGCGATCGCCGCGCGCGGGGTCGTTGGTCGCCGCGCGCAGGGAGAGATACAGAGGACTGCCGGCGGGGATGCGGGTGCCGCCGACTGTGATGTCTTCAATCGGGAATCGCCGTATCGCATAGGACCCGGGCGCGGCGTCGAGGACGAGCTGCGTCACCCGGGCGCGCCAGAGCTGGTCGTCGGCGATTTCGACGAGTACCTGGTCTCGATCGAGCCCGGCGAGAATGCCGATGGCATTGGCGATCTGGTAGACGGAGTTCTCGAATCCGGCGAGAAACGTCAGGAACGCGAGGGAGATGAGTTCCTCTTCGGTCAGCCGGTCTTCGGCGTCGCGGGCGGTGATCCAATCGGTGATGACGTCGTCACCGGGCGATTTCCGTTTGGCCGCGATCACGCGCATGAGCACGAGAACGATCGTGGTCATGGCCGGGATACGGGGGTCGTCCGCGGTGGGTTCGCCAGGATTCAATGCCATCACGGTCGCCGCGGCGGTACGGAACTCGTCGGCGTCTGCATCGGTCACGCCGAGGATCTCGGCGATGATGTCGGCAGGCAGGGGAGAGGCGTAGGCGGGGAAGAGGTCGACAACACCGGTATCGTTCGGGTCTAGGTCGTCCAGGAGTCCGTCGACACGGGAGGTCACCATCTGCCTCACCGCTCCGATTCGGCGCCGTGAGAACGCGGGTGCTGCCAGAGCGCGGACGCGGCGGTGATCGGCGGGGACCATATTGAGCAGGTTGCGGGCCAGTGCCGGTGGCAGGGGAAGGCCCGGGCTGCCTGACGGGCCGCCGGGCCGGACATTGACGATTCCGGGGTCAGCGAGCAGTCGAGATACGTCATCGTACCGGGTGATGATCCAGACGCGCAGTCCATCGGCGTCGGTGGCCTCGACAACGGGGCTGGCGGCGCGAAGGTGCTCATGCAAGCGATCGGCCTCCGCGACACTCAGGCCGGGCGCAAACGGATCGAGCACCAGGTTCCCTTCTGTGATGTGGCAAATACCTCAGGACGAAGATACCGGCTGACCGGGATTCTGCATGGCTCCGGCGGCTAGGGTGCGCTACGTGAGTGCTCAGGTCGACACCGTACTGGATGAAAACGTGCACAAGGCGGATGCCGCCGACCGTCGGGGTTGGAGGAGATCCGCAGTAGTCTGCACTCTCGTCGCGATCGGCTCGTGCCTGCTCGCCGTCGCTGTCTTGGTCCCTACCTACGGTGCCGCCCGGTTGAAGGTCATCCCGCTCGATGTGCAGTCGGCGACAGTGTCGGTTGCGGAGGACGCGGCGGTGCTCAAGGCCACCTCGGTGGCCATGAAGGGTCCGGTGAAGACTGACCGGGGCGTCCCGCTGCGGATTCAGGTGTACGTGACGACAGAGAATCCAGTTTCAGCCGATTCCACAACTCTGCAAGCGGCACAAAAGACGGTCCGGACCGACTGGGGCGACGGGTTGGGCCTGGTCTCGGCAATGGTCGATCGCGTCACGATCGACCGACGATCAGGCATGCCGCTCGCCGAGCCCGTCCCAACGACTCAAGCCGAACTCGGCAAGCCCCCGACGGAGACGCCTCGCGCCGGAATTCAGTACAAGTTTCCGTTCGACGTCGAGAAAGTCAGCTACCCGTACTACGACGGAACCGCACGTGAGACGCATTCGATCGAGTACGTCGACGACGATCGCGTGGTCGACGGCATGCGGCTGTATCACTTTCAGCAGACGATCGGCCCTCTGAACCTTGGGAAATCGATCGGCAGTGTCGCGACGACGACCTTACCCGCTGAAAAGTGGGGGCTACCTGGCACGGAGCCGATAACGATGGATCTGCACTACTCCACCACGCGCGATGTGTGGGTCGAGCCTGCCTCTGGTGCGATCGTTGCTGTGGAGGAGCAGCCGAGGCGATGGCTGGCGCGGTCGATCAACGACCCGAATGCGGTGACCACGCTGGAAGCGCACACCCATTTCGACGACGAAACGATCAATGGCCTTGCCCAACAAGCGAAAGACGCCCGTACCGCGATCCTGTGGGGAACTCGCTACGGGCCCGCCCTCAGTGCTGTGGCCGGCATCGTGTTGGTGGGGACCGCGCTCATGCTCGCGCGCCGCTGGTCACGCCGCTAGCCGAACTGGTCGAAAGCCGCACGTGCGTAGGGGAGTGCCCCGGCGTATTCGTTGCGAACCTTGTCTTCGGTGCCCAGGTAGGACATGTTGTCGTCGTAGGCTTCGCGGTCTTCGAAGTACACACGGCCGCCCAAGTGGTCGGACAGTTGGATCGCCACGGCATAGTCGACCGGGTCGTCCCTCTTTGCAGCATTCTCCGGGCTTTCCGCACCGGCATAAAAGTTCTCGATTGCGTCAGCGACGGCTCCGTCGTCGAGGGCAGGTCGGTTGTCCCACATCTGGCTCCAACCGAAGAGATTCCGCCCTCCCGATCCGGAATGGTGGACCCGCCATAATCCTTCAGCTCGTGAGGCGACCAGCGCCGCGATGATGGCGTTGTCAGGCGACTTCCGCTCATTGCCCAGATCGATGATGCGGGTGACGGTTTCCTTCTGCTGCCCGTCGGCGGTGTCGTCGACAAAGGGATCGAGAACCTGGCTAGTGGCGTCGATCGCGGGTGACGGCTGCGATGCGGTGTCGTCGCCGGAGTTGCTGCCGCACCCCGCGATCACCGCGGCGGCGAGCACCATAACCGTCAGAGCTGAGGTGGCGCGGAAATTCAAGGTTTCCCCTCGATAGTTCGGTTGTGTTCAGTAGGTGAGGTTATCGATCAACCATCCGTCGTCGGCTTCGGTGAGGGTGAGCCAGACGGTGATGTCGGGTTCGACGGGGCGGGTGGTGTCGCCGGTGACCGCGGTTTGGGTAATTGTGGCGACCCGGTGCGCGGTGGTGTCGGTATCGGGTGGACAGCCGGAGCAACCGATGGCGACGTTCGCGATGACCCGGGCGTTGTCGTTGATCCATTGCTGCCATTGCAGGCTGGGTCCGCGCTCGTTTCGCACATCGGCGGTCAGGCGTGCAGCCAGGGCGGGTGTGAACCATTGTGTTGCGCGCCGGAATCCGTTGGTGGGGCTCTCGTCGGTGGGCGGGGCCCAGGTGAATGCGACGGCCATGGCTTGGCGGGCCACTTCTTCCGGCGACGTCGGTTCCGGTCGCTGAGGTGCGCTGTTGCCCGTTTCCGGTGCAGGTGTCGGTGCGGTTGTGGTGCTCTGCGGTGTTGCGGTGCCTGAGGGGTTGGCATTGTCCTGCAAGGAGTAGAGCAGTACCGCGACTACGGCTATGATCACTGCGAGCACAATCAGGGCTATTCGCATGGATTTCGCTTCTCCAGTCCCTCTCATCCTCGGTCATATACGACGTGCACGCATCCCATTTTGGACGGGAGCGAGCTTGACGACCTCACCCGTGGTGGGTGCGTGGACCATTTGTCCATTGCCTGCGTAGATTCCGACGTGGCCGGGACCGTCGGCCTCCCAGGATCCGAAAACAAGGTCGCCGGGTTTGGTCTCTGACAGGGAAATTTCGGTGCCGACCGTCCACTGCTGTTCGGAGGTGCGGGGGAGGACGGTCTTGCCGCCGGTGGCCCGGGCGTAGGCGTACTGGGTCAGTCCCGAGCAGTCGAACCCGCCCCCGGACGGGCCACCTGAGCCGCCGCCGCCCCACACATAGGGAGTGCCGAGGTACTGGCTGGCCGCCTCGACGACATTGCTGCCGCCGGCGGTGGGGGAGGGAACGAACTCGCCGCGGCCGCCGGGCTGCTCGAGCTCGGAAATGTAGGAGAGGACTTTCTGCACGTAGGGTCGGGTTTCGCTGGAATAGTCACCACCGGAGGGCATCCCACCGGCTTGCTTGATGGCACCCTCACCGGCGTTGTAGCTGGCGATGTAGAGCGAGAGCGGATCACCCTTCACCGAGCCGTTGGCAATCCAGCTGTCGACCGATCGCGCGATCTCGCAGAAGTATCTGCCCTGAGCCATCACGGCGTCTCCGACATCGCCTTGGGAGATCCGGCCGTTGCCGTCGTCGTCGCGGCCGTAGATGGCCCAGGTCCCATCCATGAACTGGGTATAGCCTCTTGCGCCTGCGGGGCTGGTGACAGCGCGGAACCCGCTTTCGGCTTTGGTGTCCGCGGCCAGCAGTGCTGGGCTGATCTGCGGGCACAGCGACCCTGCTTTACGGAACCATTCTTCGAATGCCGGTGGCACACTGCCGGGCTTAAGATCACCGCCGCCGGCGGTGCCGAAGCCCTTGCCGCAGTCGACGGGGGTGGATACGGCCATGAGATCGATATTCGATCCCGGTGCACTCACGTCATGTCCGGAGGGTGCAGGGGCGCCGCCGAGTTTGGTCGTCGGGTCGATCGCGGTACCGCCCTGCAGTCGGCCACCGTCCCAGTACTCGAAGTGCAGGTGCGGACCGGTGGATCCGCCGGCGTTGCCGATGTCGGCGATGTGGTCGCCGGCCTTGACGGTCTGCCCGCGTGTGACGTGGATGCCGTTGGCGTACATGTGCCCGTAGACGGTGGAGACCGGGCGGCCGCCGACGACGGAGTCGATGATGATCCAGTTCTCGAAACCGACACCCGGGCTTTCACCGCTGGAGCCGGCGGCGGCGACGAGGCCGTCGAGGGCGGCGTAGATCGGGGTGCCGACCGGGGCGGCGAAGTCGACACCGTTGTGCATCGCTCCCCAGCGGGGTCCGAAACCGGAGGTGAATGTGGTGGTTCCCGGTGCGGTGGGTTGCTGGATCGGCCCGGACGGCCTCAGCGCCGCCGCCGGCCGATCATCCTGCGTGCTCTCTCCGCGCGGGTCCCCAGAATCGGAGGGGACAGGCCGGCAAGGTTTGGGCAGGTCGATAATGGCCCCGCCAGTGCAGGCGCATGCCATCCCGACTGCGAAGGTGGCCGCCAGGATGGCGCCAGTCACACGCAATCCTGTGCGCTTTACAGGTACGACGACGCGTCCCCTGGAGGGCTTTCCCTCGGGAGTGGGGTAGTCGTCGTCGTTCATGCGATCGGCCCCGGCAGCGGTGTGTCAAGTTCGGGGATAGGAATCGGGCCGGGAACAGGGACCGGCACAGGGGCGGGGTTGGTGGCCTTCTGGGCAGGAGGAGCAGGCTCCGAAGATGACTGGGCCGCGGGGAGGCGCTGTAGGTGCGGTGCTGTGCCGGGGGACGGCGTCGTGGTGGCCGTTGTCGTGGTCGGCGCTGTGGTGCGCCAGGTGGTGGGAGCGGCCGCGGCCACGTCGTCCAGGTTGAGAGTGGGGAGGGGAGAGGCGACCTGCCAGCCGTCGTCGGTGTCGGTGACCGCGACGGTCATGGTCCCAGCGCTGGTATCGATCTCCACAGTCGTTCCGGTGGTGCCGGTGCCTGGCAGGGTGCGGGTCGGCCCGAGAAGCGACACCGGTGCGGTGGGCCGGGCCGCCGCGAAGGCGTCGTTGACACGCTCGGGGCGGGTGACACGGCTGAGCGCGACCGCCCACTGAGTTGGCGAGGCGGTGGTGTCGACGAACGCGTGCGCGTAATACATTGCCGCTGTCGCGGGGCTACGACCAATCGACCTCGCCGACATTGTCGCCACCGCGGTTTCGGTGACTTCTTCGGCTGCCGCAGTCGTCGAGGTCACTGACGTGTTACTGGTTTCTGCGTCGTGGGCGCGCACGTCGCTTCCGCTGGTCTCTGCCCCCGTGACCGCGGTGACCATCAGGCGGGCGACGTAGAGGACCGCGACCATGATCGCGATCCCGCTCGCGAGCCGGCCGGGACTGTGCAGGACCCAGCTACGGACCGTGGTGGTGATCGGGTTGACACCTGTTCTCACCAGTTCACTCCCAGGTCCCGATTCGGCCGGTCGAGCGCTCCCGTCGACTGCGCCGACGCGGTGTCCTCACGCAATCCCGCCCGGGACAGATCACTGCTGACGGGCCTCGCCGACGACGAGACCGGTGCGGGGCGGGTGATCGACACCCACGGGCGCTGCGGATTTCCGGACGCGCCGGGTTCCTCACTCGGCCTGTAGATGGTGATCGGTGCGATGACCGCGTCCGGCCCGCCGTCCCACCGGCCCGCGTCCGGCTGAGGAACGAAGACCTCGCTGTCACCGGTGTCGAGGGACTCGAAACCGTCGGTGAAACCCGTTGCGGGGGTGTGTTCACGCAGGTCCGCGAGCCCGGTGCGCCCATTGCCGTCGGCCGGGCCGGCGGTGAGGGTGACACCGGGGAGTCGGATGCCGGACTCGTGCCCCTCCGGCGGCGCTTTGCGCAGGTCCGCCAACGCTCCGCCCGCGCCGCCGCTGCGCAGGGCGGCCAGCTGCGCTCGGCGGGCGCGGTCGCGGTAGTCGTCGGTGCGTGCGGCCGTCAGTGCGCGACCTTCCTGCCGGATGATCAGGGGTTTGTTGCCGCGGATCATGTCGGACCACTGTCGCCCTCCCGCGTTTGCGATGCCGTTTGCGGCGCCACTGCCGCCGGCGCGGACGAGTTCGAGGCTCTTCTCTGCTAGCCCCATGGCGGGGTTGGTGACCATCGAGCTGGCGGTGAGCAGTTTCTGCTTCCAGGAACCGTGCTTGTGCCGGTCCATCGCGCCGCCGATCATGCCGCGATGCGACTGGGTGATGGTTTGCGAGAGCCTCTTGAACGGGCGCAACAACATCCAGAAGACGACTGTGAGGATGACCAGGAACCACAGCCGCCAGGTCCCGTCGACCGCATCATTGCGATACAGCTTGATCAGGATCAGCAGGTAGACCGACATCAGCACCGCGGCACCGACCGCCCACAGGTAGATCCCGCCGAGGATGCGGCCGACGCGGAGCAGGATTGATCCGGAGACGATGGCGAGCGGAACCCATACGGGGGCGGTGATGATCGCCACCCGGATCGCCAGCAGTGCCGAGAGTTTCAGCACCGAGGACCCGCTCCACAAGATGGAGGGCATCGAGGTCTTGACCATCGACAGGAACCCGGTCGTGACCCGGCTAGAGTCTTTGCCCTGAAAGGTGTAGAACGAGAGCCCCTTGCTCTCTAACGGCTCGACGACCTCCCGCCGGAACTTCTCGGCCTTGGCATCGTCGATCTCCTTCTGCGCGGAGTTGTCGGCCTGGATCAGGGCCTGCTCGTCGTAGGTGTACGCGATCGACTCCCGCAACTTCGGCCACAAATCGTCGAGCGTCTGAGCAGAGGCGTTGGTTCCGAAATACCCTCGCTGCACGTCCGGGATGATGATTCGGTCGGTGATCACCAACCGCGGGTCATCGGTCATGCCCGCAGAGTTGAAGATCTCGCCCTGAGTCTTCGTGATCAGCGCGCTGAACGTGTCGTCGGAGATCTGGATCGCCTTGGCCGGGGCACCGACCATCAACCCACCGATCGCCAGCGCGCCGGCACCGATCCCGAGCTGCCGGAACACCGCCGGGGCATCTGATCGCAGACCGCGGTAGAGGATGATCAACCCGGCCGCGGCCACCCCCAGCCCGAGCCACGGCCCGTAGACGGTCGGCCGCAACGAGTCCGAGACCGCGAGCACGATCTCGTCGAACTGCGCGATCGCCCCCTGACGGCCGGTCTCACGGCCCTCGGCGGGGGTGTTGGCCTGCTCGTCGAGCCAGAACGCCGCGGCCGCGAACGATTGCCCGATCGTGAGGAAGGTGTTTCCGACGTCGGTCTTGTTGCGCACCAGCGACACCCCGGTGATGTCCTCACCGCAGCCGAGGTCGTAGATGTGCCACGTCAGACCGGCCCAGCCGTGCCCGCCGTACCCGGTGCCGGAGAGCTGTGATTGTGCGGGCTTGTCCACCGACCCGGAGTCGAAGAACGCCGGCGCCGCCGAGTTCGGGGACTGCGGTGCCGGCACGTCCTTGCAGTTGAAGCCCGCGGCGTGGGCGGTGCTCTGCCCGCACAGGGCACTGAGCCCGACCAGCATCATGACCGCGCACAGTTGGGTGATCCGCTGCAGCAGGTGTGCGGGCGAGCTGGTGGTGCGGGCGGTGGCGAGCATCGAGAATGTCCTTCCCAAAGGGGGTCAGGCGGCGGTGGCCCGGGAATTCAGTGCTTGCGCAACGTGGGCGATGTGGGTGAAGTTCGTCCAGTTCGCGCGCACCAGTTCGATGTCGCCGCCGAGGCGGACGACGTAGGTGCGGGCTTCGTCGGCTCCGGTCTTCGCCGCGCGCTGCTTGCGGGCCTTGTTCGCGCGCGGGTCGTAGGTGTCGTTGCGGCCCCCGTCGAGCTGGTTGGCCAGGATCGTCTCGTACCCCTCACCCTCTTCGAGGCCGAGGAGTGTGAGTGCGTCGGAAATCGCCCGTTCGGAGGAGCCGAGACGGCCGATGATGATCTCGTCGGTCAACTGCGACTGGTCCTGGTCATCGGCGCCGTCCGCCAATCCGAGGAAATCGCCCGCGAGCTGGCTGCATACCAGTGCTCGGGTGCGGAACTTGCGGGTGTCGCGGCCGAGCCGGACGTAGAGGGTGCGGCCGGCCCCGGACTGCTTGAGGTACTTGTTCTCGTCCAGGAACAGCAGTTTCGGCAGCGCGCGCGGCTTGTCGTAGACCAACCGGGTCGCCAACCATGCCGCTAGGTGGATCAGCGGCCCGGCCAGGCGTTGGCTGTCGGTGGCCGCACTGCCCTCGGCCTTGTCGTCGATCTGCAGGCCGGGCATGGTCAGGATCGTCAGTCGTTCGTCGAGGACCGAGTCGAACAGTTCGGCGGCGGCGTCGTCGCCGGACGTGGCCGACGGGAACAGCACCCGGGCGTCGCGCAGCTGCGACATCGTGCGCAGCATCGGCCCGATCCGGCCCGCGGCGGTGCGCAGTCCTTCGCCGATGGCGGGGGTGGTCTCGGAGCTGTTGGTCTGCCCGTTGGTCGTGCCGTGGACGGCCCCGTGGCCGTTGGTGTAGACCACGCCGGCGGCGATGTGGTCGATCGCGTCGAGGACCTTGCCCAGATGGTTGGTCGGCTGGCCCCCGACCATCGCCGCCGCCATCCGGACCACGCTCTTGGCGTCTCGGTCGCTGCGGTCGTCGGTGTCGAGCATCGAGATCAGCACCCAGGACGCGAGCTGGACTCGTTCGGCATGGGCGGCACCGCGATCGTCCTCGTAGGCCGCTGCTGCGGCGCCTGCGGGGTCGGATTCGTGCGCGTACTCGGGATGGGCGGGGCGGTAGATCTCGTCGGCCGGGTAGGGCTCGGACACGACCCGGTAGACGTTGAGGATGCCGGGCTTGGCGCCGCGGCCGGTCAGCTCGTAGACGCGGGTGAACGGCCTCAGTTCGGGCAGATCGGCGAGTGCGCGCAGCGGCCCGGACGGATCCAGGATCACTCCGTGCGCGCCCAGCCGCAGTGCCTGATAGGTGACCATCCCCGCCAGATGGGTCTTGCCGGCACCCTGAACGCCGACCAGCGGGGTCAGGCCACCCTTGTCGAAGAAGTCGTGGGCGGCGAACAGGTTCCAGGCGACCGGGCGCACCGAGATCGACGCGGTCTCCCCGAGGATGATGCCTTCCTCGTCACCGATCCGGTCGGCCGCCGCCCCCATCCCCGCCGACATGGCGAGGACGCTCATCCTGCGCTTGTGGGCGGTGTTGGCCAGCTTTTCACCGGGCATGAATTCTTTGAGCAGGTGGTACTGGCCGTTCTCAACTTCGAGTTCGACATCCGGTGCGTACTGCTGCTGCAGCTTCGAGACGCGGTCCCGCACCTGCTGTGGGGAGGAACCGGACACGGCGATCCGCCACCACCCCGATCCCCGGGTGGCTAGTGCCCCACCGTTCGACATCTCCGTCCGCAGCCGCCGGGACAATCCGTGCTGCGCCGCCAACTCATCGGGCGGGGTCTCGTCGTGCTCTACCGTGTAGTGCCGGTACTGCGACTCGATCGCGTTGCGCTGCTTCTGGATTTCACCGAGGGTTTCTTCCTGGGTGTGCAAGGTGATCCGCTCGGACCACTCCAAAGGCAGCCCGAGCTGGTCCCCAAGCAGCTGCCACGGCATCTTCTGCTCGGGGATGGCCAGTGGTGCCATCCGCCCCACCGTCAGCACCGTCACGTACGACCGGTAAGTCCGCCCGGCGATGGTGCCCTCGACGACGGTGTGTCCGGCGCCGGGCGTGTAATGCATTTCCGTCAGGTTGCTCAGCGACAACAGATCGGACAGACCCCACCCCGACGGTGCGTTCGCGGCCGCCGGTTCGGTCAACGGCATCCCCACCGCGGCCGAGCGCCGCAGCAGATAGTCCACCTGACCGCTGTCGGCCGGCAGGGCTTCGACACCGGGGGAGAGCATCACGCGCTCGATCTCGGCGATGTGTTCGGCCGCCGCATCCCGCTCGGCGATCAGGACCTGCTCGGACCACTTCGATAACCGCGGCCCCACACTCTTCACCCCGGAGCACATGTCGGCCACCGCGACGATCGCCTGCGCGGTCATCGACCGCCGGGGCAGTTCGATGCCCCAGTAACGGCGCTTGCGGGTAGGGGCCGAGTCCAGCAGCGCGACTTGCTGACCGACCAGATAGTCGTCCCACGCGAGGGCACCGGGAACGTCGGGGAGGCGGTCCTCGGCGAGCTGCGCGTGTGCGTGGCCCCATTCCTTGACCGGCCAGGGCTCGCGCACAGTGCGCCGATGGATACCGGAGACCCCTTTGCCGCGCAGTTCCGCCAGCACCAGCGCTTCGTCCCGGATGAACCGCGACTGATCGGCAATCGCCCGCATGCTCCACGTGCCGGGGGATTGCACGAACCACAACGTGGCGGTGTCGTCGGTGATGGTGACGTTGCCCAGCACCGCCCGCAGCCGCCACTTGGACTGCTTCCGCATCCGCGCCCTGCTCCCGCGTTCAGCGGCCGCACTGGTCGAATGCCCCTGCCGGGCTGGCCGGGACTTCTTCCCGCCCCGCGTGCTGCCTTTGTGGGGAGTGGGTTCTGCGGGTGCGCCCTCGTCATAGTCGGGGTTGGTGACCGGGGAGGGGGCGGTGAGCAGTGCATCACCCAAGCTCGCGTGGGGTGCGGCGGTGTGCGCGTCGGCGGTCTGCAGCCCGGCTTGGCGCGCCGCGCGCAGCCACGACTCGGGCAGCACCGGCGGCAGGGCCCCGGGGGGTGGGACGAGGTCAACCGGGTCGAACCGGTTACCGGGATAGCTCATGACCTACCTGCTCGTGGTCGAAGAAGTCGTGTGATCGCCTGCGGCGGCTGGGGTGAGGCGAACGCGCGCGATCTGGTCGGGGATCGACACCGTCTGCGGCGTGTTCCGGGCTTTCGTGTTGCAGCCGGCCGCAGGGCGTGGGGAGGTGAGGTCGTTGATCGCGGACCGGGCCAGCGACCGGATGGTGCGTTCGTGGCCGAGCCCGTCGACGATCCGTTTCGTCCCGAGATAGGTCAGCCCCAGCATTACGGTGACGGACCAGCCGCTCCACGGCACCGACAGCACTCCCATGACGAGGATGTACGACAGCAGCAGCAACACCGCACCGATACCCACAGCCTGCCATCTGACTGGTCTCGGGAACGCCCGCCCCGGAGGGCCTAGCCAGTGCTGATCCACCCGGTACAGGTCGTCATCGGTCTCGATCACTGCAAGCCCCTCACCGACGCTCGCTGATGGCGCGGACGATTGCGAACAGGATGGCGGCGGCGATGACCACGCCGAAGATGATCGTCATGACAGACATGGGGTGAGGTCCTCTCGAAGACGGGGGAGTTCGAATGGCGGTGTCTGCTGCCGGTCACACACCGGGGACAATCAGCCGGATGATTCCGGTGCCGACCCCCATCGCCGCGTCGGGGTTCGCCGACAATCCGAACCACCCCAACCCGATCACGGACAGGCCGGCGATAGTGATGACGGCAGACCAGGACGAGCGAATCGCTTTCGCCAGAAGCACAATCGCTCCGACGCCGAGGATCGGAGGGACTACCTGCTCGCGGAGGAAATCTCCCACCCCGCCGGTGTCGATCCCCTCCTGTGCCAGGAACGTCAGCTGCGACGCAACCTCGAAAGACTCATGAAGCATGCTCTCTCCCAAAAGATTCACGGGCAACACCGAACGGTGACGCCAGAACATTGGCACAGGGCGGCTTCGTCACACGAAGACCCCCGCACGCGCTCGGGCGTGTCGCTGCGGGGTCCACTGAGAGTAGGGCCGGTTGGCGGTGGGTACACGTACACGACGAAGGGGCGTATCGCGGCGGGGCACTGAGGGCGGGGCTGGCCACTGCGGGGACGGGTGTTGCACCCTCTGGGCACGCTCTTTTCGGACAGCCCTCGCGAAGAACGTGATTGGCCCCATGCAGGACGCGTGTCGACGATTGGGGGATCCGTGATGCCTGCGCCCCCACTCCCTTCGGGAGACGCCTCCCCCCTACGGGGGGAGGCGAAGTTGAAAATAGCGCCCCGGACCAGTTTCGGCGAAAAGTGGTCCAAACACCACTTGGCAGAGCGGTTTTGGCGATCTCGGCGGGGTTCGCCTCACGTCGGCCTGGGACACACTCGTAGGGGCGGCGGCGGGGCGACACGCCCGAGCGCGTGCGGGGGTCCTTGGTGAATCCTCCGGCGAGCGGATTCACTGTGTGCGCATCAGCACCACGCAGATGTCCGACCGAGTAGGGGTTTCCGCGATGCCGTCGAATGACCCTGTGGGCGAGTTCTTCCGGGATGTGTTCGGTCCTTCCGGTACGTCGTCGGCCGCCGGCGGACGCAGGAGGCCCGAGCAGTCGGGGGACGACGGTGCAGCGCGGTTCACCCCGTGGGTGCTCGTCGTCCTGGCCGTCACCATCGCCGTGTGGTGGGTGCCGACCCTGTTGGCGTCCGCTCAGGTCACGGAGCTGTGGCCGCGCTCGCCGCTCTGGGCGCAGTGGTTCATCGACTTTCGGCCCAGGCTCGTCGTCGCCGTGGCACTTGTCGGTTTCCTGGACTTGAGCCGGTTCCTGCGGCACCGGCAGCGGCGAATCCTCGCCGCGGTGGTGCGGCAGACCACCGGCCACATCCCCGTGCGGATCAGGCTCAGTGTGCGTACGGGGTGGCACAGCACCGCGTGGGCGGCAATCCGCCTGCCGCAGGGAGCGGTTATCGATGCGAACCGGCAGGAGCGTCTGAATTCAGCCGTCAATGCGTTGATCATCGGATCGCCGCTGTGGCACCGCGTGCGCGCCGCGTTACCTGCCTTCGCTGCCACCCGCCCCCGGCGATTTCTGCCGCGGAAGACGTCGGCGCAGATCCACAGCGGCCCGGCGGGCGAGCCGGATCCCGACAGCCTTGCACCCTCGACGCCGAAGGCGGAGCGATGAGCCGATTCCTCGGACCCACAGTCACCGAGTGGAAGTACGTCACCGACTTCCGGGCCGACAAGAGCACAATCACGATCACCCGCCAACCGGTGCTCCCGGACACCCGCAGCGCACGGCACCGCATGCTCGCCGAGCTGTTCTCCGACGGCAAGGCCCTGCAGGACGTGACGGTGTCGGTCGACTCCTACGCCTACGACGGAACCGAAGCTTCCTACCGCATCCACTACAAACCCACGCTGGCCACCGGCATGGATGCCAACCGGGAAAAGCTCTCCGAGGCTCTGCTCGCCGCCCTCGGCACCCACGAATCAGGGCAGCTGTGGCGAGTGGACTGGGCCCCGGAGAAGCCCATCATCACCCTCTCGCTCCGAAAGCCGCTCGCGACAATGGTGATGCATTCGCTGAAAATCCCGGCCGCCGACCTTCCCGTTCCACAACTCGACGAGCGTGGAATCGCGCGACGCCAGCAGATGCCCTGGCCGGGAAGTGACCCCAGCATGCCCGGGCAACGCCTGCATGTCCCGTACGCGTCCTGCGAAACCGATGCCGGTGTCGTCGACGCCTACTGGAACATCTCCGACGATTCGTCGGCACCTCACATGCTGGTGGTCGGACCGACCGGCGGCGGCAAGACGGTTCTGCTGACCACCGTGATCACCGAACTCACACTCCGCGGAGTCCCGGTGATCGGTGTCGACCCCAAACGCATCGAGCTGCACCAATTTCTCGGCTATCCCGGGGTCCCCGCGATTGTTTTCGAACCCTTGCGGGCCGCAGAGTTCATCTACGCGCTGTGGCGCGAAATGCACGCGCGGACCAAGTACATGCAGACCCAGCGTCTGAAGGCGCGCAACATGCCGCTCCTGGTGGCGGTGCTCGACGAGTTCTTCATCCTCTCCGCGGCCTGGACACAGCTGGCCAAGTCCGGCACCGATGAGGAGAAGGAAGTCATCAAACGCTGCAACCCACTCGGGCGAATCGGCGAACTCGTCGCCTTGGCCCGCTCGGCAGGTATCCGCCTCGCCGTGGGAGTTCAACGCCCCGATGCGCACCTGTTCGGGCGGGATTCCGGCAGTGTCCGCGACAACTTCCAGACCCGAGCAGCGCTTGCACGGTTGAGCAGTGACGGCGCCTACATGATGTGGGGTGAGACCACCGTCGGCCGCGACATCGACGCCAAGATCCGCGGCCGCGCCACGGTCAGTGACCCCTCCGGCGACCCCGCCCTCGCACAGGTGTGGTTCACCCCCACCATCGACGACCACCCCGCCGCCCGCAGCGACCTGTCCGTCGAGGAAGCACACGCCGTCGACAGCCTGCGTCCGACAAGGGATACCCCGGTGTACTGCTTCTCGGCCGAGCTGGCGCAGTTCATCGCCGACGAACAGCACCTGATCACGACGATGGCCGATGACGTCCGCGAGCCCGTCGCAGTCTCCGCGTCGTCGGTGACATTCCTGCTCGAGAACATCTCCGATGCGATCCCGGCTGGTGCCCTTGAGGAAGGCATGAACATCGTCCTCGGCCTCGACGACGAACCGGACCGCACCGGCACCGTCCTGACCGTCGAGACCATCCGCAAGATCGCCCGCGACAGCGACGGCACGGTCACCGAGGAGGGACTGGTGCGGGTGGAGGTGTCGGTGGAATCCACCGGCCTGAGGCCCGAGGTCCTGATCCTCGAATACACCGGACTCGACACCGTCTTCCTCGCCGCGGTCGACCTCGCTTCCGCCGCCTGACCCCTGATGCCCCGGCTCTATCCGCTCCACCACCGAAAACACGAGAGAGAGGCCACCGATGGCAGTCCGGCAGATCGAACGCGCAGTGATCCTTGAGCCCGAGGACATCGAGGCCATGCACCGCCCATTCGTCAACAAGGGCAACTCCGACCCCGTCGTTCGCGCGTTCCGAGAAGCGTTGCGGGCCTCCACACCCGGATGGCTGGCCGCCCTGGACACCGAAAGCAAGACCGTCTCCCGCAGCCGTCTCGACGAGCTCCTCACCGCGATCGGTCATCGGCGCGGCCTGGTGGGGGCGCTCCCCGACGGCGAGGTCAAGACCGAGGCACTCGATCAGCTCACCAGCCTCGATGAGCTGATCACCGAAATGCTCGCCCAGCTCGACGGCACCACCTCGGGCGCCGGGAGTCTGTGATGTCCGCCCCGCAGATGACCGTCGCCATCGACGACGGAGGACGCCATGCCACGGCGTATGTGCCGTCGCAGGCCGCGACGCTCGACCTGCGAGGCGACACCGAGCAAGACCTGATGACCGCGGTGTTCGCCCAGGCCCACGCCGAAGCACGAAGCAGCGGCCAGACGATCACCGTCGCGGTCAGCGGCGGCGCCGACACCGCGCCGATGCGGCTCGAGGTCGACCCCGACCAGACCATCCGCCCCGCCCAGGAGCAGGCGCCAGCACAGGAACCCGCCACCCGGGAACGGCCCCAGCGCCGCGCGGCCGGCGGCACTCCCGTCGTCCGGATCCAGGACGAGGGCAATGAGCCCACGGTTCCCGTGCGGCTGCCGGCGACCGAGCCGCCACCCGCACGGGCAGCCGTATCCGCCGAGCGCGAAGACGGACACGACCGCACACCACCCGCCCGGCCGCGGAGGCCGGTATCGGGGCTGGCCGCCCCCGAGATCGTTCCCGGGACCGGTGAGCCTGCCCGCCTGGGTGTGCGAGGTCGACTCAACGCCATGCTCGGGTTGAGTCTCGCCCCGAAAGCACAGTCGCCGGAGATGCGGCTGCGGGCCGCCGAGTCGGTGATCACCCGGCCGCTGCCCGATTTCTCGGTGATTACCGTCGCCAACCCAAAAGGCGGGGTCGGCAAGACACCGCTCGCCGTGGCTCTCACCCAGACCTTGGCGGACCTGCGCGGCGGCAGCACCGTGGTGTGCGCGGATCTCGGCGAGGTCGGCGGCAGTCTCGCCAACCGGGTCGCCGTCCGCCCGTTGCCAGGCAACGACATCCCCGCCCTACTGGAAGTACATCCCAACCCTGATGTCGCCATCCGACCCTCGGCGCTCTCGCAGCACCTGACCCGTCAACCGTCGGGTGAGGACATCATCGCGGGCCGCCGCGGCGACCCGACGTCCGTTCTGGACGAAGACCATGCGGCGCATCTGGCCGCGATCGTGGCCCAGCACCGCGACATCCTCGTCGCCGACACCGGCAACAACCCCCTCGCGGGAAGCTGGCAGTGGGCAGTGAGGGCAGCGGATGCCGTCGTCGTCCCTGTTCCCTTGCGCTGGGACGCCGCCGACGCCGCAGAAGAAATGATCACGGAATTGGCGTCGACCGCCGCGGATGTTCTCGCGCGCACGATCGTTGTCATCACCGCCGGCCCCGGGGACGCCCCGATGGTCGAACAGGACACCGTCGAGGCCCTCCGGGATCTGGGAGTACCGCTCGTGGCGCGCATGCCGTTCGAGCCGCTGTTCGCCTCCGGGGAACGCCTTGCACTCTCCCGGCTTCAACCCGACACCCGAGCCGCGCTGACCCGACTGGCCGAAGAAGTCGTCAAGACGATCACCGGCCCCTGACTCAGCCATCACTCACCCCACCTTCGATTCGCATCTGGCAACTTCACGAAAGGCACACAATGAGCAACGTCACCGGCGGCAACCGCGCCGCCCGCCGCGCCCGAGGCCGGCACCGCCGTCAGAGCGCCACTCAGGCCGTCACGGCGTTGGCTGTCATCACCGCTGCCCTGGCGTCCGGAATCGCGCTGTCCCCGTCCGCGGTCGCCGATCCGATCCAGGGCGGGGTCACCGGCGACAGCACTCAAGAAGGCGTCACCGGCGGCGACACCCCCAGCGCAACTACTGCCCCCACACCAGCACCCGAGACCGCCTACGTGCCCGAGACCCCGGCGGAACCGGTGTACTGGGTCGAGCCGCCCGCCGAGTACCAGAACATCGAGTACCAGCCGCTCCCGAACTACGACTACGACACAGGCGTGTACGTCGAGCCGGAGAACTACTCGATCGAGCCGGTGCAGTTCGACCAGCTGCACCTACCGACCCCGGTGGAGCCGACGAAACCTTTCATCGCCCCGCGGGACACCCTGCGCATCGGCGAAATCCACATCAAGCAGCCGAACTGGATCAGCGACGGCGACCGGGACCGCACCAACAACACACTCTCCGTGGTCCAGGCCGGGGTTTCGACAGGCTGGCGGTCGATCGGTGTGGAAACGTCTCGGGCCGACCGTATCGCCGCCGCACAGGTCGGTGCCGGTGCCGCCGGGGCAGCGCTCGGCGCCACCGCCGCAGGCGGGGCGGCAGCCACCGCGGGCGCACTGGTCGGTGGCACCATCGGCGGCCTCGCCGGAATGACCGCAGGCAATGTCTTCCTTCCCGGACTCGGGTGGGTACCCGCCGGGATCGTCGGTACCGCGGCGGGTGCCGGCCTCGGTGCTGCGGTGGGTATCCCCGTCGCTGCGGCCGGAGCGGTCGTCGGCGGTGCGGTCGCCGTCGCGGCGGTGACCCCGATCGCTGCCGGCGACAAGGGCGAACCGCGCGAGATCGAGGTCCCGGACATCGACTCCGAAGCTGTGACCGTCCAGACCGAGGCCGTGCTCACCGACTGGGCGAACTCCGGCCCGGTGGGGCAGGCGGCCGCCGACGCCGTACAGGACACGGTCGAGGCTGCGCCCGCGATCGACCAGCAGGCACGCGATTTCGTCGCTGCCCAGCCCGGCGGCGAGCAGATCATCGAGCAGGTCGACACCACCCTGAACTCGTTCTTCACCGACGCCACGCCTGGCCTGGCCGGAAACCTGTTGGCGGGCGCCGTCGGCGGCGGCATTCCGGCCGCGAACTGACACCGAAGAAGGCGGGTGCACACCATGAAGAAGCCGACCCTCGGCCGAGCGACGCCGCGGCATCCCGCCGTGATCGACCTTCTCGGCAGCACACCCACCGCCGACCACCCGCCGGGCGCTCGCACCATGGCGCTCGGCGGCCCGACCACACCACCGCCCCCACCCCGGTCGCCTCTACCGCCGGCCCGCGGCCGCCGCGGGCCGGGAAAGAAGACGGCGGCCGCCGTCGCGGCGGTCGCCGTCGCCGCCGGGGTAGCCGTCAGCCAGCTGCGCAGCGGAGACAGTGAAACCGCGTCTACTGCGGCCACAACCAGCGCCATCGCAGCGGCTGACGAAAACGGGCTGCCCATCCTCAACCTGCCCGAATCCGAACAGGCCGAACAGGCCGAACAGACATCCGCGTCGGATGGAGAGTGCCGGGCTGACCGCGGTGACCAGAAGAGCGGCGCGGGCGTGATCGCAGCGTTCAACCACGCGTACTACAGCCTGCGCAACGGGGAAGTTGCCCGCGGCCTCGCCACCTCCACGTCGTCGGTGCTGCCAGGTCCCGAGCTGCAGAAGGTCATCGACGCGGTCCCGATCGGCACCAACTACTGCCAGCGTACCGTCGAACTGTCCGACGGGGTCTACCTCGTCGATCTGTCCGTGATGCAGCCTGCCCAGTCGGTCAAACGCGGCACCCAGACCGTCACCACCCAAAAGGTCGACGGGCGCTGGTACGTCGACGTTTTCAACTAGAGCCCCGCGCCCGAAAGGACTTTCACCGAAATGATGCCCGTCTCCTGCACGCGGCCACAATCGCAGCACCGGCCGGGTCGCTCTCGCCGCCCTGACAGCCTGCGGCAATGACGACGGTCGCGCGGCCGCGGCGGTCACACCACTGCCGAAGAAGTGCTGTCCTAGGAGCATCGCCGGTAGCCCGCATGAGCCTGGTTAGTCCAGTGTTCATGCGGGTTTTCGCTGCGCAGGAAGTGGTTCGCGATGCTGGTGCTGCGAGAGACGCGGAGAGGGTGCCCGCGAAACCCCTTGATAATTACAGCGCAGCGCTGTAATTTTGTTTGCGAAGCCAGAAGGGGAGTGTGAAATGTCGATCATTGTGAGTGCCGCGTTTGCGGCGATGGTGTTCCTGATCTTGCGGGCGGTCGGTCCCTGGCTGGCGCGAATCGTCGGTGGCCTGCTCGTCATCTCGGCATTCGCAGGTATCGCCCTCGGTGCCGGTCTGCTCAACCAGCTCATCACCGCGATGGTCGGATTCGTGCTCTGGATCGTCGGCCACCTGGTCGGCGCGATTCGCGACGGGCATTGGCGCTCGCAGCTCGCGCACCGGATCATTGCGGCGACTGCGCTTCGCCGATTCGATCCCGAATACCGTGCGCAGGGCCGACGCCCCCGACGGAAAGGCCATGCCGAAGAGTGCGCTGTGCCCGCCAACCAGCCCTACGGTTTTCCGCGCGCGATGACAGCCATTCCAGGAGTCCTGTTCTTGGAGTGTGCGCCGTCCCCGGAAGCACAGTTCCCCACGCTCGACGCAGTCCCGGTCGATGGAGACCGCACGCGCTGGGTCGCCACTGCGCCCAGGTCCCGCAGGAGCTCGCAGAAGGCCCGCAGCAGTGCATCCCGGACCACCGGAACAGCCGCCACTCGCTTCGTTGTCCGCCGCATCCCCGGCGGCCGCACGGCATACCGGGCGTGGCAACTGATGCGCTAACCATCCGCGCCCCCCTCCACCCGAAGATCCACACCCCCGAACGGGTGGAGCGACCTCCTCTTTGCCTCCAGCCCGTGAACTGAAAGGACGTACACCAGTGACCGTCACGCCCATCCCGCGCGGCAGCTACGCAGCCGCCGAACCCGACGAGTGGCGCATCTACGCAGTCTGCCGAGACGCCGACCCGGATCTTTTCTTTCCGGACGAGAGTACGACCGCCCAGCGACGTGCGAGTGTCGAACATGCCCGCCGCCACTGCAACCAGTGCCCGGTCGCGCGGACGTGCCTCGATCAGGCGATCGCCCGCGGTGAAAATTTCGGAATCTGGGCAGGCCACGACTTCAAAGACTCCGCTGTCCGCACCCGATTCCAGCAGGAGACACAGGCAGCATGACCGACACCATTACCGTCACCGTCCGCACCGCCGAACCTGGATGGGGAAGCGGCCTCCCGCGGGTGTGCACCCGCAAGGTCGAATCTCCATCAGCTGCGCGCACTGTGGTGGCCGCCGCGGCATCCAGAAGTCCACATGCCAGCACGAGGACGGCATCACCTACTGGGTCGACACCTGGACCAATCCCCGCGCGGTCACCGGCAGCGACAACGGGAAGATGCATCAACTCGGAATCGGGGCATCCACTGGCGATCCGGTGTTCCGATTTCCAGCCTGCGCTGCACGACCAACGCGAGGCCGTGGGCGAGGCTCCTCGGAACCCCGTCACAGCCCCTCTCCAATGACGAACAGCGCGAGCTGGAGACGACGCTTGTAGGACTCAACACTCCTGCACGGTCAGGAATCTGTGCGCCGGTCCTCAGTGACGTCGTGCACGAGCTGGAGCGATCGGCCACAATCATCGACGACGAGAGGCAACCAGGCGCTGAGTCCTGTACTGGTGTTATTCGGCGTCGCGGGTGCTCTGATCCGGGCGTGAGGATGGCCGGCCAGCCGTGCCGGGACGCTTGCTGAGCCAGGTCGTGATGTCGCGGCGCCGCCACAGCGGTTCACGCCCGATCCTCTCAGCAGCTGCGGGAGCCTGACCGCGGGCGACGTAGGCCCGGAACGTGCCCGGTGCGATCGTCCGGCCGGTGTGCTCCTCGACCAGGTCGAGGACCTGCTGGGTCGTCAGCAGCCCGCGTGTGTCCATGCGCCGCATCTTACAGCTCTCCGCTGTAATAGATCGTCCTGCGCCGTCAGGGCGTAGTCGCTGGAAAACGCTGGTCGCAACCCTCTTAATATTACAGCGTAACGCTGTAATTCTTGGGAAGAATCATTCGTCAACGGAAGGGACGAGAAACCATGTACCGCAACGCTTACCTGATCGATCCGAACGCATCGTTTGCCGCCATCGATGAGGTTCTCGACTACTTTCCCGGCCCCGGCGGTGCGGTCTACGCGCACGTTCAACTCGCCAGCGGGGCCCGGGTCGAGGCAGCCGCGCAGGACATCACACTGACCGTGCCCATCCCGCTGGTCTCCAATGCCGCATGACGAGATAGTCCGTGGTCGCAGCCTGAGTGGGGGGTACATCGTGAAGAGGATCGGAGTCGTGGCACTCGAGGCCTGGGGCATGGTGGCCTTCGCGCAGATGTGGCTGGCTGACAGCCTCCGCGAACAACTCGAGTCCTGATCGACCACGGGCGGACCGTGCTCAAACCCAGCTGTTGTGGATGCGAGGCGAGCTAGTGGCCGGCCCGCACTGCCGAAGCCCTCGACGTCGCGGAGCTGTTCGGCCCCGAGGTTGACCTCGCCTGCGGGGCCGTCGAACCGCACATCGACGAGTGGGAAGCCGGTACCCGCTACCCGACCCTTCCAATTAGAAGCCCCGTTGAGTTGCGGCAGCGTCGGGAGAAGTCCGATACCTCCGTCGTGGTCAGGCGGAGCGTTTCTGGATGTATTCCTCGACTGCCTCGCGGTTGAGGCAACGGACCCCGTGGCTTATGTCGACCGTACGAATTCCGACTCGGGCGTGGCGCAGCAGCACGCGGGAAGTCGCACACTGGAGGACCCTCTGGACGCCACGCACGATCAATCCCCCGTCCGTTAAGCGCAGCCCCTCGCTAGCTGTAATTCCTGGGGACGTTGTGAACGCCGACGCGGTCGATGGGTGAGTTGCCGCCGATCCCGGTATGGGGTCGGTGGTGATTGTAGTCATGCAGCCAGGCTTGGTAGGTCGATGAGCGGGCCTCGTCGCTGAGGTAGGTCTCTGCGTACGCCCACTCCGCGGCGAGGGTCCGGTTGAATCGTTCGACTTTGCCGTTGGTCTGGGGTCGGTACGGCCGGGTTCGCTTGTGCGCAATGTCCGGGCCGAGTGCATCAGCGAAAGCGTTTGAACGGTAACAGGATCCATTGTCGGTCAACACCCGTGTGACGGTGATGTGGTGGGCCGCGAAGAAGTCGTTCGCTCGGGACCAGAACCCGGAAGCGGTCTCCTTCCTCTCATCGCACAGAATTTCCGAGTACACGAGCCGCGAATGATCGTCGACGGCGTGATGCAGATACGAGTAGCCCACCCCGGA
The DNA here is from genome assembly GCF_042802055.1 of Rhodococcus sp. NPDC057529. Classification (NCBI taxonomy): domain Bacteria; kingdom Bacillati; phylum Actinomycetota; class Actinomycetes; order Mycobacteriales; family Nocardiaceae; genus Rhodococcus; species Rhodococcus sp. NPDC057529. The sequence goes on from NZ_JBHVEY010000038.1 coordinate 39,944, forward strand.
GCGGTTGCGACGTCCGGCGGCGCGGCCGAGTTTGCGGTGGCCACCGCCATCGGGGATGCGGCCGAGCTTCTTGATGTCGACGTGGACCAGGTCGCCCGGTGCGTCGTGCTCGTAGCGGTGCGCCGGCGGCCGGCGGACCGGCAGACCGGTGGCCTGGTCGAGGTGAGCCAGCTTCGGCATCCGGTATCGGCGCAGGACCGCCTCGACGGTCGAGCGGGCCACGCGCAGGTGGTGGGCGATGCGGTGTGGTCCCCAGCGGCGGGTGAATCGCACCTTGATGATCCGTCGTTCGGTGTGGGTCGGGGTCTGGTGTGGGCAGTGACGTGGTCGACTCGAGTGATCGTCCATTGCGGCCTCGCCGCCGTCGCGGTAGCGGTCGACCCATTTCTTGACCGTCGCCGGCGAGCACTGGAACCGCTCCGCTACCCGGCGTAGCGACCAGCCGTCTTCGAGGACCAGTCGCGCGAGTGTGGAACGTCCCCGTGGAGTCAGGAAGGCATTACGGTGTGTCATGAGGGCCTCTCGGTAGCGGCGTGTGTGTGGTAACCACACCGATACCGGAGGTCCTCACCTATTCCTGTTCGCCACGCCGTTCACAACCTGCCTGGGAACTACAGCTAGCGCGTGCCGCACGAGCCGTGATGTGCCCCGCTCCTTGTTGGCTCGCAAGCCACCCATCCCGTGCCCCGGCACGGGATGGGTGGGTGGCGTTTTGGTGCTCTGAAACGCTTGCTTTCGAGGTGGTTCTGTGGGTGTATTCCGCATCGAATTGTGTTGTTGTAGTGCATTTTTCGGGTTGCTAGGTGTCGGTGGAGTGGGTTATGTTCTTGGTGCCTTAGTCAGTGCGGGGCGGGAGCTGACCACTTCCGTTCTGCCCGTTTCCCGGGGGTGTTCTCCGGGGGTTTGGAGTGGTGCATGTCTATGGATGTTGCGGTTGCCGGAAACATGTCGAGTGGTGCGCCGTCTACCGGTGGGGTGTTCCCGGTGGATGGGGTGTTCGTCGAGGTGCGCGAGGGCGCGGCGTGGACGGCGGGGTGGCTGGTCGCGGACCCTACGGAGGTCGCGGCGCTGTCGGTCACGCGCGCCGCTGATGCTGCGGTGGAGCGGTGGGTGTCGGTGGCGTTGGTGCCGGTATCGCCGGATGCGCCGCCGTGGTTTGGGCGGGTACGTCCGGACCAGGTGGTGGTGGCGTCGTTGCAGCGTCCACTGCCGGTGTGGTGGGACCGGGTGGCAGGACCGCTGGTCCAGGTGTTGGCGGAGCGCCGTCAGACGCGGGCGTTGCGCGAGGAGTTGACGACGACGCAGACCGGGCACATGAAGTGGATCGAATCGCTGGCCTCGGATGCTCGGGAGTGGGCGGACGACAACAGCCTGTGCGGGCAGTTCGACCGGTTCATGGAGGAGCACGGACTGGCGGGCCGCTCCCGGGATTTCACGGTGGATGTGTCGGTGAGCCTATCGCTGTCGGTGACGCTGACGATTTCGGCGACGGGGGAGTCCGATGCGGAGGAACGGGTCGACAAGTACGACGTGGAGGAGGCGTTGCGCAGCCGGTTCGGCTCGTGCGAGGAGTTCACCATCGACGACTTCACTGTCGAGAGCGCATCGGAGGACTGAGCAGATGAGCAAGCACATGGTGGCGGCGGTGCGGATCGATCTGGACGGGCGCGCTGAGGTAATCGACCTGTCGGCAGCGACAAGTACGGGTGCGGCGATCCGATCAGCGATCGGGTGCCGCTGGTTCGACGTGGTGCGACTGGGGCCGGCCCTGGACATGTGGGTCGACGACGAGGGCGCCACGCTGGCCGATGCGCAGGTCAATGTCATAGCGACGACGATTGCGCGCGCTTACGGGGCGGTCTGGCAGCCGTTCTATGGGGTGGCGGTGTTCACGGCCCACGACGGGGATGGCACGACTGTGGGGCTTTCTGAGGGCGTGAAGGATTCCCTGCTGACGGGCGTGTTCCACCGGCCGACGGTGATCCGATGAACGAGGAAGGACCCCGCGATGAGGAACGAGACCAGCACGATCAGCATTCCGGTTCGGCAGGTGTACATGTCGCAGGCAGAGCGCGCTCGACAGCGGCAGCCACTACATCGAGGAATCGGTCTGGGTCTATCTGATGCGTGACTGGGACGGCACCGTGCTCGATCCGGTGACGGTGGACGGGTACGGGTTGGATTCCGGCGTCGAGGACGGTGCCCGCAACCGCGAGTGCATGTGCGAGGACCAGGCCGAGTGCAACGCGATCCGGGACAGGATGGACCGGGCCGCTCTGCCCACTGCGACGGATCTGATGCATCTGCTCGCGGACTCGCTCGGGTACACCCTCACCAAGCGCTGACTCCATCCCTTCACACGGCGGCCCGCACGTCTCCTCGAGAGTGCGGGCCGCCGTCTTGCGTGATCGAACCCGAGGCCGGACGGTCATATTCGGAACACCTACCCATCCGGTGCCCCGGCACGGGATGGGTAGGTGACTTTTTTTGTCTCTGAGCCCTTGACTTTGGCCCGTCTTCGCGGATCGAAGTTGCCCGTAAATGCTTGTATTTCAGTTGATTTCGGATGTTGATCTTGTCGGTGGTGTTGGTTATGTTCGTAACCGCCTTAGTTGATGAGGCCCGCGGGACTGACCATCCCGTGGGCCCAAAGTAGAAAAGGATCGGTGCCGTTATGTCGGCTGAAACTCTTACGTGGCTCAACACGCAGACCCTGATCGGGATGACCTCGGAGCGGGGTCGGGCGTGGCATTACCGCGCGCAGGAGCAGGGTGCACAGTCCAACCATTACCCGGGTGCGATTCCGGTCGGTGATGTCGCGGAGCGGTTGTTCTTTTGGGACGCGATCAAGGTTCCGGTGCTCGCGCAGTTTCCTGCGGATGTCGAGTCGATGACCGGGCTCGACGCGGAGGGGCGCCCGGTGATGGCGCAGCAGATGCCCGGAATGGTCGCTGTGGCGCGCAGTGACACCCGGCAGGTGTTCAAGGTGTTCTCCGACGGTTACGAGCCGCATCAGTACCGTGAGTGGCTTTTGGGGGCGGTGTCGAACATCCTCGGTGACACCTTGGTGGTGACCTCGGCGGGTTTGCTGCGGCATGGTGGGCAGGCGTGGGTTGAGGTCTCTGTTCCCGAGACCCTGCACGACGGGTGCACGGGGTTCAGCTACCGGCCCAATCTGTTGGCGGCGACGTCGCTGGACGGCAGTCTGGCGACGACGTACGGGCGCACCGTTACCGCGACGGTGTGCGATAACACGATGGCGATCGCGCTCGGGCAGGCGCGGGGTCAGCAGGTGAAGATCCGGCACAGCCGGTACTCGGGGTTGCGGATCGAGCAGGCCCGGCAGGCGCTGAGCCTGGTGGAGGAGACCGCTGACGAGTTCACCGACACGCTGCGGCACCTGTCGTCGACGACGGTGACGGATCGGCAGTGGTTCGCGTTCCTGGACGCCTGGCACCCGATGCCGGAGGAGGCGGGCCGTGCGCGCACGATCGCGACCCGGGTGCGGGAGGAGTTGGTGGAGATGTACCGGCACGACGTGCGCGCGAGCACCTGGCAGGGAACCGCGTTCGGGGTGGTCCAGGCGGTGAACACCTGGGCGCACCACAAGCAGCCGGTGAAGGGTGCTTCGCGTGCCGAGCGGAACCAGGAAGGCGCGATCTCGGGCCGCTTCGACAAGCTCGACGCCTCCGTCGTGAGCACCCTCGAGAAGGTCCTCACCAGCTGATCCTGCTCACCTCTACCGGCCCGCACTCGACTTCCGGGGTGCGGGCCGGTGGTGCGTGATGGGGCTGTGACCTGGTGTGATGGCATGTTCCCGGTTTGTGATGTGGGGGTGCCGGCGATCTGGTGGGGGAGTGCCGGCATCGGGTTGTGGGGTTGTCGGCGGGGCGCGCGGGTGTCTGTTTCGCCCGTTTTGAAGGCGTTGTGAAAGTTGTTGATTGTCAATATGTTTGGGTAATCAATTGATGAGTAAGTATTTACGTGAATTATGCACAAGTGTGATCTTGTTAGATTCGTAATCTGTTGTAGAGAAACATATTTGGTGTTTCGAGTTTTTCGACTGTTTTGGGTTGCGCTGAGATCCGGTGATATGCTGCGGGTATGACCATGGAGCGGCATGGGAAGGTGAGTGGGCGGCTGGTCGGGCGCACCCCCGGCCTCCCCAGCTTCGTTGGGGTGTGGGGGACCGGATCAAACGAGGCGATCAAAAATGCAGGTGAGAACCTAATCTCGGAAACTCAGAGGAGCGAAGCGACTCGATCGAACGGCAACGGGAATGGACTACTGAGAGCCGCGCAGCGGCTCCCTGGCGGGGAGCGAAGCGACTCGCTCCCTCCCCCCGGTGCGGACCACCGGGA
>NZ_JBHVEY010000039.1:0-40232 GCF_042802055.1 Rhodococcus sp. NPDC057529
AAACCCGCCCGCCTTGCGGAAGCATGAACGGGCTGGGTGTCCACGTCAGCGCTCGAATGAAGTTAGGACAGCGCAGCCGCTCGCACAGCATATCCATATCGATTCGGATCTAGCTAGGCTATTCGAGACTTCGATCGATCGATTACATCACACTAATTGGGTTGGAGGAGTGACGATTCCGTGTATAGTTGTCGTGGCAGGAGTTTGGAATTCTCTATATCTGATTACGCCGAGTGATAGCCCGTTATCGACGCTCCGATCGTCGGCTACGTACCCGATGGACTAGCCATCGGAAACCCTCGTGCAGTCGGTGAAGCAACATACGTCCAGACCTGAGGACCGCGCATAATCAGGACATCGCTATACGACGCCAACCTTGGCGGCACGACAGGCACCGGCTCGTGGCCCGAACCGTGCACGTTCACTACCAACCAACTCCTCCAGAACGACCTCGTCGATGGTGGCCAAACGATTGGAGAACAAATGAAGAAGCGCATCCTGGGGAAAGAAGGCCTCGAAGTGTCAGCCATCGGGCTCGGCTGCATGGGAATGACCTTCGGCTACGGCCCGGCTGCGGATTCAGACGAGGCCGTCAAGCTGATCCGGGCTGCCGCTGAGCAGGGTGTGACGTTGTTCGACACAGCTGAGGCATATGGGGAGTCGAACGAGAGGCTCGTTGGTGAGGCCCTCGCACCCGTTCGTGATCAAGTCGCTATCGCCACAAAGTTCGGCTTCAAGACGGCGATTCCACCACCGGACTGGACAGTAGGCCCGAACGAATCCGGTTTGTCGCCGAGCAGTCACTGAAACGCCTGCAGACCGACCGCATCGATTTGTTCTATCAGCACCGGGTCGACCCCAATGTGCCAATCGAGGAGGTCGCGGGCACTGTTCGGGACCTGATCCGAGAAGGCAAGGTCAAGCATTTCGGTCTGTCTGAAGCAGGGGAGGGCATCATCCGCAGAGCCCATGCGATCCAGCCGGTCACGGCGCTACAGAGCGAATACTCCTTGTGGTGGCGTGAGCCCGAGCGGACCGTATTGCCGACACTTGAAGAGCTAGGGATTGGGCTCGTGCCGTTCAGTCCGCTCGGTAAGGGCTTCTTGACTGGAGCGATCGATGCGAAAACATCGTTTGGGGACAACGATATTCGCAAGATACTTCCACGCTTTGAAGCTGATGCGCGCCAAGTGAACCTCGCATTGATTGAGCTTCTGGGTGATATAGCAGGCGCCAAGCAAACGACCCGAGCCCAGATAGCCATCGCGTGGCTGCTTGCACAAAAGCCGTGGATCGCACCGATCCCCGGTACGACCAAGTTGCATCGTCTTGATGAGAACATCGGTGCCGACGACGTGGAACTTACGATCGACGATCTGCAGCGCATCGAAGCCGCCGTTTCCCAAGTCCATATTAGGGGCGCGCGCTACACGGCGCAGCAACGGAAGATCCTCGGCCAGTAGTACAGCGCAACCTCAGGACGTAACCCAGTCTGACCTGAGTTCGCCCCAGAACCTCGTGTCCTGGTGAAGTGCGGATAAGACGCTTACCAGGACACGGGCCGACCGCGGAGGAGGCGCACACACCTCAGGCACGCGAGGGTGTGTCGCCGGGCATGCACCGCACCCGACGCCGTGAACCTCGCGGTCAAAAGGTGGCGAGGGCGTCGCTGACCATCCGGGATGCCCCGCGCGGGGACCCTCAGCCGCCGCGGCGCAGGCGTTGGCCGACGATCACCGGTGCCCGCCCGTCGGTGGTAGCGGTGGCGATCAACGCGTTCAACCCGCGGACCCGGTGTATCCGTAGCCCGAGCCCTGCTTCCGGTGCCCGTGCACCGGCAGGATGGTGGGGGTACCGCCCTGCACGACGAATCGGTCGCGGAGATGGCAGCGACGTTCTTGCCGACATCGATGGCGACGACGATGGTGGATGATGTGGCTGGGACAACGTGCACAGACACAAGCGCACCTCCGGGGGTGTCACGAGCATCGGGCGACGCGGCCACGTCCCCGATCCTCTGAGGAAAGTGTTGATGTTCACTTCCTTCGTGACACCTCCGGAGGTGTTTGTGAAGGTCTAACCCGATCTATTTCAGTGCTTGGGGAAGCGTCGATGTCGACGAGGATCCGCCCACCCGTTCCGGTGTCGGGACCGGAGACGAGTGGGGTTCGTTCGGCGAGGCTATCGAGGAATCGGGTGGCGATGGTGTGGGATAGTTGCACCCTAGTGCGTTGACCACGAACGTTGGCCGGGTGGGTGACACACCGCTGAGAATCCGGCGGTATGTCCGGGGATTGCTGCATTCTCGAGGGCGGTAGTAGCTGTCGAGAGTGTGGGGTGGTTTGTGGCGGAACCGGTTCGAGCGCGTCGGTTGACCGATGCGGAAGGCATGCGGCTGCAGCAGATTGTGCGCCGCGGCAAGGGGTCGGCGATCCGGGTGCGCCGGGCGATGATCATCATGGCATCGGCGTCCGGGACACCAGTGCCGGCAATCGCGCGGCTGGTGGCCGCCGACGAGGACACAGTGCGGGATGTGATCCACGCGTTCAACGACAAAGGCCTGGCCGCACTGGACCCTCGGTGGGCGGGAGGCCGTCCCCGCCTGATCACCGATGACGACATCGCCTTCGTCGTCACGACGGCCACCACGCGCCCGGCCAAGCTCGGACACCTCCTGCAGCTCCGCCGCATTCGCCGTCTGCCGTTCACGCACTGGAGCCTGCGCAAACTCGCCGCCTATCTGGCCGACAACCCGGTCCGGGCCGTTGGGGTCGGGCGCGAGCGGCTGCGACAGATCTTGTGTGAGCGTGGGATCACGTTCCAGCGCACCCGCACGTGGAAAGAGTCCACCGACCCGGACAAGGAGGCGAAACTGGACCGGATCGAGCAGGTCACCACCGAGCACCTGGACCGGTGCTTCGCGTTCGACCAGTTCGGTCCGTTGTCGATCCGGCCCTGCCACGGATCGGCGTGGGCACCGCGGTCCAAGCCGCATCGGCTGCCCGCGACCTACCGCCGCACCCACGGAATCCGGTACTTCCACGGCTGCTACAGCCTCGGTGACGACCAGCTGTGGGGCGTGACCCGCCGCCGCAAGGGCGGCGATCACAGCCTGGCCGCGTTCAAGTCGATCAGGGCCGCGCGCCCCGACGGCGAGCCGGTTTATGTGATCCTGGAAAACCTTTCGGCGAACAAGACACCCAAAATTCGTTCCTGGGCGGCGGAAAACAACGTCGAACTGTGTTTCACGCCGACCAACGCGTCCTGGGCGAACCCGATCGAGGCCCAGTTCGGGCCGTTGCGCACCTTCGTGATGGGCGATTCGAACCACGCCAACCACACCGTTCTGGCTCGGCGCCTGCAGGACTACCTGCGCTGGCGCAACGTCAACGCCCGCCACCCTGACGTCCTGGCAGCCCAACGCCAAGAACGCGCCCGCGTCCGCAGCGAACGCCAACAACGCTGGGGCCGACCACGGGCTGGCGCAGCCGCGGCCTGACCGGTGAACGTTCATGGCCAACGCACTAGAGATGCCCTTCGTGTCGATCGAACGGGTTCTGTAAGAAGTCCAATTCTTTCAGCATGCAAGGGCATCTCGCCGTTTCAACTCACCCGGACCCACCCTGCACGGGTAGATCCAGGCTTAACCGGAGACGCCCCATGCCTTCAGGTACGCCCCTCGGAAGTCGCGAGAGGTTGCGAAAGATGGGCCCTTGTCCGACGGAAGGTTGTTCTCGCTGTCGATCGCGGTGAACCCGATCCCCTCAGGAACGGTGGGCTGGTTGTTGAAAACGCGGTTGAGCGTGTCGACTGCACCCCACGCGACCCATCCACTGTCGTATCCGGAGCCGACGCCTGTCCACTGACCGCCTCGGATCAGGTCGAGAGTTTCACTTGTCCCGAGACCGCCCACCGCAACCATGCAGTCGCCACCGAATGATGGATTTCCAGCACAGGTTCTCTTGCCCGCATCGCGGATGGCCTGCGCTCCACCGAGGGACGCTGCCATTCCATCAAAGGGAGGTACACGGCGGTGGCCTCCGAGTGTTTGATCAGTGAGGATCGGAATGCATTCGTCCACGGGCCGTTCGGAACGTAGTCTGCGGTATTCCACTCGATGGTGTCCATGCCGACAACGGTGATCCCGGCAGGCCTTGCTTCCTTCAGCCGCTGCTGAACGTCGGTGCAAGGAAAGGCATCCTGGACTATGGCATCGGCATTGGCAGCGATTGCGGTGCGGATCGCGTCTGCATAGGCGCCGGCGATCCCCAGATTCCCGTCCACAAGTTTGAAGTCCGACCCTAGGGCTTTGACCGCAGTCTCACCTTCCGCGGCCTTATTTGCGCAGTTCGGAGCCTGCTGTCCGCAGGAGATCCAGTAGACCACCTTCTTGCCCGGGGACTTCGGTGCTTCCATGGGTGGATCCGATTCTGTTCCCGCGTAAAGGGTATCGAGGGCGTTGACACCGATGCTCGTGGCGTCGAAATCGGAAACTGAGCCGGAGCTGTTTGAGCCAGTCGTCGCGTCCGCTGAACACCCAGTGAGGGCAATGCCGGCGACGGTAATAGCCGTTGCAGCAGCCAACTTCCGGTTTGTGCGCAGTTGAATCAATTCTTTCTCCTTCAAGAATGCAGAGCCGGGTCCAACGCTCATCCCGAACTCCGAGAGGTTCTCCCGTAACCACCAGGTGAACTAGAGTTCAGTACTGGACGAAACGTGGAGTGAATAGGACTGTGTGGCAGAGTGTTTAGAGAAGCTAATAATGGCGGGGATTAAGCGGTGGCTTCTTGCTGGGTCGTGATTGTGTCGGCAGTGAGCTGACAGAGTGCTTCCACCAGGTCGGCCGGCCGGGAGAGCATGGGGGAATGGCTGCCGGCAAGTTCGATGGCGGGTGCGCCGAGGCGCTCGCGGCTCACCTGCCGGGACCAATCTGGGCTGATGACGCGGTCGTCGGTGCACAGGATGCAACTTGTGTTCACCTTAGGCCATTCCTGTAGAGGGCATACCTCCGCGAAGGCGGTGATTGCCGTGCACCGGACTATGCGGTGTCGGGTATTTCGGGTGTGGCGAGCAGTGTGCCGTCGGCGTGGGGGATGCGGATCGCCTCGGACTGGCAGCCGTCGTATCCGGTGACGTTCTGGCAGTTGGCGTGGGCGCCGGCCCGGCAGAGTGGGCAGGTGTCGTCGCTAGCGAGGAATTCGCCGATGACGAATTGTCCCGGTTTCACGGTGCGCACGTCGCCGCCGACGGTCTCGACGATGCCGACGTATTCGTGCCCGATCGGTACCGGCTGCGGTACGTCGCTGATCCCGCGGTAGCGTCACAGGTCCGGCCCTTAGACGCAGGTGGCGACGGTCCGGATGATGGCGTCGGTCGGCTCGACGATGATCGGGTCGGGGCGCTGCTCGAAGCGGATGTCGCCGGGGGCGTGGATGATGCTGCCGCGCATGTGCTGATTCCGGTCGGGTTGGTGGTGGTCAGGCGGGATGGACCTCGAGTGTGGCGGCGCGGGGGGCGTCTTCGTCGAGGTGGTCGACGATGGAGGAGTAGTGGCCGTACTTTGTGCGGTAGGCCGCGTCGATACGCTCCAGGTCGCTGTCGTCGGCTTCGATGAACTCGACGTCGTAGGCGGTGCGGCCGGCGACGATCTGTCCTGTGCCTGTAGCGATGGCACCGCGGAACCAGTCTGCGGTGCGGCCGTTCGTTGACCGGACGAACACCCGGTCGGCGTCGCCGACGATCCAGATCGTCGTGGGGCGCCGCAGGCTGCCGTCACGTCGGCGGGTGGCTACTTGCACCTCCTGACGCGAGGTGACGGCGCGTGCGTCCTGGGGTTGCCACGTATTCATGGTCTCTCCTTCTGGATCGGTCATTGTCTTGCGGATTCGCCAGGCATCAATCCACCTCAGGTGGGCCTGCGAGGCGGACTTCTTCGATGTCGAGCTGGGACTGGATCTTGCGCAGGACGGTGTCATCGATAACGCCCTCGTCGCGCAACTGCACGATCGTCTGCCGTTTCTGCGTGATGAGTGCCAGACTCAGCCCGTGGTACTGGCGGCGCCGGTGCACCGACTCCGTGCGGGTGTCGTCCTCGTCCTCGTCCTCGGCGAGGGAATGCGCGAGATGCGCGTCGTACTCGATGCGGACCTGGTCGGCTATGTCCGTGTCGACACCGAGTGAGTCCGCGATCTGCGGCAGCAGTTCGAGGGCCTCCTGAGTCGCGGTGCGCTGGGCGAGGCGGAGCTCGTTACCGAAGGAGGTGTCCTCCGGCAGTCGCGCCCATCGGATTACTCGGGGGAGGGCCAGGCCCTGGAACACCAGCGAGGCGACGACGACGCCGGCGGTGACGAATACGATCATGTCGCGGGCCGGGAAACCGCCGCCGCCGGGCAAGGTCGCCGGGACCGCGAGGGCGACGGCGAGCGAGACCGCCCCCCGGAAACCTGCGGTCATGCTGACGACGCGGCCTCGGGCCGTCGTGCGCAGCAGCCGTTGCTGTGGGCGACGGTCGAGAGTACGGATCGTGTAGATGGTGATGGTGAGGAAGCCGAGGCGGACCAGCAGGACCGTTGCGTAGACGGCGGCCGTCACCAGGACCGCCGTGCCGAGCGCGGCGCTCGACAGCCCCGAGACCACCGCCGGCAGCTGCATGCCGACGAGGACGAACAGGGCGCCGTTGAGAAGAAACGTCGTCAAGGTCCAGAACGGGGTGGCTTGCTGTCGCGTCTGGGCGCTGATCGCCAGGGGCGCGACCCGAGCCATCTGGAGCCCGCAGGTGACGACGGCCAGGACCCCCGAGGCGTGGATCTCTTCGGCCAAGAGGTAGGTGACGAACGGTATCAGGAGGGTGACGACGTTGCCGAGCAGCGGGTCTCGGATGCGCCGCCTCGCATGGAAGATGAGCCACCCCGCGACGAGTCCCACGGCGATGCCTCCGGCGAAGGACAGTGTGAACAGGCCCAGCACATGGGCGGGGCTGATGTCGGCCTCCCCGGTGACGAAGCCCAACGCCAGGCCGTAGATAACCAGCGCAGTGCCGTCGTTGATCAGGCTCTCGGCCCGTAGGGTCGTCAGGTGCCGGTGAGGTAACCCGCGTCCGAGGGCCGCCACCGCGGTCGCGTCGGTGGGGGCGAGCGCGGCACCGATGAGCCACGCCGTTCCCCAGGACAGGCCGAACGCGTGCGCGACGATCGCGACTGTCGTGGCCGTGACGACGACGAGGAGCGTGCCGGTCAAGACGATTCCGCGCAGGAAGCGGCGTATCTCCCGCAGGGAGGTCGTCAGGCTCTCCCAGAAGAGCAACGCGGGTAGGAAGAGCAGGAGGACCATCTCGGGTGGGAGTCCGACGTCATGGAACACCGGGAAGGTACTCAGGAGCAGGCCCGTGGCGAGCAGCACGACCGGGACGGCAACACCGAACCGGCGCGCGAGCAGGTTACCTACGAGGACTGTGATGCCGAGCGCGACGACGAGCTGGAGTCCGAGCATCAGTTCCTCCTGGGGATCGGTGGGGCACGGCGGTCGCGTGGGTTGGGCGTCGGATTTTTTCGATGAGTGGTGAACAAACACGGGAGCTGTTGGCAGGTAGAAGATCTCAGCGCGTGCGGGCTCCGGTCGGTGTTGCGTCGACAGGGTCGGAATGCTGTGCATGCGGGGAGGCGACGCCGTCGTCGCCGCGAATGCAGCGACGCTCGTTGAGCCCGGCAGGGAGAATCAGGGCCAGTGTCACTGCCAGAGCAAGGGCGAGGAGACCGGCGCCGGCCGTCAGTGCGGTGGACACGTGCTGCGCCAGTCCGTCGAAAGTGTTTGTAGAGGAGGACACGGTGGTCGACACGGCGACGAGAATGCCGAGACCCAGCGCGCTTCCGAGTTGGTGCGCGGTGTTGACGAGCCCGGATGCCGCGCCGGCATCGGCCTGGTCGACCCCACTGATTCCGGCCGCGGTCAGGGGAGCGAAGGCAAGGCCTTGGCCGGCGCCGATGAGCACCATAGGCAGGGCGACCGCGCTGAGATAGGCGCTGCCGGCATCGACCCGACTGAGCCACGCCATCCCGACCAGGGTGAGTAGTACACCGGCAGTGAGAAGAGTCGCATTGCCGACTCGACGGGTCAGGCGGGGGATGGTAAGGGCAACAACGAAATTGACCACCGTCATCGGGAAGAAGGCGACACCCGCCTGCAGCGCACTGTAGCCGAGCACTCCTTGGAGGAACTGGGTGGTGAAGAAGAAGAAGCCGATCATCGCGCCGAGGTAGAGCATCCGGGCCAGATAGGCGCCGGTGCGGACGCGGCTGGCGAACAGGTGCAGCGGCATGATCGGGTGGGCCACCCGGGATTCGTTGAACACGAGAACGGCGAGGAGGGCCACTCCGGCTGCGAGCGCGACGAGGGTGCTCGGTGCGGACCAGCCGAACTCGGCGGACTCGACGATGGCGAACACCAGGGCACTCATCCCGAGGGTGGCCGCCAGGGCGCCGACGACGTCGAACCGACCGCTGATGCGTGCGGTCTGCGGGAGATAGCGGGGCGAGAGGACAATCATGGCGATCCCGATCGGCACGTTGACGAAGAAACCGGCACGCCACGACACCGCGCTGGTGAGGGCGCCGCCGATAACGAGGCCCAAGCTGGCTCCGATGCCGGCGGCCGCGCCGTACCAGGCGACGGCGCGGGTTCGTTCGCGCCCTTCCGGGAAGCTGGCGGTCAGCAGAGACAGCGACGACGGTGCGACGATCGCGGCACCTATGCCCTGGAGTGCGCGCGCCGCGATGAGCGAGGCGCCGGTGGGGGCGACGGAGACGAGGAGAGAGGCGACGGCGAAGACTGCCAATCCTGCGACGAACACACGTCGTCGGCCGAGGATGCCGCCGAGACGCGCGCCGAGCAACAGCAGGCCACCGAAAACGAGCGTGTAGGCGTCCTGGACCCAAGACAGTCCAGTGGGGGAGAGATTCAATTCCTCGCCGATAGTCGGCAGCCCGGTGAAGATGATTGAGTTGTCGAGCAGGATCATGAAGTAGCTGAAGAGGATGATGGCCAGGATCGCGGTGGGGTGGGTGCGTCCTGCGGTGGTGGGGTCCGTTGGGGTGACGGTCACGGTTCCTTCTTCGTGGTGGCGGAGGGTGCTGGTGTGCGAGGGGTAGCGTCGGTGTGTACTCGGCGGCCGGTCGCGAGGTGTAGATATCCACTACAACACCGCACTCCCCGATCCGGCAGGTCCTGTTCAACCAGGTACTGGCAAGGCCTCCCAACCGCTGGGCGACCGCCCTACGCTGGGGAGCGTGGACAACCGCAGCGAGATCCGTGAATTCCTGGCCACCCGACGGGCCCGGGCTCACTCCGCGGCAGGCGGGACTCCCGGCGTTCGGCGGGAAGCGGCGCGTGCCGGGACTCCGCCGCGAGGAGGTCGCCATGCTCGCCGGAGTGAGCGTCGACTACTACACCCGGCTCGGGCGAGGAGACCTCAGCAACGCCTCCGACAGCGTCCTGAATACCCTCGCCGGTGCACTGCGCCTCGACGAGGCGGAGCGGACCCATCTCTTCGATCTCGCTCGGGCGGCGCAGAGGGTCCGTGCATCCATTCAGTGGGTCCTCGACACCATCATGGCTCCGGCGTGGGTGCGTAACGGGCGCGCCGACGTCGTGGTCACCAACGTGTTGGGTCGCGCGCTGTACTGGCCGTTGTTCGATGGTTCGACGACCCAGCCGCACACAGCGCGGTTCACGTTCTCGATCCTTGTGCCAACGACTTCTACGGTGACTGGGAGCGCACCGCGAGCGACATGGTAGCGGTGCTTCGCGCCGAAGCAGGTCAGCGTCCACACGATCGTGAATTGACGAACCTCATCGATGAGTTAGCCACCCGCAGTGAAGAATTCCGAACCCGCTGGGCAGCCCGCAACGTATTGTTCCATCGCACCGGGCGAAAGTGTTGCGTCACCCGGTCGTCGGCGAACTCGATCTTACCAACGAGGCGCTCGACCTGACGGCGGGCGATGGCCTGACGTTGCTGGTCTACACCGCGGAGCCGGACAGTCGCGGGAAGCGGCAGCTACCTCAGTTAGCGCTTCTTTCATCGCTCCGGGAGTGCGCGGTGGGTTCGGGTAGCAGGCGGCGTGCGAAATAAGTGCGGGGAGAAGGAGTTATCGGCATATCCCGTTGAACTCAGGTGGCGAATTCGGTCACCGTAGCCCTCACCTCACCGGTGCGTTTTCGCGGAGGTTGTGCGTGGCATCCGGAACTACGCCAAAGGGTGTGAGCTCGTCACTCTCGCCACTGCAGATGAAGTGACATGGCCGCAAGACGTTCGAGAGCCGGGCACGCGGTCGCTGACCCCACTGGCTGCGCGGCGACGTTCAATCTAATCGTCCCTGATACCTGGGAGACCTGCGAAAATGCCTATCTCAGAAGGCCTGTCGGGGTCATCAAACCGGTCTCCGACGCCATCATCACCGCCCGCGGTGACCGGGCCGAAGTCAACGCTCTGCTCTATATGGCCCTACATGTCGCAAGCGTTCCTATAACGGCCACGCCTACGCCGACAGAGACTCGACGCCCTCAACAAGGACACGGTGGTGCTCACCGACGTGGCGATCAGGCAAATAGAGAAGCTCACGATTACCGGCTACTCCCTAGGAGCCGACGCAGCGTGGTGTCCTGGCGGCCGCCCGGGATCAGTAATGACAACGGACCTGTGACGGCTGTCCTCCAACTCCGCTTGAACCAATTGCCGCCAAAGCGGATCTTCTGACCGACGAAGGGCGACTTTGGAGAAGCCGCGACTCCACCATATTTGGGTTTGCTGGCACTACCTCCGTTTCACTCATTTGATTCGCGGTGACTGCTTTGGAGAACACTTGCTGCAGAGTCTTGAATGCTTTTGCTCGGCAGAGCGCTGTCAGGGTCAGGACTTCGGGTGCGACGGCTGGTTTGTTATTTGTCAGCGCCGCCAGTCGATCGGTTCGGAACGGAATGAGTATGTTCCGTTGTCGTCGACAGGGATGACGTCTGTTTCGCCGTCGTGGTAGATCACCAGCCAGCAGTCGCGGTCGGTTGACGGCACGGTCATCACGATCTGTGCCCATTGCCCGGTGCGGTAGCCGTGCTTGGTGTTTCGGCGGACGAACTGTCCGATGCGATGTGGGGTGAGGGTGGTGGTCATTCGTGGCTCCTTGGTTGTGGGTGGTCGACACAAGTGCGGGTGCCGTGGGATGGGTGCACCCGTCGGCGACGCGGGTGGGCAGTCGCCGACGGGGCAGTTTCAGTGGGCCGAGCCGGCGGTGCGGAGCTGGTCGGCGGTGGCGTCGAGGAGTTCGTTCCAGGACACCTCGAACTTGTCGACGCCCTCGTCCTCGAGCACCTTGAACACGTCGGGCAGGTCGATGCCGACGGCGGTGAGCTGGTCGAAGATCTCCTGCGACGCGACGGCGGTGCCGGAGACGGTGTCGCCGGCGACCTCGCCGTGGTCGGCGAACGCGTCGAGAGTCTTTTCCGGCATCGTGTTCACGGTGTTCGGGGCCACCAGGTCGGCGACGTACAGGGTGTCCGGGTAGTCGGGGTTCTTGACGCCCGTCGACGCCCACAGTGCGCGCTGCGGGCGGGCACCGGCCGCGAGCAGACCCTGGAACCGCGGCGCCACCTCGAAGACCTGCTGGTACGCGGCGTACGCGAGGCGGGCGTTCGCGACGCCGGCCTTGCCGCGCAGCGCGAGGGCGTCGGGGGTGCCGATCTTGTCGAGCCGCTTGTCGATTTCGGTGTCGACGCGGGAGACGAAGAACGAGGCGACCGAGTGGATGCGGGAGACGTCGTGGCCGGCGGCCTTCGCGGCCTCGAGGCCGTCGAGGTAGGCGCCCATGACGAGTTCGTAGCGCTGCACCGAGAAGATCAGCGTGACGTTGACGCTGATGCCCTCACCGAGCACCTTGGCGATGGCCGGGATGCCGGCCTCGGTGGCGGGGATCTTGATGAACAGGTTGGGGCGGTCGACGATCTTCCACAGTTCGACGGCCTGCGCGACGGTCTTGTCGGCGTCGTGGGCCAGGCGCGGGTCGACCTCGATGGACACCCGGCCGTCGACGCCGTGACTGGCCTCGAACTGCGGGGCGAGGACGTCGCAGGCGGCGCGGACGTCGTCGGTGGTCACCGTGCGGATGGTGGCTTCGACGTCGGCGCCGCGTTCGGCGAGTTCCCGGACCTGCGCGTCGTAGACGTGGCCCTTGCTGAGCGCGGCCTGGAAGATCGACGGGTTGGTGGTGACCCCGACGACGGACTTGGTGGCGACGAGTTCGGCGAGGTTGCCGGACTCGATGCGGTCACGGGAGAGGTCGTCGAGCCACACCGAGACGCCGGCTTCGGAGAGCTTCTGGAGGTTGGGGTTCTGAGTCATGGCGTTATCCCTTCACGCGTGCGAGCGAGCGCTGAGCGGCGGCGGTGACGGCCTCGGCGGTGAAGCCGAACTCGCGGAACAGGGTCTTGTAGTCGGCGGAGGCACCGAAATGCTCGATGGAGATGATTTCGCCTGCGTCACCGACGAAGCGGTACCACGGCATGGAGACGCCGGCCTCGACGGCGACCCGCGCCTTGACCGTCGGGGGGAGCACGCCGTCGCGGTAGGCCTGGTCCTGCGCGTCGAACCACTCGACGCACGGCATGGACACGACCCGGGTGGGGATGCCGTCGGCCTCGAGGGCCTCACGGGCGGCGACGGCCAGCTGCAGCTCGGAGCCGGTGCCGATGAGCACGACCTCCGGTGCCCCGGTGGACGCGTCGGCGAGGACGTAACCGCCGCGGGAGACACCCTCGTAGCTGGTGCCTTCGAGGACCGGCAGGTCCTGGCGGGTCAGGGCGAGACCGGCGGGAGCGCGGGTGGCCTCGTCGGCGCCCTTCTCCAGGACGGCGCGCCACGCGTGCGCGGTCTCGTTGGCGTCGCCGGGCCGCACGACGTACAGGCCGGGGATGGCGCGCAGCGCCGCGAGGTGCTCGATCGGCTGGTGGGTGGGACCGTCCTCGCCGAGTCCGATGGAGTCGTGCGTCCACACGTAGGTGACCGCGGTCTTCATGATCGCGGCCAGCCGGACGGCGGGACGCATGTAGTCGCTGAAGACGAGGAACGTGCCGCCGTAGGGGCGGGTCGGACCGTGCAGGGCGATGCCGTTGAGGATCGAGCCCATGGCGTGCTCGCGGACACCGAAGTGCAGGGTGCGACCGTAGGGCTCCGCGTTCCACATGCTGGTGGAAATGGACGTGGGACCGAACGAGTCGGCGCCCTTGATGGTGGTGTTGTTGCTCTCCGCGAGGTCGGCGGAGCCGCCCCACAGCTCGGGCAGCACCGGTCCGACGGCGTTCAGGACGGCGGCGGACGCCTTCCGGGTGGCGAGACCCTTCGCGTCGGGCTCCCAGGTCGGCAGCACGTCGGCCCAGCCGGCGGGCAGGGCGCGGTCCTGCAGGCGGGAGAACAGGGCGAAACGTTCCGGTTCCCGGGTGGCCCAGGCGTTCACGGCCTGCTGCCACTGCTGGCGGGTTTCGTTGCCGCGGTCGACGATCCGGCGTGCGTGTGCCAGCACCGCGGGGTCGACGTCGAAGCTGGTGTCCGGGTCGAAGCCGAGAATCTCCTTGACCGCGGCAACCTCGTCGGCGCCCAGGGCGGAGCCGTGCACCCCGCCGGTGTTCATCTTGGTCGGGGCGGGGTAGCCGATGATGGTGCGCAGCAGGATGATCGAGGGGCGGTCGGTGACGGCCCTCGCGGCCTCGGCGGCCGCGAGGATCGCGTCGACGTTCTCGCCGCCGTCGACGACCTGCACGTGCCAGCCGTATGCCTCGTACCGGGCGGCGACGTCCTCACCAAGCGCGATGGCGGTGTCGTCCTCGATGGAGATCTTGTTGTCGTCGTAGAAGACGATCAGATTGCCCAGCTGCTGCACGCCCGCGATCGAGGACGCCTCCGCGGTGACGCCCTCCTCGATGTCGCCGTCCGAGGCGATCACGTAGATGTGGTGATCGAACGGGCTTTCGCCGAGCGCGGGTTCCGGGTCGAACAGGCCGCGTTCGCGGCGGGCCGCCATCGCCATCCCGACCGCGGACGCCAGCCCCTGCCCCAGCGGGCCGGTGGTCATTTCCACACCGCGGGTGTGCCCGACCTCGGGATGGCCCGGTGTCTTCGAGCCCCAGGTGCGCAACGCCTTCAGGTCGCCGAGTTCGAGCCCGTACCCGGACAGATACAGCTGGATGTAGAGGGTGAGGCTGGAGTGTCCACAGGAGAGCACGAACCGGTCCCGGCCGACCCAGTCGGCGTCGGTGGGGTCGTGACGCATGACGCGCTGGAACAGGGTGTAGGCGAGGGGGGCCAGGCTCATGGCCGTGCCGGGGTGGCCGTTGCCGACCTTCTGCACCGCATCGGCGGCGAGCACCCGAGCGGTGTCGACGGCCTTGGTGTCCAGTTCGGTCCAGTCGTCCGGATGCGCCGCAGTCGTCGGCGCGGCACCCCCGCGGAGTCCCGGTTCCATTCGAATTGCGTTTGTTGTCACTGTTATTCGTCGGTCTCTCTGCGCGCGGTGGCCGGATGGTATGCCGGCCCCATGGAGGTGATGGATGTCGTAGATGTCTAAAGCTTCCGCTTCTCGGTGGCACATGATCTACGTAGATGCTGCGTGCCAGGCGCCGATCGTCTTTCCTGGGAGGACACCCGGGCAGGTGATTGGCGGGTTCAGGAGTGGACTTGTGGGGCGGGACGCGGGTGGCTGGCTGTGGTGCGTCCGTGAGCGGCTGCCGAGCACTACATCTCGGGGTCCGCCCGCGGCAGGTTTGCGGTGGTGGTGCGGTCAGGCTGTGGTCACGTGGTCGAGGAAGGTGTGGATCGCCTCGTCGATTTCGGTGGCGAAGCGGCCCGGGTCGCGGTCTTTGCTGGTGACCTCGACGAGCCGCGCTTCGGGTACGCGATTGGCGGTGGACTCAGCGATCGCCCAGGGGTGGAACGGGTCGTCGGTGTGGCCGATGACCAGGGTCGGGGCCGTGATCTGCCGCCACGCCGCGAGGTCGGGCGCGGGTGAGCTGCCGGGGAAGCGGCGCAGAATTTCGGCATTGAGCGCGGCCCGGGGCCGGGTGATCTGGTGTCGTAATGATTGTGCGGCAGAAAGTGACTCGGTCTCGACTTCCTTGTGGGTCGGGGTCTGAGTGAACAGGTCGAGCGCCTCGTCCACCTCATGAGTATCGAGGAGGTCGGCGATCTGCGCGTAGGCGCCTCGGTTGCGGTCGACGTGTGGGACATCGAGCCACGCCGGTCGGCAGATCACGAGAGCGGAGATCCGGTCGGGGTAGCGGATCGCGACATTCAGGGCGACCGCGGCGCCGAGGGAGATCCCGCCCATAACGAACCGGTCGAGTTCGAGGCGGTCCGCCAGGGCGATGACATCGTCGGCGAACGCGCCGAAGTCGCACCGTGACGGGGCGAGGACATCGCTGCTGTTGCCGTGACCCCGCGCGTCCATCGCGATCAGATCGGTTGCGGGTAGAGCACCGAGGTAGCTCAGGGGTTGTTGCCGGTTCCCGCCCATCCCATGCTGGAAGAGAAACGATGCAGTTGCCGCTCCGCCGGCTGCGGGGCGGACCTCGTATTCGAGGCGGGCGCCGTCGTCTCGGATGATCCGCGGCATCACATGCTCCTGTTGCTCGTTGGCACCGCGGTCTCGGCTTCGATCAGCGGTGTGAGGGTGTCGACCGCGATGGGAACTCCGGCAGCGGGAAGCCCGTGCGTGACCACGGCCCCGGTGTAGTTCACCGCGGCGAGCCTGTCGATGATGTGCTGCCACGGCAGCACGCCCTCGCCGGGCGCGACCTGCGCCCGACCGACGACGAGTTCCTTGGCGTGGGCGAGTGCGAGATCCGGGCCGAGCAGGTCGAGGGCCCGATCGATCACCGCGGTCATCGTGGTCGAACTCAGGTCGGCGGTGTCGAGCAGGTTCGCCGCGTCGAACACGATCTTCAGGCGGTCGGATCCGACCTCGTCGAGCATCGTGCGGGCCAGTGCTGCGGTCGAGACGACGTTGGTGTGTTCGGGTTCGAACGCGATGGTGACGCCGGTGTTCTCGGCGATCACGGCGAGCTGCTCGAGACTCGAACGTGAGTCCTGCCAGGCCTGCGGGGTGGAATTGTCCGGGTGGTGCTGCCACATGTCGTCGGGGTTGCGGCTGCCGCTGCTCAGGGTGATGACGGGGATGCCGAGTTCGGCGGCCGCCGCCGCGAGGACCGGGAACCGTGCAATGCCGGCGCCGCGGACCTGCGGGTCGGGGTGCGCGGTGTTGAAGGTGCCGGAAATCGCGGCCAGTTCCACGCCGTGCCGGGCGGAGGCCTGCGCGATCGTGTCGAGCGTGCCCGGCGGGATGTGGCCGGGCACGGTGTCGATGCCGGCGATCGACAGGTTGTACTGGACGGCGCGGATACCGGCCGCGGCGACCGCGGCCATGTTCTCGTCGATGCCGCCGGGGAAGGTCTTGGCGAAGATGCCGAGTTTCATCACACACCACCCTCGACGTCGGCGAGGCGGACCCAGTCGCCGGATTCGACGGAGCGGGCCAGGGCCACCATGGCGCGGACACTGGCCAGGCCGTCCACGGCGGTGGCGCCGCGCGGGGTGGACCCGGTGCGGGCGGCGGCGGCGAGGTCCTCGATCTGCAGGCGGAACACGTTGGCGTCGGCGCCGATCGGCTGGTGGAACTGGTCGTCCTTGGCCGAGAAGGCCTGCACCTCGGCGGTCTTGAGGTACCAGGGGTTGTGCACCTTGCCGACCACGCTGCCTTCGCTGCCGTACACCTGGAAACCCTCCCACCAGTCCATGCGGACGGCCAGGGTGAGGTCGAACTGGCCGAGGCAGCCGTTCTCGTATTCGGCTTCGACGAACCAGCAGAAGGTGCCGGCCTTGGTGGACAGGCGGGCGCGCAGCGCGGTGATCGGGCCGCCGAGGTAGCGGGCGGTGTCGAGCAGGTGGCTGCCGTGGCCGAGGACGTAGTACCGCTGCCGGTTGGCCTTGGGGTCGCCGGACGGGCGGCGCGGTGCCGCGCTGTGCTCGATCAGGGGCTGAACGGTGTCGGTGAAGGCGTAGCGGTAGGTGGAGTCGCAGTACCAGTGCTTGAGTCCGATGAGTTCACCGATCTCGTCCTGGATGAAGTCGTGGGCGAAGGCGATGCCCGGGTCGTAGCGCTTCTCGTGGCCGACGAGCACGACGCGGTCGTTGCGCTGCTGCGCGGCAACGAGGTCTTCGGCCTCCTCGACGGTCACGCCCATGGGCTTTTCGACGAGGACGTGTTTGCCGGCGTCGAGGGCGCGGACGGCCAGCGGCACATGGAACTGGTCGGCGACGGCCACCACGACGGCGTCGACGTTTTCGTCGGCGAGCATCTTGTCGTAGTCGTCGAACGAGGTGGTCGGCTGGTGGACGAGGGTCATCCGGTCACGCAGGTCGTCGGCGGCGTCGCAGATCGCGTACAGCTCGACGTCCTTGGATTTGCGGCAGGCGGGGAAGTGGGCGGCCTGCGCGATTTGGCCGGCACCGAGGACTCCGACGCGGAACGGGATATCAGTCATGGCAAGTTCCTTATAACGGTCACTGTGGTTGTGGTGGTGGGGAGATGGGGTGGTCAGGTCAGCTCGAGTCAGGCCGGTAGCGGGATCTCGGCAACCAGGGTGCGGGCCAGGTCGGCCGCGCCGATCACGCCGGCCTCCCCGGAAAGGGTGGTCATATGGACCGGTGGTCCGCTGCGGGACGCTCGGGCGGTCAGCCGCTTGGTCAGCGCTGCCGCAGCTGGTGCACGGAGCAACTCGCCCGCCTCGGCGACCCCGCCGCCGAGAATGAAGGCCCCGGGATCGAGGATCGTCGCGAGTTGGGCCATACCGATCCCGATCCAGGTGCCGACGGTGTCGAAGACCTCGAGGGCGGTGGGATCGCCTTCGACGGCCGCTTGGGTGACGAGGTGACCATCGATGCGATTGATGTCCCCGCCAGCCAATTCCATCAGGCGCTTGGTGTTGGCGGGGGCCACGTTGGCGGCCTCACGGGCTTCGTGGACGATCGCGGTGCCGGATCCGTAGCGTTCCCAACAGCCTCGCAGCCCGCATCCGCACCGACGGCCGTCGGCTTTGATCAGGAGGTGACCGACCTCCCCGGCGAAGCCGTGCTGGCCGCGGACAATGGCGCCGTTGTTGATCAGGCCGCCGCCGATGCCCGTGCCGATGGTGAGAACAATCGCCGTTTCGGTGTCGGAGGCGGCGCCGAACCGGTATTCCGCCCAGGCGGCCGCGTTGGCGTCGTTTTCCACGACCGTCGGTAGCCCGGTCAATGCGGTGACTGCGGCGCCGAGGTCGACGTCGCGCCAGCCGAGGTTGGCTGCCAGTCGAACGGTTTGCAGGTCGTTGTCGACGAAGCCCGGCGCGCCGATCCCCACTGCCGACAGCTGATACCGGCCGCACAGTTCCGTGACGATGTCGCCGATCGTGGACAGGGCCGCGGTGAAGTCGTGCGCGGGTGAGGGCCGGCGAATCGACTGCTCGACTCGCCCGTTTTCGTCGACCACGCCTGCTGCGATCTTGGTGCCACCGATATCGATTCCGAGTGCGTAAGCCATCGTGGGCTCCTTCCTTTCTGGTCGCTGGGTCCGTGTCAGCCGGCGGTGACATCCTCAAGTGCGACGCCTCGGGTTTCCCGGATGAATCGGGCGACAAAGAAGAAGGACAGCAGCGCGAATAATGCGTACAGGCCGTAGGCGATTCCGAGGTTGGCCTCCTTGAGCATCGGGAAGGTGACCGTGATGACCCAATTGGCGACCCATTGAGCGAAACCGGCCAATGCGAGCCCGGCGCCACGCATGCGGTTGGGGAACATCTCACCCAGCAGCACCCAGGTCACTGTTCCCCAGGTAAGGCCGAAGAAGACAACGAAAAGGTTCGCCGCGATCAGCGCCAGAGGTCCGGCGACGGGGCCGAGGTCGGGAGTGACCGATCCGTTGACGTCGACCAGGGTGGCCGTGGCGAACAGGTAGGCCATGAGCCCGAGCGTGACAGTCATCCCCGCCGACCCGATCAGCAGCATCGGCTTGCGCCCGATCCGGTCGATCAGGGTCATACCGATGACGGTGACCACGATGTTCACGATCGAGGTGAACACCGAGATGACGAAGGAATCCTCTTCGGAGAAGCCGACCGCGTTCCACAGGACACTCGAGTAGTAGAAGATGACGTTGATGCCTGTGAACTGGACGAAGAAGTTGAACACGATCGCCACCCAGACGACCCGTTGCAGGCCGAACGCCGAGCCGCGCAGGTCCTTGAACGACGGTTTGCGGTCGGATGCGATGGATTCGCGGATACGCTCGACCTGATGACCCGGTTCCGGGTCACCCAAAGTCTGCAAGACCTTCTCGGCAGCTTGGTCTTTCCCGCGGGCGACCAGGTTGCGGGGAGACTCCGGGATGGTGAAGGCACACACGCCGTAGGCGATCGCCGGGATTCCCATGGCGATGAACATCCATTGCCAGGCGTCCAACCCGAACCAGAGCGTCTGGTCGGCTCCACCGGCGAGGCGGGCCAGCAGGGCGTTGACGAGCAACGACAGGAAAATGCCCGAGACGATGGCCAGTTGCTGGAGCGCACCGAGTCGGCCGCGGACCCGAGCGGGGGCGATCTCCGCGATGTACGCCGGCGCGATCACCGAGGCGATACC
The DNA here is from genome assembly GCF_042802055.1 of Rhodococcus sp. NPDC057529. Lineage (NCBI taxonomy): Bacteria > Bacillati > Actinomycetota > Actinomycetes > Mycobacteriales > Nocardiaceae > Rhodococcus > Rhodococcus sp. NPDC057529. The sequence continues at coordinate 19,706 of NZ_JBHVEY010000039.1, forward strand.
CACGCCGATACCGCCCAGCACGCGGAAGGCGACGAATTCCTCGATGCCAGTTGGAAAGGCGCAGCCGAGTGCACTGATGAGAAACAACAGTGCCGCGATCCTCATGATCGGTACTCGGCCGAACCGATCGGAAATACGCCCACCGACAAGAGCACCCCCCGCGGCGCCGATGAGGACTGCACCGACAGCAAACCCGAGCGCGGCCGCACCGGCCTCGAATTGCTGCTGGATCGCGCCGGCAGCTCCGTTGATCACCGCGGTTTCATAACCGAACAGCAGGCCGCCCAGCGCTGCGGCGCCGGCGAGCCGAATAACGGAGCGAGGCATGGGGGAAGTGTCGCTCACCGCTGCGTCGGCGGTGGTTGCGCCGGCGTCGCCGGCAGCTTGGGGTGTCACCATTTCGAGTCCTTCGTCCAGACACGCGAACGCTTGTGTTCATGCGTTGAAAACACCCTAGAAATGAAACAAAACGAGCCGCAACGATTGAATGTGAGCCACGTTACAGGGGCGGGTTTATATCCAGGTTGGACGAAATTGTGGGGCTCAGGTCAGCGCTTGGCGCCTATCGGGACGGGCAATGGGGCCGCCCGCAGGGCGATGCTGAGCGCACCCACCAGTTGTGCTCGACCGCCGAGCTGGGCGGATCTGATGGTGAGGTTGCGGGTGACGCCGGGCATCGCATTGCGCATCACCACCTCGCGCATCGGATCGAGCAGCAGATCCTCGCCGAGGGCGAGTTCGCCCCCGACCACCACCAGGGCGGGGTTGAGGATGTTGCAAACATTGGCCACCGCTACTCCCACGGTCCGTCCGACGTCACCGAGTACGCGGCCGCACGCATGGTCGCCGCTTCGCGCGGCCTCGACGACCTGGGCAATGGTCAGGTTGGCGCCGTGGATGGGCTCGAGCAGGGACAGCACCCGACGGGTCGAGACCAGGGTTTCCAGACATCCCCGGTTGCCGCACCGGCATACGGTGTCGGCGGAATTGATCATCGTGTGGCCCATCTCCCCGGCCGTTCCGTCCGAGCCTCGCAGAAGTCGGCCACCGGTGATGATCCCGGCGCCGACACCGTCGGAAAGCTTGAGGTAGACCACGTCGCTCGCGCCCCGAGCGGCCCCTTGCCGTTGTTCGGCGATCGCTCCCAGATTGGCGTCGTTGTCGACATAGACCGTCAACCCGAGGGCCTGCGACAAGGTCGCCGCGATGTCGATGCGCGACCACCCGGGCAGGATGCTGGGCGTCAGCAGCTCGCCGGTCGTCGTATCGATGGCCGCCGGGAACGCCATGCCCGCAACCGAGATCTGACTGCGCCGTGCGCCGGTGTCCGCGACGAGCCGGTCGATGCTCTTCGAGATCAGGGGCGCGACCATGGTGTGGCTGTGTTGATTCGGCAGGGGCACACGTTCCTCGGCGACCACACGCCGGTCGCGGGCCGACAACGCCACACGCATGTGGCGATGTCCGATGTCGATGCCGGCGACATATCCGGTGCTCGGGGCCAGACGAACCACTTGGCCCCGTCTGCCCGACGCGCCGGCGTCGCGCACGATCACCCCGGTCTTATCCAGGTCGGAGACGATATTGGACACCGTCGAGGTGGACACGCCCGATCGCCGAGCCAGTTCGGCTTGCGTCAATTCACCGAACTCGGCCAGACAACCCAACACCAGACGGGTGTTGGTTTCCCGCAATGCACGTTGCGACCCGCCGCGAGGTGATTTTTGCGCCAACCGGGAGGTTTCACTATCCATCCCACGATTGTGCTTGCCGCAGGCGGCGCCACCAAGGCAGGTATCGTTTTAATTCGAGTACATTCGAATGTATGGAAGAAAGCAGGGTAAAGAGCGATCGATCGGCGGGTGCGGCTCGGGCCGACGATGCGGTCGAGAAGCAGCCCGAGTTCGCCGACGAGCGCCGTCAACGCATCGTCGGCATCGTTCAGGCGCGTGGCAGAGTTCGGGTACGCGATCTGGCAACGCTGCTCGGGGTAACAGAACCCACGGTCCGCAAAGACATCACCGACCTCGCCTCGGCTCGGTTGCTCAAGCGAGTCCACGGCGCGGCAGTCGCGATCACTCCGTCCACCGAGTTGGACATCAGTGAACGAGTGGGCACGAACGCGGCCGCCAAGGCCGCGATCGCCCGGGCGTGCTTGGAAGAGATCGTCGACGGCGACGCTGTGTTCTTCGATTCCGGCACCACGGTCAGCGCCCTGGCAGGACTATTGGGTTCGTCCGGCCAGGATCGAGTCGATGGTGTTCGCGTTCCCCAGAACGTCAACGTGCTCACCAACTCGATCGACGTTGCGCGCTCGCTCGCGAACTCACCCACGGTCCGCCACACAGTCGTGGGCGGGCAGTACCGAACTGCGGGTGGAAGTTTTGTCGGACCCCTCGCCATCTCCGCGCTCCAGCAGTTCACCCTCAACACCGCATTCATCGGCGTCAGCGGGTTGAACGAGGTCGGCCTTACCGTCGCCGACCTATCCGAAGCGCAAGTCAAGCGGACTGCTATGGAACAGGCGCGCCGGGTGATCGTCCCCATGGACAACAGCAAGGTGGGAGTCAGTGACTTCGCCATCGTGTGCGCGCTCAGCAATGTCGACGTGCTGATCACCGACCAGAGCAACCCCGAACTCGAGCAACTCTGCGCCGAGAACGACGTGAGGTTCGTGGTCGCGAAGTAGGCGATAACGATGCCGCCGGAACAGATCGGTGCCGCCCGTTGGATGGACGGAAGATCCCGGACCATCGGCGGCGCACTGGGAGCTGCATTCATGGCCACCCTCGTCACTGTGGTCACCGCCGGCGCGTCCGCGTCGGGGGGCTCCGCAGGAATCCGGCTACACAAACGGATGCATCATGCTGGGTGTGATCCTGGGCCTCGGCAACGTATACGGCATAACCATAATCAGCTACACCGGGTGGCAAATAATAGTGGCCGCGGGGCGAAACGAGGAAGATTCGCGCCTGGGCGATCGAGCAGGGATACGACCTTTCCTGTCGGGGACGTATCCCCGCCGAGATCGGGCAGGTTTTCCGCGACGAACACTGACAGCATCACACCGTGCGATACAGAACCAGTTGGGTTTCATGTTGTAGTGCTCTCACCGCGCAGAGACCGGTAGGTGGCGATCAACACATCCGTGGATGCGTCTCCGCCCGAGGTCGTTTCGGTCAGTCCAGCAACCAGCGGATACAGCGATGATGCTTGGGTCTTGCCGAGTTCGACACCCCACTGGTCGAACGGGTTGATTCCCCAGATGACGCCTTGGACGAAAACTTGGTGTTCGTACAGGGCGATGAGCTGCCCGAGCGTCGAGGGAGTGAGTTGGGGAGCGAGGATGGTAGTCGAGGGACGGTTTCCCGGCATCACCTTGTGCGCAACGAGTTCGGGGGCGGTGCCCTCAGCGGTAATTTCGTCGGCGCTGCGGCCGAAGGCGAGAACCTGTGATTGGGCGAAGAAGTTCGCCATCAGCACGTCGTGCATACTGCCTTGGCCGTCGAGGGTGAGCTGATCGTCGGTGGGCCGGACGAAACCGATGAAATCCGCCGGAATCAGCTGCCGGCCCTGGTGCAGTAACTGGTAGAACGCATGCTGACCGTTGGTGCCGGGTTCACCCCAGAAGACCTCACCGGTCGGATAGGTCACGGCGGTGCCGTCGGTACGTACGGACTTGCCGTTCGATTCCATCGTCAGCTGTTGCAGATACGCGGGGAACCGCTGGAGGTCGTTGCTGTAGGGCAGTACCGCCCTCGACTGCGCCCCGAGGAAGCTCGTATACCACACCCCGAGCGCGCCGAGTAGCACCGGCGCGTTCGATTCGAGTGGTGCCGTGCGGAAGTGGGCGTCGATGGTGTGAAAACCATCGAGAAGCTCGATGAAGCGGTCCCGGCCGATCGCGGCCATCACCGACAACCCGATTGCCGAGTCGACGGAATATCGTCCGCCCACCCAATCCCAGAACCCGAACATGTTGGTCGGGTCGATGCCGAATTCGGCCACGCGGCGGGCGTTGGTCGAGATCGCGACGAAGTGCGCGGCGACGGCGTCCTCGCCGAGTGTGGCGACCAGCCACCGTCGGGCGGCGGTGGCGTTGGTGAGCGTCTCCTCGGTGGTGAAGGTTTTCGACGCGACGACGAACAGAGTCGTGGCTGGGTCGAGACCGTCGAGGGCGGCGGTCAGATCCGCCGGGTCGACGTTGGAGACGAATCGCACCTCGAGCGTGGGATCGGCGTAGTGGCGCAGAGCGCGGTAGACCATGGCTGGCCCGAGGTCGGAGCCGCCGATGCCGATGTTGACGAGGGTGCGGATGCGGGCACCGGTGGCGCCGCGCCAATGGCCGTCTCGGACGCGGTCGGTGAACTCGCCCATCGCGTCGAGGACGGCATGGATGTCGGTGACGACGTCGCGTCCGTCGACCACGAGTTCCGCCTGACGGGGCAGCCGCAACGCGGTATGCAGGACCGCGCGGCCCTCCGAGGTGTTGATCGGCGCACCGGCGAACATCGCATCCCGATGGTCGGCGAAGCCGATCGAGCGGACCAGTTTCATCAACTGCGCCAGGATACTGCGGGTGACGAGATGCTTGCTGTAGTCGATGTGCAGGTCACCTGCGGTGGCGGAGAAGCCCGACGCCCGCTCCGGGTCCTGCGCGAACAGCTCCCGCAGGTGTACCCCGTCGAGGGTGTCCCGGTGTGCGGCGAGCGCACGCCAGGCCGGAAGCTCGGTCAGGTCGGTCATCGTCGTGGTCATGGAGGGTCCTTCGCGGCGGGAACGCCAGTTAGCGGTGGTGATCGGTGAGGACGGCGTGGACGGGGATGGTCAGGCGTCCGCCGTCGAAGACGATGCCCTGCAGGTCGGTGACGGTCATGGCAACGTCCGGGGTCTGGGCGGCGGCGCCGACCCCGATGATCGTGCCGACGCCGGCGGCGCGGGCCGCTGCGATGCCTGCGGGGGCGTCTTCGAAGACCGCACACCGCCGCGGCGGCGTGTTCAACCGGCCGGCGCCCACGAGATAGGGATCCGGGAAAGGTTTTCCGGCACTGACGTCTTCGGCGGTGACGAGGACCTGCGGGAGCGGGAGCCCGGCGGCGGCCATGCGGGCGGTCGCCAGAGCCCGTCCACCGGAGGTCACCACCGCCCAGGTACCGGCGGGGCTGGTGGACAGGAGCTCGCGGGCACCGGGCAGCGGCGGCACCTCGGTGGCATGCGCCAGCTCCACGGCGATCAGTTCGGCGGCGGCCTCGTCGGCGTCGCTGGGGGCGACGAGCTCGGCGACCAGGTCGTGGATGCGGCGGCCGTGTTCGATGTCTCGGTGGAAGTCGAAGCCCGGTGACCATCGGCGCGCCCACTCGTTCCAGGCCAGGGCTGCGGCGTTGTGTGAGTCGACGAGGACCCCGTCACAGTCGATCAGGAGGGCGTCGACGGCGAAGGTGTGGCAGACGGGGTCGAATGCGGTCATGAGGTTGCGCTCGCGGTGGCCGTGACCTCCCGTGCGGCGGTCCGCGGCCCGTGTTCGATCAGCGCGTTTTTGGCGGCGCAGTAGGCGAGGCGCAGATGCGCGTTGTCGGCGAGGTCGCCGAAGATCGCGGGGTGCTCAAGGAAGGCGCCCGGCCGGGTGCGGTCTTCGCGGGCGAGTTCACACAACCGGTCGGCCCGTTTGTCGACGACCGGGACGTACAGGTCGGTGATGGACACGACCGAGCACCACGCTGCGAGGACGAGTGCGATGTGATCGATCGAGCGGCCGTGGGCGAGTTGCACGCGGGCGACGGGGAGCACGAACTTGGGGATACGGTCGGACGCATCGACGATTTGCCTGGCGAGAGTGTCGCGGATGGTGTTGCTGGAGAACCGTTGCCGCAGCTGGTCGCAGTAGTCGGTGAGATCGATTCCGGGGACGGGCCGAAGGGTGGGGACTGCCTCGTCGGACATGTAGGACATCACGAAGTCGGTCAGGTCCGGGTCGTTGAAGATCTCGTGGACGTAGGTGTGTCCGGCCAGGATCCCGAGGTAGCTCATGACCTGGTGGGAGGCATTGAGCAGGCGCAGCTTCATCAGCTCGTACGGTTCGACGTCCTCGACGATCTGCACCCCGACGTCTTCGAACGGCGGCCGCCCGAGCGGGAAGTGGTCTTCGAGGACCCATTGTTCGAAGGACTCGGAGGTGACGGGCCACCGGTCGGTGACACCGAGCGTGGCCGCGATCGCCTCGCTGGCTTCGGGGGTGGTGGCCGGGGTGATCCGGTCGACCATGGAGCTGGGGAACGCGACGGTGTCGGCGATCCAGGACGCCAGGTCGGGGTCCTGGCGCTCGGCGAACGCGGTGACCGCGGCCCGGGCCACGGCGCCGTTGTGTTCGATGTTGTCACATGACATGACGGTGAAGGGGGCGATGCCGCGGGTACGTCGCCGAGCCAACGCGGCAGTGATGAATCCGAGCACGCTGCGTGGCAGCTCGTCGTGGGTGAGGTCGTGGAGCGTGCCGGGATCGTGCGGATCGAACTGGCCGGTGACGTCGTTGATGCCGTAGCCGCCCTCGGTGATGGTGAGGGACACGATCCGGGTGTCGGGGGCCGTCATCAGGTCCAGCACGGCCTGGGGGTCGTCCGGGGCGTAGAGGAAATCGACGATGGAGCCGATCACCCGGGTGTGCGCGGTGCCGTCGGTGTCTCGGGTGACGAGGGTGTAGAGGTGGTCCTGGCCTGCCAGGGCGTCACGCATCCGTGCGTCCGCGGCCATGACACCGACGCCGCAGATTCCCCAGGCGTGGTGTCCTGCCGACAGGACGCGGTCGACGTACATCGCCTCATGGGATCGGTGGAATCCGCCGACACCGAAGTGCACGATTCCGGTCCGTACGTCGTCGCGGTCGTAGTCCGGGGTCGCGACGGTGGCGGGCAGGGTGGGAAGAGCCTGACGGCTGAGACCGGGCATGACAGTCCTTGGTGTCCTTGATCCTTGAGGAGTGGAAGGGCAGTGGCGTTCCCGCCTGAAGGCAGGGGAACGCCGCTGCCGGTCTAGTGGGTCAGCACGAGGATTTGTAGATCCATTTCGCACCCTCGGTGTCGACGTTCTCGGCCGTGATCACCTGGAATCCGGTTTGGATGTTCGCGGTGACGGGCTTGCCGTCGATGGCGGCCAGGGCCTGTTCGACGCCATCGGTGCCGATCGTGGCGGGTTCCTGCGCGATCAGTGCCTGCACGGTCCCCTCCCTCAGCTGGTCGACCTGCGCCGGGCCTGCGTCGAAACCGACGATCTTGACCTGGTCCTGCTTGCTGGCCTGGCGCACACCGGTGGCGGTGCCCTCGGCGGCGATGAGGTTCGCGGCGAACACACCGACGATGTCCGGATCCTTCGACAGGGCGGCGGACATGATCTTCGCGGCCTCGGCGGGATCATTGTGGCTGTACTGCACCCCGAGGTAGCTGAACTTCGGATCCTGCTCGACCGCACCCTGGAAACCCGCCACCCGCGCATCGAGGGTGGACACACCCGGATCGGTGGACATCACGAGGACCTTGCCCCCGTTCGGGTTCAGCTGCCGAATGGCGGCGAAAGCTTCCGCGCCGCCACCCTTGTTGTCCGAGGCGATCCGGGACTCGCCGATCGAGGGATCGTCGAGGGTGGTGTCGACGAGGATGACCTTGATCCCGGCACGTTCGGCGGCCCTGAGAGGTGCCCGCATGGCGGCCGCGTCGGTGGGCGCGATGAGGATGGCCGCCGGCCGCGAGGCCACCACCGAATCGACGAGAGGCTTCTGCAGGGTGGGGTCGAACTTGGTCGGGCCCTGGGTATTGACGGTGGCACCGGCGTCCTTCGCCGCCGACTCGATACCGCATTGCATGGTGATGTAGAACTCGTCACCGCTGAGGCCCTGGATGAACGCGATATCCCTGCCGTTGCCGCCGGCCTCCCCGGCACAACCGGAGAGCAGCAGCGTAGCGGCGGCGCCGACCGCCACCACCGCGGCCATCGTGTGTGACTTCCTGGTCATAATCGGAACACTTTCTGATCTGAACTGCGGGGTGGGGAGAATCGGTGTGTGCTAGGGGCTTCGAGACCACAGCTTGCTCAGCGAGGTTTTGGATCCGGACCGGCCCCGGGTCGCCGCGGCACGTCGACGTTGATCGACGTAGACAGCAGCGATCAGCACGGCGCCCACCGCGACCTGCTGCCAGAACGGCTGCACCCCGATGATGACGAACCCGTTCTGCAGGACGGCGGGGATGAACAGACCCACGACCGTGCCGAAGATGGTGCCGATGCCACCGAAGAGGCTGGTTCCGCCGATGACGACCGCGGCGATGACGTTCAGGTTGGTCTGCGCCTGCCCGGCGATGGCGGTGGTGCTGTACTGCGACAGCGACAAGATCCCGGCCAGCCCGGCCATGGTCCCGGAGAGCGCGTAGATCTTGATCAGATGCCGGTCCACCTTGACACCGACGCGGCGTGCGGATTCCTCCTTCGATCCCACGGCGTAGGTATAGAGGCCGAATCTGGTGCGGTGCAGGATGATCGCGAAGGTGACGACGAATACGAGGGCGATGACCGAGATCAGGGGGAAGGTGGTCGCCGGCAGGTCGCCGTAGCCGATGGTGTCGACGAGGACGTCGGGGACCTCCCGGATGTCGACGCCGCCGGTGATGACCTGTGCCAGACCCAACGCACCGCCGAGGGTGCCGAGGGTGACGATCAGCGGCGGGACCTTGGCCTTGGCGATGAGGAATCCGTTCAAGGTGCCCCACGCCATGCCAGACAGCACCGAGACCACGATGCCGATGATGGCCACTCCCCAGCCCTGGCCGCCGAGCGCCTGCATCGTCTTGGCGGCGACCACACCGGAGAAGACGAGTACCGATCCGATGGACAGGTCGATGCCGCTGGTGACGATGACGAAGGTCATGCCGATCCCGAGGATCGCCAGTATGGACACGTTCTGGATGATCTGCCGGAAGTTGCCCCATTCGGGGAAGCTGCCCGGCGCCAGGACACTGAAGACCACACAGATCAGGACCAGGACGAGCACGATCTGAAACATCGGGACCCGCAGCAGCGTGCCGATGACCTTGGTCGGGCTGAAGGGCTCCGCGGGTGGCGGTGCGCTCGGGGGCACCGAGGTGGGAGGGGTGGCGGTTTGGTTGGTCATCGTCATGCTGCTCCGCTGATTGCGCCGGTCATTGCACCGACGAGTTCTTCCATGGTGGTGTTCTTGGCCTCGTAGGTCGCGACTCGCCGTCCCAGGCGCAGGACCTGGACCCGGTCGGCGACCTCGATCACGTGCGGCATGGAGTGGCTGATGAAGACCACGGCCACACCCCGTTCCGCGACTCGGCGAATCGTGCTCAGGACGTTCTTGGTCTGCACGACGCCCAGTGCCGCGGTGGGCTCGTCGAGGAAGACCACACCCTTGGCCCAGGCGACGGCGCGGGCGATCGCGATCGCCTGTTGCTGGCCACCGGACATCGCACCGACCGGATCGGTCAGGGTGCGCACGGTGGCACCGAGGTCGTCGAGAGCTTCACGGGAGCGGGCTCGCATCGTCTTCGTGTCGAGGAAGCCGAGGTGTCCGAGGAATCCGGGGGCGGGCAGTTCGCGACCGAGGTACATGTTCTGAGCGGCGTTGAGGTGCGGCGCCAGAGCAAGATCCTGGTACACCGTCTCGATGCCCAATTTCGATGCTGCGCTGGGATTATCGAGATCGACGGGCTTGCCGTTGAACAGAATCTCCCCCGAGTCGAGGGCGAGGTTGCCGGACAGTGCCTTGACCAAGGTCGATTTGCCGGCCCCGTTGTCACCGATGAGGGCAACGACTTCGCCGGGATAGATCTCGAAGTCGGCGTCGTCGAGGGCTCGGACGTTCCCGAAGCTACGGGAAAGTCCCCTCGCTTCGAGGATCGGTGTCGTCATGAGTGCTCCTTGGTTGCGTACTGAAGGGATGTCCGCGCCGTCGTCGGCGCACCGGAGGTCAACACGGCCCGTCCTGGAGGGAGAGGTCGTCGAGAACCTCGACGAGCAGGTCGGCGCGGTGGCGTGTCGACTCGATGAGGTCGGCGTTGCGAAGGTCCACCTCCCGCGTCCACTCCTGGGCGTGTGCGTAGGTCTTCCCGAAAGCCTGATGGCGTCCGATCAACCGGCCCTCTCGGACCTGTTCGGGCACGTCGAGGTACCACACCTCATCGAGTGCGGGATGCACATCTTCCCAGCCCCCGCTGTTCATCAGCAGGTAGTTCCCCTCGGTGATCACCAACGGCGTCTGCTTGCGTACGGGGATCGCGCTGCCGATCGGCTCCTCGAGACCGCGGTTGAACGTCGGGGCGTAGATCACCTCGCTGTCCTGCTGACGTAGTCGCCTCAGCAGCGCGGTGTAGCCGTCGACGTCGAAGGTGTCCGGGGCACCTTTGCGGTCGCGGCGACCGAGCCGAATCAGCTCGTCATTGGCCAGGTGGAACCCGTCCATGCCGACCAGCGCCGCGTGCTCACCGAGTGCCTCGGCCAGCGCAACGCACAGGGACGACTTCCCTGCACCCGGGGAACCGGTGATGCCGAGTAGGCGTCGTTCACCGCCGGCGATCAGCTGACGGGCCCGATCGGCGAGTTCGGCCACGGTAGCGGCGAAAATGGCTGGCTCGCCCGAGGAATGACCGGGCATGGCGACCGGGTCGTTCACAGCAGAGGTCCACAGCATCGTTGCATCCTTTTGATCCTTGATCGGGGGCCGACGTTTCAGAGCCCATTGATCCGCAATGGCTCTGTTGCGGTGACTCCGAGAGGTGGAGTCCTCTCAGTGTGACCTACACAACTGCCGTTGTCACTACCTTAGGGCAAATTCATGTCACCGGTGACATGAACGGCTGCGCGAGCGCTGCCGAGTAGCCTGGTACGGCGCCTTCGAAAACCTGGCACTAGCTGCGGATATGGTTCTGTTGTCCGCGTCGGTGGACGACTGCCGAAGATGTCATGTCACCGATGTCATAAATTGTTACTCGCTTGGTAGTGACATCGGTGACATGGCGTGTGATGATGGGTGCACCCACTTTGCGGCCGAACGACCCGGAACGCGGTCTCGCCGCCCACATCTGTGACAGAAAGCGAACTTTCATGGCTGACTTCAATGGCCGAACGATCTTGGTGACCGGAGCGAGCGGCGGTATCGGTGCAGCCACAGTGCGTCGGCTGACCGCCCAGGGGGCCAAAGTCCTCGCCTCCGGCCGATCGGTCGACGCCCTCGAGAAGCTCGAGGAGGAGACGGGCGCGCAGCCGCTGCCCTTCGACCTCACTTCTGAGGACAGTATTCGTGACGCGGTCTCCGGCCTGGAGCTGTGGGGCGTGGTCAACTGCGGTGGTTTCGGTGGTGAGATCGCCACCCCGCAGGACACCGACATCGACGTCTTCGACAAGGTGATCAGCATCAACGCCCGTGGCGCACTGCTGGTCATCAAGTACGCCGTGCCGGGGATGATCGCCACGGGTCAGGGCGGTTCGATCGTCAACGTCTCCAGTCAGGCCAGCCTCGTCGCGCTGCCCGGCCACATTTCCTACGGTTCGTCCAAGGCCGCGCTCGACAACATCACCCGCGTCTCCGCTCTGGAACTGGGCAAGCACAACATCCGCGTCAACGGTGTCAATCCCACCGTGGTGATGACTGAGATGTCCGCCTTCTACTGGGGCCGCCCGGAAATCGAGAAGCCGTTCCTCGAGCAGATGCCGCTCGGAAGGTGGGCAACCGAGGAGGAGATCGCGGCACCGATCGCGTTCCTGCTCAGTGACGACGCGTCCATGATCTCCGGTGTCAGTTTGCCGATCGACGGGGGCTACACCTGCCGCTGACCAGCGGCGAGCTGGCTGGTATCGGGAGGTGGTGCCTGTGGCAGGATTCGTGAACCGCCGGACAACCACTCCTTACGTGGGCGGGCTTCGTGAAACCAGGTGACGAGATGAAGGTGCGGAAATGACCACGATGCAAGATGTCGCTTCGCTGGCGCAGGTCAGCGCCAAGACGGTATCTCGCGTGTACAACGGCGACTCCCATGTCGATCCCGACACACGCGCCCGTGTCGAGGCGGCCCTCGAATCGCTGAACTACGTGCCCAACACGATGGCCACCACCTTCCGGACCGGCCAGCCGGCTGCAATCGGCGTTGCGGTCCCCGACATTGCCGACCCCTTCTTCGCCGCGATCGCGCGGGCGGTTGAAGACCGTGCCAACGAGCGCGACATGGCCGTGATCATCTCCAGTCTGAGCGACGACGGTCACGGCGCTCACGAACAGACGATCGTCGAGTCCCTGCTGCGACGACAGCTCAGCGGCCTCATCCTCGCACCAACCAGTTCGGACCAGGCCTACCTCAAGCGGTGGATCAGCCGAACTCCCACAGTCTTCGTCGACCGCGCCCCACACAACCTCGCCGCCGACAGCTTCGTCGACGACGACGACGGCGGCGCGATCACGGCCACCGACCATCTCATCAACCTCGGGCACCGCAGGATCGCCTTCATCGGCGACAGCGAAACCATCCCCACCACCCGAAACAGGCTCGTGGGATACCGTGCGGCGCTCGACGCCGCGAACATCGCCCAGGACGACAATCTGACCGTGATGGGGGCGAGCAACCGGGCGGATGCTGCGGAGGTACTGACATCGTTGATGTCCCGCGACCACCCCCCGACGGCGTTGTTCCTGTCGAACGCCCGCATCTCGATGGTCTGTGTCCCTGTCATCCAACAACTCGACCTCAGCCATCTCTCGGTCGTCGGATTCGGGGACTTCCCCATGGCAGACGCGCTGTGCCCGCCGTTGACAGTCATCGACCAGAATCCGTCCGACCTCGGACGGCAGGCCATCGACCGGATCCTTGATCGGATCGACCACCCACATCGGCGTTTCCGGCGCCGCAACATCCTCGCCGTGCAACTGGTCAAGCGGCAATCCTGCTCGCCCGCCGATCACAACCACCGCGCGGCAACCCCTCACCTCAGGATCGACAATGACACCTAGCCCCACCGCCCAGCTCACCTCCGAAGGCGTCTCCATCTGGCTGGACGACCTCTCCCGGGATCAACTCGATACCGGGACGCTGCGTGAGCTGATCGAGACCCGCAACGTGGTGGGTGTAACCACCAACCCCACCATCTTCGCCACCGCCCTCGCGCGAGGATCGGCGTACTCCTCCCAGATCGCTGATCTGGCCCGCCAGGGCGTCACCGTGGAGGAAGCGGTCTTCCAGCTGACCACGGAGGATGTCGCCCGCGCCTGCGAAGTCTTGCGGCCGCGCTACGACGCCTCTGGCGGACGCGACGGACGAGTCTCCATCGAGGTGCCACCCGAGCTCGCCCACGACGCCGATGCCACGGTGGCCGAGGCCCGGCGCCTCGTTGCCGCGATCGACCGCCCCAACCTGATGGTGAAGATCCCGGCGACCACGGCAGGGCTCGAGGCCACTGCCGCGGTCCTCGCCGAAGGCATCAGCGTCAACGTCACCCTCATCTTCGGCCTTGACCGTTACAACGGTGTCGTCGACGCATACCTCGACGGCCTCGAACGAGCGCAAGCAGCCGGACTCGATATCAGCAAGATCCATTCCGTCGCATCATTCTTCGTATCGCGCGTGGACGCCGAGGTCGACAAACGTCTGAGTGCACTGGACACCGAATCTGCATCTGCCCTCATATCGAGCGCCGGAGTCGCGAACGCGCGCCTCGCCTATCAGGCATTCGAACAGCGCTTCGCCACCTCACGTGCTCGGGCGTTGCTGGGCCAGAGAGCGAACCTGCAGCGCCCGTTGTGGGCATCGACCGGAGTCAAGGACGCCTCGCTTGACGACACGACCTACGTGGTCGAACTCGTCGCGCCCACAGTCGTGAACACCATGCCGGCGACCACCCTCGAAGCCACCTTCGATCACGGCAACATCCGTGGAAACACCATCGCCTCCAACATCCAGTCCGCCCAGGAGGTGTTGCTGCAACTCGAGTCGCTGGGAATCGCCATGACCGATGTGGCTGCACAGCTCGAGCGAGAAGGTCTCGATAAGTTTGCGGCGTCGTGGAATGACTTGCTTCGCAATGTGGGTGCCAGACTCGACGCGATCGAACCGGCGCTGAACTAAGCGGCCCGCCGTGGGGCTGTGATTGAAAGCATTCAGGCACAGCACTGGGCATTTCCCATTCGGAGTGCTTGAAGTACTCACCGCCCGACCCACAAACTCGTCGACCAACTTTTCCGGGTGTCCTGTACCTGAAAGCGGTCGACGCAAGAGGACCCGCCATGCGAAGTACGCGCATCCTCATCAATTGAGCCTGAGGGTGATGCGCAATCTGCCCAACCGTATGGCGGGTCCTCAAACCTATTCGATGCCAACCAGACCCGTCAAGGAACGCCATGCACGCGGTCCTCGGAATGCTGGATCGAAGCGCGTATTCGGCGCAAACTCGCACGGGTTCGGGGATCACCAGATATCGAGGTCGCGCTGTCCTGCCCGTGGCGCCCGGTAGCCATGGCGTCGTTGTTCGGGTGATGGAAGTGCGTTGGGCGCACAAACTGACATCGGCGGCACAGCGATCTGTTGGTGACGGTGTCATCGGCGACGCGCTGTGGTGCGGTGAAGGCGGTTCGGTGGAGCCGGCCGAGGCACCGCCACGCTTCGAGTTTGTTGGGATCGTCCCGGTTTTTCGACGCCAGGATCCCGCGTTCATGCAGTGCATGTTCCACGTCGGCGGGCGCGCACCGATTGCGGCTGGCGTGGCGTCGACCGCTTCCAGCTCGGCAGCAACCAAATCGACAACTATCCAACCATTATCGGCTACCTGTCAAGCAAGTGCCGTTGCAGTATTATGCGCCACACATCGAAATAGCTAGAGCCTTCCGGCCTTCTGGGCGGCGATGACTCCGCCGTCGATGAGGATGTCCGCTCCGGTGATGAAGGAACCCGTGGGCTCGAGCAGGAATGCAGCGAGGTCGGCGACCTCGGTGGGGGTTCCCATTCGCCCGGCGGCGGAGGTGGTGACCATGGCTTCATAGCCGGCGGCGCTGGGGCCGCTCATCTCGTCGCGGGCGAGCGGGGTGGAGATGATGCCGGGGCTGAGGCAGTTGATCCGGGCTCCGCGGTCGCCCCAGGTGATTGCGGCGGACTGCACACGGAGGGCGTTGGCGCGTTTAGCGAGGACGTACGCGGCGCCAGAGTCGCCCACATTCTCGGGGGCCAGTACAGCGGACCCTGCGAGCTCTTCGAGGGTGGCGTAGGCCAGTGTGTGTTCGAGCTTTTCGGGGAACCGTGGTCCCATGTGGCCCGCCATGCTGGCGATGACGATGCCGGACCCGCCGTCGCCGATGACGCGGGCAAACTCCTCGAGTACGTAGGCGGTGCCGAGCAGGTCGACGTGGATGATCCGTTCGGTGCTGGCCTGGACGGGGGACACGCCGGCAGCGTGCACGAGCCGAGTGACGGTGCCGAGCTCGGCGGCGGTGTCCGCGAGCGCAGCGATGGCAGCGCGGTCGGACACGTCGGTTACCCGGGTGCGGATTTCGTAGCCCTCGCCGCGGAGGAGATCGGCGACGGTGTCGAGTTGCTGTGGGTTGTGGTCGGCGAGCAGCAGAGTACGTCCGCAGGCCACGCGGCGAGCCGCTGCGAGGCCGATGCTGCCGGTGCCGATGAGGACGGCGACTTCCTGGATCATGATTGGCTCCTTGCCTTCTCGTTCGTTGTCAGGCTTCGGGGATGTGGAAGGTGAAGTACCTGGACTGGGGTTGGTCGGGGTTCGGGCCGCCTCGTACACCGGTGTCGAGCGCATCGATGCGGGCGAGCTGGTCGGGGGTGAGCTCGAAGTCGAAGATGTCGATGTTTTCGGCAATGCGCTTGGGGTTGGTCGACTTCGGGATGGAGGAGCGACCCTGCTGTAGGTGCCAGCGCAGCATGACCTGCGCCGGTGTCTTGTCGTGGTCGTGGGCGATCTGCCGGAGAGTGGGGTCGGTGAGGGTGCTCCTGCCGGAGCCGCCAAATCCGGGGTAGAAAGTGATGCCGCCGATCGGGGACCATGCCTGGGTGAGGATGCCGTGGGCAGCATCGGCCTGCTGGGAGGGCACCTGGGTGAAGTAGGGGTGCAGTTCGATCTGATTGACCGCCGGCACCACCTCGGCTGCGGTCAGCAGCCGGGTGAGCAGCGTGGGGGTGAAGTTACTGACCCCGATGGCACGCACACGACCGGCGGCCAGCAGCTTCTCCAGCGCCTGGTAGGCGGCGATGGTGCGGTCGAAGGCGCCGACGGCTGGCTGATGCAGGATCAGCAGATCGAGCTGCTCGACCCCGATCTTGCGGGTGGCCTTCTCAAAGGCGTGCAGGGTCGCGTCGCAGCCGTAATCGCTGACCCAGATCTTGGTCTCGACGAAGATGTCCTCCCTCGGCAGGCCGGAACGGCGGATCCCTTCGCCGACCTCGTGTTCGTTCAGGTATCCGGCGGCGGTGTCGATATGCCGGTATCCATTCTCCAGCGCGGTCTGCACGGCCCGGGTGGTCTCGGCCGGCGGGGTCTGGAAGACGCCGAGCCCGATCAGGGGAATGCGGACGCCGTTGTTGAGTTCGAAAGTGTCGGTGACGCTGATGCTCATGATGGTCCCTTCCCGGTTGATCAGAGTGCGGGGGCGACGGACGGGGCGGACGTGGTCGTGTCGGTGTCCTGGATGGGCGCGTGCCTGTCGGCACGGGCGTCGACCAGAAGAAGGCTCAAGGCGGCGGCGCTGACCATGAGGCCAGCGGCGACCCAGAACGCGGTGCTGTAGCCCTGCATGGTCGCCTGCGTCGTGGCGACGGTCCCGTCGGAGATGCCCGCGGTGACACTGGCGGCGACGGTGGAGAGAGCATCGCGGTGCCGATCGCGCCACCCAGCTGCTGGGAGGTGTTCACCATCGCCGCGGCGATACCGGCGTCGCGGGAATCGACACCGAAGGTGCCCAGCGCGGTGGCGGCGACGGTGGCTGTTCCGGTTCCGAGCCCGAGCAGCATCGACCCGGGCAGAACATGCCAGAAGGAGCTGTCGGGGCCGAGGAAAGCCAAGGCGCCGAACCCGATCGCGGCGGTCAGATACCCAGTGGCCATGACATAGCGGGGACGAATGGTGGTGGCCAGCCGTGCGCCGATCTGGGTCGAACCGATCACCAGGCACAGGGTGAGCGGGATGAACGCGAGCCCGGCCTGGATGGGGGAGTAGCCGAGGGTGAGCTGGAAGTAGTAGGTCAGCAACAGGAACTGGCCGAACATCGCCATGATCGCAAACCCCGTCGCCAGGTATGCGCCGGCACGGTTGCGGTCGGTGACGACCCGCAGCGGCAGCAGCGGGTTACGCACCCGAGATTCGACGATGACGAACGCGACGAGGAGCACGACCGTCGCCGCGAACAGGGCCAGGGTGCCCGATGTGGTCCACCCGGACAACTCGGCGCTGGTGAATCCGTAGACGAGTGACACGACGCCGAGGGTGGCCAGCAGGGCACCGGGCAGGTCGATGCGGCCAGGCTGGTCGCCGCGCTTGTGCTGCGGAATCAGCAGCACTGCAGCGACGACTACTGCGGCGGCGATCGGGACGTTCACCAGTAGTGTCCACCGCCAGCTCGCCCACTCGGTCAACAGCCCGCCCAGCAGCAGACCGATCGCGCCGCCGCCGGCGGCGACAGCACTGAAGATCCCGAACGCGGTGGCCCGCTCCCGCCCCTTCGGGAAGGTCAGCGTCAGCAGTGACAGCACGGAGGGGGCCAGCAGCGCGGCGAACACGCCCTGGGTGGCGCGGGCGAAGATCAGCAACCCCGTGTTGATCGCGAACCCACCGACCGCCGATGCGAGGGCGAACCCGATCAGCCCAACCAGAAACGTCTGCTTGCGCCCCCACCGGTCCGAGAGGCGACCCCCGGCCAGGAGCAGGCCGCCGAACACGAGACCGTAGGCGGTAACGATCCACTGCCTGGCCACGTCCGACATCCCCAGGTCCACCTGCATTTGCGGAAGGGCGATGTTGACCACCGACCCATCCAACACCACCATCAGCTGCGCGGCCGAGATGACCGCCAGCACCGCCCAACGGCGCACTGCATTCGGAACATCTTGTGACACAGACGACATGACCATCCTTCGAAACCGCACAACAGGGGAAGACGCATGCCGCGCAACCGCGGCAGGTTCCACTGTTCGGCCTCGCTCCGCCCGGTGCCAGACCCTGACGTTCCAGGGAGTGGCACTGCCTGTCACCAATCCCGATGGAGAGGGATCATCGATGTCATGAGTCCCGCCCGTCAGCCACGCCAGGTCACCGAACTTGGTGTATTCCTGCGCTCCCGCCGCGACCGACTCTCCCCGGAGGAGGTTGGCCTCGTCCGGGGAGGAGGTCTTCGCCGTACCCCCGGACTGCGGCGCGAGGAACTGGCGGCGCTGGCCGGGATCAGCATCGACTACTACGTGCGCCTCGAACGCGGCACCGAACGCCGCCCCAGCCCCGCGGTCATCGATTCCCTCGCCCGAGCCCTCCAACTCGACGACGAAGAGCTGGCCCACCTGCGTGAACTGGCCACCCAGGCCGACCGCCACGCCACCGCCGCCAACGTCGCCACCTCCCGTCACGTGCCCCTCGGGGTGATATTGATCCTGGAGAACCTGCGCCCATTCCCTGCCTACGTCACGAACCGGATCGGGGACGTGCTGGCGTCGAACCCCGGCGGCATCCGCATGCTCGCCGGGATCTCGGAGTGGCCAGCCACGCAGCGCAACGTGGCTCGGTTCGCGTTTCTGCATCCCGGGGCGCGTGACCTGTACGTGAACTGGGAGGCTCAGCTGAACGGTGTGGTCGCCGGGCTGCGGCGCCTGGCCGCGGTCGAGCCCGACGCCAGGGATCTGCGCAGTCTCGTCGGGGAGCTGTTGGTGAAGAGCCCAGAGTTCGCCCGCCTGTGGGAACGGTACGACGTAACCAGGTACAAGCAGGGCAGCAAGACCCTGCGCCATCCCGACGTCGGGGATCTCAAGGTCAACTACCAGGTGATGCGGTTGGAGGGCGCCGACGGGCACAGCCTCCTGTCGTATTACGCGAAGCCGGGAACCCCCGAGCACGACGCGTTCTTGATCCTGGACCGGCTCGAGCCGGTTCGCCCGGATGACCCCTTCGCGGTCAGCGCGCTCGAAAGCCTCGACGAGGACGCCCCCCGGTGACCCGCCGCGGAGGGCACGTGACCGACGCGGAACGTCCGGGAGGCACTGCGGGCCGGTGACGTGCCGACGGCAGCCTGGCCCGGACATCAAAATCCGGGTTCAGGACTTCAGTGCGTCAGGAGACGCGGCGGTGAGGGCCGAAGAGGGCGTTGATTTTTCGACGCGGGAAAAGCGAATCGACCCGTGTGATGACGTAACTCGGTGGTGATGTACGCAGTGTCTGCGAATACGGCCTGCTCACCGACCCCTCCGGCAGTCCGGTCGCGGTCCGGGTCTTCCTCGGCAACACCGCCGACCCTACCGCCTTACCTGCGCCGCGACCGCCGTCAAAGACACCTTCGGACTGGAGAACATGCTGATGGTCGGCGACCGCGGCAGGATTACCGCCGCTCGTATTCCGGCCCTCAAAGAACTCGACGGACTCAGGTCGCTGACTCTTCGTGACGCCCTATTTTCCCACGGGTGTGGAGATTTCGACCGGCTCGTAGTTCCAGAGCTTCAGCGCCGCGGTGTCCATCGGAAGGGATGCTCCGGAAGCCCCCTGTGAGCATCTGGCAGAGCCGCCGGGCCGACTTTAGTGCCGAAGTGATCCTGGCGTCGGTGCGGCGACGGAGGAGGTAACCATGCGGTGAGTCGAAGGTCGAGAAACCCACGTGTCCACTCCGAGGGATGAGAGATGGACGCAATCTGTCGGCCGGAGACAACCACCCAGAATCCAAGATTCGGGATTGACCTAGTCGAGTCGGAACTTCGCCGGATGCACGGATTGAGGGTGTGGGCATCGGCTCGAAACCGACGTTGACGTCCTCGGCACGCCACCCTATACTGGAGTCTATAATTGGATTATAGTCCATATCGCGGCAGTTGAGGCACGCTTCATTGGAAAGGGCTTCGTCAACGGACGTAGAGAGTCGCTACGGAGTTGACGGTGGTCACTCCGCTGGCAAAGTTGGTTGCTGAGGTGGGGTTGGGAGCCTGCTCGACTGTCCGTTTTCGAAGCAGCTGCTGAAATGCGAGGCCGTAGGACGGCTTCGAGACACTGAACCGATACGACACAAGGAACGACATGTTCAACGCGCATCTTCCACAGGCCTCCGCCGCACGACTGTCACCACGCGAAAGTGAGGTGCACCGCGAGGAGAAGTTGCGCCTGTACCAGGCCGAGCGTCAACGATGGGCACTGCGGCACGCCCGTATGAAACGCGACAAGGCTCGTGGCGACGTGGACGAGTTCATCCAGTTCGCTCTCATCTGGGTTCCGTTTGGCGGTGCACCTACCGCGGAGATCTTTCAGCGCTTTGGAATGTCAAGAGAACGATTTGGGGAGATTCTCTGGG
>NZ_JBHVEY010000040.1:0-40037 GCF_042802055.1 Rhodococcus sp. NPDC057529
TCCGTCACCGGCCCGAGGATTCCCAGGATGTAGCCGTCCAGGAACGTGCCACCGGCCAGCACGACGAACAGCCGGATCATGAACCGTCTCTTGAAGGTGTCTGTCTCAGTCGGCTTCTGCGTATCTAACATTGGTCTCTCCTATGACGTCAGTGGTTCCAACCGACGAATGTGATGTGCCGAACAATCACAGGTTGTCATACATCTAGCCGATCGGTAAAGCGATACCCGAAAATGGTGCCCGTGTGACTGATGGGACTCAAGATGGACATGGCGGCCACAGCATCACGCGACCTGCGTCGATCCTGTGCCGCGGATCCGCTCCGGCAACCCCATGAACTCCGCATTTCAGGTACGGCCCGGCGGGGCACGCCACCTCGCCGAGCACGGGGTCGGTGTCGTCGACAGAGACCAGGGCGGGTGCTGATTGGAGAGCAGCGGGCGCGGCGGAGTTCCGGGATGTTCGTGTGTAAGAAACTCGCACATCGGACCAGACCTGCCCTCCTCGCTTCGCACCCGATCGCGGCATACGACGATCCGAAACCAGCAGGTCATCAGCTCACGCAGCGACCTTGCCGAGCCCCCACGGGATGGAGCGTGTCCTGACCCCCAGGAGCTCGGCATTCCTTCGGCGTTAGACCGCTGCGTCCTCGTTCGGCATTCGTCGGTCTCAGATCTCTGCGACCTCGTATGGCCAGCCGTTCATGCGTTGCTGGCCCGTCGTGAATATGGCCCAGCGTCCGCTTCGTCCGCCTGCGGAAGGAAGGCATCGCCGCTGACACGACAGGACCACCGTGGCGAGCCGTCAGACGAGGCACCGAGCGCGGTTCGTGTGGTCACCCCGATTTTCCTGCGGGTTCGCAGCTCATCACCGTTTTCGGCTCGCCAATACGCGGCGCAAACTCCTGTCTGGACGTCTGCCACACCGCTAGGTGCTCACCGGGAGCCAAGCCTCAGCGCCGTCGCTCTCTTCGAGCCCCGACCTGATCGCGGTTTCGTGCCGACAAGCCGCCCCTTGACAGCCTCTTTCCGATGTGTGACAGTCGTCCTACAGGTTGTTGTCCTACAACTTGCGCACACGGCGAACGACTTGGTGTACCTCGGCCCTCGGATCGCTCGCAACGGCCCAGAGAGGACTCCTCTTGGAATCATCGACCCGAACGCTCAGTGCCGGCACCCCTCGCAGGGGTCACGGCGCAGCTTGCCCCAAGGCGCAGCAGGATCGATTGCTGGAGCAAGGACCGGGCGCGGTCATCGCAACAGATGGCAGTAGTAGCTCTGTGCGCGCCAAGAGCGATCGGTCGCTGTTCCATGGACAAGCAGTAGGAACCTCGGCCCGGGTCCAGTTTGCGATGGACCCAGAACGAGCACTCAGTGAGCCGGTGAGAGCACCTGGCTGGTGCCACGACTTCCCCGGCGAACGTGGAGGTACGGGTGGCAGCAGAGAGGCCGTCCAAACTCGATTTCCGCCGATGCCGGCTCGATCCACGTCAGAACTGACTCATCGGTAATATCCAAGAAAGGCAACGAGAGTGAACGACAAATTTGTAGGGGTTTACCCCGTCCTGGTCACCCCGTTCAACGAAGATGGCTCTTTCCGCCTCGAGGCCGCGAAGGAGCACGCGGACTGGCTCGTCGAGCAGGGCATCAAGAACGCGATCGTTCTGGGTGCCACGGGTGAGTACCAGAGCTTGACCAACGACGAGCACAAGTACTACATCTCGGAGATGGTCCCTTACCTGAAGGAGAAGGGACTCACCGTCGCCGCGGGCGTAGGGCGCGAACGGCCGGACGATGTCATCGAACTGATGAACCACGATCAGGCCGCCGGCCTCGATATCGGCATGCTGTTGCCGCCGTTCTACTCGAACCCCAATCAGACCGAGATCGTCGAGAACTACCGCTACATCGCGGAGCACACCACGCTGCCCATCATGCTCTACAACAACCCCTGGAACTCTGGCGTGAACCTGACCAGGGAATCACTCCAGGAACTGTTCAAGCTGCCCGCGGCTAAGGCGTTCAAGGAGTCGACGGCTGATATCCACCGCACGACGGAAGCCCTGATCGACGCACCCGACGACGTGAATGTCTTCTGTGGCGACGAGAACATGGCTCTCGAGAGCTTCATGATGGGCGCCAAGGCATGGGTCTGCCTCTCCGTCAACTTCGCGCCGAAGACCGCCCTGAGGCTCTACGACGCAGCGATGTCCGGTGATTGGGAGTTTGCGAAGAAGCACTACGCGCAGTACCTGCCGGTCTTCGATCTCATGGAGAACGCCGAGAAGGTCCCGGCCACCATCAAGTACATCGTCACGAAGTACCGGGGTATCGATGTGGGCTCGGTGCGTCGTCCTCGGCTCGATCTGACGGCAGAAGAAAAGGCCGCAGTCGACGCAGTCTTCGATTTCGCAGGAATCGAATAGCGTACTCGGTTCGATGAGCTCGGCCATCTCGTTGAAGTAGCAGGCGGGGATCGCGCCACGGCGTCATCGCAGGCGGCGCGATCCCTCCCCCGCAAGCAACAGACTCGCTGATCCGGGTCGGCCGGAAGTCACCGGAACCGGCGTACACCAGCCGACTCGCCTGAGATCTCCCACGCATCCCGGCGAGGCGACGAAAACCCAAGTAGACCCACGCAAGAACATCAATGCGGTACGTGAAGGAATGATCACAGTGGCACCAAAAATGGGGCTTGTAGCACTCGCCAGCAAACTCGAGCTCGGCGGCGAGCGGAGCGACGACTTGCTTGCGGCCACCGCCAAATCGCTGACCGATGCCGGCATCGACCTGGTTGTGGGCAAACTGATCGTGGAGAACGCCGCGGACGCCCTCCAGGTCTGCGATCAGCTGAAGAACTCGGGGATCACCTCCCTCGCCATCGTCGACGTGACCTGGCAGTCCGACTCGCTCAAGTACCTGTTCGCGCAGCAACTGGGTCTGCCGACCCTGTACTGGGCCACCCCGTACGCCGACACGTTCTCGATGGCGTGCGTTCAGCATTTCACGTCCGTTCTCAAGATCCAGAACATTCCGTTCCAGTACGTGTACGGACTGCCCACCGACCAGGCCGCTATCGACAAGGCCGTCCTGGTTGCCAAGGCCGGGCGCGTCATCGACACACTCGCGAACGCACGCGTTGCCCTCGTCGGTCCCCGCAACTACTGGCGGATCGCAGGTGCGATGGACATGGTGAACGAGGAGTGGCAGTTCTCGAAGAAATTCGGAAGCACCATCATCCATGTCGAAATGGAGGAGATCACCGATTTCGCCGGGACAGTTTCCGACGACGAGGCCAGAAGTGTTCTGCAGGACTTGGCTTCGCGCACGGGCAAGGTCAATGCGAGTGATGAAACACTGCTCTACTCGGCCAAGGTGTATCTCGGCACGAAGGCGCTAGTCGCGAAGTACAACCTGGACGTGGTGGTCGGCGAGTGCTTCCCGAGGTACTCGGGCCTGCTGAACCTGGCAGCCTCCTGGTTGGGCGACGAGGGACTTGTCGTCGAGACCGAGGGCGACATCGGCGGCGCCGTGGTTCAGCACATCCTCAACACGGCAGCTTCCGGTGACGAGGTAGCCGTCGCAACGATCCTGGCGGAGACGGGAAGTTACGACGACGAGAACGACCACTTCAATTTCGCTCACGAGGGAAGCACCGCGACTGCCTACGCCGAGGACGTCAGCCAGGTGCGCGTCGAGCAGATGGGCGACGCTACCCAGGTGTGCTTCATCGTCAAGCCGCTGGAGAAGGCCACGGTCTGCAGCTTGGTCGGTGCCGACGGCGACTACAAGATGCTGGTGGCCAACGCATCGACACTCGAAGCAAGCCAAGAGGAGTGGGAAGCCGCCGGCACCCGGCTGTTCGCCAAGCTGCGCTTCACCGAAAAGCCCAGCAAGGTCATGGACACGATGGTTCGTGAAGGCATCGGCCATCACTGGCTCATCAAGGAAGGCGACTACGCCGAGCTCATTCAGATTGTCTGCGATTACCTGCAGGTCAGCACTCTGCGAATTCGCTAGCACTACGGGGCGAATCCCCATGAGGGCCACGGTCTCCACGTCGAGAATCCGACATGAATCGCTCGCGACGAGTGCCCCACGGTGAATCCTCGCCAGCACGTGTAAAGAAACATACGTTTAGTACAGAAAGAGCAAGCACATGAAAGACGTGGTCATTGTCGGGGGTGGTCTCGCCGGCCTTTCGGCAGCGTGGCGAACACGCTACTACGACAACCTCGTGTTGGAGAGCACCGATCGCATCGGCGGACGGGTCCGCTCGGAACGGCGCGGCGACTACTGGATGAACTGGGGCGGGCATATGTACGCCGGCCCGGGCTCGGCCTCGGACTCGTTGTTCAACGAAGTGGGTATCAACACCGTCGAGATTCCCGGTTTGCTGACCGGCATGTCGATGAACGGCAAGCTCCTCACCAAGGGTTCGCTGGCGACGTATCCACTGCGAATCCCGATGTCGACGTCGGCGCGGGTGGGGACGTTCGCGGTCGGCGCGAAGATCCTGTCCTCGCTGGTGTTCAAGTACCTCAAGGTGGTGCGCCCGCGTCCGGGTGAGTCGCCTGCGGTGCGCCAGCAGCGGATCTTCGACTTCGAGAACAACCGCACGTTCCGCGATTTCATCGGCAAGAATGTGCCACCCGATGCCGAGGCGCTGTTCGAGGTCACGGTGACCCGTGTCTGCGGCGGTCTGGACGAGATTTCAGCAGGCCAGGGCATCGGCTACTTCAACATGGTCTTGGGGGGCGGTGCAGGTCTCTACCGGTACATCGTCGGCGGTCCGTCGACCCTCACCCAGTCGATCGCGGCGTCCCTCGGTGACCGCGTTCAACTCGGCGCCGAGGTTCAGGAAGTCGTGAACAAGAAGGATTCCGTGCTGGTGCGCTACCGCCAGGACGGCACCGATCGGGAGGTGGAGGCACGCACCGTGGTGCTTGCTCCCACCGCGAGTGTGGCTCACCGTGTCGGGGTGGACTTGCCCGCCGATCTGCGAGACGCACTCGGCCAGATCAAGTACGGCCCCCACGTGGTCAGCTCGTTCCTGACCAACGAGACCGAACCACGCCCCTGGGACGGCGTCTACTGCATCGCGGCACCGAAGGCCTCCTTCTCGATCGCCACGAACAATTCGAGCATCATCCGCGGTAGCGAGAAGGAACGCCAACCCGGCGGCAGCTTCATGGTGTTCTCACCCGGCGACAAGGGACGCGCTCTGTGGGACAAGAGCGATGCAGAGGTCGCCGCGATCCACCAGGCGGACCTGCACGAGGTTCTGGGTCATGGCTTCACCGACACCGTGGTCGATGCCGGGGTGTCGCGCTGGGCCGAGGGCTCACCGTACTGCTTCCCGGGCCGCGGCAAGATCCAGCAAACGCTGATGCGCGGCGCCAGTCGCGTGTTCCTCGCGGGAGACTACCTCGGCTCGCTCGCGACCGAAACGTCCATCGCGACCGGCCTGCAGGCAGGCCAGAACATCCTGAGTCTGCTCGGCACCGAGCACCAGGCCCGTCGGGTGCCGAATGTATCTGCCCGCGCCGCGCTGCAGACGCAAGCATCTGATTCCAAGTCCAAGCGGGATAGTGCTCCGCTTGCGGCTCTTCCGATCGATTGAGCACTGCCCGCCCGACCAACGCAGGTGATTTCCCTCGTTGCGGGCGGGTGCCGAACCCGGCAAGCCGACCGCGTCGGTCTCGACCGTTGCAGTACCCCTGGCCGACGCGCCGGGCGAGACGATCGAGACCTTCGGCGGTGGCATCGCTGTAGCTGGCGGCGGCCGGGCGATCGGCAGGGCTTGTCCGGTGACGATGGTGGCGGCGAGGGTGCGGGTCCCACCGACGGTGCCGGCTGCGAACCGGTAACCCACCTCCAGCGCGGCCGCGAACCCCGCTGATCGTCGCCCCGACCGCTGCTCCGTGCAGTCGAGGACTGCACGGAGCAGCTCTTACGCGACCCACGAAGGCGGCGAGGACATCGCCGTCCGATTCGACCTTCTGAAGACCTGACCAGGAGGTCGGATCGACCCTGCTGCAGTTCAGGCGATTCCTGAAAATCGCTACGGCCGCCTCCTGCGGAATCGCGCGAGTTTCACCGACCAACACCCATTACAGCAATCCAGATCGGATCCAGTATGAAGTCAGAACTCATAGTCATGCTCACCAACCATGACGTGACGGTCCCCAATGCTCTAGAACTCTTCCTGGAGTGCGCTCACCTTCCGGTGACCTTCTGGGGATTCAAGGATGTCGGCCTCTCGAAACCGGACATGGTGAAACTTGTCGCGGAGTTCCGCGCGGCGGGCAAGACCCCCGTTCTCGAGGTGGTGCAGTTCGAGGAGGCCAAGGCGCTCGAGGCGGCCCGTCTCGCGAGCGACTGCGGCATCGAGTACTTCACTGGAACCCGCTTTTCCCCTGCTGTCCAGGCGTTCGCGCGAGAGGCCGGACTGAAGTACTTCCCCTTCTGTGGCGAAGTCAGTGGCGAGCAGATCGCGCTCACCGGCAGCATCGAAGAGATTGTCGACGACGCGCAGCGCGTGCTCGACGCCGGAACCGACGGCGTCGACTTGACCGCATATCGGGCGGTCACCGCAGACCCGGTGACGCTGGCGAAAGAGCTGGTAGCCAAGGTCGGCGGCGAACGTGTCATCATCGCCGGCAGCATCAGTAGTGTGGAGCAGGTGCAGATCATCGAGGAGATCGGCCCCCTGGGATTCACCATGGGTGGTGCACTGTTCGAGAGTCGATTCGTCCCGGGCGGATCGTTCAAGGAGAACCTGCAGTTCGTCGTCGACACGCTGCAAGATCTGAGAGCAGGTGTGTCGTGACCGACTACCTGTTGGGGATCGACGTCGGAACGAGCGCGATCAAAGCCGCGATCTTCGACACGCACGGCGTCGAAATCGGAAGCCACGCTGAGGAATACTCCCTCCTGACCGCCGCGGCGGGACATGTCGAACTCGAGGTCGATACCTACACCTCGACGTTCGCGCTCGCGGTCGGACGAGCCATTGCTTCGTCCGGAGTGAGTGGGAGCGAGATCCGCGCGATCGGACTTTCCTGCCAGGGAGAGACCTTCCTGTGCCTGGACGAGCACGCCAAGCCGCTACGGCGGGCCATCGTCTGGATGGACAACCGCGCCACCGCCGAGGCAGAGGAGATCGAACAGCATTTCACGCGTCCGACACTGCAGGAGGTGACCGGGCAGGTGGGCATGGACGCCATCTGGCCGGCCTCGAAGATCCTGTGGCTGCGGAAGAACGAACCGGAAACCTTCGAACGCACGGCAAAGTTCGCGCTGCTGAAGGACTACCTCGTCCAGCGACTCACCGGCACGCTGGCCAGCGAAGACTCTCTGCTCTGCACCACGATGCTGTTCGACATCAAACAGCGCCGATACTGGCCGGACATGTTGGAGTATCTGGGCATCACCGAGCAACAGCTCCCCCAGATCGCGCACCAAGGCGAAATCGTCGGAACCCTCACGGCAGCGGCAGCTGCCGAGCTGGGGCTTCCCGAGGGCGTGCCGGTTTCCGTCGGAGCGCTCGACCAGGCGTGCGGCGCCCTCGGGGTCGGCAATGCGATCCCGGGCATCTTCTCGGAGAGCACAGGCTCCGCGCTGGCGACCGTCACGATCACCGAGGACATCGTGGTCGACCCGTCCGGGGAGGTTCCCTGCTTCCCCGCAGCGATCCCCGGACAGTACATGGTGCACATGTTCTCGACCGGCGGCATGGTCATGCGCTGGTACCGGGACCAGTTCTGCGCCGATGAGCTCAAGGTGGCAGAGCTCTGCGGCAACAGCGCCTACACGCTCATCGATTTCGAAGTCAACCAGGTCAAGCCGGGCGCCGACGATCTCATCGTGTTGCCGCACCTGCAGAGCGCGGGCCCGCCGGACACCGACGCGTATGCGCGTGGGGTCATCTTCGGCCTCACCCTGGCCCACACCAAGCAGCACGTCGCACGCGGGATCATGGAGGGCGTTGCGATCGTCTTGCGCCGCATGATCGAGGCCGCTTCCCGGCTCGGCGTCGAAGTGGAGGAGATCATCTCGCTCTCCGGCGGGTCGAAGTCGGACGCATGGTGCCAGATCAAGGCGGATACGACCCACCTGCCGATCCGGACACTGCTCGCGACGGAATCGGCGGGATCCCGCGGCGCAGCGATCCTTGCCGGTGGCGCCGCGGGGCTCTGTGAATCGGTCGTCGACGTCGCGCGGTCGTCGATGCAGTACGACCGCGAGTTCAAACCGAACACGGACCATGCCGACGTCTACGACCGACTCTTCGCGCGTTACGCGGCACTGCAGCAAGCGGTTACGCCACTGTTCCGGCTGGACCAGCAGCAGTAGGCGGCCTACGCGAGGAGCGGCGTTGTCGGCGGCACAACGCCGCTCCTCGGCCAGCTCCAAGCCCCTTCTCGGGCTCCCTCAACCGAAGGAGCCCCGACCCGACCCCGATGGAAAGGCGATGACTATGCATGTTCTCGTTGTCCTCACTCACCCTGACTCGGAATCGCTGACTACGTCTGTCGCACGCGACATCACCGCACGGCTGTCGTCCGCGCACTCCGTGGAGGTAGCGGACCTGAGCGCCGAGGGCTTCGCGCCGGCGTTCACACTGGGGGACGTTCAGGCCTACCGCCGCGAGGCGCCCGTGCCCGACGACGTGAAGCGAGAACAGGACCGCATCAGTCGAGCCGACGCCATCGTGTTCGTCTATCCCATCTACTGGTGGGGCATCCCCTCCCTCCTCAAGGGCTGGATCGAGCGCGTGTTCAGCATCGGCTGGGCGTGGGGACCCGAAGGAACAGCTCTGCTCGGCAAGAAGATTCATCTCATCGGGCTCGGCGCGAGCGGCCTCGACCGCTACGAGAGCCGCGGGTTCCTCGACGCCATGCACACCTCGATCAACGAGGGCACCTTCGGGTACTGCTCTGCTCCGGTGACGTCATCGCGCATCCTGCACGGGTCCGAAGGTGACGTGTCCGACCGCGCTGACTTCGTGGACGCCGCCGCGAACGACATCCTGCAGAGCCTGGATCCAGCGGAGCAGTATGACCGCGCCGCCAGCTGCTGAGCAGACCTCCCGGCGTACCGGTTCCTGGGTGATCGCCGGGTTGTCGGTTGCCTTCGTTCTTGCGTGGAGCTCGGGGTGGATCGGTTCCCGGCTCGGAACTCAGAGCGCCACCACACTGAACCTGTTGTCCTGGCGGATGGTGGTGCTGTGCCCTGTCGCCGTGATCGTCCTGCTCATCACCACCGCCCCCAAACCCGGCAGCCGGCGACGGTTGCCCGTCGGCTGGCGGCAGCAGGTCCTCGTTGGCCTCCTCACTCAGGTGATGTACACATGGGGTGCGGTGGCCGCCGTCGAGTACGGCGTGGGCGTCGGTACCGGAGCGGTCATTGCGGCACTGCAGCCGATGATGACCGGTGCGTTCGCATCCCTTGTCCTCAAGGAGACCGTGAAACAACAGGAGTGGATGGGACTAGGCGTCGGTCTCGCCGGCGTTGCTCTCGCGGTCAGCGGCGACTTCGGCGGAGGAACCGCGCCCGCGTGGGCCTACCTGTTGCCGTTTTTCGGCATGCTCGCCCTGGTCGCTGCCACCTTGATCGAGGCCCGACGGCCGAGCCAACTTCCCGTCGTCGAGCGGCTCAGCATCCAGTTCCTCGTCGGCGCGATCGTGTTTGTCGCGATTGCGGTACTCGCCGGGCAGTTCGTCGGGCCGCACCTGTCTGACAGCGTCTTCTGGACCACGGTCGCGTGGTACGTGGTGTTCTCCATTGCCGGTGGCTACTCGTTGTACTGGATCCTGCTGCGCCGCACGAGCGCAACCCGAGTCGGCACGCTCATCTATTTGACACCGCCCACCGCAACAGTGTGGGCATGGCTGATGTTCGGGGACACCATCGCCGCCGTGACGCTCATCGGCTTCGTTGTCGTCGCCGCCGGCGTAGCGATGGTCTTCCTCGATTCCTCGAGCAAGTCGGTGTAGGCGGCGGTTCCGGTACCTCGATGTGTCGCGAGACCGACATGTCGGCCTGATCATGTTCGTGTTTTCGGCCGTGATCTCGTATGCCTCGACGGCCCCCGCCGTCACCGGGCGGCGCCGGGCTCCACTGGTCCGCTGGGCGTCCGTTGCAGAGAAGGCCGAGGTGAGGTGTGGTGAAGGTATCGGCGTTCCCGCCACGCCGACGCGCCACCGTGAGGGTGCGTCCCCAGCTCGGCCTCGCATCGGCAAGCGGCGATTGTGCTTGAAAGTTGTATGCAGAAGTGGCAGCATGTCAGACATGTCAGCGACGAATCGATTGAGTGCAGCCCAGCGCCGCGAATCGATCGAGCTGATGCGGCGCCAGGAACTCGACGTGCTCATTGTCGGCGGCGGCATCACAGGCGCGGGCGCGGCACTCGACGCCGCACTTCGCGGGCTCACGGTGGGTCTGATCGAGCAGGCGGACCTGGCATCGGGCACGTCCAGCAAGTCCAGCAAGCTCATCCACGGTGGCCTGCGATACTTGGAGCAGTTGAACTTCCGGCTCGTGCGCGAAGCGCTCCACGAGCGGGGGCTGCTGCTGCGACGGATCGCCCCCCACCTCGTCACACCCGTGCCGTTCCTGCTGCCCCTCCGGCATCGTGGGTGGGAGCGGCTGTACCTCGGCGCGGGCATTGCACTGTACGACCGCCTCGGTGGCGCCCGGCATGTCCCTGCAGGTCGGCATCTGTCCCGGAGCGGAGTGGCGCGGGTCGCTGCCGCGCTCCGCCCCGGCGGCTACATCGGGGGCATCCAGTTCCACGACGTTCAGACTGACGACGCGAGATACACCATGACGGTGGCGCGCACCGCGAGGGCGCACGGGGCGCTGATCGCCACGAGAATCCGCGCCGACGACGTCACGATCGAGGACGGGCGAGCCGTCGGAGTCCGATGCACCGACCTCGAGACCGGTGAGGGCATCGCCATCCGCGCACGGCACATCGTCACCGCTGCGGGCCCATGGACCGGCGACCTCGTGCCGTCCGACTCGTCGGCGCGACCCGGGCTGCGCTTGTCGAAGGGTGTCCATATCGTCCTGCCGAAGTCGGCGATCGAGATGGACACCGGTCTGCTCGCACGCACGACCACGGGACTCCTGTTCGTCATTCCGTGGCAGGGCTTCTGGCTCGTGGGCGACACCGACACCGAGTGGCGGAGCGCTGACGCGGCGGGCGTCGCGGCCGATCGCGCCGATGTCGCGGTCCTCCTCGAACGCCTGAACAGTGTCCTGGCCACGCCGGTGTCGGCGGCCGACGTCCTCGGCGTCTTCGCCGGCCTGCGTCCGTTGGTCGCGGCGGACCCGGACGTCGATACCGTCCGGCTCAGCCGTGAGCACGCGATCACGTCGCCGGTGCCGGGGATGTCGATGATCACCGGCGGCAAGTTCACGACGTACCGCGTCATGGCCGCGCAGCTGATCGACGCCGCGGCAACCGCGCTCGGTGACCTCGCCATTCCCGCGTCCACCACCGATCGCACGCCGTTGCTTGGAGCAGAGGGGTTCGACGCCCAACGGTCGGCACGGCGACGGAGGGCGGAGTCGCTGGGGCTGGGCCCGGCCGGGCTCGAGCGGCTGTCGCGGCGCTACGGCTCCTGCGCCTCCGAGCTCCTCGACCTGATGGAAACTCGCCCCGAGTTGCGGGAGGAAATCCCCGGCGGTACTGGCACTCTGGCGGCGGAGATCGTGTACGCGTGCACCCATGAGGGTGCGCTGCACCTTGACGATGTGCTCGACCGCCGAACGAGAATCGCGATCCAGACCGCCGACCGTGGCCGCGAAGCCCTCCCCCGGGTCACTGCCCTCATGGGTGAGGCGCTGGGCTGGTCGAACACGGACGCCGATCGAGAACTGCACCGGTACGAGCTCATCGCCGGGAACGACTCGCCGCTACCCACGATCGGCCCGCCCGAGACCACCGCGCACGGAGTAGACCCATTCACAGGAGAACGGATCAATCAATGACAATGACGAAGCCGACCATCGTCCGAGAGTCAGATGCCAAGGTCTTCTATGAAGGACCAGAGCTGTGCCGTGAGTACCTGCGCAACGACGACCTCTGGTTCGGCAGCTCGCTGGTACAGCCGGGAGAGACCGGAGCTGTCGACCCGGGGCACGCCGACTCCTGGGAGATCTTCTACTGCGTGGCGGGCGAGGGCATCATCGATGACGGTGAGAACGAGTACCCCCTGCGCGCGGGCGACACCCTCGCTATCCCGCCGACCATTCCCCATCGAATCCACAACCGCGGCACTGAACCGGTGCTGATGGTGTGGGCAGGAGGCCCAGGCGAAAATGTTGCATAGCGAGATAGCATCTCCCCAAGCACGGAACTCCGAGCAATCCTCCCGCCGGCCTAGCGCGACGAATCGCGCGCTGCAGGCGCTGCGCCAACTGCTCAGCGAGGAGAAATGGAGGGCCGGCGATCGCCTCCCGTCCGAGCCCGCGCTCGCCGAAGAACTCGGCGTCAGCAGAGTCAGTGTGCGCGCCGCGCTCGCACAGCTTCAGAACGAGGGGCTCGTCGACCGACGACACGGCTCGGGAACGTACGTGAACTCTGTTCGCCCGCTGGTCAGCAGCCTTCATCACAACGTCGGCGCCGACCAACTCATCAGCTCCGGCGGACACACGCCCGGGATCGCTGAGATGTCTTGGCGCCAAGGTTCGGCAAGCGAAGAGGTGGCACGCCGTCTCGGTTTGGAACCTGGAGCAGCAGTCGTGGATCTGTACCGCGTCCGGACCTCCGACGGAACACCCGTCACCGTCGAGCACGACTATTTTTCCGTGGAATTGCTGCCACCGGACCCGGTCAGCGTCGGAGCGTCGCTGTATTCGTTCCTGTCGACTGTGTGCGGTGTCGAGGTCACCTTCGGCGTCGCCACCATCGAACCCGCCACGGTGGGCACCGAGCTTGCCCCGGTTTTCGGTGTGTCACCCGATGAGTTGTGCCTGATGATCAAACAAGTCGACTACGACGCCGATGAGCGACCAGTCTCCTACTCCGTCGAGCAGCACCTCGCCAGCGCCTTCGACTTCCAGTTGGTCAGGCAGGGTCCGGCGAAGGGCCAATCCAGATAGGCAAGAAGAGCGTTGCATCAACTTCAACCCGGTGGGACCGCTGTCCGGTTCGACTCGCATCCTCACGATGTGACCGGCGGGTCCAACCAAGGATGCGAATCGAACACATGGACATACTGACAACGACACTCGAAATGATGACCGCTCCAACCGATCCACCTCGAGACCTACCCGATGATGCCCGCGTGGACCGTGCCACCTCGGTGTCACCGGAGTACGCGAGATTCCTCTACGGTCTGGTCGGTGGACCGTGGCACTGGACCGGCAGATTGACTTGGCCTCGCCATCGGTGGGAGGCGGAGCTGTCGGTGTTCGGCACCGAGTTCCTCGTTCTCTATCGGCAGGGTGTGCCGGCGGGTTATGTCCATCTGCAACCGCTGCCGGGTGAGGACGGCACGCACGTCGAGATCCGGTATTTCGGGTTGGTGGAGGATGCGATCGGCAAAGGACTGGGTGGCCCGTTGCTCGAGCACGGAATCGCTGCGGCGTGGTCGCTTCCCGAGCGGTTCGATCTGCCGGGCATAACCCGTGTGTGGGTACATACCTGCACTCTGGACGGTCCGAACGCCTTGGCGAACTATCAAGCGCGCGGTCTTGTCGTCTGCGGCACCGAAATAGAGCGGAAGGACGTCGCAGCCCAGGCACCCGGATCGTGGACATCCACCGGTGGACCCGACGGAACATAATCCGTGCGACCCATCGTGCGCGGGCGAACTGACGCGCGTCGCCCCAACGTGCGGTGGGCCCAGTACACGCTCCAGGGCCGCTGCCTCGGCCGGGAAGTGGCCACGGGCTGTCACGGCCCTGCGGATCATGGCGCAACCGACTCGGTGTCATGCGTCTGGCCACACTCAACCCGGTTGCGATCAGTGGTGGGGTGCGGTTGGGGCACCCGGATCGAGCGCCCCCTGTGGTGCGACTGAACCAGGGTCGGGCACCGTCGCCATTCTCGAGATCGCGACCGTACCGACAGCGGCGAGGACCAGGAAGGCGCCCATCACCCACAGTCCGGAACGGTAGGTTCCGGTGAGGTCTTTCAGGGCACCGGTGATGGAGGGTCCGAGGAGACCGGAGAAGTTGCCCATGGCGTTGACCATGGCAATACCGGCGGCGGATGCCACTCCGGTCAGATACCTCGATGGCAGCTGCCAGAAGATCGGTACCGCGGAGAAGATCGCGGCGGCGGTGACAGAGAAGGCGACGACCGCGACGACGATGTTGTTGGAGTAGCCGGCACCCACGATCGCGACTGCACCGAGTAGCGAGGGACCAGCGATGTGCCACGTTCGTTCCTGGGTTCGGTCGGAGTGCCGCCCCCACAAGATCATTGCAGCTGCGCCGGCGAGACTCGGAATTGCGGCGATGAGGCCGATCTGGCTGATGGACAGGCCGAGCGCGTAGTCGACGTTCAGCGATTCGACGATTGTGGGCAGGAAGAATGCCAGAGCGTACTCCCCGAATTCGATTGCGAGATAGACCAGACCGAGGGCCAGAACCAGCGGGCTGAAGATCGTGCGGAGAATGCCGCCGCTGTTCCTCGTCTGTTCGATCGCACTCGCCTCGGTATCGAGTTCGTTTATCAACCATGATTTTTCGCTCTGTGTGAGCCACGTGACCGTTGCGGGGCGCTCGGGAAGCTTGTAGATGCACCATATGCCCAGCAGGATCGCCGGGATGGCCTCGATGATGAACATCGACTGCCACCCCCGCAGGCCGAGCAGCCCGTGGGTGCTTTCCATCAACCACGTCGACAGGGGGCCGCCGATGAGTCCCGACAATGGTGCCGCTGCGATCGCGATAGCGGTGATCCGCCCGCGACGTGCAATCGGGAACCACAGGGTGAGATAGAAGATCATGGCCGGGAAGAACCCCGCTTCGGCCACACCCAGGAAGAAGCGCAGGATGAAGAAGTGCGCGGGGCTCTGGATGGTCGACATCAATGCGGCCAGTAGGCCCCATGTCGCCAGTAGTCCGCCCATCCACCGCTTGGGTCCGACTTTGGTCAGCATGACATTGGCGGGGACCTGGAACATCACATACGCCACGAAGAAGATACCGGCACCGAATCCGTACGCGGTTTCGGAGAGGCCGATGTCTGCATTCAGTTGCAGCGCAGCGTAACTGATGTTGACACGATCGAGATAGCAGATGAAGTACATGAAGAGAATGACCGGCATGATCATTTTCGTCGTCTTACGGCCGACCGACTCGCCGAGAGCGCTGGTAAGGGGACTGTTCATGGGAGTTGCCGCCAATCCGGGAATGGGACGGGGGTGTATCGGCGAAATGCCGAGAAGGGCCCTCAGTGGTATTGACACACCGGGCTTTGCAGGTCACTCGGTAACCTACAAACGAAGGGAAGCGCTGCTAGTGCAGCGGAGATCAGAGATTTCTGATTGAGGAACGGTTTTCTTCGATATGACTGATGATCGCGGCGTGAAGTCGGGTGGAATCGCGGGACTTCAACGCATCGAGGATCGGTTGGTGAGACTGGGCGACTGATCCCGACTGTATCCAGGCGGTGTCGCCCAGTGCCTGGTACATGCGGATCTGCCCTGCGATAGACCGCCAGACCCGCTTGGTCGTCTCGGTGGAGGCGATCTCGAGGAAACGCTCGTGAAATGCGTAATCCAGGTCGACTGCGTCGAGGATGTCGCCGGCCTGTTCCGCCGCACTCATCGCGTCGATGATGTCGGCGAGATCGGCGATGTCCTCGTCGTTCACGTTCGCTGCGGTTTCCTCGCTGGCGAGGGTCTCGAGGGTTTCGCGCAAGGCAAGTGCGTCGGCGGCGTCTCGTCGGGAGATCTGGGCGACGCGGACGCCTTTCTGTGGTGCGCTGGTGGCGACACCCTCTTGTTCGAGCAGCCGCAGCGCCTCTCGCACCGGCCCCCGAGACAGACTCAGGGACCGGGCGATTTCGACTTCGTTCAGGCGTGATCCGGGCGCATACTTTCCCGCGTGAATTGCGCGCCGAATCTGGTCCGCCGCTGTTTCATACAGCAAGCGGGGCTTGACCTGACGGAAGTCGAAGGCGTTGCTCATGGCGCTTGCTGGTCCTGTGCGGTTACTCGGGTCGGATCGAGAACAGCACCATAGCACGCCTCACTTGCGGACTTGGCGTACCGAGCGAGCACCCCTCTGGTGGGTCGAGTCGGCGCAGCCGACGGAGTGCGGGACTTGAGCTCCTCCTCGGGAACGTCGAGGTCGAGGCGTCCGCCGTGGAGGTCGAGGGTGATGATGTCGCCATCGCGGACGTAGGCGATCGGACCGCCCGAGGCGGCTTCGGGACAGACGTAGCCGATCGCGGCACCGTGGGATGCGCCGGAGAAGCGACCGTCGGTGACGAGGGCGACCGTGTCGGCGAGTCCCATGCCGACCACCGCTGCTGTGGCGCCGAGCATTTCACGGAATCCGGGGCCGCCGCGCGGGCCCTCGTTCCGGATCACCACGACGTCGCCGGGCTGGATCTTGCCGCCGTGGATCGCGACGATGGCGTCCTCTTCGTTCTCGAAGACGCGGGCGGGACCGCTGTGGTTGTGCAGGGACTTCGGGACCCCGCCGATCTTGACGATGGCGCCGAGGGGCGACAGCGAACCGTAGAGCACCCGCAGGCCACCGGTCTCCGAGAAGGGCTGCTCGGCGGTGGCGATTTGATCGGTGGCTCGACCCTCGACGGCGGGCTGGATCGGCGATACCCGGGGGCTGGCCTCGA
The DNA here is from genome assembly GCF_042802055.1 of Rhodococcus sp. NPDC057529. Lineage (NCBI taxonomy): Bacteria > Bacillati > Actinomycetota > Actinomycetes > Mycobacteriales > Nocardiaceae > Rhodococcus > Rhodococcus sp. NPDC057529. Next base: position 16,828 of record NZ_JBHVEY010000040.1, read on the forward strand.
TCAGGTCCCCGAGTTCGTTCAAGACGGCCTGCACGCCACCGGCACGGTGGAACTGCGGCAGTGACACCTCCCCCGAAGGACGCAACTGCACCAGTGTCGGTGTCGATAGCGCGAGCTTGTCGAAGTCTCGCCAATCGAAGTCGACGTGCGCCTCGTAGGCGATGGCCGGCAGGTGCAATGAGGTGTTGGTCGAACCGCATACTGCCAGCGCGACGCGCACGGCGTTGCGGATGGACGCCTCGGTGACGATGTCACCGATCGTGAGGTTGTCCTCGAGGACCTTCATCACAGCCAGGCCGCTGTCGTAAGCCAGGCGCAGCTGTTCGGCCGACCCGTTGACGACCGTGGATACGCCGGGCAGGGACAGTCCCATCGCCTCGGCGCACATCGCCATGGTGTTACCCGTGTATGCGCTCGCGCCGCCGCCGGAGCCGGGCATCTGGGCAGTCTCGAGTTCGGCGAGCTCTGCTTCGGTGATCTTGCCGCTGTGGAATTCGGCGATCGCTTCGAACACCGTTTCCCAAGAGATTTCCCGGTCGCCGACCTGGCCGGCCTCGGTGGTTCCGGTGTAGACGTAGACCGCGGGCAAGCCGGTGCGCAGGGTGCCCATGATCATGCCCGGGGTGATCTTGTCGCCGCCTGCGATCAGGACCGCGGCATCGAAAGCATGGGACTGGAGCATGATCTCGACGGAGTCGGCGACCGTCTCCCGGGACGGGAGCACATACCGCATGCCGTCGGACGCCTCGCTGAGAACGTCGGTGGCATGGATGACGTTGAACTCCATCGGAGTTCCGCCACCGGCGATGACGCCGTCCTTGACTCGCTTGGCGACCTTGTCCAAGAAGACGTTCTCGTCGGCGATCTCGTTCCACGCGTTGACAACGGCGACGAGAGGGCGCTTGATCTCGTCCTGGGTGCGACCGGTGCCGTACCACCAGGAACGGGCAAAAGCGCGGTCAGGTCCTTGGTAGCGCTGCGTACTGCGCCGAGGTTGTGCGTTCATGTGACCCAGACTACAAGCGCAATGTAAAATGTCAACATTCTTCATTTGACATTCCTTTCGGGCGCTGACACCGTCGTCGGTGTCGGCTGGAGGAGGACGCCAGCCCTTGCACTTCCGGCTGCCCCACGGGCCTGAATCGACGCTTTCCCACCAGGGGTAGCCGGATCCCGCGTGCCGTCCGCCACCACGAATATGGCGCAATCGGCGGACGGCACGCACCACTGAACTCCCCATCGCGGATAGTCGCCTCCGATCTGCGGACTCGGGGCATGGCGAACGTTCTCGTACGGTCTGGATCGATCCGTAGGCCGCATCCGCGCATCCAGGGCGGCCGTCCGCACCGACCTGGCCCACCAGGAAACGTCGGAAGCGCATCGAAGATGCGGATCCGCGACGCCGAGGCCACTTGATCACCCCCACCCCGTAGCCGGCATCGCATGGATGGTCGAGTTGGTTGCGGGTATGTCGGGCGGGAACCTGTCAATCGACGCTCCGCCCCTTCGCCGCGGGAACGGAGAAACCCGGGGGCAAGATGTTCATACTGGCGATCGACGTGAACGAACTCCAGCACGACTTCGCCTCAAGGGCGAATGCGCTCGTGTTCCGACGGGGCGCGCAGGGCGCCCGCACGCGGGGCACTTCGCGGGTGGAGCCTCCCGCCGAAGTCACCCTGGCCCACCAATGCCCTTGAGGCGCTGCGGACACGTACGCCAGGGCAGCAGAGGCTAGCAGCCAGTGCGAAGCGAAAGAGATCGCCGTAGCTCTCGTCCGAGAGCTACGCCGATCTCTTCGTTCGAGATACCCAAACCCTTCCACGGAAAGCGGAGATAGCGCCATTGACAGATGTGAAATACGCATCGTATGTTCTACCCGATGCATAGTTGTAGGACAACTATGGGCGCAGCAACTGCGTCAGTTTTCCAGAAATCATCAAGGAGCATGATCATGACGACCGAGACCCCGTACATCATTCGGCAGGACGACGCTGAGGTCTTCTACGAGGGCCCGGAGCTGTGTCGGGAGTACTTCCGCAACGACGCGATGTGGTTCGGTACTTCCACGGTTCAGCCGGGCGACACCGGTGACGTGGATCAGGGTCACGCGGGTACGTGGGAGGTGTTCTTCTGTGTCTCCGGCGAGGGGTACCTCGACGACGGCTCGAACGAGTACTTCCTCAAAGCAGGTGACGCGTGGGCGGTGCCGCCCACCATCCCCCACCGCATCCACAACCGCAGTGCCGCCCCGGTCGTCATGGCCTGGGCCGGTGGCCCGACTCTGCCATCGGAGAAGTGATTCGGTTCCTCGGGCCAGCAATCCTCGCTATCGACGCCACGACACCGGGCCCGGCCACCTCTACGGGGTACGCACCGTAGGCGACAGCCCGTCACCACCACCCGCCACGATCTCCAACACCTAACAGGAAAACCCTGTTCAATGCCCAAAAGTCTGACTTCTCGAGGACGCCACCGCCCACCTCGGAACCTCGGGACCTCCCTAACCTCGAAGGACCATCCGTGAACACCAGCAGCACTTCCCCCGCCCGCCCGGGACCCTTCATCCGAAGGCTCAACCCGTGCGGACACCGCACCGGCCAATGGGCCCAGATACTCACCACATCAACCGGACACAACCCGGACCACTTCCTCGTCATCTACCACGACAGCGAAACAGAACTACTTCCGGCTGAATCCTCAAGGCATCACTACGAATTCGGCCCAGCACCCACCCACTGGCACTAACGAGATAGTCGCTCTCCCTCCCATCCGGAAGCAGCAAGGAAGTCCACGACGGCGATGTGGAGCCGAACCCCACCACCGCCATTCACCGGTTCGCCACCACCGACGCAACGAGCCAATCGCGCACGTACAAAAGACCCTCGTCCGTCGCCTCTTGCACGCCGAAGCCGCCGTCAGATTTGTCCTACCCTCGCAAGATATGTGAATAGGTGGGGAGTGTCCGATTAACGGTGGATCCGACCTCGGCGTCGGTTAGTCACCGTTCGGGGTGATGCGGCCTTCGAAGGTGATTGCGAACGCGTTGAGCGCTGGCTTCCACCTCATAACCCATCGTGCCTTACCCTTCCCGGTGGGGTCCAGAGCCCGTGTGGCGAGATACAGACATTTCAGGGCTGCTTGCTCGGTCGGGAAGTGTCCACGGGCCCTTATCGCGCGCCTGTAACGGGCGTTGACGGACTCGATTGCGTTTGTCGAGCAGATGACTCGTCTGATCTCGACGTCATAGTCCAGGAACGGCACGAACTCTGTCCACGCGTTTCCCCACATCCGTACGATCGCCGGATACCGCGCGCCCCACTTCCCGGCGAATTCATCGAATCGTTCCTTGGCCGCCGACTCGGACGGTGCCGTGTAGACCGGTCTGAGATCACGCGCCATCTCATCCCAGTACTGCCGGGCAGCGAACCGAAAGGTGTTGCGTATCAGATGAATAATGCAGGTCTGCACCACTGCGAGTTCCCACACCGTGTTGATGGCATCGGGCAATCCCTTCAACCCGTCACACACCACGATGCAGACGTCGGCGACACCGCGGTTCTTGATCTCCGTGAGCACTGAGAGCCAGAACTTCGCACCCTCACCACCGTCGCCGGCCCACACACCCAGAATGTCGCGTTCGCCGTTGACGGTGACCCCGATCGCGACGTACATCGGCCGGTTCGTGACCTGCCCATCCCGCACTTTCACGTGAATCGCATCGATGAAGATCACGGGGTACACCCGGTCCAACGGACGGTTCTGCCAGTCGGTCATCTCGCCGACGACCTTGTCGGTGATGCGCGAGATTGTGTCCTTCGACACCGTCGCTCCGTAAATATCCTGGAAGTGGGCAGAGACCTCACCGGTAGTTAAACCCTTTGCTGTCAAGGATAATACGATCTCATCGATACCGGTCAGCCGACGTTGACGCTTCTTGACGATCTGCGGGGCGAACGAGGAATCAGTGTCCCTCGGGACATCGATTTCCACAGGTCCGATCTCGGTCAGCACCGTCTTCGTCCGGGTGCCGTTGCGTGAGTTCCCGTCCCGCGGCCGGCGGCGTCGTGTTTCTCGTAGCCAAGGTGCTCGGTCATCTCCGCGTCCAGCGCGGTTTCGAGGACGTTCTTGGTGAGCTGATTCAATAGCCCGTCCGGGCCCATCAAATCCACCCCCTGCTCCTTGGCCTGGGCCAGGAGTTGCTCGGCCAACTGCTTCTGATCCACTTCGGTCGCTGCCATGGGATCCAGTGTTTCGGTCATCATCGATCCTTCCCGCCAAGCAGCAGCTCGGCGTGTCGAACCAAGATCAGATCAACCGTTATTCAGACAGTCCCAATAGGTGTGCGTGCGAAAGAGCACGGCCGCTCCATGCTTCGGAACCGGCGGCGTCGTGCTCACAGCATTTCAACTCACCGTTTCGAACGTCCGATCAAAGGCCGGCAGCAACTGGTATCGCGTCAGCTAGAGAATTTGGACATTGCCGTCGTAAGATCCCTCGGCCTCTTACATCTTTAGTCCCGCGGGACATCACCGGTATCGCGGATGGCGTCGAAGACCTTGGGGTCAACGAGGGTGGAGGTGTCGCCGAGGTCGCGGCCTTCGGCGATGTCCTTGAGCAGGCGTCGCATGATCTTGCCGGACCTCGTTTTGGGGAGTTCGGGGACGATGGTGATCTGGCGGGGCTTGGCGATCGGGCTGATCTCGCGGGACACCTCGGCCTTGAGTTCGGCGATGAGGGTGTCGCCGGTGTTCGGGGTGCCCTCGCGGAGGATGACGAACGCGACGATGCCCTGGCCGGTGGTGTCGTCGGCGGCGCCGACGACGGCGGCTTCGGCGACGCCGTGGTGGCCGACGAGGGCGGATTCGACCTCGGAGGTGGAGATGCGGTGGCCGGAGACGTTCATGACGTCGTCGACGCGGCCGAGCACCCACAGGGCGCCGTCGTCGTCGTATTTGGCGCCGTCACCGGCGAAGTACCAGCCCTGCTCGGGGTACCGGGACCAGTAGGTGTCGCGGTAGCGGTCCATGTCGCCCCAGATGCCGCGGAGCATCGCCGGCCACGGCTTGTCGAGCACGAGGTAGCCGGAGCCGCCGGCACCGAGTTCGTTCGCGTCGTCGTCGACGATCTTCGCGGAGATGCCCGGCAGCGGGGCCATCGCGGAGCCGGGTTTGGTGGCGGTGATCCCGGGCAGCGGGGAGATCATGATGGCGCCGGTCTCGGTCTGCCACCAGGTGTCGACGATCGGGGCGGTGCCGGAGCCGATGACCTCGCGGAACCATTTCCAGGCCTCGGGGTTGATCGGTTCGCCGACGGAGCCGAGCAGGCGGATCGAGGTCAGGTCGTGGGCGTCGGGGATTTCCCTGCCCCACTTCATGAACGTGCGCACGAGGGTGGGGGCGGTGTAGTAGATGCTGACACCGTATTTTTCGATGATCTGGAAGTGGCGGTGCTCGTCGGGGGAGTTCGGGGTGCCCTCGTAGACCACCTGGGTGACACCGTTGGACAGCGGTCCGTAGACGATGTAGCTGTGGCCGGTGACCCAGCCGATGTCGGCGGTGCACCAGTACACGTCGTGGCCGGCCTTGTGGTCGAACACGTTGTGGTGGGTGTAGGACGCCTGGGTGAGGTAGCCGCCGGAGGTGTGGATGATGCCCTTGGGCTTTCCGGTGGTGCCGGAGGTGTAGAGGATGAACAGCGGGTGCTCGGCGTCGAACGGGGTCGCCTCGTGGGTGCCGGACGCCTTGTCGACGGTCTCGTGCCACCACAGGTCCCGGCCGTCGGCGACCGCGACATCGATGCCGGTGCGCTTGACGACGAGAACGTGCTCGACGGACGCAGCGCCGTCGACCGCCTCGTCGACGGCGGGCTTGAGGGGTGCGGCCTGGCCGCGTCGCCACTGTCCGTCGACGGTGACGACGAGTTTGGCTTCGGCGTCGTCGATGCGCGAGCGCAGGGCGCTGGCGGAGAAGCCGGCGAAGACCACGGAGTGGGTCAGGCCCAGGCGGGCGCAGGCGAGCATGGTGACGATGGCCTCGGGGATCATCGGCATGTAGATCGCGACGCGGTCGCCGGCGACGAGTCCGAGGTCGGTGAAGGTGTTGGCGGCCTTGGACACTTCGGTGAGCAGGTCGTTGTAGGTGAGGTCGCGGGTGTCGCCCGGTTCGCCTTCGAAGTGGATGGCGACGCGGTCGCCGTTGCCGGCGAGAACGTGCCGGTCGACGCAGTTGTAGGCGACGTTGAGTTCTCCGCCGACGAACCATTTCGCGACGGGTGCGTCGGAGAAGTCGAGTACCTCGGTGAAGGGCGTGTGCCAGTGCAGGCGCTCGGCCTGGGTCGCCCAGAATGCGAGTCGGTCCTCGTCTGCGGCAGCCTGGAGTTCGGGTCCGGCGTTCGCAGTGGCGGTGAACTCGGGGCTCGGCGCGTAGATCTCGGGCGCGTGCTCGATGACTTCGGTGTCGGCGGTGCTGGTCACAATTCTGGTGTCCTTCTGCTGGCGGCGGTGGGCCTGGCGGCCGGGGTCGGGTCCGGTGACGACAGGAGGGGCGGGGGTGCCATCACCCCAACAGGTTGGTTGGTTCAGACGGGGTAGCGGCAAAGTGTGAGTACCGCCCGATGGCAAGGTGGGCGACCTCACCCACCCAAGAGCGTGATTGCGTTCGCGAGCTACGCGTGGAAGCCCCTGTCGTCGAACATTTCTGGCTCAGAACAGCCTTGATGTAGGTGGTCGGGTGTTGTCCTTGCCGTACTCGACTGCATGCAGCGGGTGAGATTGGCCTGAGGCCAGTGCGCAAGCAATGGCATGCATAATAGAGACCGAAGCCTGCTCGGAGATCGTCAGGACTTGCGAGCGCCATATCGCTCGTCGCGCCAGTCGAGTGCTGCCTTGAGGCCCCTCTCAGCTGCCACCTTGTCGAATTCTTGCTGCTCAGGGGTGTTGGCGCCGTTGAGTAGAGCCGATATGTCAACGTTAGCGTTTACTGCGTTCCGAAGTCCCTTGGCCTCATAAGCCCGATTGAGCGCCTGTTTCGTCAGCCGCAGGATCGGCAGCGGAGTCGGCGCGATACGCATCGCCAGCTCCCGCGCGGCGGAGTCGAGTTCGTCGAGCGGGACAATCTTGTTGATCAACCCCAGGGACAAGGCTTCTTCGGCATCGATCTTGTCGCCGGTGAAGAGCAGTTCGTTGGTCTTCTTCTGACCGAGAATGAACGGCATCAGCAAGGTCACTGGGCCGGATCCATACTGAATTTCAGGCTCACCGAATTGCGCGTTGTCAGCAGCGACGACAATGTCGCAGGCCATGGCGATCTCGCACCCGCCGGCGAGGCAGTAGCCCTGCACGACGGCGATGGTCGGCTTCGGGCAGGCCCACAAAGCCATGGTGACGTCGGCGTCGCGGCGTAGCACCGGCAGCCACTCGAGCGGGGTTTCGGTGCCGTCCTCGATCTCGTCGTTCATGTCGAATCCTGCGGAGAATGCTCGCCCCTGCGCGGTCACGAGGACCACCTTGATCGAGTCGTCGGCGCCGGCCTGGGCGATGCGCTTGTCGAATTCGAGCAGCACCTCGGTGTTCAGAGCATTGAGCTTGTCGGGCCGATTGAGCGTGATCGTGGCAAGAGGCCCACTGGTTTCGTAAAGCACTACATCAGTCATGGTGCGTCCTTCGGGTCGAGAGGTCCAATCTGTTGCCGGTCCCACCGCGGGCGACCGTCGGCATCCATACCGGAAGTCCGTGACGCCGGCCCGTCGCTTTGGCGATATCGGTCATCGGTCAGTCACTCGTTGCGTGATTTGTTCCGGGCACCGGCCTTGTCAGTGGTCGAGGATGATGCGGGCGTCCAGGGCGACGGCGATGGTGGGCGTGACCGCGATGGGGTTGCATTCGATCTCGCCGATCTCTGGATGTTCGGCGGCGTAGTTGGACAAGGTGGCGACCAGCTCGGCGGCGGCGGCGATGTTGACGGCAGGCTTACCGCGGAAGCCGGTGAGCAGTGCCGATCCTCGCAGCGACTGCAGCAGCTCGCGGGCCTGGTCGGCGGTGATCGGGCCGAGGGCGCAGCGGGTGTCTTTGAGCAGTTCGGTGTACACGCCGCCGATGCCGACGAGGACGATGGGACCGAACGTGGGGTCGCGGCGTACGCCGATGATCAGTTCGACCGCGCCGGAGAGGTCGGCCATCTCCTCGATGGAGCAGACCGGGGGGGCCAGCCGTGCCTGGACGTCGTCCCAGGCTGCGACCAGGGCGGTGTGGTCGGTTATGTTCAAGATGACGCCGCCGTTGTCGGACTTGTGTTCGTCGCCGAGGACTTTGAGGACGAGCGGGAACTGCAAGTCCGCGACCGCGTTCTCGAGTTCGCCGATGGTTGCCACCTCGGCGGCCGGAACGAAAGGGATCCCGGCAGCGGTGAGGGCGCGGCGAGCCGGCCAATATCCGGTCTCGGCGAGCGGGGCGGCGGGTTCGGGCAGCACCGGCAGCGGATGGGAGGTGACCTCGGCGCGGACGAGCAGCCGGCTCAGTGCCCAGGTGGCATGTTCGACGTTGCGGTACACCGCGATTCCGCTGTCCCGCAGCGCCTGTGCCGCTGCGGAGTCGGGAAACATGGTTTGGGCGATGAAGCTCGCATCGGACTCGGCGACGAGGGCGGCGATGTCGCGGCCGACCTGGATCTCGCCGGACACCACGGCTGGGTCGTAGTCGCCGTAGCCGCCGAAGTAGCCGGTCATCAGGACCGCGTCGGTCTCGGGACTCTCGATCAGCCGCTGGGCGACGCGGGCAAAGCAGGTGATGTCCTGCTCGCCGCCGCCGGCGACGTCGATCGGGTTCGACACTGCGGCGGTCGGGGGCAACTCACCGGCGACCCGCTCCGCGAGGTCCGCGGAGAACTCCTCGACTCGCAGCCCTGCCTCTTCGAGGCTGTCACTGGCCAGTGAGGCGTGGCCGCCGCCGTCGGCGGGAACCGCGACCCGAGACCCTGCCGGAGGGCGGGTACGGACGAGAACCTGAAGCAGGTTGGCCATCTCGAACGGGCTCGAGACCAGTTCGGTGCCGGTGGCCTCGCAGACGGCTTCGAGGACGACGTTCGAGGTCACCAGGGAACCGGTGTGCGAGGCCGCGCCGCGGGTGGAGGCGGCACCGCGGCCGACCGACAGCAGCACGACGGGCTTGCCGGCGTCCGCGGCGCGGGCGGCGGCGCGAGCGAACTTGCGGCCGTCCTTGAAGCCCTCGCAGTACACCGCGATCGCCTCGGTGCCCTCGTGGTCGACGCAGCTGTCGATCAGGTCGGCGACGTCGAGGTCGGCGCAGTTGCCCAGGCTCGCGAAGCGGGCGACCCCGAGGCCCTGTTCGGAGAAGTGCTCGGCCAGATCGATCGCGACGTTGCCGCTCTGGGAGATGATCGACACCGAGCCGGGGCGGAATTCGTTGACCGTCGCGTCGAGCCCGGTGGTGTTGTCGAGCACGCCGAGACAATTCGGCCCGAGCATCGCGATATCGGCCTCGCGCAGCCGGGCGACGAGGGCGTTCTGCCGGGCCAGGCCGTCCGCACCGGATTCGCCCAGTCCTGCGGTGATCGCGACGATCGCCTTGACGCCGGACGTGATGGCGTCCTCGACCGCCTCGTCGAATCCTGCTGCGGGAACCGCGATCACCGCGAGATCGACGGGCCCGCCGAGGTCGGTCAGGGCCGGTCTCGCCGGATGGCCGAGGATCGTGGACCGGGTCTTGTTGATCAGATACGCCGGACGCGTGTCCGCGTCTCGCAGCGCGCGTACCGCGAGCCAGTTGCCGTACTTGGCCGGGTCGTTGCTCGCGCCGACGATGGCGATGGAGGACGGAGCGAACAGGGCGGTCAGATCCCGCCGGGTGACCGGCAGTGCGGGGGCAAGTGAGGTCATCGAAAGATCTCCGTCTTCGGAAGGTGGCGAGGTTGTGGTCCGCGGCAGCAGAAGTGGGGGCCGCGCGAGGTTGAGATACAACCTCAAAATAATATGTAATTATTGCATGGTCAAGGGCGGGTTTTCCTTCTCGGACAACTCGTCCCGCCCGCGGACGGGCGACGTAACGACGGTGCGCGGTGCGCCGACCTCTACGATCGGAAACGGCTCCGCATTCAACGAAATGCGCGAGATCTGCAGGTGAAAGGGTTGTGGACTGATGACAGGGGCGAGTGCAGCTGAACTGGGTGAAGATCCTCTCGTCACCGAGAGTCGGCGACGAATTCTCGCGGCCGCGGAGCGGTTGATCGGCGTGCACGGAATCGAGAAGGTGCGTCTGCGCGATATCGCCCGGGAGGCGGGATTCTCCATCGGGAAAATTCAGCACTACTTCGATAATCGTGACGAGGTCATCGAGGCGATGCTCAGCGCGGCGAGCCTGCGACGGGTCGAGGAATGGGCCACGTTCGCCAATGACATCGACGATCCCGCGACGAAGATGGTCTCGCTCCTCGAGCACGCCATCACCGATCGCGAGCGTTGCACGGTGTGGTTGGCAACGACGTCGGTGGCCAGCCGCAATGCACAATTTCTCCCCGACGTGGCTCGTATCTACGATGCATGGCGCGCCAAGCTCTCCGACGTGATCGAGGCCGGAGCACACGACGGAACTTTCCACCCCACCGCGCCCGTCGCCGAAGTTAGCGACGGAATCATCGGCGCCATAGACGGTTTGATGACGGCTGTCGCCGTCGACCTACCCGGCTACACCCCTGAGCGCAACGCCCGGATCCTTCGACACATCGCCGGTGTGTTGCTGGGAACCAGCCTCGTCAAGGAAGCTACGGCGTAGGTCGACCACCACCGTCACCGGGCAACCTTCGGTGCATCTGTCCGGCTGGAGTTGAGCGGAAACGTGCGTTGGGACCGCGGTCGTGAAGTATGGCCCACCGTAGCTGGTGAGCCTCGCGTCCCTGCCGGAACGATGTCGTTTCGCATCCGCGCACCGCACCAACCTCGGTTGCTCGTAACACCAATGCGCAGGCGGGATCCGGGCCATGGACAGCCCTATATGCGCGCTCACACGTGTGTTATCGCCGTGATGCCCTGATACCCGCATTCACGAGGCCGTGCCGTGCGTCTTCCGTGCCGGTAGCGGCCAGCCTCTCCAAGCATTGATGCCGGAGACGCAGAATCAGAGGTACGGGAAGTGACCTCGCATCAAGGGTTTCCAACAATCGCATCAGCCGTCGATAGTAGTCGCCGGCAGTGAGGCCGAACGTCGGGAGCACATGCTCTTCGCCGCCGCCATAGGGCGCCCATTCCGCGGCGAACTTCAGCATATCCTCGTGATAGCTGTCCATTCGTCGATCCATTCTGTGAGTGTGGTGAGCGGCCGACCCGCCACAGGCAGATAAGGCAAGGCGCCTCGGCAGCAGCAGGCAATTGGTTGCACAGGAGCCCCGGGGATTTCGCGGCGAACCGGTCGCTGACCGCGATCGCCCGCAGTCTCCAGCCTCTGGTCAGGCGTCGGACATTATTGGCCCTCGGGGGGCGATCAGGCGGTGACGACATCCGTGTCGCCCCCGCCTGATGTCGTTGCCATCGTCAGGGGATCAGCACGATCTTCCCCTGTACGTCTCCGTCTGCCAGCCTTTTGAGGCCCGCTTCGGCATCTGCCAAGGGAATCGTCGAGTCGATCTGGGGGCGAAGACCTGTGGTGTCGAGCAACGCGAGGAGTTGTTCGAGTTCGTCACGAGTGCCCATCGTCGACCCCAAGACCTGCAACTGCAGAAAGAAGACTCGGTTGAGATCCGATGGAGGGTTGGGACCGCTGGTAGCTCCGCACGTCACGACCGCCCCGCCCGGCTTCAACGACTTGAGCGAATGCGACCACGTCGCCTGTCCGACATTGTCGAGCACCGCGTCGACTTTCTCGGGCAGCCGAGCGCCTGTTTCGAAGGCCTGGTCGGCCCCCAGTGCCAGGGCTGCGTCGCGTTTGGCAGCACTGCGACTGGTCACCCACACCCGCAGCCCAGCGGCCTTGCTCAACGCAATAGCCGCCGTAGAGACTCCCCCACCCGCGCCTTGGATCAGGACCGTCGACCCCGGCGCCAGATTCGCCTTGACAAAGAGCATCCTGTACGCCGTCAGCCATGCCGTCGGCAGGCATGCAGCCTGCTCGAAGGAGAGCGACGCAGGCTTCGCAACGAGGTTGCGGCGAGGAACCAGCACCTTCTCCGCCAGTGTGCCGTCGTACACCTCCGAGAGCAGCGACCGCTTGGGGTCCAAAGTGTCGTCCCCCGTCCACCCTGGGGAGGTGATGACCGAGTGCACGACGACCTCACGGCCATCCTCGTCGACGCCCGCAGCGTCGCCGCCCAGGATCATCGGGAGCTGGTCGGGCCGAATTCCGACTCCTCGCAGGGTCCACAAATCATGGTGATTCAACGCCGCCGCTTTGACCGTGACGGTGGTCCAGCCTTCGCGAGGTTCGGGTTCGGGGCGTTCACCGACGACGAGCCCCGAAACGGGGTCGTCGGAATCGATGGCATTGGCGTATGCGGCTAGCATCGTGGGCCTTTCGTATCTTCGAGTTGACGTGCCGGCGGCCGCAGTGCCCGTCCCGTCACCCGGAATGAGCAGTGCAACCTGTCGAGTTCAGTTCACGGGATGTCAGATGGTGGTAGCGGTGTAGCCATGGGCGTCGGCGACCTCCGTGGACAGCAGCTTGCCGTCGTGGGTGGACAGGCCTGCGGCGAGGCCGGGGACGGTCGCGGTCGCGTCCTGCCAGCCCTTGTCGGCGAGCGCGACGACGTACGGCAGGGTCGCGTTGGTGAGGGCGTAGGTGGAGGTGCGGGGGACGGCGCCGGGCATGTTGGCGACGCAGTAGAACACCGAGTCGTGGACCTGGTAGGTGGGTTCGGCGTGGGTGGTGGGCCGCGAGTCCTCGAAGCAGCCGCCCTGGTCGATGGCGATGTCGACGAGCACCGAGCCGGGCTTCATCCGGGAGACCAGGTTGTTGGAGACGAGGGTGGGGGCCTTGGCGCCGGGGACGAGGACGGCGCCGATGACCAGGTCGGCGTCGAGGACGGCCTGCTCGAGTTCGAGGCTGTTGGAGACGATGGTCTTGACCTGGCCGTGGTACTGGGCGTCGATTTCCCGCAGCCGGGCGATGGACAGGTCGAGGACGGTGACGTCGGCGTGCATGCCGTGCGCGATGGCGATGGCGTTGCGGCCGGAGACGCCGGCGCCGATGACGACGACCTTGGCCGGTCGCACCCCGGGAACACCGCCCATCAGGACGCCGCGGCCGCCGCCCTGGCGCATCAGGTGGTAGGCGCCGGCCTGCGGGGCGAGGCGTCCGGCGACCTCGCTCATCGGGGCGAGCAGCGGCAGGGAGCCGTCGGCGCCGGTGACGGTTTCGTAGGCGATGGAGGTGGTCTTCGACGCGAGCAGGGCGTCGGTGCAGTCCTTGGATGCGGCGAGGTGCAGGTAGGTGAACAGCACCTGGTCCTGCCGGAGGCGGGGGTACTCCTCCGCGATCGGCTCCTTCACCTTCAGCAGCAGATCGGCCGACCCCCACACCGCAACGGCAGAGGAGAGGATCTGGGCCCCCGCCGCCTTGAAGTCCTCGTCCGCGAAGGACGAGCCGACACCGGCCCCGGACTCGATGACGACCTCGTGGCCGCGGCCGACAAGTTCGTGGACACCCGCGGGGGTGATCGCCACCCGGTACTCGTGGTTCTTGATTTCGCGGGGGATACCGATTCTCATGACTTCTCCTGGCGTGCGGTTAGTTGAACAGTGATGCCTTCGGCGTGAACGACGCGCAATCCGCTTCGCAATTACGAAGGTTTCCGACCGTTCACGGTTGACAAAAATTGCGTTGACCAGCACGGTGACGTGCGGGCGAATGTCCCCACATCAAATCGATTCCTTTTGATACGGAACACAATCGATGTCATGGGACTTATCCCACGGGGTGGTGGATAAGTTTCTTGTTGACGAACTCGTCGATGCCGAGTGGACCGAGTTCGCGCCCGACTCCGGAACGCTTGGTTCCACCGAACGGTAGATCGGGTCCACCGCCCTCGGGCTCATTGATCCAGACCATGCCGGTGTCGAGTTGGTCGGCGATATCAAGCGCGACCTTGGTATCTCGGGCATAAACAACGGCTCCGAGTCCATACGGTGAGTCGTTGGCGAGGGTGACTGCGGCATCGGCATCAGCTACCCGGTGCAGGACAGCCACCGGTCCGAATAATTCCTCGTGGTAGGCCCTCATCTCGGGTGTCACTCCGGACAGGACGGTGGGTTCGACAAAGAATCCGGGGCGGTCGAGTCGCTGTCCTCCGGTGTGCAGTTTCGCGCCCTTGGCGACGGCGTCGTCGATCTGCGCAAGGAGGAACTCCACAGCAGATTCGGAGGCCAGCGGCCCACACGTCGTCCTCGGATCGGTCGGATCGCCGAGAACCTGGGCCTGCATACCGTCGACGAAGTGCCCGAGAAACTCGTCGTAGTGGGAATCTGCAACGATCATGCGCTTCGAGGCATTGCAGGACTGGCCGGCGTTTTCCATCCGAGCAGCGACCGCGGCGCTTGCCGCTGCGGCGATGTCCTCTGCATCGAGCACGATGAACGGATCGGATCCGCCCAGCTCCAGCACAACCTTCTTGAGGTTGTGCCCCGCTTGTGCGGCAACAGCCATCCCCGCACGCTCGCTGCCCGTCACGGAGACACCGCAGATCCGATCGTCTGCAATCAGGGTGGCGATTTGGTCGGTCGTGGCGAATACGTTCGTATACGTGTGTGGGGGAAATCCCGCGTCCTCGAAAATTCGTTCCATTTCGAGCGCGGACTCGGGGCACTGCTGGGCATGCTTGAGAATAATGGTATTTCCGACCATCAGATTCGGTGCCGCGAAACGGGCGACCTGATAAAACGGATAATTCCACGGCATGATGCCGAGCAATGCCCCTATCGGCGCCTTCCGGATGACAGCCTTTCCGGTAACGGATTCCGAATTCAACGGCTCGTCCGCGAGAAGCATCTCGCCATTCTCGGCGTAATAGCGGTAAATCGAGGCCGAGAACTCGACCTCACCCCGCGCCTCGGCCACAGTCTTGCCCATCTCCCTCGTGATGGTTGCAGCCAACTTGTCCGCGCGCTCCAGATACAGGTCGGCGACAGCGCTCAGCAGCAGCGATCGCTCCGCCTTCGATGTCGCCCGCCAGCGGAGATAGGCGGCGTGCGCGTGCGCACAGACGTCCGAGATCTCGTGGTCCTCCACCTCCGGAAACTCGTTCTCAATTACTCCTGTAGCGGGATTCAAAACCCTGTACCGCGACAATTTCGGCCTACTTCCTTGACGTTGCGTTGCGCTGCTCGGAACGCACGCGATCACACTGAAGGCATTCACAGTTTCGCGCACGAATAACGACACCGGGTGCGCTCACGGGGATTAGCGACGATGTGACTCGAGGCGAGAAAAGTTGCTTTTACCGCGCACAGTCCACAGGTCTTCTCCGGGAGGAACTTTTCGATCCGATTCGAAAACTTCGTGCATCCCACGTCACACTATGGTAGGACTTGATTGAACGTGCAGTCAAGGTCTGCGACTCCGGGTCGGCGCCGGTTGATCCACCAGGTCATCGGCCAACGACGACCCGAGGAGGCAACGGACCAGGGCAACACCCGAGGAGCGGGCAGACGGTCTGCCGAAAGGCGACCGCGCGACTCGACCTGCATGGACGTACCACGACCCGTGGAGAACACCGCGGGCAACGACGGAGCCTCACGCCCGAAGCCCGCCGAATCTGATTCAAGAGTGGAGCGAGACAATGACCCCCGACAACCACGTGGACCTGCAGCCAGCGGCCCGAGACAATCTGTGGATGCATTTCACACGCCAAGGTGCCTTCGCCACCTCAGACGTACCGATCATCACCCGGGGCGAAGGAGCGTACGTCTGGGACGCACAGGGACGGCGATACCTCGACGCATTGTCAGGTCTGTACGTCACCCAGATCGGCCACGGCCGCAGGGAACTCGGCGAGGCCGCAGCCAAGCAGATGGCCGAACTCGAGTTCTTCCCGATCTGGACCTTTGCCCATCCCCGAGCGATCGAACTGGCCGAACGGCTCGCGTCGTTCGCACCCGGCGACCTGAACCGAGTCTTCTTCACCTCCGGAGGCGGCGAAGCGGTCGAGTCGGCGTGGAAGCTCGCAAAGCAGTACTACAAGATGACCGGCCGCCCCAACAAGCACAAAGTCATCAGCCGCCGAATCTCCTACCACGGGACTACCCAGGGCGCCCTCTCCATTACCGGCATGCCCGCCTACAAGTCCGTTTTCGAACCTTTGGTCCCATCAACGGTGCACGTGCCGAACACGAACTTCTATCGTGCACCCGAGCACGGCGACGACCCCGTCGCCTTCGGCCGGTGGGCTGCCGCCCAGATCGAGGACGCCATCATCGCCGAAGGTCCTGACTCCGTCGCGGCGGTCTTCCTGGAACCGGTTCAGAACGCAGGCGGGTGCTTCACTCCTCCCCCCGGCTACTTCCAGCTGGTTCGGGAGATCTGCGATCGCCACGACGTGCTGCTGGTTTCCGACGAGGTCATCTGCGGATTCGGCCGGCTCGGCGAATGGTTCGGCGCAATCAAGTACGGCTTCCAGCCGGACATCATCACGTGCGCGAAGGGGCTGACCTCCGGTTACGCGCCGATGGGGGCCATGATCGCATCCGATCGCCTCATGGAACCGTTCCTCGAAGGCAACAACACGTTCCTCCACGGCTACACCTTCGGTGGCCACCCAGTGTGCGCAGCCGTGGCAATGGCGAACCTGGACATCTTCGAGCGCGAGGGCATCCTCGACCATGTCCGCCAGAACGAAGGACCGTTCCGCGACACGATGAACAAGCTCTCCGATCTCGATATCGTCGGCGACGTCCGCGGAGCCGGTTACTTCCTCGCACTCGAGCTTGTCAAGGACAAGTCGACCAAGGAGACGTTCAACGACGACGAAGCCGAGCGGCTCCTGCGCGGCTTCCTCAGCAAGGAGCTGTACGACAGCGGCATCTACTGCCGGACCGATGACCGGGGCGACCCGATCGTGCAGCTGTCCCCGCCGCTGATCTGCGACCAGTCCCACTTCGACGAGATCGAATTCATCCTGCGTGACGTGCTGACACGGGCGCAGAAGATGCTGTAAGACCCGCACTGCCTGCCGAGACCCTTCCGCGGCACATCGAGGGAACTAGAGCAAATTGCCAGTTGCTTGTCGCGGAGGGGACCGGCAGCGCGGCGCAGCCCCCGGGTCGCCGCGCACTCCACCTCCACCGGGCCTGAACAGCAGGGGCGGGGACGGAATTGCAGTGCACTAGCGTGGACTGCGGAAGCGGCGGGCGCCGAGCGACCGTCGGCGAGGAAAGAAAGAGCTCATGACCACTCAAGCACCGAGCAGCACCAACGAGGCACGAAAGCTCGAGATCCTTCGAGCAGCCACAGATATCCTGCGCGAGCGCGGCTTTGGCGATGCCCGCATCGCAGATGTCGCCAAGCGCGCGTCGGTGAGCACGGGACTGGTCATCTACTATTTCGGCTCTCGCGAGCAACTTCTCATCGATGCATTGCGCTATTGGGAGAACGGCTTCTACGAGACCGCTCAGCAACTCCTCGAAGGTGAGGACTCAGCGGCTCGTCGACTGAGGGTGCTCGTTGCCATGGCCTGCGGGTGCGAAGACACCCCACGCATGTCGTGGGGCCTCTGGTTCGAACTCTGGGCTCAGGCGCAGCGTCACCCGGAAGCGGCCGAGGCGCGTTCCGGTCACGACGAGAAGTGGCGGAATCTCATCACCGAGATCGTCCGGCACGGTCAGCGAACCGGGGAGTTCAGCGTCGACGTCGACGCACGGAGGTTTGCATTGATGCTCGCCACCCTGCTTGACGGCATGATGGTGCAGGTGGGTCTCGATGATCGAGAGCTTAACTCGGACTTAGCTTTTGATCTCTCGATGGAGTTCGTATCGCAGCAGTTGGGAATGCCCGCGCAGCACGGATGATCACTCCCCCACGAGGGCGTACATCGCGACAAAGGTCGATCACGGAGCCGGGTGGACGGACTCGGACGACGAGCCGTGTCGCATTGGTACCGGACCGTGACCGACGAACGGCGACCGCCGGCGCCCGAGGAACGCTCAGACCACTTGCCGCTAAGTGCCATACAGCCGCAGGCGGAGTGAGCATCGACCGCCCCGCCGCCATCGGAACTACTTACCGCCTCAACAGGAATCATCACCCTGTTGGGCGGTTTTTCCATGTCTTCTCCAAGGGCCGAATCCTTTTGAAACACGGGAAAAATGGGGCCTTGACGAGCCAATAAGCCCGTATTACCGTGAGATGTCTATCACACCGCATCGCGGACTGGCTCGACTCCGAGCCATCATCATGATTCCTCGAAGGAGTTCCTTCAAATGGCCACTGCACTTCTTCGCCCCGTGTGGGCCTTGTCACTCGAGGCACGATGGGCCGTACGCACCACACTCGTCGGCGGTGCCACATGCTGACCGGGCCCTCCGATCAGGAGGCCGTCATGTCCAAGTTGTCAGACCCAGTCCCGGCCGACAGCGGACATCCAGCAGGGGCCGAGGAGCTCGACTCCGGTCATCTCGGTCGCACTCAGCTCGTGTCACTCGCTCTGGCATCGTCGATTCCCGCGGTCGGAATCGCGATCGTGCCGATGCTGCTGTTCAGCTCGGTAGGACTCGCTGCCCTGCCAGCGGCAGTGCTGTCGGCGCTGGCGGTGATCAGTATCGGCCTCGCCGTGATCTTCTTCGCCAAGCGATGCGTCGCCACCGGTTCGCTGTACTCGTACGTCGGTGAGGTATACGGGCCGTGGGCGCGCTACATCACCGGCGGAGCACTCCTGGTCGGTTTCGTGGTTCTCACCGCAGCTCTCAGCGGGATCATCGGCATCTTCTTCGGAAGCTTCCTGGCATCCCTCGGGATGGAGGGCGCGCTGAGCCTGGGTCCGCAGGTCGCCATCTATGCCGGCGCGATCGGAATCGGTATCTACGTGCCCTTCCGCGGCCTCGATACATCGGTGCGCACCGCGGTCGTACTCGCCGTGATCTCGATGCCCCTGGTCACCGTGGTCACCGTGGCCAGTGCATTTCACACCGGCCTCGACCTCACGCAGCAGTTCGACTTCGCGACCTTGACCCCTGACGGAGTATTGCAGGGCGTGGCAGCGGGGGCTGCGTTCCTGATGGGATTTGAGAGCTGCGCTGCCATGGCCGCCGAAACCCGCGATCCGAAACGAAACATCCCGCTCGCGGTCATGTCGATTCCCGTGGTCCTCGGTGTAATCTTCATCGGTTGCACCCTCCTGCAAGTCCCCGGCCTGAACGAGGCCTCGGACTACCTCGCCAAGGGGATGTCGCCCACCGCCGCTCTCGCGCTGAACGCCGGCCTCGGCACCTGGGTCGCGGACGCGACAGACCTGGTTCTCGCGGCGGCCACCTTCGCATGCCTGATCGGATACATCAACTATGGGGCCCGATTCCTCCTCACGCTGGGCGATGACGGACTACTGCCGGAGAAGGTGACATCGATTCATCACAAGTTCCGTTCTCCCCATGTCGCGATCTCGACGCTCGGAATTCTGGGCTTCGTGACGATCGTGGCAATGCTGATTGCCACCGGCTCCCCCGCCGATGCATACAACGCCATCGCGACGCTCGTGGTCTACGTCTGGGTTTTGCCGTATCTACTCATCGTTTCCGGAACGATCGTGCTTCTCATCAAGGAGCGTGTTTTCCGTCCGGTTCTGATCGCTGCCTGCCTGTTCGGGGGCGCCACCATGGCGTGGTGCTTCATCAACGGTGTCGTCAACCCGCCCCTGCCGCCGGTCGACACGATGACGTGGGTTGCGCTCGTGGTAGTCCCCATTTTCACGGCAATCCTCGTCCTCAACCGCACACTTTCCGCGCGTCGCGCGCGAGCATCCACGAACTGACCGTGAAGCCCAGGGCGCGCCGCGTAGCGAACCCACGGGACACAATCACCGTATCGATCAAAGCTCCGAGCTCGAGCACGACAGGCATCCGCCCGGGGGCGTGACTCGTCGGGGTTACTGAAAACCTTGGAGGAAACTGTGTCACTCGAAGCCGATCTCGTCATTACCGGTGCGACGGTCTATACCGTCGATCAGGCCGGTAGCTCCACGGATTCGGTCGCCATACGCGGCGATCGAATCGTTGCCCTCGGCCAGCCGGACGTGCAAGCAACCGTCGGACCGAACACCACGGTCGTCGACGCCTCGGGAGGCCTGGTTCTGCCCGGTTTCCAGGATTCCCACGTCCACGCCCCCTTCGCCGGTCTCAACCGGTTACACGTCGACCTGGAAAACCTGTCGGGACTGGACTCCTACTTGGAGTACATATCCGACTACGCGGCAGCCCACCCCGAACTCGACTGGATCATCGGCGGTGGATGGTCACTGGAGTTCTTTCCCGGAGGCATCGCTACCAAGGAGGCTCTCGACTCCGTCTGCCCCGACCGGCCCGTATTCCTCTTCAGCCGCGACGTCCACCAAGCATGGGTGAACTCGGAAGCGCTCCGGCGAGCCGGAATCTCCCGGGACACGCCCGACCCGGTCGATGGGAGAATCGAGCGTGACGCCGCGGGTGACCCCGTCGGCACGCTGCAGGAGGGCGCTGCGTACACGTTCAACAACTTGCACGTGCCCACGCCGGACCACAAGATCTGGGAACGTGCGGTCCTCGCCGGACAATCACACCTGCACTCCCTGGGCGTCACCGGCTGGCAAGACGCCTGGGTAACCCCCCAGACCGCCGAGGCCTACCATTCGCTGGCAGTGTCGGGTGAACTGACGAGCCGGGTTGTCGGAGCCTTGTGGTGGGACCGCCACCGCGGACTCGAACAAATCAAGGACTTCATCGAACAGCGCGAACTCGCAGTGGAGGGGCGCTTCCTCCCCACCACGGTGAAGATCATGGTCGACGGCGTCGTGGAAAACTACACGGGCGCACTCCTCGAGCCGTACTGCGACGGATGCGGCGATCATCGTTACGACCGGGGAATGATGCACGTCGACGTCGATATGCTGCTGGCAGCCGTACCCGAGCTCGACCGCGCCGGATTCCAGGTACACATGCACGCGATCGGCGACCGCGCCGTACGATGCGCACTCGATGCAGTCGAGTCCGCGCGTGCAGCCAACGGCCCCAACGACAATCGACACCACATCGCACACCTGGAAGTCGTGCACCCGAGCGATCTCCGGCGCTTCCGCGACCTGAACGTCATCGCCAACTGCCAGGCATTCTGGGCCAAATACGATTCGTACATCGACGACTTCACAACACCGGTGTTGGGTGCCGACCGCGTTAAGCGCCTGTACCCCTTCGGCGATCTACACCGGTCGGGCGCCACCTTGGCCATGGGCAGCGACTGGGGAGTGACGACCGCGAACCCGCTCGAGCAAATCGAGGTCGCAACCCGACGAATCGATCCGGCGAACCGAGACAAACCAGCGCTTCTGCCGGACCAAGTGTTGTCCGTACCCGACGCGGTGCGCGCCTTCACCGCAGGTAGCGCCTACCTGAACCACGACAGCGACGGCGGCACGATCGCTGTGGGCAAACGCGCAGACCTGACGATACTCGATCGGAACATCTTCGATGCCGAAGCCGGTTACCCCGCTGATGCACACGTCGTCCGGACGGTAGTCCGCGGTCAAACGGTTTACGAAAGCTAGCCCGTAACACCGATATGGTCGCGTCAAGCGGCCATATCGGAGAACCTGAGCAGCCCAACGATGGGCGGGCTCAGTCCTACCACAACGATGGGCCGCAACGTCGTTGGCTCGTATCTGAGCGAGCCAGCCCACCCGCATGGTTTCGATCCGGTCGGAGGCCTACAGGCTCGAGCAGACTTACGCCACGGGAACCGCCGATGGACTTTCCCGGTGCGCAACCAGCGTCAGTCGGCACCGGACTGGTCGAGGAGCGAGTGCAGATCGGCGAGGAGTTTGTCGGCTTCGTCTTCGATGCCGTCGAGGATGTTGGTGACGTCCATTAGAGCGTCACGGGCTGTTCGGCGTGCCTGGATGCCGCGGTCGCAGTAGCTCTGGTCCAGCTCGATCGACTCAGCGCCCAGTTCTGGTGAGAGGTTCGACCGCCGGAGTTTGGCGCGGCCTGGCCGGTGGCCGCGTGTGGGCGAGTGCCTGTCCGGTGAGATGGGCGCGACGAATTGGCTGGTCAGCGGGGTCGGCGCGTAGGGCGTGTGCACCCATCGGTTGGGCGTCGTGGCGTACGGCCTCCGCGAAAGCGGCCAGGTCCGCCTTCACTTCCAGGTACCGAGCGAGCATTCCTGTGCTGGGGTACCGGTCGAGGAAGCCTACGCTTCGATCCAGTTCCAATACGCGGCAGCAGGATTCGCGCATCTGTGGCCGCAGAAGGAACGTGCATTCCTGCGCCGCCCCTGTTGTTAACGAGCGCCTCGGATTCGAGGGTGATGTCGACGGGACAAAGTGAGGATGAGCGTGTCGCGGCGGCCGACCAACCCGGCCGGCCACGCGGTCACCGGGATCCAGGCGATTCGCTCCGCGGCGATCGCCGCGAGACGGCCGATGCGCTTCGATCGTGCGATGTTCAGGAGTTAACGGACGGCCTCGGCGGGGCCCGGAGCCGACAGACCTTCCTGGGTATGGAGAGTGTTGATCGGGGCGATGCGCCGACGCTGCTTTCCATCGGCGCCGGGGGTGGTTGGCGAGAAACTCCGCCAACACCGACGGCTGCGCGGGCAGCGCCGGTAATCGCATGCCTCGCACCAGTCCGCGAACAGGACCCAGTCATGCCTGTACCGTGTTTCTCGCAGTTTGGCTTGCGCCTCCGACAACCGGTCACAGCAGGACGGACTGAAAGCTGCGCGGGGATGATTCGTCAACCGCCGAACCGCACGAGACGCGAGCGGGCAAGCCGTACAAGCCCCACAAGTAACGTTCCAAACATGCTGTCAGAGCTTCATTTCCGAAATCCGGTAATTCATACCATTATTTCTTGACTGCTCTGTATTGCATCAGCTGGATTTCGGCTTCATGTCATTCTCCCGGTACGTGAAGGATCAGGGCGTCGCCCTGTCCGCCGCCGCGTCGCTTCAGCTCCAGCGCGAGGTGCAGCACGACCCGCGCACCCGACATGCCGAGCGGATGCCCGATGGCGATGGCGCCGCCGTTGACATTGACCTTCGA
>NZ_JBHVEY010000041.1:0-39686 GCF_042802055.1 Rhodococcus sp. NPDC057529
AGCCTACGAACGAGTCCTCGCCTCCGACGTCCGCTACCGCTTCGTCATCGACACCACCACCCTGCACTAACCCCCGGCGTGACGCCCGCCGCACATAGATATCGGCGGGCGTTCACCGATACCTGAATATCATTGCGCTGGAGCTTTTCTCAGACGCTCCTCTCGGAGGACCCGCCGACGGCGTCACCCTTCTCCGAGTTTGCGAGTGCAGCAAGCCGTCCTTCTCCGATCTGGGCCATCTGGGCGGCGGCCTCTGCCAGTTCCGTCGCCCGGTCGTTGCTGATCCGGCGGTCCACCTCGGACAGGATCGCCTCCAAGTCAAGGCCTTTGGCCGCGATGACAATTGGGAACCCGAAACGCCGCGCGTAGGCCTGTTCCCGCTCGCGGAGCTGGGCTAGCCCTTCCGTGGAGTAGCCGACGATGCCGGCATGTTCGTCGACGGATTGTGGTGAATCCGGCGGCGCGGACAGCGGCAGGTAGTTGGTCAATGCGGACTCGATCTCATTGTTCGTCAGCGCCTTCCACGCCTCCCGCGCCGCGCTGAGCAGGTGCTGCCGATCGCGGTACGGTCGCTGCGACACCATCGTGTCGACCCATCGCGGTGCGGGAGTACAGACGGTGAGCTCGTCGATGAGTATCGGACGGTCCATCGCGTTCAGGGCGACCACTGCTGGTTCAGGCATGCGCGTTCACCGTGCGGAGCCCGGCCACAGTGGTACGGGCGATCTCGCAGGCCTGCGCTGCGGTCAACCAGCGGGGATAGGTGTCGATCCGGGCGACGGCGTCGTCGAGGGCCCGCCGGACCGCGGTGACTTCTACCGTATTCACCTCGTAGCCCAGCGATTCGAGCAGAACCTGCGCCATCCGATCGGTGGTGAGGCTGTCCCAGACCCATTCGGCCTGACCACCCACAATTGCGGGGCTGACACACGAGGACACCGGTGGGAAGACGTCCCGGCCGCCGGTGATCGTTGCGATGACGTCGCCGGGCATGTGTTTGAGGTGGGCGTATCCGCCGACGACGGGTTTGAGTGGCGGGACCGGCACGGAGCTTTCGGCGGCGACCATCTGCGCCAGCGAGGTCAGCTGCCCGAGGTCTATGCCGGTGTCGACTCCGTAGAGGACCTCCAGGGACAGGACGACCTCCTCGAGCGGTGCGAATCCTGAGCGGTAGGACATCCCGGATACCGACACGTCGGGGCTTGCGCCCGCGGTGGCGGCGGCGATGGCGGCGGCGGTGGCGAGTCCGAAGTCGTCGTGAACGTGCATGGTGATCGGAATGTCGGTGGTGAGCCGGTCACGGAAGGTGCGCACGAACAGCCGCATCGCCTCGGGTCCGAGGCTGCTGGTCGAGTCCATCAGGTCCAGGCGGCGGGCTCCGAGTTCGATCGCCGTGTTCGAGGCGTCGACGAGGTCGTCGAAGTCGCGGCGGCCGACATTGGCGAGGGTGATGGTCGCGTCGCAGCCGAGGTGGCCGATGTAGTCGAAGAACTGCTCGAGGTCGCGGTGCTGGCGGGTTCTGGCGGCCGGCGAGGGCGGGGGGACGATGCCGGGTGCGAAGGTGCGCACGCCCCACTCGTACAGCTGGTCCACGGTGGGGCGCATGCCGATCGGCTGGTAGTTCTCGCCGTCCGAGAGCAGGGTGTCGGCGTAGACGTTGAGGCGGAAGCCGAAGTTGCCGCCGGCGATGGTGCGGATGAGTTCGGCTTCTCGGGGTATCGGGTTCGGTCCGCCGCCCCAGTTGATGTTGAGGCTTTCCTCGCGGATCCCGGCTGCGTCGAGGGCGGTGGCGATGCGGACGAACCCGTCCATGGTGGTCGTCGCGCCCGCGGTGAACAGGGTCTTGCGGAGTGTGCTGTCGATCAGGGTGAACGGGGTGGGCCACTCGTACTGTGCGTGGAGGGTGTCGTCGAAGTTGACTGGGCTCACCCAGTGGCTGCGGTCGACGCGGTGGGCTCGGTGTGGGTTGATCATGTGGGTGCCTTTGCGGTCGGGTCGGATGGGAGGTGGTGGGGGAAGGTGGGCGGGAAGAGTTCGTCGGGTGGGCGGTGGCGGTGGTCGCGGTCGCTGTAGGCGTGTTTCATCCGCGCGAAGAGGGCCTGGGCGTGGCGGCGTAGGGTGTCCTGGTCGGTGCCGAGGACGTGCCCGTCGGTCATCACCGTGCGGCCGGCGACGACGGTGCGGCGGACATCGCGCGCCGAGCCGTTCAGGGTGAGGACGCGCAGTGGGTCGTCGCCGACGCCCAGGGTGAAGTCGCCGAGGTCGATGACGAGGAAGTCGGCGCTCGCCCCCGCGGTGAGACGCCCGAGGTCGGGGCGTCCCAGCGCGTCGGCGCCGCCGATCGTGGCGGCGCGCACGTAGTCGGCGGTGGCGCCGGCGGCGAGGGATCGGTCGGCCCATTTCGCCAGGTGGGTTCCGTAGTCGATTCCCCGTACCAGGTCGGGCGGGAACGAGTCCGTTCCCAGGGCGAGCCGCACCCCGGAGGCTCGGTATCGGTCGAACGATTCCAGCATCGCGCCGTACCGGATCGATGTCATCGGGCAGTGCACGACCGTCACCCCCGCTGCCGCGAGGCGGTCGAGGTCGCCGGGATCCCCTCCCCCGCCGTGGGAGTAGGTACCGAGGTGTATCCCGTGCGGGAGCAGCAGCCTGGTGTCGAGTAGGCCCGATGCGGCGAGCAGTTCGACCGGACGCATCCCGTACCGGTCGTCGAGCAGGGCGAGTTCGCTCTCGCTTTGGAGGCAGTGCAGACGAACCAGGCAGTTGCGGTCCCGGGCCAGGTGCGCCGTCGCCGTCATCAATTCTGGTGTGAGGGTTTCGATCCGGCAGGGCAGCAGGGCTCCGTGCACGAGGTCGCGGCCCTCGGTGTCGGCGTAGTCGAGGAAACGTTCGGCGCCGCGCAGGCCGGCCCATCCTTGCTCGTGGTCGAACAGCACGGTGCGCGTGCCGTTTTCGACGACGTTGACTCCGGACCGGTAGGCGGGTCCGAGATATCCGCGGATGCCGAGTCGTTGCGCGAGTTCCGCCACATGGACGAGGTCGTCGTAGGTTTCGGCCCAGCTGCTGTGGGTTTCGGAGGCGATCGGCATGAACGTGGTGACGCCGTGCCGCAGCAGCTGAGCGAGCGCGTACTCGCGGATGATCGCCCGCTCCTGCGGGTCGAACACCTCCCGGCGCCGGTTCCGGAAGTAGTCGGCCGACCACAGGTGCCCGAGCGAGAGGTCGGGGGTGGCCCAGGAGTCGAGGATGGCATGGTCGATGTCGGCGAGGGCGTCGAGGTCGACGAAACCGGGCATGACGAGCGCGTCACCGCAGTCGATCGTCTCGTCGACCGGGCCTGGCCAGCCGTGGCCGACATGCAGGATCCGGGTGCCGGCGTAGACGAGTTCGCCGTCGCGGAGCAGCACGTGGTCGCCGCCGCGGTAGGCGAGGATCCACGTCGCGGTGACTTTCGTGGTGGGTGCGGTCACCATGCCGGGACCGCGATCGGTGCGTCGAATTCTCGCCGGTTGCACCGCCATCCGGGGTCGGTGAGATGCCCGGCCAGTCCGGCTCTTTCGACGAGAAGCCGGGCCTGTTCTTCGGCCGCGGTGAGGGCCGCGGGCTCGTCGACACCGAGGACGCGGCGGTGCTCCATCACGAGGTCACCGCCCACGATGACGGTGTCGATGTCGGCGCCGGTCGCCTCGTACATCAGGCGGTGGACCGGCATCCAGTTCGGGACGAGGTGGGGTTTGCGCATGTCGACGACGGCCAGGTCGGCGCGTTTGCCGATCTCGATCGATCCGAGGACGTCGTCGAGTCCGAGTGTTTTCGCGGCGTCGATCGTGATCATTTCGAGGAGCCGGCCGGGGGGCAGCAGGTACGGGTCGTGGGCGAGGAGTTGTTGGGCTGCTTGTGCCGATCGGGCCGCTTGCAGCAGGTCGAACGGGCGGCGCGGTGACGATCCGTCGGTGGTGATCGCGACAGTGATTCCGGCCGCGAGCATGTGGGGCACCGGTGCGCGGCCGCCGGGTGCGTGTCCGACGTGGGTGCCGGTTGCGGCCAGGATCTGCACTTCGTCGGCGGACAGGCCGATGCAGTGCTGCAGGTGGACGTCGGGGCCGAGCAGGGCGTGGTCGGGGTCTGTGGCGGCGAGGCGGACCATGCCGCCGAAGGCATCGGAGTGGATCCGCACACCCCAGCGTGCGGCGGCCTCGCGGATCCGTCTGGCCTGGTAGCGGTCGTCGTCGGTGAGGTGGGTGGCGACGTCGGGGTTCGAGGGATGGGAGGGGTCGACCGAGGCGATGATGGTGAACGGGGTGAGGAAGACGGAGGTGCGATCGTCGTTCTTGCCCTGCACGGTCTCGATCACCGCTTCCGCACCGGCCAGCATGTCGTCGAATCCGATCGTCCGGCGGCGGGGGTGTCCGTCGCTCCAGTGGGTGACCGGGTACGGAAGTGGGAGTCCGGCGGGCCCGACGCAGATCAGGTCGCGGATCCCGATTTCCCGGTAGGCCCGGGCGTGGGCGAGCGCGAGCTCGGGATCGTCGCTGCGCGGGCGCGAGCCCATCACGCTGACGGCGCAGGTCACTCCGGCGCGTACCCGCTCGAGCGCGGAGACGAGTCCGTCGTGATACCAGTAGTCCGGTGTGGTGGCGTGGAAGTAGGCGCCGGTGACGGTCTGCATCCAGAATGTCGGGCTGTCGCATCCGAGTGTCTTGACCAGGGAGTGTCCGGCGTGGCCGTGGGCGTCGACGAGGCCGGGAATGAGCACCTTTCCGTGGCAGTCGATGCGGCGTACGGACCGGTCGGCGGTGGCGAGGACTTCGGCGGTGTCTGCAACCGCGGTGATGAGGCCGTCGGTGACGAGGACCGCGCCGTCGTCGAGGATGCGGCGGTCCGCGTCGACGGTGATGACGGTGGCGCCGTGCAGCAGTAATGGTGGTGTCACGGTGTCGCCCGCTGGGGTAGGAGTTGGGTGAGTGCGGCGCGCAGGCGCGGCGCGGTCGCCATGACGGGTTCGCGGTCCGGGCGGGCGTTCGCGGAGAGGATCGACACTTCCCGCAGCGAGATGTCGCCGTTGTGCAGGAGCCAGTGCTCGTCCCGGACGGGGATCTCGAACTCGGCTCGGTGCAGATCGATCAGTACCGGTGCCGTCCGGTCGGCCCGGTCCAGGGCGCGGAAGATCGCGGGCCAGTCGATGTCGCCTTCTCCTGCCGGGCAGAGTCGTCGGGCCAACCCCCGGCCGGTGAAGGTGATCCAGGCGTCGTCGTAATGGACCCGGGCGACGTGGGCGGCGAGCCGCTCGGTGGCCAGGACCGGATCCTCGCCTCGCACCGGGAGGTTGACCGGGTCGAGGGCGACGGCGAGGACGTCCGCTCCCACCGTGTCGATCAGGGTGAGGATTTCGTGGGAGGTGATCTCCTCGTGGGTCTTGATCGCGAGGGCGAGGCCGAGGTCGGACAGCACCGGGCGCAGGGCGGTGTAGAGGTCCGCCGTCGCCTGCAGTTGTCCCGCCCAGTCGTTGCGGGGGTCGTGCCGGTCGTCGAGCGTTCCGACGACCACCTGGACATGACCGGTCCCGAGTTCGGCGATCGCCGCCACCGCTTTGTGCAGCCCGGTGAGGAGGTCGCCGCCGCCGGCGTCGCGGTATCGGCGGGTGCGGTCCGGGTGGCCGGGTGAGAGCATGCCCAGTGCGCAGGCCACCTGCACGCCGAGGGCGCGGCCTGCGTCCGCGAGGGTGCGGAAGGCGCCGGGTGCGAGGTCGGCGGCGATGTCGAAGGGCGAGGCGAATTCGACCAGGCTCAGCCCGAGTCCCGCTGCGGTGCGCAGGCTCTCGTGTGGTGACCCGTGCTCGCCGAGGACCCGCCGGCACGCGCCGAGGAGGCGGGTCGGGGCGGTCGTCGACGTGCCCGCGGCCGGGTCCGGGCCGGTCACAGGACGGTCCCCTCGAGCGTGTCCACGGGAAGACGGTGGTCGGCGCACACCCGCCGGAGATGGTCCGCACTGGATGTGATGTAGGCCACGGTTTCGGCGTACCCGTAGGGCAGACCCGCGTATTCCGGTGTGCTGGGGACGTCACCGGCGTCGATTCGCTTCTGGTATGCGTGCACCATGTCCATGTAGGCGGCCAGTTCGGGAACGGACAGGTCCGGGTGGCCGGTGAGGAAGTCGGGTTCGAAGACTTCGATGAGCATCGTGCGCCGCGGCCGGGGGACGTCGGTGAGGGATTCGTCGTTCTCGATGGTGAGGTTCAGGTCGGGGTTGGCGGCGGCGAGTACCGGCAGGATGCGGTCGAAGTCGACGACACCGGTACCGCACGGGCGCATCTGGTACGAGAGCCCCCCGTCGGTGTGGGTGATCGCGGCGTCCTTGATGTGGGTTTGCCGCACGTACGGCGCCAGCCGCTGCGCGGCGAAGACCGGGTGTTCGAGGCGTTGGAGCACGTTGGCGGTGTCGAAGACGACCCCCACCGCGTCGGGGCCCACCTCCTCGACCAGCCGCACCAGTTCGAAGGAGGTGATCTCCTCGTGTGTCTCCAGATTGAGGTGGATACCGAGATCGCGTGCGATCGGGGCCAGCGTTGTCAGGAACTTCGCCGTCGCGGCCAGTTGCTCGGTCCAGGTCACGTCGGTGCGGAACCGGTCGTAGGCCCAGCGGCCCACGAACGCGGGCTTGTAGTTCGCTGTCGCGACCCAGAGTTCCCGGCAGTCGATCGCGGCGCACGCCTCCATCATCCGGCGGAACCCGAGGACGATGTCACCGTCCCCGATCGCGCGGAGCTCCGGGGCCTCCGGGTTCGCGTAGGGATTGACCTTTCCGAGACCGGTTTCCAGATACATTCCGATCTCGTCTGCTGCCGAGCGGATGTCGGACAGCTCGGCCGGGTCGAGGGTGGGGCTCATGTCGAGCACGGTGCGGAAGAACAAGCCTCCCAGTCCGAGATCGTGTGCGTGCGCGAGGCTCTTGACCGGTCCCCGGGTGCGGCTCTCGGGGATCTTTCGGCCGTCTACACCAATTCGCATGTCTGTCTTCTTTCGTCGACGAGTGGGGTCAGGGCAGGGTCAGTGCGCCGCCGGGGACGGCGCGGTCGGTTCGGGCGCGGAGGGGATCGGGGACCGGGACCGCTTCGAGCAGTTCGCGGGTGTACCGGTGCCGGGGTGTGGCGAACACCTGACTGGTGGCCCCCTCCTCGACGACGACACCGGCGCGCAGGACGGCGACCCGGGCGCACAACTGCTGCACGATCGCGAGGTCGTGGGCGATGAACAGGATCGTCACGCCCCGGCTCTCGTGCAGGTCCGCGAGCAGGTTCACCACCTGTGCCTGCACCGAGACGTCGAGCGCCGAGACCGGTTCGTCGCAGACGAGCAGGCGTGGCTCGAGCACCAGCGCCCGCGCGATCGCGATGCGTTGGCGTTGCCCGCCGGAGAAGGTCGCCGGCCGCCGGTCCATCGCACCCGGGTCCAGTCCGACCTCGGTCAGTGCCTGCGCGACCCGGTCCCGCCGCTGCGGCCGCGATCGTGCCAGGCGATGGACCACGAGACCTTCGGATACGATGTCCGCCACTGTCATCCGCGGGTTGAGGCTGGCGTAGGGGTCTTGCGGGATCAGCTGGACCTCACGCCGAAACGCGCGCAGGTCCGCACCGCGGAGCCGGTGGACGTCCCGGCCGTCGAACATCACCGCACCGGAGTCGGGGCGTTCGAGGCGGACGATGCAGCGCAGCAGGGTCGACTTCCCGGATCCGGACTCGCCGACCAGTCCGACGGTGCTGCCGGTGGGGACGGTGAGGTACACGTCGTCGAGTGCGGTGTGCCCGCCGGCGCCGCCGAACGTCTTGGTCAGGGCCTTGATATCGAGTATCGGAGGGGTGCTCACCGGCTGTGTCCCGTCTCTCGGTGGCAGGCGATGTGGCCGCCTGCCGGGTGGGTTCGGGTGGACGGGAGCACGCGGGCGCAGTGGTCCAGGGCGACGGGGCATCGTGGGTGGAAGGCGCACCCGGGCGGCCGCGCACCCGGAGACGGTGGTGCGCCGTCGATGGTGGTCATCCGATGCGGTCGGTGGTCGAGGCGGGGCACGGCCGCGAGCAGACCGGCGGTGTAGGGGTGGGCGGGGTCGGCGAACACCTCCGCGGCGGGGCGATCTTCGACGATCCGCCCGGAATACATCACCGCCACACGGTCCGCGATCCCGGCGACCACCCCGAGATCGTGCGTGATCAGCAGCAGTCCCAGCCCGCGCTCCCGGGTGATGTTGTCGAGCAGTGCCAGCAACTGCTGTTGGACGCGCACGTCGAGCGCGGTGGTCGGTTCGTCGGCAATCAGGATCTCGGGCTCACCGACCAGCGCCATCGCCAGCACGACCCGTTGGCGCATACCGCCGGAGAATTCGTGCGGGTACGCCCCGAGACGATCACCGGCCCGCGCGACCCCCAGTTCACTCAGCACCTCCGCTGCCCGGCGCAGCGCCGCCTTCTTTGCGACCCCTCGTTGCCGCAACGGTTCACTGACCTGCGCCCCGATCGTCTGCAACGGGTCCAGTGCGCTCATCGGATCCTGGAACACCATCCCGATGCGGTGGCCGCGGACCGAGGACAGCTGCCGCTCGCTGCAGTCGAGGATCTCGGTGTCTCCCAGGCGCACCGATCCGCTCAGGGTCAGCGCGTCGTCCAGCCGCATCAGGGCGCGAGCGGTGACCGACTTCCCCGACCCCGACTCCCCCACCAGCGCCACCCGCTCACCTGCCGTGACCGTGAGATCCACGTCATCGACGAGCCGAACCCGGTGCCCGGCGTCGATCGTCAACCCGGTCACCTGCAGCAGCGGCGATCGCTGTGCGACGTCGACAGTCATGGTCGATCACCGTCCTTCCGGCGCCGCGGTGCGGCGCTGTTGCAACATGTCACCGAGCAGCCCGAATGCGGCCGCGGTCACGACGATCGCGAGACCCGGGACGAGGGCGGCCCACCACGCGGTGGACAGGTAGTCCCGTGCCCCGGCCACCGCGGCGCCCCATTCCGTGCTGGGCGGCTGGGCGCCCACCCCGATGAACGACAGCCCGGCGAGGACGAGGACGGTGTTGCCGACGTCGCCGGCCCACTTGACGGTCATGACGTCCAGCGAGTTCGGCAGCACGTGCTTGGTCATCAGCCGCCACCGGCTCACCCCCAACACCACGGCGCCGTCGACGAAGGGCGAGGCCATCGTCTGCCGCATCACCCCGCGCAGCAGCCGCGCCGTGTACGGCCACCCGGTGGCGACCATCGCGATCAGGGCACTGGTCAGGCTGGGGCCGAGGGCGGCGGCGATGCCGAGGGCGACGACGAGGCCGGGCAGGGCGAATCCGATGTCGGTGATCCGCATCAACACCTCGTCCACCCAGCGGCCGCCGAGGATGGCCAGGGTGGCCAGTGCCGTGCCGAGCAGTGAGTATCCGGCGACGACGAGGACCGCGGCCAGGACCGACACGCGGGTGCCCGCGATGGTGCGCCACAGGACATCTCGGCCCTGATCGTCGGTGCCGAGCCAGTGCTCGCTGCTGGGCGGGGCGAGTGCGTGGGCGATATCGGAGCGGTAGATCGACTCCGGTGCGAGCATCGGGCCGATCAGGGCGGTCGCGATGATGACCACGACGGTGGCCACGACGCAGATGTCGAGCGCATTCCACCTGCGCCGCCGGCGGGCGGCGGTGCGGGCGGAGGTGCGCCATCGGCTGAGCGCACCGGAGAGGTCGGTGGCGGGTGCGATGCTCATCGGTCGGGTCACCGGGCCTTTCCCTGGGTACGCAATCGTGGATCGTGGGCCAGTTGGAGAAGGTCGACGACGAAGTTCGCGACGACGACGATCACTCCGATCACGGTGACCGTGCCGATCACCGCGGTGATGTCCTTCCGGCTGACCGCATTGGACAGGTAGTCGCCGACACCGGACAGCCCGAAGACGGATTCGACGAAGATGGCGGATCCGACGAGGATCCCGATCTCGATGCCGACGACGTCGAGCAGTGGTCCGGTCGCGTTCGGCAACGCGTGCCGCAGCCACAGCCGGCGCGGCGTCACCCCTTTGGCCCGGGCGACGGTGATGTGGTCACGGCCACGGACCCGGATCAGGTCGGCGCGCAGCACACGAAACATTTGCGCCGCCACCGCGATCGCGAGGACCGTGGCGGGCAGGATCAGATGTTGAAAGGCATTACTGAACGCTGCCAGGTCACCGGCGAGGAGCGCATCGACCAGGGTCATCCCGGTGCGGTGGGGCACCTCGACGCCGACCGAGATGCGCCCGGAGATGGGCAGGATCTGCCACCACGACCCGAGGACCCATTGCAGCATCAGTGCCAGCCAGAACCCGGGCAGCCCGAACGCGACGATGGCCCCGACCCGGCTCACCTTGTCGAATCCACCCCGCGCCCGGGCTGCGGCCAGCGTCGCCAGCGGCACGGCCGCGGAGACCGCGAGGACCATGGCCAGGAGCACCAGTTCGAGGGTGCCGGGCAGCCGGGCCAGCACGTCGTCGAGGACGGGCTGACGGGTCGAACTGGAGACCCCCAGATCACCGTGCAGGAGTCTGACCATGTACCGGATGTATTGAGCGAAAGCGGAACCGTCCAAGCCGAGTTGCTCACGCACCCGCGCGACCTGCTCCGGTGTCGCGGTGTCGCCGGCGGCGACCTGCGCCTCGTCGCCCGGGATCAGTTTGGTCATCGCGAAGACGAGTGTCGCCAACCCGGCCAGGGTGAGCAGTGCCGCACCGAGTTTGCGTCCCAGAAATGCTCCCGGACCGGCAAGGCGCCGCACCGGTGATGTTGTCTCGAGGGTGGTCATGGTGTGTCGACTCCCGCCGCACGGATGGCGGGCACCCACACGCCGCTGCCGACCACCGCCGGGCCGACCCCGGTGACGCGATCGCTGTACGCCGTAGTCAACGAGAGCGTGTACATGTTGACCGCGACCGCGTCGCCCCGAATGGTCTGCTGCGCCTGCTTGTACAACTCGCACCGCGCGACCGGATCCGACGTTGCCACCGCCCGCCGCAACAGATCGTCGACCACAGCGCTGGCGTACCCGGACTTGTTGGTACCGACCTGGTCGGACTGGTAGGTCTTGACGAGCATGACACCGGGGTCCGGGTACTGCGCGAAGTCGGTGGCGAGCATCATCTGCGGGATCGACGCGGGGTCCTTCAACGCCGCGAGGTAGTCCGCGTAGGCGATGGGTTCGAGGTTGAGCGTCACCCCGATCTGCGCCAGGTTGGACTGCAGCAAGGTTGCCTCGCGTTCCTGCTCCTTGAACACCGGCTGAAACTTCATCGTCAGCGTCAGCTCGGACAACCCGGCATCGGCGAGCACCTCCTTCGCCTGATCGAGATTCTGCCCGAACGCCGGAAGGTCGGGACGGCACGCGAATTGAGCGGGCAGCGGTCCGGTGGCGATGGTGCCGTCGCCACCGCGGATCGATGCCAGGCCGCCCGAGTAGTCGTAGGCGAGTTGAACGACGTCACGCACGGCCTTGTTCGCGGTCGGGCCGGTAAGGACGTTGAAGAAGATGTTTGCCTGCATGTTCACCGGCTCGCTCTGGACGGTCACACCCTCGTACCCGTCCAGTCCGCGGGCGTCCGCCGTCGACAACCCGAACGAGACATCGATGTTGCCCGACTTCAACTCCGCACTCTGCGTGGCGCTCTCGTCGATCCGGCGATACACCAACCCAGCCGGGCGGCCCGTCGCGCCCGCCCAGTAGTCGTCGAACCGGGTCACCGTGTACGAATCGGCGGCAGCAGACGGTGCCAGAACGTAGGGGCCGGACCCGGCGTCGTTCGCGGCGAGATACGCCTGACCACGATCGGATCCCTCGTTGGCCTGCACCAGCGCCGAATTGACGATGTACACCTTCGACAACGCACCCAGGAACAACGTATTCGGCTCAGTGAGCTCGATGACGACGTTGCGCTCGTCGACGATCGTGGTGCCCCGATAGCCGGTGATCTGGCCGGCCACGCCCTGCCCCAGGGCGGCGATCCGGTCCAGGGTATACCGGACATCCTGCGCGGTCACCGGGGTTCCGTCATGAAACTGTGCGTCCCGCAACGTCATCCGAATGGACTTCGCGTCGGGTGAGAGCGAGAACTCGGACGCCAGCTGACCGACGACCTCGTTGTCGGAGTTGTAGGTGACCAACGTGTCGTAGAGAGCCTGGGCGACGAAGTTCGTCTGCGCGTAATCGGCACGGATGGGGTCGAGCGTGGCGATCTGATTCTGATACGCCAAGACGACCGGTCGGCCCGCACCGCCGCCACCGGCATCTGTCCTGGCCGCACTGGTGCAGGCGGCAACAGTGGAGGCGACCGCGACGGCGGCCACCGCGAAGCCGACACGCGTACGAAAGCGAATTCTCGATACAGAGGACACAGCAATCCTTCCGAAAGGAACGAGACGCGCGCCGAAAGCCGGGCGCAGGAAGAGCGACGACCGAACACGCCACGCTGCGCCACCAGGTCGAATACATATGGTCTACCAAGTCGCCGACAGCACCGCCAACCGCACAGCGTTACATTCGAGTAAAACTCGACAACCTGCACGAATAGGAAGCGTTCCACGTAGCCGGAACAGATTTGGTATGCCAAGATCGGTTCATGACGGCGAACCTGCAGCGCACTATCGAGAACATCGCGGCCACCGGACCACAGGCTGCACCCCCCGACGCGCTCAGCGGCGACGTGCCGCTGCCGAAGCAGATCTACGCGATCATCCGCGAACGCATCATCTCCGGCGAATACCCACCAGGAAGCCGACTGCGTGAACGCGAACTATCCCAGGAACTCGACGTCAGCCGCGTGCCCCTCCGTGAAGCGCTGCCGCTGCTCGAATCGGACGGCTTCATCCAGATCCTCCCCAGACGCGGCGCCGTCGTCACCCAGTTGTCACTGCGCGACATCGAAGAACTGTTCGACCTCCGGCTCGCACTCGAACCCTACGCCGCCCGATGCGCCGCGGAGAACGTCGCACAAGGCGCGTCAATGGCCTCCCTCGATGCAACGATGCGCCGCACCGAACAACTGATGGGTAAGGACGAGCCACTCCTGATCCCCGCTGTCAACGCGACATTCCACATGGACATCGTCGAACTCTCGGGAAACGGCCTCTTGATGTCGGTGATGAAATCGCTGATGGGACGAGTGCATTGGCTGTTCCGCCTCACCTGGCACCACAACCCCGCCGTCTCCTGCGCCGCACACCGCGACCTCTGCAACGCCATCCGAGACGGCAACGGACGCCTCGCCGAAGCCAGCGCCTTCACACACATCGAACACGGACGAAAACCAACCCTCGACCGCCTCGCAGCCTCGCTACCACCGAGAATCTGAACCAACCGAGCGACCACGGCACCGACTCGCGTCGTCCGCGAGCTCCATCACCCGCCGTTCCTGCCCAGCGGCGTGGCCTACTGACCGCACCTCGACCACCAACTCGTCGAACCTGCCACTTCTCGGCAAACCTCACGCCAGCCCGGTGGCCCAACCGATTCGAGGCACAGAACTCATCCCGGGCCGACCGCTACCTCGCGAGTTCGAGTTGGCGAGCCCGGTGGTGCCAGTCACGTTCCCGACGTTCGACGTAGACCGAGAGACCGCCCGTCAATACGAGACTACTGGGCGGCTGATCGAACAGCAGCACGGTGGGCTCGTCCGAATCGAGAACCCGATCGCCGGCATATCAGGCGACATGATGCTCGGGGCACTCCTCGATCTGGGCGCCCCGATCGACGCTATACGCGACGCGATCGAATCATCCGGCATCACCGGCTGGAAACTCACCACCGAGTCTGTTGAACGACAAGGCGTGCGCGCTACTCACGCGTCCGTCACGATTGACCGACATGTGCCCGCACGGCGCGCATCGGAACTACTGAACATGGCCGCCAACGTGACACCCACGAGGTCTCCGCATTTGCGCACACGGCGATCCGGGGGTTGGCAAAAACCGAAGCCCAGATCCACAACTCCAGCATCGACGAGGTGCACCTGCACGAACTGGGGGCGTCGACACCATCGTCGATACCGTGGGGGTTGCCGCAGCGCTGCCCGCTCTGGGAATACGTGAAGTGTACTC
Source organism: Rhodococcus sp. NPDC057529 (assembly GCF_042802055.1). NCBI lineage: Bacteria > Bacillati > Actinomycetota > Actinomycetes > Mycobacteriales > Nocardiaceae > Rhodococcus > Rhodococcus sp. NPDC057529. The sequence goes on from NZ_JBHVEY010000041.1 coordinate 14,092, forward strand.
GGGCGCAGTAGGTGTCGGCACCGGCCAGACGCGAGCCGCCCACGGCCTGCTCCCTGTTCCGCCATCCGCAACGCTCGGACTGCTATGGGGAGCCCGCATCGTCGGGCTCGACACCGATACCGAGACCGTCACACCGACCGGTGCCGCACTACTGACCACCATGGGCACTCGATACAGCCCCATCCCCACGATGACAAGCGGCTCCGCGGCAAACGTGTCGAGCGGATCATGCGGGAGAACGACCGCTGCGGCGCCTACCTGCGCAAAGGGTGGAAGGGCGGATCCACAACGCAGAACTCGTGGCATACCGCGGCGCCGGACCTGCTGGACCGTGACTTCACCGCGACAGCGCCGAACCGCAAGTGGGTGACGGATCTGACGCGGATCCTGACCGGTGAGGGGGTGTTGTGGTTGGCCAGTGCGCGCGACGCGTACTCGAACAAGGTCTGGCTGGCGCACCGGGCCAGCGGACACCGATCTGGTCCTCTCCGCGCTCGACTACGTCTTCGTCTCCCACGCGTTCCTGACGTGGTTGCGTACCGGGGACGAGCCGGGGGTGGTGTCGACCGAGCGCCGTGGTGCCCGATTCGCCGAGTCGACGATCTCCGCGCGGGTGGGTGCGGTGCTGTCCTGCTACGACTATCACGGGCTCAACGGCGTGGACGTCGGCCGGGACCTGCATCGGATCACCCATCGCGGCGGCGGCCGGTACAAGCCGCTGCTCGAGCACGTCGCGCGGCGCAAGGGTCGTCGCCAGGCTGTGATCCGGGTGCGCCGCCGATCTTGACGCCCGAGCAGATCGAGCGGATCTGTGAGGCATGCGCGAGTTGGGATCCCGACACTCGGGAGTGGCGTGGGTCGGTGCGCAACCGACTGCTCTGGATGTTGTTGTCGGAGAACGGCGTTTGGCTGGGTGAGCCGCTCGGTTTGCAGCATCGCGATTGGCACACCCGGGTGAGGTGACACCCCGTACGTCGAGGTCGTCGCCCGAGACCACCCGCACGAGGTGCGGGCCAAGAGCGGCTACCGGCGGGTGTATGTCTCCGACGAGCTGGACCGCCTCTACGGCGAGTACGTCTGGCGGTTGTGTGAGGTCGGCGCCGATCTGGCCACCGACGACTTCGACGGCACTTGCGTGTTCGTCAACCTTGACCGGGAGCCGCGGTTCGCGCCGTCTGCGACCGGAGTCCGTCTGCGACCGGTGGACCGGCTGCGCCGCGAGCTGTCGGGGTACCGGTGCACGTGGTGAGTCGACGATTGGGGCATGTCGACGTGCAGACCACGCTCAACACGTACGCGCACGTGAGCGATGATGCCGAGATGCGGGCGGTCGCCGACTGGAAGGCGTTCACCGGTGGCTGGCGAGTCGGCGCGCACCGCGACGAGCGGATCGGGTCCGGCTCGTGACCGGCGGGCGCGACGAGGCCACGGTCGACTGGGTGGAAGCGGCCAGCGTCCGTTGCGACCCGCAGGCGCTGGAGAACTCGTGGGCGGCGGTGCCGGAACCGATGCGGCTGTCGTGCTTCGCCGAGTCAAGTGTCCCAACGGAATACGCGGAGCGTTCTGCCACGACGGGACCTGGCGGGCCGGGGTGGACCTGCCGCAGCTGCCGGAGCCGATGCACCGGGAGGTGGCGTGGTGTATTCCGGATCATCGAGCTGGGCGGGAAGATCCCGTCACCGGGCTTGAGCATGCTGGTCCGCCGGCTCGGTGAGGTGATCGCCGATCGTGCCGGGCGGGCGCCGGCCTCCCTGCTCGGACTGCCCGTGCGGGACTGGTGCGGGCAGATCCAGCACGCGGTGCACCGGCGCCGCGGGCGGCTGCCGGCGGCCACCACGATGAAGAACATCCGCTGCCTGCTGACGAGGTTGATGCGGATGCTGGTCATCGCCTCCGATCCGGGCCCGTGGTGGCAGCGAGACCGATGGAACCCGTTCGAGGACTACCGGATCCCGCTGCGCGAGCACGAGCCGATGGGCCGGTCTCGGTGCGGTTCGACCGGATCGGCGCCCGCTGGTTGCGGCGTGGGCTGCAGTGGCACTGCAACAGGTCACCCACGGTAGGCGCACCGCACGCGCGCATTCTCAGATGAGCAACGACCCCCATTACGCGCGCATTTGACGAGTCACGCGGCCCCTTGACACGCCGGTCGATACATCCGAATATCAAATCTCAACTCGCCCGGGAACCACCCCCTGCACGCCCGCATCGAAGGTGAGTACCCCACCACCCATCGGCTGATTGAGCTTCTCGTCGTCCTTCAACCACGAATAGGAACTGGTGACGAACGCGGTCTTCCCGTCAAGACCTCCGATGATGATCGATGTGGGGCAGCTGGTCGGAACTTCCACCACTGCGCTCAACGAGCCATCGGGAGCATACCGTCGAATAGCGCTGCCTTGGAACATTGCCACCCAGAGCCCACCCTCTGCGTCGAGGGTCATCCCGTCCGGCATGCCCTCGGACTTGTCGAAGTGGACGAAGGGCCGGCGGCCGCTGATCTCTCCGGTTTCGCCGTCGTAGTCGAAAGCATCGATCCGATAGTCGATGGAGTCGGTCCAGTACATGAGCTTGCGTTCGACGTCCCAGTCCAGCCCGTTGGACACATTCACTCCACCGAAGAGTTTCTGTGCTCGCCCGGCATCATCGAACCGATAGAATCCGCCTTGTCCTGAAAAGGTCTTGTCGAGCGTCCCGGCGAACATCCGGCCGTGCGGATCGCACTTGCCGTCGTTGTAACGACCGCTCTCACCGAAACGCTGATCAATCGACGAACTGATCGTCCTTCGAGTGCCATCCTTCGCAACGGCAACCAAAGACTGACCGACGGTCACGAGTGCTTCGCCACTCTTAGCAAAGGCTGCGTAACCAACTTCATCACCCATGTCGTGGATGATCTGATCTCCCGACTCCACGTCTAGCCAGATCAAGAATCCGCGCTCGCAGTCAACGCGGATAAGTGTTCTGGTATCCGGATCCCATATCGGGCTTTCGCCCAAGGCGTCACGGTGCTGCCACGGCGACTCAACTGTGAATCCCATGCTGTTCCTTTCCTGCGTTTCACTGTCGCGAGAAGAGGTCGACTGTCCTCAGCTAACGGTCCAACCCCGTCGACCACGACTTCCGTGCCGGGCATGAGCGAAGACTCGTCAAAGGCGAGGAAGACGATGGCGGTGGCACGTTCTTCCGGCTGCGTGTACGACCAGCCAGAGGACTACTGAATCCAACGCCGAACTCCCAAATCACCGCCGAACAGTATTTTGTGGGGAGCACTGCGTTGCAGATCCCGGTCAGACCGCAGCCGGCGGCGATGGACTTCGCGATGCCGAGCACACCGTTCTTTGCCATGGTATAGGCGAACCCTTACACCACCAACCACGATGCCCGCGGCGACGAGGTTCCCGACCGTGCCGTTTCCAGAGGCCATCGGACTCCACTCGAACAACATTACGGTGAGAGGCCCATTCGCAGCGCGCCCACGCCGAAAACGATCACTGCGCGAGGAAGGACTCTCGCACGCCCACGATATCTTCGAGAAAGGTGTTGTGCGTCATGGCAAACGCACCACCATCGACTGGCATCACGACGCCGTTGACATACAACGACAGGTCGCTCGCGAAGTACACAGCAGCATTCGCAATGTCCTGTGGTACACCGAACCTCTTGAGTCCCTGCTTAGCGCCGAGCTGTTCCTGAATGTAATCGTTGAACTCACGCGCGCGCTCCAGCGGTACATCGAATGCGCGGGACTGAATGTCGGTCATGACCACACCAGGTGCGATCGCATTCGATCGAATACCGTACTGACCGAGCTCGTAGGCAGCCTGGTGGACCAAGCCAGCTATGGTGTGCTTCGACGCCGTATAGCTCACTGTCGACCATCCCCCCTGGAGTCCCGCAACACTCGAGGTCGAGATGATCGAGCCTCCGCCCCCCTGCGCTATGAACTGGAGTGCGGCGTGCTTGTGCCCCAGTAGCACCGACCGAGCGTTGATCGCCTGAACGGCGTCGTACCCGTCCGTTCCGATCTCGAGGAATGTGCCTCCATCACCGATGACTCCAGCATTGTTAAAGAACACATCTAGTTTTCCGAACTTCTTCACCGCTTCGGCTACGAGATTCTTGATGTCCGCCTCCTGAGAGACATCGGCACTAACGTAGTGAGCGTTTTCACCGAGGCACTCAGCGAACTCCGCGCCTCGTTTGTCCTGAACATCCGCGACAACTACCTTAGCCCCATGACTCAAGAAGGTCCTGGCAGTTGCGGATCCCAGCCCCCCGAGCGCACCCGTGATCACGGTCACCTTACCCTTTAGCAATTCACTCATGAGTTTCAATCTGCCTTTCGTATTTCGACAATGCTCTGATCATGGGCGTTTTCAGGCTTGGGCGACGCGCCGCGAACGTCGGCGACGTGTCCGCCGACGCCGTCACCCCTTAACGGTCGCGCCACTTTCTACCGGATCCGGCCGGCGACCACGCGAAGCAGTCGACTTGTTGCCGGATCGAGCCTTCGGCAGCTCCTGGACAACTGTGCACCGCCGGGGTTTTGGCGATCAGGCAGGCTTCACAACAAACCGGTACAGTCGGGGTGGTGAACCCGTCCGAGTCGAGGAACTCCGCCCACGCGATCAACGCGAGTTCGGCGACCCGGCTACAGCCACGGGGTGAGGGCGGTCGGACGTAACGCCATCGTGTTCAGCGGAATTCAGATCCGACAGGTACCTCCGAGTTCGCGGCACGAGCGAGAGTCTGCTCGACGTCTGTTTCGTTCGCGATGTATCGCTCTTTGATCGCAACGGCTGCCAGCATTGACACCAGCGCTCCTCCAGACAGGTAGACGGCGGTTGAGGCCCAGGTTCCATAGTTTTCGAAGAGGGCTAGCGCAATGAGCGGCGAAGTGGCACTAAGTGCCAGACTGCCAACGTTGTACGCGAGCGCCAACCCCGTGAACCGGGCAATGGCAGGGAATGCGTGGGCGGCAGTCGCCGGGAAGGTGGCGTAGGCGGCAGAATATGGGATGAACAGGATCGCGAACCCGACGGTGATCCAAATCGGGTTGTTGGTCGACAGCAGGGCCAACCAAATCCACCCGGCGACTGCGATCCCGATGAAGCCGCTGATCAGAATCAGCCTCCTGCGCCCCGTCGCGTCGGCTAACCAGCCGAACAGTGGCATGCCAACGCCAAGAATCACCTGCGCGACGATGATTCCCGTAATCACATGCGATCGATCAAGGCCTACCTGGTTGGCGTATACGAGCGAGAAGACCGTGGCCAGGTAATAGGTCAGCCCCATCCCCGGAAGGATAAGGATGACGAGCAGCGTCGACATCTTGTGCTTGCGAAGAACCTCCACCAAGGGTGTTCGGATCTTCTCGTCTGACGCTTCCGCTTGCTCCACGGCCGCAGCGAATTCAGGGGTCTCGTCGATGCGCATCCTGATGTACAGACATACCGTTACGAGAACACCGCTTGAGAGAAAGGGAATGCGCCAGCCCCACGACACGAAAGCATCCTCTGGCAACTGACTGACCAGAAGAAAGAACCCGTTCCCAGCAAGGGTTCCCCATGCTAGGCCGCTACTAACGACTGCGCCGATGAGCGTCCGCCGGTTGACGCGGGCGTGCTCAAGGACCATCAGGAGAGAGCCGCTGTACTCACCACCCATCGACACACCCTGGATCAGTCGCATCACGACGAGCAGTATCGGCGCCCACATTCCAATCTGGCCGTAGGTCGGAAGAAGCCCGATGGCAGTTGTCGCCCCACCCATCATCACGAGCGAGACAATGAGCGTGCCCTTTCGACCCAACCGGTCACCGAAGTGGCCAAACACAATGCCACCCACAGGACGGGCAATGAACGCGATCAGGAAGGTGCCCAGCGAGAGCACCGTTCCGGTGAGCCCACCGGCGTTGGGAAAGAAGAGTTTGTTGAACACCACCGCTGCGGTGAGACCATAGATCGAGAACTCGTAGTACTCGATTGCATTACCGAGCGTGCCCGAGAAGAGCGCTCTGCGTTCCTGTGCGCCAAGTCGGGATGCCGTGGCGACGCGGTTCGTCATCAAATGCCTCCTCCGTGCTGCTTCAAGCACGATAGTGAGTACGAAAGATCCCGCATGGGACCTTCCGTACTAGACGGACGATCTAGGTCGTGATTCGTTCAGCCCAAGACGCTCCTGGCAGCAGCTGACTCGACTGCTAGCGAGATGCGGCGGCGAAAGCAATTCGCCTCATGTTCCCTGAATCGGATACTGTTGAAACACATGCAATTAGGCGGATTCGGATAAATCGGTCGGGTACGAACACACGGTCCCGAAGATCGTCTACCCCCTACCCCTTCCAGAGGCGCCAACCATGCCACGGCCAGTGCATCGCTTGGCGCTTAGGTCACGTATCTCCGCGCGGCGAACATCCGGCCGGCTTGAACGCCACGAGGTGCTCGTGGTGCAATCTCGGAGCGCCTCGCACAGCGCGGATCGAAGGCCGGGAGATGGGAACGTGACACCGTCAGCGACGGGCCGACTCCGGTGTCGAAAGGAGGCGCTGGCTGACGTACCGACCCAGTTCCTGGAGGACCCGTCGCAGCTCACGCTTCAACTGGACCCACAGGATAGGAGCGCACTTCACAAATGCTCTCCGCTGCCGCGAATCTCGCGCATCGGCAAAATCTACCCGAGAACGTACCCCTGGAACACCTGATGCCCTATGCTTTTTGCAATACCCTGTGAGCCCAACCGGCGATCCCGCTTCGTGTCGCGGGCCATACCGCAAGGCTTTGGGATCGACATTCGGAGGCACACCGAGCGGGCGCTCTGCCAATCTGGATTCGAACATGGCTGCCTCTCCGGCCACAAGATCCCGCTTGAGACTGAGATCACCGTCTAAAACCAGATCTCAGTCTAAGTTGATCAAGTAGCCACCGTCAATAGTCGGCTGTTCAAGCGACGGAAGGCCCCCCTTGCCTGGCGAAGAGGCGACGTTCGGTCGCCGTGTCATCCAGAGCACCTGCGCAGGAAGTTCTTTCGCTGACTCTGCCCTACCCCCGGTGGAGCTGGATTCAATCCACCGATCAGCCGCGCGCTCAACGTACAGGCCCGGCCAACGCCTCCGCGTCTTCGGGGCCCCGACCTGGCCGGCACCCCGCCCCGCCCCGCCACAATCCAGATGGAGTCAGGGGAGGTTCAACCGGACTGCATAAAACTGCGATGCCCTACGTAGCGCTGTGCGGCCGTGCTCATCGACTGCAGCTTGACTGTCTCTGACCGGAGCCGCCCGCTTGCACGCGAGTGACATCGTGTTCACGTCGCACCCGGAGCACGCCAACCCTGGACTATGACATGCCCCAGTGAGAGCGATACGGGATGCGTTACAGCACCAATGGTTCGTCAAAGGCTTGCAGCAAGGGCTGGAGCCAGATCACCCGAGCGTGTCGGGCTGATCGTCTTCGGATAACCTGAGCCGGAGAGCCAACGTCGCCGTATCTTGGCACAGGCCAATCTCAAGCGACCGTAGTTCAGTGTCAGGCGGGCTCCGCTCATACCAACCTGAGATAGCTCTACGTTGGTAGCGATGTCATTGCAGAATGAATCCGGCTTCGGTGCAGCCAGACCTTCGCCCGCTCCAGTGCTGACGCTCGTGGCGCGCACCGTAAACTTGGCGCCATAGCTGCGACACGGTTGCCGGATGCCGCGCCCGACCCATGCCCCACTGCCCGCGGTAGGTCAGCCAATACCGCCATTATTCACCGTGGACGATCCGGATCCGGCACTTTCCACAGCATCCCGCACCATCATGAGATGCCACCCCCACCCGATTGGCCAATACCTGCTCTACGGTCCGCGACGCTGCCGGACGCGCTTCGCAGATGAGGGCATCGACGGCAAACGGTCAGTCAACCCCGCAACGCTATATGAGCGGCGCGCGACCTACGGATTGCCAGTTCTCGAAGGTCTCGTCCCCGAGCGATTGGAGCACTTCCATCGCGTTGTGAACGACTGGGTAATCCCCCTCGTCCTGAGCCAGTAGTTCGCGCGCCAGTTCGAAGTCCTTCTTCATGATGACCATGAGTGAGTCGAAGCTTGCTCGGTTATCAGTAAACTTCGCGAAGGAGACATTCACCTCGTCGGGGTTCGCTGACAACCAGTTTCTGCCCGTACTCGCTTCCAAGACACTGGTGATCTCGGTCAGGTTCATTCCCAGTTTTACAGCAACGCGATACAGCTCGGCCGCCATCAGGGTGTTCAGCCCGCCTAGGACGTTGTTCAGCACCTTGATCGCTTGGGCGGCACCGACATCACCACACGGGAGGATCTGGGTACCCATCGATTTCAGCACAGGAGTCACGGCAGCGACATCGCCGCGATCGCCGCCAGCCATCATCGCCAAGGTGCCTTTCACTGCACGATGCGACCCACCGCTGATCGGGACATCCACGATCCGCAACCCGCGTGGGCGAAGCTCCTCCTGCAGCTGAATTACCACCTCGGGCCCGACCGTACTCATCACTCCGACAAGTGGCTCGTGGCCGTCGATCAGTCCCGACGTGATTCCGTCGCTACCCAGTACGACATCGCGCACCTGTGCAGCTGTCGCGACGAGGATCAGGACAAGGTCGGCTTGCGAACACTCTGAAGGCTTCTGGGTCACTTTCACACCCTCGGAAGAGAACCCATCAAGAATCTTCTCGTCTCGATCACATACAATGAGGTCGAAGCCGGCGCCGTGCACCCTTCGGGCCATCGGCCCGCCCATCGCACCCACTCCAACGATGGCAACAGAGTTAATCATATTAAATATCTCCATTCGATCAGGAAAGCTACGGAGTCATTCAGCGGTCGAAGTTCGTTTCTATTGCTGCCGCACTGGCAACCTCCTCTGGCGGCACCGCCGCCGCGTTCATGGTTGTCATCCCGAAGTGTCTGTGATTCTCGAATGGGACATGAACCTCTTGGCCGTGCTTCACGGTCGTGTTCGGGTTTCCGCTGCAAACCGCCACAACCCTGATTTGCGGTCGGGAAACTATGTGACACAACACCTCAAGGTGCGGTCACAGCGAATCGTGTCACAATGTAGATCCAAGTGCAATACTATACTTGAGTCTAGCAATGAGGTAGTATCGGCTGCACTTCTCGTTAATTCGACATCGATGGCCTGGAGATAGGTGACAGCACGCCACCGGACATGCCCGATTTCCGGGCAACCGGCTCAAGCAAGCACCGAAGGCTTACAGACCGTCAGAAGTGCTGCGCTCGTTGCCATCAACGGTTTCCCGGTGGTAGCAGTGGGCGTGTATGAGATGCGGTGCGGTGCGTTTGTCCGGTGAGCCAGCCCCTGTGGTGGCAGTGATCGCGTGTTTGCGGACCGCCTTGCGGGTGGCCACCAACCCCTGTTCGGACTCCGCTGTCGAGCGGATCGCCGATGACTTTCGTGCTGCCGAGTACATTGTGCAGATCTCCGACGACGTGGTCCGTTGGAAGGCGGCGAAGATCGTCTACAACGTGCGCAACGCCGTCGAGGTCCTCACCGGTGACGACGAGAAACGGATCGTCATCGAGAACGAGCTCGCCGCCGAGGCGCGGGCCGTGCTCGGCGCAGTGGGCATCGATATTGCGGACACCGTCGCCGAACGCACCGAGGACCTCTCGGCGTTCACGGCCGCACCGGACTCGGGGATCGTTCCCGGCCAGCAGTCCACCTGGGCAGAGCTTCGCTCGCGGCGTCTCGTCCGAAATCGACTACCTCAAAGGCGAAATCGTTCTCCTCGGACGCCTGCACGACGTGCCGGTCCCGTTCAACGCGGCGATCCAGGCCGTGTTCGGCACCTCCGCGACCGCCAGCGAGAAGCCCGGCAACCGCACCACCACAGACATCATCGCCATCGCCCGGGCCACCGTCGCCCACTGAAAGGGCCTGCCCGTAGGAACGGGCGTTCCGGGGTCGTGGGACGAGGAGATCGAACTCCGCACCGGCTGCCCCACTCACCAGGGCGTGCTGCGGTCCGCGGCGCAGGGCATCCTCGCAGGCGTCGACGCGATCACCACTGCGGACCTGACGGCCGCGGCACCTCCGGTTCCGGTGCTCGCCGTGCACGGCAGCGCCGACCGGATCAGCCCGCTCGACCGGGCGGTCGCGGTCTATCAGAGCCTGCCGAACGCCTCCGTCGCCGTCATCGAGGACGGTCACCACGACATCCTCAACGACGTGACCCACCGGTCGGTCGCAGCGACCGTGATCCTGTTCCTCGAACGGCTGCACCTGGGCGCCGCGCTGCCGGTGATCGGCGGGACACGACCGCGGAATGACCGCGGCCGCGCCCCCGAAGCACCTGTCCGAACTCACCGCCCAAGTGGCTGACTGGTCCACCGACCCGTCCGACACAGGAGTCGACGACGTCGTCGCGACGCTGCGCTACGCCAGTGGCACCGCGACCCCCGTGGTTCCCCGAGGCGTCGGGACGGGTCTGTCAGGTGGCGCCGGCGCGGGGCCGGGTGAGATCGTCCTCGACGTGTCGAGGATGAATCGGATCCTCGAACTGGATCCCGACAACGGCATCGCCCGCGTTCAGCCCGGGGGCATCACAGCGGACCTCGGGCCGCCGCCGCGCGACACGGCCTGCGCTACGCCCCCGACCCCGCCAGCGCCGCGATCTCCACGATCGGCGGCAACATCGCGACCAACGCCGGCGTGCGCTGTGTGAAGTACGGCGTCATGCGCGACGCCGTCCTCGCGCTCGATGTCGTGCTCGGTGACGGGCGACGCATCCGAACCGGCCGCACCACAGCCAAGGGCGTCACCGGTTACGACCTGACCAGCCTGTTCGTCGGTTCAGAAGGCACCCTCGGGGTCGTCGTCGAGGCCACCGTGCGCCTGACGCCACGTCCCGCCGGCACGCAGACCGTGACAGCCACCTTCGCGACCGTCACCGACGCCGCCGACACGGTGAGCGCCATCCTCCTTGCCGGACTCACGCCGTCGACCCTGGAACTGCTCGACCGTGTGACGCTGATGGCGATCGACACGGCGCAGGGCACCTCGCTCGGGGCAGACGGCGGTGCTTTCCTGTTGGTTCAGACCGATGGCATCGGCGCCGAATCAGAGATGAATATGGTGCGAGATATTCTGCGCACCAGGGCGATCCGGGTGGAGTCGGCCGCCGATGAGCTCAAGGCCGAGCAACTGCTGCAGGTCAGGCGCCTGGCACTGCCCTCGATCGAACGACTCGGCCGGGTCCTCATCGAAGATATCGCGGTCCCCCGCACCCGGTTGTCGCAGGCGGTCGACGGCATCGCCGAGATCTCCCGGCGCACCGGGGTGCAGATCTTCACGTTCGCGCACGCCGGCGACGGGAACCTACATCCCATCGTGCTGACCGATGTCGCTCCGACCGATCCGCTCCCGGAGTCGGTGCAGGCCGCGATCGGTGACGTGTTCGCGCTGGCGCTGCGGCTCGGCGGGACACTGACCGGTGAACACGGCGTCGGCATCCTCAAACGACCGTGGTTGTCCGACGAACTCGGCGACGTCGGACTGGGCGTCCAGCGCTCACTCAAGACCGTGTTCGACCCCGCGGGGATCCTCAATCCCGGCAAAGCAATATGACCTCCGCACACTCCGATAGGACACACCGATGACACTCATCTCCGCACCCGAACTCGTGGAACTGCTCAACTCCGACGCCAGCGTCGTGGTGCTCGACGTCCGATGGTCCCTCGCGGCACCCGACGGACGCTCCGCGTACGAGGCCGGGCACATCCCGGATGCCGTCTACGTCGACCTCGAGGCCGACCTCAGCGACCACACCGTCACCGGACGCGGCCGCCACCCGCTGCCGGCAGGCATCGCTCTGCAGGCCTCGTTGCGGCGCTGGGAAATCGACGGCGGCGACACCGTCGTCGTATACGACGACGGGAACCGCGCCGGCTCCGCCAGGGCCTGGTGGGTCCTACGTGCCGCAGGACTTGACGACGGCCGGATCCTCGACGGCGGCTGGTCCGCCTGGGTCGACGCAGACAGTGCCACTGAGACCGGCTCCGCCTCGACGGCTGAGGGCACGGTCACCGTTTCGCACGACGACTTGTACACCGGTGCGCTGCCGACGCTCACCGCCGCGGAGGCAGCGATCCACGCACGCAACGGTGTCCTTCTCGACGCCCGCGCACCCGAATGGTATCGGGGCGAGGTCGAGCCGGTCGACGGCCATATCCCTGGCGCGTCAACCTCCACGCCACAGAGGTACTCGGTGAGGACGGCACGTTCGCGGACGTGGAGAAGCTGAAGACGTTGTTCGGCGAGCGCGGTGCCGACAGCACCCGAGCAATCGGCGCGTACTGCGGATCCGGTGTCACCACCTCGGTGCTCGCCGCCGCGGCAGCCCGGGTCGGCATCGACCTCGCACTGTTCCCCGGCTCCTGGTCCCAGTGGTTGTCGGCCCCGGAGAACCCCATCGAAACCGGCGACGAATCCAACTGACCCCTACGGCCTCCGGCGACGCGCGGTCGCCGGAGGCTCGGTAGCCGCTCTCAGAGTCCGACCATCTTCATTCCGGTCTCGTTGTAGCGGGTGCCAGCGACCCCGATCCGGTCGACCAAAGTGTCGAGATCGGCGACATCGTCCGCCGACAGCGGCAGAATCGTCGCGCCGACGTTCTCGTCGATGCGCTCGGGTCGCCGGGTACCCGGAATCGGGACGACGAACGGGCCCTGCGCAAGCAACCACGCCAGTGCGACCTGCGCGGGCGTCGCGTTTCGCGTTGCCGCGAGAGCACGAACGTGATCGATGAGCGCCTGGTTCGCGGAAAGGTTCTCAGCCTGGAACCGAGGAACGGTGGCGCGCACCTCGCCTGGCGCGAACGTCGACTCCGTCGTGACCGTGCCGGTGAAGAATCCCTTGCCGAGCGGGCTGAACGGCACGAACCCGATGCCCAGCTCCACGCAGGTAGGCAGTACCTCCGCCTCGGGGTCCCGGGTCCACAGCGAGTACTCGCTCTGCACCGCCGTCACCGGAAAGACCGAATGGGCTCGGCGGATTGTCCCGGCCCCGGCCTCCGAGAGACCGAAATGCTTCACCTTTCCAGCAGCCACCAACTCACCGACAGCGCCGGCAACGTCCTCGATCGGCACATTCGGGTCCACTCGATGCTGGTAGAACAAGTCGATGCTTTCCACACCGAGACGTTGAAGGGACGCATCAGCGACGCGGCGAATCTGCTCGGGCCGTGAATCGGTGCCCTGCATCCGACCCTCGACGATATTCCACCCGAACTTCGTCGCGACGACAACCTGGTCCCGGATCGGCGCGATCGCCTCGCCAACGAGCTCCTCGTTCACGTAGGGGCCGTATACCTCGGCGGTGTCGATGAACGTGACTCCCTGCTCGATCGCGTACCGCAACACCCCGATCATGTCGTTCCGGTCACCCGGATTCGGACCGTAGGACATCGACATTCCCATCGCACCCAGACCGATGGCCGACACCTGCAGACCCTGACCGAGTATTCTTGCGTGCATCTCTTCCACCCTTCGGAGGTGTGTACATGTTCCACGGTCCAGTCAACCCGCCCGCGGCCGGATGAGGGAGGCCCTGTCCTTACCCCCTTGGCAGCGACGGATGTGCAAGCGACTGACCGTCAATCTTCCAGATGACACTTCGCGATCAACTCGGACAGCTGATTACGACGTGCACGTTGCTCAGATCGGCGAACATGACGTGCGCGAATTGCCGCGCAATCCAGGAGGCCGAGGCCGAGGCCGCCGGATCAACGCTCACGCTGTGGTGGTGATCGCATCAACTGTCGTGGATCCAGTAGTGGGTGGATCCAGTAGTGGCTAGCGCTCAACAGGAATTCAAGCCCTGCTCAACCATCGCCGTGTTCCTCATGCGGTTCGAGGCGTTCGTCCTAGCGAAGCTGACTGGGGCATCAAAGCCGCTTGGCGGGCCCTTTCGGCACAACGCGTGTTCGTGCTGATCGGTTTCGTGTGCCAGCCTTCGCCTTTCCTTTGCTGTTCTTTCAAAGCACCATTTGATGGTTCGAGGGTCTAACCTCGCGCCTGCTCAACAATCCATGCCGCGATCTGCGCGCGGGAGGTGAAACCAAGCTTGGCCAGTATGTGCTCCACATGACCCTGCGCAGTCCTCGGTGAAATCACAAGCTGTTGAGCAATTTTCTGATTGGTCATGCCTTCAGCGATCAGGTGGGCGACTTCGTGTTCGCGTCTTGTCAGATGTCGCGAGGCCTCTTCGGCCGACACAGAAGAACCGGACGGTTTCTCATGGAGAGCAAAGGCGATCGCAGCGTCAAATCCAAGCCGTTCGCCCTTGCGCTGGTTTGCAATAAATGAAGCGTCGCCTAGCTGCACGCGGGCGTTGCTCTCACATTCACTGTGGTAAACAAAAAGACTAGAGTGAATTACTGCGAGGCTCCCGACTGAACGCGCTAGCTCAGCGGCCGCGCCCATCAGTATCGCAGCCCGGCGCGCATCCTGTTCCTCACACGCGATCCAGGCCAGCGCCTCCAGCCCGGACGCGGCAAGACGCGGGCTATGCACTATACGAGTGATTTCCATCGATTGCTCGAGTAAACGCACTGAACGTTCGATGTTGCCCTGTCTCCACATGTCAATACCCAAAGCCCACAGCGAATGTGACCGATTCACCTTCTCGCCATAAGCGTCAGTGATTGCCAGCACCTTTTCGTGACATTCAATGGCTCGGCCCGTCTGTCCGCCCAGTCCATATGCCAAGCCCAATGGGTAGAGCGTCGCGACTTCGAGTACTCGTTCTTCACGTCCGCTGAAATTCTCCAAGGCGACCTGGAGGGAAGAGTACGCACGCGGCAGATCACCGCTGTATAGACCCAACATGCCCTCTGCATACGCGGCGAGAGCTAACATGGTGGTGTCGCCAACCTGCGAGGCCAGAGCGCGCCCCTCCTCCACGTATTCGGCCCCAGACTGTATGTCTCCTTGGATGGCAGCTATGACGCTTGCACACCCCAGGGCAGTGGCCCTTTCGCGGGTTAGGAGGCCGCTGGAACGTGACAGGAGACTGGAGAACCAACGTCGCGCCTCATTGTAATAGCCCTGAGAGATCCAGAACCAATAGAGCGCAGAGGCGGTGCGCAGGCCCGCGGCGGGGTCGTCGTCGACGGTGAATTCGAGGGCCTCCCGCAGGTTCGGTAGTTCCCGCTTCAGCCGGGCGATCCAGTCGAGTTGGTCGGCGCTGATCCACTCCGCCTCCGCCTCCAATGCCAAGGCCTCGTACCAATCCCGGTGCCCCCGGCGCACACTGAGGGATTCGCCGGTCTGCTCGAGTTTTTCGTAGCCGTATTCGCGGAGTGTCTCGAGCATCCGGAACCGCACCACCGGCCCGTGCTCCTCCCGAATCAGAATCGACTTCTCCACCAGCGACATCAGTGTGTCCAGCAACTCGTCCGTGCCCAGACCCTCACCACACACGCGCTCGGCCGCATCGAGTTCGAAGCTCCCCGCGAACACCGCCGCCCGGCCCCACACCACTTGTTCTTCGGCGGTGCACAGTTCGAAACTCCAGTCGACCGACAATCGCAGGGTCTGCTGACGCGTCGGCACACCCCGGCCGCCGCGACTGAGCAGTGTGTAGCGGTCGGTCAGCCGCTGCAGGATCTGCTCGGGTGACATCGCCCGCAACCGTGCGGCGGCCAGTTCGATCGGCAGCGGCAACCCGTCCAATCGATGACTGATCCCCGCCACCGCCGCCGCGTTCTCCTCCGTCAGCGCGAACCCGGGAACCGCGGCGGCGGCGCGGTCGGCGAACAACGTCACCGCATCGTATTTCGGCAACCCCCGCAAGGAGGGCCGCCGCTCGGGATCCGGCACTGCCAGCGGCGGCACCCGCAACACCGCTTCCCCACCGATGACCAGAGGTTCGCGGCTGGTGGCCAGGATCCGCAACCACGGACAGGTTCGCAGCAGCAGGCCCGTGAGTTCGGCGACCGCGTCCACCATCTGTTCGCAGTTGTCGAGGACCAGCAGCAGTTCTCTCGACGTGAGGAAATCGACCAGCACGTCCCGCAACGGCCGTGCCGAGTGGTCCCGTACCCCCACCTCCGCGGCCACCGCGTCGATCAACGACGACCCTTCACGCAGTTCGCCTAGCTCGACCAGGCGCACACCGTCGCCGTAGTCGCGTTGCACAGCCGCCGCCACCCGCATCGCCAGCCGCGTCTTGCCGACACCGCCGATTCCGGTCAACGTCACGAGCCTCGACCGGGCCAGCAGGTTCCTCGCCTCGGTGAGCTCCTGTCGGCGGCCGACGAAACTCGTCAATTCCAGGGGAAGGTTCCCCGTAATGCCCCGAGGGGTGGGTTGTACGGAATGGTGCCGATCGCCCGACGCCAACTGCCGATAGTTCCCCTTCGCGGCTGGGTCCTCGTGCAGGGCCATGTCGTCGACCGCAAGGTCGTGGTCGCGTTGCAGGGCGCGCAGTTCCTCGCCGAGGTCGGTGGCGGTAGCCGGACGCTGACCAGGATCACGGGACATCGTCCGAGCGATCACCGCAGACACATCCTCGGGGATGCCAAGCTCCCGCAGATCCGGCACCTCCTGCGTGGTGATCCGCAGAAACTGCGCCACCACCTGCTCCCCGCTACGCCGCTCGAACGCAGCATGCCCGGTCAGAGCACTGAACAGGGTGGCACCCAGGCCGTACACAT
Organism: Rhodococcus sp. NPDC057529; assembly: GCF_042802055.1. Taxonomy (NCBI): domain Bacteria; kingdom Bacillati; phylum Actinomycetota; class Actinomycetes; order Mycobacteriales; family Nocardiaceae; genus Rhodococcus; species Rhodococcus sp. NPDC057529. The sequence continues at coordinate 30,786 of NZ_JBHVEY010000041.1, forward strand.
CCGCCGCCGGACTCGGCGGATCACCGCCCAGCACCTCCGGCGCGGTATACGCTGGCGACCCGGTCACCGCGCCGGTCGCCGTCTCGAAACCCCCACTGATGTGCGCGATACCGAAATCGGCCAACTCCGGCTCCCCGTAATCGGTGAGCAAAATGTTCGCCGGTTTGACATCGCGGTGCAGGATGCCCAGCCGGTGGGCCGACTCCACCGCACCTGCTATTTTCACCCCCAGCCGCAACGCCTGGTCCAGCGTGAGCGGCCCGTCTGTCCGGATCCGGGTCTCCAGTGAATCCTGCGGGTGATACGGCATCACAATGTACGGACGACCGCTGCCGGTCGCACCGACCTGCAGAATATGGACAATGTTCGGGTGCCCTGTCAACCGCCCCATCGCCCGCTGCTCCCGAAAGAACCGGGCCCGATTCTCCTCGTCCAATTCCACGGTAAGCACCTTGACAGCCACCGTGCGATCCAGCTCCACCTGCGAGCAGCGGTAGACCACCCCGAACCCACCCCGGCCGATCTCCTCGGCATCGGCGAAACCGGTGCCTGCCAGCTCCGCGGCCGGGGACGGCGAGTACCGCTGCGTGTCGAGCGGATCACCTTCACCCATCGAACGGTCAACTCACTCCGTCGACTCATGTCTTCCCATGCACTGGCCCCGACGGCACGACCAGCACCCATTCAACCCTTGGACCACCTCTCGATGGCGTGCCCCAAGAGTATCTCTGCCATTGGTGTCCTGAAATGTGTTCTGCGATCATCCGCCTTTGGAATGTCACCCTTTGCGGCGATTCTCAACTGCCGCGTGCCTTGAGCAAGCGACTACCGAGAGACTGAGAGTCTCCCGCTTGCGTGTCCTGAATCCGGCAGAAGAACCGGCTGCGATTCCGTACTGAACTGCGTCTCGATCGTCGTGAGATTCGAGGCGATGGAATTCGTGATGTGATGAACGTGGGGTCCAGGCCGTTGGCTGCCACCAGTCTTTACTCATCTCAAGTTTGGTGGACGCGCAACATCCCGTGGGGGTTGGTTAGCTTCTTGTTGCGCAACGGTGGTCTCGTCGACAGTTGGTTCATTGGTCTATGCCAGGCCGACAGGAGTCGCAAAGCGTCGACTGAAGTGCTACCCGGTTCAGCCGTGTTTGTGCACACTATCAGCCTGGGATCCTTTGGCAGAGAGGGGGTTTCGCATATTTGGCTCATATCACCGACGAGGCTGCGGTGCACTCTCTTGACACCTGTTTGATGTTCATGCAGGTCGTGGGCGGCCCATCGCACCCGAAAGTCTTCGGATCGGGTCGCGAGCTCGCCAATAAGGTCGGTCAGGTCGCGGTCGTATGGGTTCTTGCCGGCAGCTACGTGAAACATGGCGAGGCTGAAGTCGGCCATGTCGTCCGCGCCACCCTGTGTCGGTGACGCCGCGGGTTGTCGCGACGACGCCGCGCACGGACCAGAAGATGAGATCCAGGTCGGCGTCGGCGGCATCCTCGCGGATGCGCCCGTGTTGCTTGGCTCGCGCCAGGAGTTCGAACAGGATCCGTCGGTACTCGTCCCGCAGCATCGTGGTCTCGTCGTCGTTCCACATACGGGACAAACATCCTCGGTTCGACGCCAAGATGGCACCGGTACCGTACAGAACCTGCTCGAGGCCTTCGCCGTCCGGTGCGGACAGCGCTTCGTCGGCAAGGGCCAGGAAGTCGTCGTATACCTGGCGGACGAGCTCACTGACCAATGCATCCTTGGTGGGGAACCGGCGGTAGAGGGTGCCGATCCCGACGCCGGCGACCCGGGCGATTTCGTCGACCCCCACATCCAGGCCGCGCTCGCTGAACACGGTCGCTGCCGCGTCGAGTAGCCGCTGCCGGTTCTCCGCGGCGTCGCGGCGCAGCGCCCTTCCGCTTCCCCGAACCCTCATGTCGGACTTCATTCGGATTCGTCGCCCACCAGAGTGCCGCCCGCGACCATCGCGAGTTCCGGGTGCCGCAGTGCGGCCGACTCCTCGAGATTCGTGGTCTTGTCCCGTTTCATCGCCGGGATGAACATGGCCGCAACGGCGCCGAGGCCCACTGCTGTGCCCAGCATGACGAATCCATGGGTGTAGCCGGATTCCTGCGGAACTCCCGCGGAGGACGCCCCCGCGGTGACGATGCTGGCCATGAGTGCAGCGCCCACAGAGCCGCCGATCGTGCGGATGTTCGCGTTCATACCGCTGGCGACACCGGTCTGTTCGGGTGGTACCGCTGCGACGACGACATTCGACATCGCCGAGAAAGCCAGTCCGAAGCCGATCCCGATCAATGACGTGGCAACGTAGATGTCGATTTCGGTGTCATGCGCGAACGCCACCACGAAGTAGCCGATCGCACCCACGATCGACCCTGCGATGAGCAGGACTTTCGAACCCAGCCGAGCCGCCAGGCGGCCGGAGGCGAGTCCGAGCAGGAACATTCCCACGCTCAGGGGCAGCAGCATCAGCCCCGACTCGGTGACCGAGGCGCCGAAGCCGTATCCCGCGGACGTGGGCGTCTGCAGGAACTGCGGCAGGAAGCCGAATGCGGCATACATGCCGACGCCCATCAGCAGGGCCAGCAGGTTGGCCGCCCAGACGCTGCGGATGCGCATCATCCGCATGTCGATCAGCGGGTTGGCGGATCGCGCTTCGGCGACCACCCATGTCACGACGATGACCGCGGCAGCCACCAGAAGCCCGACGACGATCGGTGACCCCCAACCCCATGTGGGCGCCTGACTCACACCGAGCAGTAGCGCGACGAGCCACCCGGAGAGCAGCAGCGCGGTGAGCCAGTTGATCTTGCCGGCAGTGTGCACGGGGGAGTCGGGGATCAGGATCTGCGCGGCCACCCCCGCGAGCACGACCATGATCAGCGGAATCCAGAACAGCCAGTGGTAGCTCAGCACCGTCACGATGGGACCGGCGAGGACGATGCCGAGACCTGCGCCGACAGCGGTGAGTGCGGCGATGATGCCGACAGCACCCGCCACCTTCTCCTCGGGGAACTCATCGCGGATGATGCCGAACGCCAACGGCAGGACACCGCCACCGATGCCCTGGATCACCCGGGCCGCGATCATTACCGGCAGAGATGTGGCGAGGGCGGCGAGCAGGGACCCCACCGCCAGCGCGGTGAGTGCAACGACGAACACGCGCTTCTTGCCGTGCATGTCGCCGAGCCGTCCCATGACCGGGGTGGAGATCGACGCCGACAACAGGTAGGCGGTCAACACCCACGTGACGTCGGCCTGAGTCGTGCCCAGTGCCGACTCGAGGGTCGGCAGCACCGGAATCACCAGCGACTGCAGAAGGGCAAAGGCGCCGACACCGATAGTGAGAACGGCAAATGTCAAATGATAGTGCGTCCGCGGCGAAGCGGTTTTCATGAATACTCCCAACGAAGCGGAGCGCTTACTCCCGCATGCACAGAATTTAGCATCCCTAAGCGAAAATCGACTGCCACGAGGGGCCACAGAACACACATCTAGCAGAATCTTGCATAATCGTCTGTAAGACAACTACTTTCGCAATATAGATCAGGATACCGCCCCTGAGGGGAACACATCCCCAAGGCGCGTCACTCTCCCGATCGGGCGATCACCACAGGGTCCACTGATGAGGAACCGAATTTCGGCGCCGGCGTTCGCGAACACGATGTCGAGCTTGCCCTGCCCCTGCAGGATCGTCGTGGCTACGGTGTCCATCTCGGTCTTCTTGGTGACGCGGGTGACTTGTGCCCGGGCGCCCAAATGTGCAACCGCATCGTCCAGCCGTGCCTGATCTCGACCTGCGATGTAGACCGTGGCGCCTTCTTCGATCATTCTCCTGGCCGCGCCGAGCCCGAACCCGCCTCCGGTGATCAAGGCGATCTTGCCGTCTAGCTGCGTCATGGTGGCTCCTTGGTCAACGCATGAATTTTCGTCGTAGAGGTAATCACTGATCTTGAACGTCGTCGCGATGCGCCTACGCCGGATCAGTGGGTAATCTCCCCGACCCTGGCTGTGCCACGATCTCCAGCGGTTCGCCTTTACGCTCAGTGACGTTAAAGCCTGGGCGCAACTGCAGGGGTGAGCAGATCCATGATGGTTCCAATGTCAGTAACGGCGTCTAAATTCAGCACGGCATCGACGACACGTTTGACGTCGCTCTGTGTAATCACTCCGTCAGCGTTGCTGTGGAACTTGGCGATCAGCTCTTCGGTCGTCATTACGCGAGAACCGCTACTCTCTCCATCTTGCTCGTGCACGAAGGTCCGCCCGCGCGCGGAGATCTCGACTCTCGTTGATGAGGCCGCACCACCGGACCCTGGGTGTGCATGGAAGGTGACTTTGTCCATCAGCGCCAGCACCGAGGGGCTGAAGACGAAATCGAATTCCTGCCATTCTTTCCCGATCGGTACCAGATGCGCGGCAGCTGCTAGGCAGTGGGCGATGCTGTACTGGGCATCGCGGACGGTTTCGATGGTCCGGTTGAGCCAGATCGGCTGTTCGAAGAAGGCTTCACCCCACGCTGCGATTCCCTCGATTTCGTGGGGATCAAGGTGGTTCGCCTCGACGATCCCGATTACCGAGTCGAGCATCGGATGCATAATTGAGCAATTCGGGTAGCGTTTGTAGACAACCCGATCAGGGAACCGCCAGTCGCTGCCCAGCCCAGCCGTGATCCGTCCGGGATCCCAGTGCGAGGCGCCTGTGAACCGAGGGTAACCGTACTCCGTGTCGTCGAGCAGCTGCAGGTCGCCACGATGCCCGAATTCGGCCAAGTGCGCCGCCGTCAACGCGGTCTGGGTGAGTACACCGGGAGGGAGATGTTTGATCGTCGTGCTCGGAGCGTGTTTGATCCACGCGAGCTTCGCGTTGACAGGTGCTATCCCCCCGGCAATGCCCAACGCACTCGCAAGAACATCCTGCGGAAGCTTCCGTATGAGGCCTACCGCGGCGGTCGCACCGAACACTGTACTGCTGTAGCCGAATACGGGAGCCACGGAGCACTGGCCGTCGTCGTACCACCGCAAAGGTCCCATCGCTTCACCGAAGCGGTACGACATCTCGTGTGCCACAGCAAGCGACACAATTAGGTCCTGCCCCGACCTCCCCAGGCTTTCGGCGAGCGCCAGAGCGGGAGGCAGGACATACGGGGTGACATGCCCCGGCTGCATCACTGCGTCGTAGTCCAGGGCAAGCACGAGCTCGGCGTTGGCGAACGCGGCTCCGAACACCGAGGCCCTTCCACTAGCGCCGATGATCGTCGCTTCGCCTGACGATCCGCTCAGTATGCGACCGTACTCGATAGCAATACGGGAGCCGGATTCGCTCCCTGCCGCCAACGCACAACCAAGCGAGTCGAGAACAAGCCGCTTGATCTCGTCAATGACGCGGCACGGTAGTTGCACGAACGAAGTGCAATCACTGAACGCGGCCAATTGTTCAACGATCGAATCCGTCACGGCAGGTCCTTCCTACGACGACCCTGCTGAGGCGATTCAGTCTTGTTGACATCACAGCCTCTTTTGCATTTGCCCACAATCACTCTCATTTCTTCCACTCTCATTTCTTCGAGGTCATCGCGGGTGCGGCTACTGTGGTCGAAGCAGTGAGGGCTCGCGATATGCCTTCGACACGGTCCCTGGCGTCGCCGAAGAGCATCTGGGTGTTCGCCCGGAAGAACAGCGGGTTCTGAACGCCGGCGTAGCCAGTGGCCATGGACCGCTTGAACACGATGACGTTCGATGCTTCCCAGACACGGAGAACCGGCATGCCGGCAATGGGACTGCCGGGATCCTCGGTTGCCGCAGGATTAACCGTGTCGTTCGCTCCGATGACGAGCACGACGTCGGTGTCGGCGAAGTCGTCGTTGACCTCATCCATCTCGAAGACGATGTCGTAGGGAACCTTCGCCTCGGCAAGCAGCACGTTCATGTGCCCGGGCAGTCGCCCCGCGACCGGATGTATACCGAATCGCACGTCAACACCGCGTTCGCGGAGGATGCGGGTCAACTCCGCCACTGGGTATTGCGCCTGAGCGACGGCCATCCCGTACCCGGGAACGATGACGATTGACGACGCAGAGGCGAGCAGCTCTACCGCCTCGTCAGTGCGGATCTCGCGGTGCTCACCATGGTCGGTCTCTGCGCCGGTATGGATTTCGATGCCGAAGCCACCCGCTATGACCGAGAGGAAGGACCGGTTCATCGCCTGGCACATGATGTAGGACAAGTAGGCACCGGAGGAGCCGACCAGCGCTCCGATGACGATGAGCAGGTCGTTGCCGAGCAGAAAGCCTGAGGCGGCGGCAGCCCACCCGGAGTACGAGTTGAGCATCGACACTACGACCGGCATGTCGCCACCGCCGATGCTGGCCACCAAATGCCAACCCAGGGCGAGGGCGACGATCGTAACGACGCCCAACTCCCACAGCAGCGGGTGGACCACGAAGGCGATAGTCAGACCGGCGAAGAGCGTGAGGGCTCCGAGGTTGATCAGATTCTTACCGGGCAATACCAACGGTGTCGACTTGATCCGGGCGGACAATTTGAGAAACGCGACAATCGAGCCGGTGAAGGTCACCGCGCCGATGAAGACACCGATGATGACCTCGGCATGGTGGATGCGGGCCAGTGCGCCGCCGAGGTGACCGGAGGCAAGGTAGCCGTTCCAGCCGACTAGCACTGCGGCGAGGCCGACGAAAGAATGCAGCAACGCGATCAGCTCGGGCATTCCGGTCATCGCGACGATGCGAGCACGCCACAGTCCGATGACAGCGCCGGTGACGACCGCAATCACCAGAAGCGCGACCGACACGGCACCAGCCCGTCCGTCGAAGACGAGGCCGACGGTGGCGACCAAGGCGATGACCATGCCAGCGATTCCTGCTGTGAGACCTCGCTTGGCGGTTTCGTGCTTGGACAGGCCTGCCAGCGAAAGAATGAACAAAAGGGATGCGACAAGGTACGCCGCAGTGGCAGCCGAGGGGAACGACATCTCAGGATCCCTTCGAGAACATGGCGAGCATGCGGCGGGTTACCGCGAAGCCGCCGAAGACGTTGATGGATGCGAGGAGGATCGCAATGGCAGCGAGGAGGCGGGCAATGGTGTCGTTGGCGCCGACCTGAAGAAGGGCACCAACCACGATGACACCGGAGATAGCGTTGGTGACCGACATCAACGGGGTGTGCAGCGCGTGGTGAACCTTCCCGATCACGTAGTAGCCGATCACGATTGAGAGTACGAGGACGGTGAGGTGCCGCGGGAGCGGTTCGGGTGCATAGGCGGTCAGAAGAAAAAGCACCGCAACCGCCATTGACGCCAGCCCGAGTTTGGCACCGGTGGACAACGACTTCTGCTCGCTTACCGGTGCGGGTACTGAGGGCACTGATAGCGGTTCGGGTACGGAGCTGACCTGCACCGCAGGCGGTGGCCAGAGCTTGTCGCCGTTGCGGACGACGGTGATCCCGCGCTGGACGACGTCGTCGAGGTCCAGGGCCCACTGGCCGTCCTTGTTTGGGGTTACCAGCTTGGCGAGGTTGATCAGATTGGTGCCGTATAGCTGAGAGGCCTGGGTGGGCAGTCGTCCTGCGAGATCGGTGTAGCCGATGATGGTGACGCCGTTGCCCGTCCGCACTACCTCGCCGGCGACGCTGCCTTCGACGTTTCCACCGTGAGAGGCAGCCATGTCCACTATTACCGAACCGCTCGACATGCTCGCCACGTCCGCAGCAGTGATCAAGCGAGGGGCGGGGCGGCCGGGGATCAGTGCGGTGGTGATGATGATGTCGACGTCCCGTGCTTGTTCGGAGTAGATCTCGGCTGCGCGCAGGTTATACGCCTCGCTGGTCGCCTTCGCGTACCCGTCCGAGGAGTGCATTCCGTCCTCGTCGACCTCGACTGCCAAGTACTCGCCGCCGATGGACTTGACCTGGTCGGCGACCTCCGGGCGCGGATCGGTGGCACGCACAATCGCGCCGAGGCTGCTGGCTGCGCCGATCGCCGCCAGGCCGGCGACCCCCGCACCGGCGACGAGAACCTTCGCTGGAGGCACTTTTCCAGCGGCGGTCACTTGGCCGGTAAAGAAGCGACCGAACTCGTGGGCTGCTTCGATGACGGCTCGGTAGCCGGCGATGTTGGCCATCGAGCTGAGCACGTCCATCGACTGCGCACGCGAGATGCGTGGAACAGCGTCCATTGCCAGAGCCGTGACCCGGCGTACAGCGAGTTTGTCGACCAAATCGGGGTTATAGGCGGGGTGGAGCAGCCCGACGAGGGTCGCACCGTCCTGTAGGCGGGCGATCTCGTCGTCGGTAGGAGCGTTGACCTTGATGATGATCTCGCTAGTCCAGGCCTCGCCGGTCGTAACCACGGCAGCACCTGCCGCCGCGTAGGCTTCGTCGGCAAAACTGGATCGTTTCCCCGCTCCTGACTCGACAAGGACGTCGTATCCCAGACCGATCAATTGCCTGACGGTAGCGGGGGTAGCCGCGACCCTCGTCTCCTTCAGATGCGACTCGGCCACGACGCCGATGGTGGCGGCGGCGCGCGCAGTCGTAGTGACTGGGTAATCTGCTAACACTTCAGAGCTCGACACCGTGAATCTCCCTTCGCCGACGGTCAGCGCCCGAAACGAATCGCCGATCGCGGCGGATTCGCGGAACCGGACTGATCGCACGAGTCGTATGGTTCGTCGCCGACGGTGACGCAGCGAGCGAGTTCCATCGCGTCCGCACGCAGATGCGCTGTGACGGTTGAGCGTTGTGGTTTGGTTCCTCAGATTTCGTTCTTGACAGATATCGAACTCATCAGAGTTCGATCTTGTTGTTGTCCTGGCCGAGCTTCGGTGCCGGCGACTTGATCTGACCGGGCGTCCGGGACAACCGCGGGACCGGAGCCGGCA
>NZ_JBHVEY010000042.1:0-37516 GCF_042802055.1 Rhodococcus sp. NPDC057529
TTCCGAACCCGGAAGCTAAGCCCTCCAGCGCCGATGGTACTGCACCCGACAGGGTGTGGGAGAGTAGGACACCGCCGAACATCCGTTACCGAAAGGGGACCCAATATACTGGGTCCCCTTTCGTGGTTTGTGTGAAAGGAATGACTGTGTCGGAGAGTGACGACGGACGTCGGTCCTTCCGCGGAGGCGGTGCCTCCGGTGCTAACCGCGGCGGTGCCTCCGGTGCTAACCGCGGCGCCGGCGGTCCTCGCCGCGATTCGCGCGACAATCGTGGTGGCGCAGGCGGCGATCGTCGCGGTGGCGGACCCCGTCGTGGCGGCGAGGGCGGCTTCGCGCCTCGCGGACGTGAAGGTGACCGTCCGCAGCGGCAGCAGGCTCGTCCGGACGAACCGGATCTGCCCGAGAACGTCGAGGCCGGTGAACTGGATCCGAGTGTCCGCCGCGATCTGCTGAGCTTGGACAAGACGAACGCGAACACTGTTGCGCGCCATCTGGTGATGGCCGGCAAACTCGTCGACGACGATCCGCGTCTCGCACTCGCGCATGCCCGGGCTGCGCGTCAGCGTGCCGGTCGCATCGCGGTTGTCCGTGAGGCCGCGGGTATCACTGCGTACCACGCCGGTGAATGGGCGGAAGCGCTGTCGGAGTTGCGTGCTGCTCGTCGTATGGCGGGCGGTCCCGGACTGCTCGCGGTGATGGCGGACTGCGAACGTGGACTTGGGCGCCCGGAGCGAGCGATCGAACTCGGGCGAAGCGAGGAAGCGGCAGCGCTGTCGGGTGACGAGGCCGCGGAGCTGCGCATGGTGGTCGCCGGAGCGCGCATGGACCTCGGACAGTTCGATCAGGCCGTCGTCACGCTGCAGACCCCGGACCTGGACGCCTCCCGGACCGGTCCCGGTGCCGCTCGTCTGTTCTACGCGTACGCGGATGCCCTGGTCGCGGCCGGTCGCATCGAGGACGGACTCAAGTGGTTCCTCAACTCCGCTGCGGCGGATCTCGAGGGTGACACCGACGCGGAGGAGCGTGTGGCCGAGCTGACCGGAGACGATCAGTGACGACCCTGCGCGAGAATTACGACGGTCTGCTGTTCGACCTGGACGGCACGCTGTACCAGGGACCGCAGGAAGTTCCCGGTGCGCGTGAGGCTTTGGCGGCGGGGACGCAGTCCTGCTACTACGTGACCAACAACGCCAGTCGCAGTCCCGGCGACGTCGCGGAACACCTGACCGAACTCGGCTTCGCCGCCGACGAGTCGACGGTGGTGACGAGTTCGCAGTCCGCGGCCAGGCTCCTCGCGGAGAATGTCGCACCCGATTCGGCCGTGCTCGTCGTGGGCACGGACGCGCTCGCCGACGAAGTTCGGAACGTCGGTTTGCGTCCGGTGCGGTCGTTTGAGGACGCGCCCGCCGCTGTGGTCCAGGGGCATTCGCCGACCACGGGCTGGGCGATCCTCGCCGAGGCGACGCTCGCGATCCGTGCCGGTGCCGTCTGGGTGGCGGCGAACCTGGACTCGACCCTCCCCACCGAACGGGGTCTGGTCCTCGGCAACGGTTCCATGGTCGCGGCCCTGCGCGCGGCGACGTCCCGCGAACCACTGGTGGCGGGAAAGCCGGCAGCGCCGTTGATGGAAGATGCGATGCGCCGCAGCGGTTGTGTGCGGCCCCTGGTGGTCGGCGACAGGCTGGACACCGACATCGAAGGCGCCAACAACGTCGGTCTCGACTCGCTGCTGGTGCTCACCGGCGTGAGCACCGCGATCGACGTTCTGCGTGCCCCGCAGGAGCAGCGCCCCACCTACCTGGCATCCGAACTGGACTCGCTCAACCGGCCCGCAGACGAGTCCGTCGTCGGTGAGGACAGCCGGTGGTCCGTCGAGTTCGACGGCACCGATCTGGTGATCGAACCGACCGCGGATTCGGCCGATCCGGTGGATTCGGCTACGTTGCTGCGGGCCGTGGCCGTCGGTGCATGGAAATTCCCCGACTTCGCGAGGATCACGTCGACGACGCCCGCGGTGAGCGCGGTCGTCTCCGGCTGGAGTGCCTGAAACCCGCCCGACCCGCGTCGTTCGTCACGCGATTCGCTGTATGCGTATCCGAACGCGATGGACTAGCGTTGTGCCCGATGAGCACGCCAATACCGCGCCCGGGAGCCCATCTACCTGGGCCTCCTCAGAGTGTCGACCCCGAGAAGATCCACACGGAGGTCGACGGATTGTTGTCGCGGCTCGGAGCCGTCGAACCCGACCCCGACGACGAGCACGGCGTCGGGGTCATCCCACGCAAAGCCCACCTTCTCGAGAAGGCGCACGACGTGCTGGTGGAGGCTCTGGCCACCGTGGACAAGATCTGACGTGGCCCGTCGAGCACGGGTGGATGCCGAACTCGTTCGGCGGGGGCTGGCCCGGTCCCGAGAACACGCGCAAGAACTCATCGCCTCCGGCCGAGTGCTGATCTCGGGTGCGGCAGCGACCAAACCGGCCACCGCCATCGAAGCGGGAACCCCGCTGCGGGTCGTCGAGGTCGACAACGAAGTGTCCTGGGCATCGCGTGGCGCGCACAAACTCCTCGGTGCGCTGGAGGCGTTCACCCCCCGCGGACTCGAAGTCGACGGCAAGCGTTGCCTCGATGCCGGCGCCTCGACCGGCGGCTTCACCGACGTGCTGCTGCACCACGGCGCGCGGGAGGTCGTGGCGGTGGACGTCGGGTACGGACAGTTGGTGTGGCGGCTGCAGTCCGACGACCGCGTCCACGTCGTGGACCGCACCAACGTGCGATCCATCGATGCCGAGCAGATCGGCGGCCCGGTCGAACTGGTGGTCGCGGACCTGTCGTTCATCTCCCTGAAGCTCGTGCTCCCGGCGTTCGTCGCCTGCGTGGCCGCGGGCGCAGATCTTGTTCCGATGGTGAAGCCGCAGTTCGAGGTCGGCAAGGATCACGTGGGCTCCGGTGGGGTGGTGCGTGACCCGGAGTTGCGTGTCGCCGCGGTGCTGGACGTCGCGAAGACGGCGGCGTCGCTCGGACTGCGTACCGTCGGTGCGGTGGCCAGTCCGCTGCCGGGGCCGTCGGGGAACGTCGAATACTTCCTGTGGCTCCGCGCGGATGTCACACCCGGGACGGATGATGTACCGGTCGAGTCGGTAGAAGAGTTGATCCGCACCGCGGTGCAGGAGGGACCACAGTGAGCGGGGGAAGCAGCGGCGCCCAGCAACGCGAGCGGGAGATCCTGCTCGTGGCGCATCCGGGTCGCGCCGAGATCACGGAGACCGCGCGGCGCGTCGGCAAGATCTTCGAGCGGGCCGGGATCGGACTGCGTGTTCTCGTCGACGAGGTCGACAGCACCCGCATCGAACCGATGGACGGCATGGCGGCCGACGAGTTCCTGGTTCCCGGGCTCGAAGTCACCATCGTGCAGGCAGGCCCCGACGCGGCCCTCGGGTGCGAGATGGTGCTCGTCCTCGGTGGGGACGGGACGTTCCTCCGGGCGGCGGAACTCGCCCAGGCTGCGTCCATTCCGGTCCTCGGCATCAACCTGGGCCGGATCGGATTCCTCGCGGAAACGGAGGCCGAGCACCTCGACGAGGCGCTCGGCCAGGTGGTGCGCCGGGAATATCGCATCGAGCACCGCATGACGCTGGACGTGCTGGTACGGGTGGACGACGAGATCATCGAACGAGGCTGGGCGCTCAACGAGGCGAGCATCGAGAACCGGTCCCGGCTCGGTGTCCTCGAGGTGGTGCTGGAGGTGGACGGGCGGCCGGTGTCGGCGTTCGGCTGTGACGGCGTGCTCATCTCCACACCCACCGGGTCGACGGCATACGCGTTCTCCGCGGGCGGCCCCGTGGTGTGGCCGGAGCTCGAGGCGCTGCTGGTGGTTCCGAGCAACGCGCACGCCTTGTTCGCGCGCCCCCTCGTGACGAGCCCGGAATCGTTGATTGCGGTGGAGACGGTGGCAGGCAGTCACGACGGTCTGGTGTTCTGCGACGGTCGCCGGACGCTCGAACTGCCTGCGGGCGCCCGCGTCGAAGTGGTGCGTGGCAAGGAACCCGTTCGTTGGGTACGACTGGATTCGGCGCCGTTCGCGGACCGGATGGTGCGAAAGTTCGAGCTGCCCGTCACCGGGTGGCGAGGAAGGAAGCCCTAGACGTGCTGGCAGAGATCAGGATCGACAACCTCGGTGTGATCTCCGAGGCGTCGGCGCAATTCCACGAAGGTTTGACGGTGCTCACCGGTGAGACCGGCGCGGGTAAGACGATGGTGGTGACGAGCCTGCACCTGCTCAGCGGTGCGCGGGCAGACGCGGGACGAGTCCGCCTCGGTGCGCCGCGTGCCGTCGTCGAGGGCCGGTTCATGACCGACGAGGGCTCGGAGCACGTCGAACGGGCCGTGACCCGGCTGCTCGAATCGACCGGTGCCGAGCGGGACGAGGACGGCACCATCATCGCGGTCCGCACCGTCGGCAGCGACGGCCGGTCCCGCGCCCACCTGGGTGGCCGCAGCGTTCCGGCGGGCGTGCTGTCGGAGTTCACCGATCCGCTGCTCACCGTGCACGGGCAGAACGACCAGCTGCGGCTGCTCCGCCCGGACCAGCAGTGTGCCGCGCTCGACCGATTCGCGGACAAGACGGTCGGGCCGCTGGTCGCGCGGTACCGCAAACACCGCGACGAGTGGATGACCGCGCGATCCGAACTCATCGAACGGACCGGTCGTACCCGGGAACTCGCGCAGGAAGCCGACCAACTGACGTTCGCCCTCAACGAGATCGACGGCGTCGCCCCCGCCCCGGGCGAGGACGAGTCGATCGTGTCGGAGGTGCGCAGGCTCAGCGAACTCGACTCGCTGCGGTCGGCGGCGGAGGAAGCGCACGCGGCGCTCGCCGGCGGCGACGACATGGACGGCGACGGCGTGGCCGCGCCCGCGCTGGACCTGCTGTCCGAGGCGCGGGCCCGGATCGAATCGGCCACCGATCCCGAACTCGACGGGCTCGGACCCCGCCTCGCCGAGGTGATCGCGGTGGTCACCGACGTCTCCGCCGACCTCACCACGTACCTCGCCGGACTGCCGGCGGACCCGGGGGCATTGGATTCCCTGCTGTCCCGGCAGGCGGAGCTGAAGAACCTCATCCGCAAGTACGCCGCGGACGTCGACGGCGTCCTGGAATGGGCCGACAACGCCCGTGCGCGGCTCGAGAAGATCGACGTGTCCTCCGATGCGCTGGCCGCGCTGACGAAGCAGGTGGAGGAGTCGGCGGCGTCGACGGCGGAGGCCGCGTCCAAACTGACCGCGGCCCGCGTCAAGGCGGCGACCAAACTCGCCAAGGCGGTCAGCTCCGAACTCGCCGGTCTGGCAATGGGCCGGGCGGCGCTCGAGGTGACGGTCCGGCCCCGGATCGCCGGACCCCAGGACACGGCCCCGCTCACCGTCGACGGCACCGAACTCCATGCGGGATCGTCCGGCGTCGACGAAGTGGAGTTCCGGCTGTCGGCGCACAGCGGCGCGCAGTCGCTGCCCATCAGCAAGAGCGCGTCCGGCGGTGAGCTCTCGCGCGTGATGCTTGCGCTCGAGGTGGTACTCGCCGGGTCCGACTCCGGCGCGACCATGGTGTTCGACGAGGTCGACGCCGGCGTCGGCGGGAGGGCCGCGGTCGAGATCGGCAGGCGGCTGGCCCGGCTGGCCCGCACGCACCAGGTCATCGTCGTCACGCACCTTCCGCAGGTCGCGGCGTTCGCAGACACCCACCTGGTGGTCGACAAGGTCGACGACGAGGACGGCGTCGTCAGCAGTGGCGTGCACACACTCACCGACGACGAACGGGTCGTGGAACTGGCCCGGATGCTCGCCGGCCTCGACGACACGGAGACCGGACGCGCCCATGCAGAGGAGCTGCTGGCGACGGCCAACGCCGAGCGTTCCGCCTGACCCGGCTCGGTGTTCCGTCGGCCGCCCGTGGTAATGGTGTGACTGATGTGGTAAACGGTTCGGCGCGCCTCCACAGGTCGGTCGAGCTTCCGGTCCATCATCGAATCCATGAAGATGCCGGCACTGCTGTCACGTAACACCGAAACTTTGCCTGGGGTCAGCGGCATCGCCAGGGTGGATCGCAACACGGCCAAGTTGCTGCGCCGCGTCGGACCCGGTGACATCGTCGTTCTCGACGAGCTCGACCTCGATCGCGGAACCGCGGACGCCCTCGTGAAGGCCGGCGTTCTCGCAGTGATCAACGCGTCGCCCTCGATCTCCGGGCGGTATCCCAACCTCGGCCCGGAGGTGATCGTCGCCAACGGAATCCTGCTGGTGGATTCGGCGGGCGCCGAGATCTTCAAGAGCATCAAAGACGGCAGCAAGGTCCGGGTGAACGGGGGAGGTGTCTACTCCGGGGAACGGCGCATCGCCAAGGGCGACGAACAGACCGAGGCGGAGATCTCCGACCGGATGATCGAGGCGAAGACCGGTCTCGTCGACCACCTCGAGGCGTTCTCCGGCAACACCATCGAGTTCATCCGCACCGAGAGCCCGTTGCTGATCGACGGGGTCGGGGTCCCCGACGTCGACGTCGACATGAAGGAACGGCACGTCGTCATCGTGTCCGACGGCCCGGACCACGCGTCCGACCTGAAGAACCTCAAGCCGTTCATCAAGGAATACTCGCCGATCCTCATCGGCGTCGGAGCAGGCGCCGACGTCCTGAAGTCGGCGGGCTATCGCCCGGATCTCATCGTCGGCGACCCCGAGGACATCACCAGCGCGACGTTGAAGTCGGGTGCCGAGGTGGTTCTGCCCGCCGACCAGGACGGTCACGCACCCGGGCTGTCGCGCATCCAGGACCTCGGCATCGGAGCGATGACGTTCCCCGCGTCCGGATCGCCGTCCGACCTGGCCCTGCTGCTGGCCGACCACCACGGCGCGTCGCTGATCGTCACGGTCGGGAGCACCGTCTCCCTCGACGAGTTCTTCGACCGCGGTCGCCGCGACAGCAACCCGTCGGCGTTCATGACCCGCCTGAAGGTCGGGCCGAAACTGGTGGACGCGAAGGCCGTGGCGACCCTGTACCGCAGCCGCGTGTCGGGAGGAGCGATCGCGCTGCTCGTCCTCGCCGCTCTCGTGGCGGTCATCGTGGCGCTGGTCGTGTCCAACGTGGGTGGTGAAGCACTCGACTGGGCCGTCGCGACATGGAACAGCTTTGCGTTGTGGGTGCAGGGGTTCTTCAAGTGATTTCTCTGCGTCAACATGCCATTTCCATAGCGGCGATCTTCCTGGCTCTGGCAATCGGCGTGGTGATGGGCTCCGGCCTGTTGTCGAGCGGTCTCGTGTCGGGACTGCGCGACGACAAGGCCGACCTGCAGACCGACGTGGAAAACGCGACCGAACGCAACAACCAACTGACCGAGCAGTTGAACTCGGCCGACGGCTTCGATTCCGCGGTGGGCGGCCGCGTGGTCGCCGACTCGCTCGCGCAACGCACCGTGATGGTCGTGACGACTCCCGATGCCGACCCCGCCGACCTCGACGGGGTCAACCGGATGATCGCGCAAGCAGGAGGTTCGGTGACCGGGCGGGTGTCGTTGACCGACTCGTTCGTCGACGCCACGGGCGGCGACCGGCTGCGGACCGTCGTCAACAACGTGATCCCCGCGGGCGTCACGTTGAAGACCGGGGCCGTCGACCAGGGCAGCCTCGCAGGCGACCTGCTGGGCTCCGTTCTCATGCTCGGGAAGGAGACCGGTCAGCCGCAGAGTTCCGCCCAGGAGATGGCGCTGGCCCTCGAGACCCTGCGCGGCGCCGGATTCGTCAGCTACGACGACGGGGCTGTCCAGCCTGCGCAGGTCGCGGTGGTGCTGACCGGAGATCGGGACGTCGAGGACGGCGTCAGCGGCAATCGCGGTGCGGTCGTGGCCCGGTTCGCGGGCGCGCTGGACTCACGCGGTGCCGGGGCAGTGCTCGCCGGACGTCCGGCCTCCGCCCAGGGCAACGGCGCGGTCGCCGTGGCACGCGCCGACGCCGCCCTCTCGGCCGCGCTCACGACGATCGACAACATCGACCGGGAAGCGGGCAAGATCACCGTTCCGCTCGCGCTGCAGGAGCAACTGAACGGCGGCGCCGGCCGGTACGGCACCGGACCCGGCACCACCGGAGTCACCGTGGGGGCCACCCCGGCGTAGCGCGCGTCACATGGGGGCGGGCAATCGCGGCGCGTTGTTTCCGGGACGTCCGCCGAGGTGTTACCGTGAAGTCCCGTGGGTCGGCAGGCCCCAGCATTGCTCGAACAGACCAAGCCCTGCACAGTCGTCACGGGAGCCCCTTTGCCACAGTCACGCACTCATTCGCGTACCGCCACCAAGCACATCTTCGTGAGCGGCGGCGTCGCCTCCTCACTCGGCAAGGGCCTCACAGCCTCGAGCCTCGGGCAATTGCTGACCGCGCGGGGAATGCGCGTGACCATGCAGAAACTGGATCCGTACCTCAACGTCGATCCGGGCACGATGAACCCCTTCCAGCACGGTGAGGTCTTCGTCACCGAGGACGGTGCCGAGACCGACCTCGACGTCGGCCACTACGAGCGCTTCCTCGACCGCGACCTGTCCGGTCAGGCGAATGTGACCACCGGCCAGGTGTATTCGACGGTCATCGCCAAGGAGCGCCGCGGCGAGTACCTCGGCGACACCGTCCAGGTCATTCCGCACATCACGGACGAGATCAAGAGCCGGATCCTCGCGATGAGCGGGCCGGATCTGCAGGGACACCGCCCCGACGTCGTCATCACGGAGATCGGCGGCACCGTCGGCGACATCGAGTCACAGCCGTTCCTCGAGGCCGCCCGTCAGGTGCGCCACGACGTCGGCCGGGACAACGTCTTCTTCCTGCACGTCTCCCTGGTCCCGTACCTGGCGCCGTCGGGTGAGCTCAAGACGAAGCCCACCCAGCATTCGGTCGCCGCGCTGCGAAACATCGGCATCCAGCCCGACGCGCTGATCCTGCGCTGCGACCGCGAGGTTCCCCCGGCGCTGAAGAACAAGATCGCGCTCATGTGCGACGTCGACGTCGACGGCTGCATCTCGACGCCCGACGCGCCGTCGATCTACGACATCCCGAAGGTGCTGCACAGCGAGGGCCTCGACGCGTACGTCGTCCGTCAGCTGGGACTGCCGTTCCGCGACGTGGACTGGACCGTGTGGGGAAACCTGCTCGAGCGCGTCCACCAGCCGCGCGAGACCGTGCGGATTGCGCTGGTCGGAAAATACGTCGACCTGCCGGACGCGTACCTGTCCGTCACCGAGGCGCTGCGTGCAGGCGGATTCGCGAACCGCTCGAAGGTGGAGATCTCGTGGGTGCCGTCGGACGCCTGTGAGACCGAGGCGGGCGCGCAGGCCGCGCTCGGCGACGTCGACGGTGTGCTGATCCCCGGCGGCTTCGGAATCCGCGGCATCGAGGGCAAGCTCGGCGCGATCCGGTACGCCCGCCACCGGAAGATCCCGCTGCTCGGACTGTGCCTGGGCCTGCAGTGTGTCGTGATCGAAGCCGCGCGCAGCGTCGGTCTGGACGACGCCAACTCCGCCGAGTTCGAGCCCGAGACCACCCACCCCGTGATCTCCACGATGGCCGATCAGGAAGACGTCATCGCCGGCGAGGCGGACCTCGGCGGCACGATGCGCCTCGGCGCGTACCCCGCCGTCCTGGCGAAGGGGTCCGTCGTCGCCCGGGCGTACGGCAGCGAAGAGGTGTCGGAACGTCACCGTCACCGCTACGAGGTCAACAACGCGTACCGGGACCGGATCGCCAAGAGCGGACTACGGTTCAGCGGCACCTCTCCCGACGGTCACCTCGTCGAATTCGTCGAGTACCCGGCCGATCAGCACCCGTTCTTCGTCGCCACGCAGGCCCACCCCGAGCTGAAGAGCCGTCCGACGCGTCCGCATCCGCTGTTCGCGGCGTTCGTCGACGCGGCGCTGAGGCACAAGCTCGAGGAGCGCCTCCCCGTCGACGTACACGGCGAGGAGCACGCGGTCGCCGACGACGAGATCGCCGATTCCGCCGACCGCGACGAGGTCGCGTCGGTCGACAGCGCGGGATAGGGCGAGACCGACCATGCCCGACATCGGCCGGCACGAATTCGAGACTCTCGACTCGCGCGCCGTCTACAGCGGCGCGATCCTCGCGCTGCGGGTGGATCACGTCGCGATGCCGGACGGCCGGACCGCCGAACGTGAGGTGGTCGAGCACCACGGCGCCGTCGCCGTCGTGGTGCTCGACGACGAGGACCGGGTCGTCCTGATCCACCAGTACCGGCACCCGGTGGGGCGCCGGTTGTGGGAGATTCCGGCGGGTCTGCTGGACGAGCCGGGGGAGGATCCCGTCGACGCCGCCCGACGCGAACTGGCAGAAGAGACCGGCCTCGCGGCCCGGCGCTGGTCCGTCCTCGTGGATGTCGTTCTCTCACCGGGGTTCACGGACGAGTCGGTGCGTGTGTTCCTCGCCGAGGACCTGCACGAAGTGGACAGGCCGGACCCGGAGGACGAGGAAGCCGACCTCGAGATCGAGCGGATTCCGTTCGACGAGGTCGTGTCGATGGTGCTGAACGGGACCATCGTCAACGCCACGGCCGCGTCCGGAGTGATGGCCCTCGCCGCCGCCCGGTCCCGGCCTGGCGGTCTCGGCGAACTCCGCGACGCAAGCGCCCCCTGGGTCGATCGCCCCGAGCGGTTCAGCGAGCGGAAGCGCGCACGTGCCGCCGGGGACGAAGCCGCGCGGGCGTGACGTGGTGATCGCCCGCCAGGTGGATTCGTACCTCGACCACATGGCGGTCGAGCGCGGGGCCGCCCGCAACACGCTCGGTTCGTACCGGCGCGACCTTCAGCGGTACACGCAGTTCCTCGCCGACCGGGAGGTCACTGACATCGGCCGTGTCCGCGAACAGGATGTCAGCGACTTCGTGATCGCCCTGAGGACGGGTGATCCGAACCGCGAACTGCCCCCGCTGGCAGCGAGTTCGGCGGCCAGGGCGCTGATCGCGGTGCGCGGATTCCACCGGTTCGCCGCGGCCGAGGGGCTGACCGCCGTCGACGTCGCCCGGGACGTGCGGCCACCGTCGCCTGCGAAACGGCTCCCGAAGTCGCTCCCGGTCAACGAGGTGCTGGCCCTGCTGGAGTCGGTCGGAGGCAGCGGACCCGCAGACGGACCGCGGGCGGTGCGCGACCGCGCGTTGCTCGAGTTGCTGTATTCGACGGGCGCCCGCATCTCCGAGGCCGTCGGCCTGGACGTCGACGACATCGACACCGAGACCCGGTCGGTGCTGCTGCGTGGCAAGGGCGGCAAGCAGCGGGTGGTGCCGGTGGGGCGGCCCGCCGTCGAATCCCTCGACGCCTACCTGATCCGGGGCAGGCCCGCCCTGGTGTCCAGCGCGACACCTGCCCTGTTCCTCAACGTCCGCGGCGGACGGCTGTCCCGGCAGAGCGCGTGGCAGGTGCTGCAGACCGCGGCGGACGCGGCGGGGATCTCGTCGGCGGTGTCTCCGCACACGCTCCGCCACTCGTTCGCGACCCACCTTCTCGACGGCGGCGCCGACGTCCGCGTCGTCCAGGAGTTGCTCGGACACGCGTCGGTGACGACCACGCAGATATATACGCTGGTGACAGTGGGTGCGTTGCGCGAAGTGTGGGCCGGAGCGCACCCCCGGGCGCGGTAGCGGAAAGCGTGTCGAGGGGAAAATTCACGGTACGAGGCGGTAGCGTTCGTATAACGATGTGGGATCGACAGCGATCATCGAGAGAACAGGGGATCATCGGACCGTGGTGACACCGCAGCCGCCAGCGGCGGAGTCAGAGCACTCGCAACCGGAGGGCGACATGTTCGACGTGCGGCAAACCGAAACCGCAGACTTGTTCGACGACGCTGCCGTGGTCGTGGAGGAGGAACTCGGCCCCACGGGTCGGCCGACGCGTGAGGTGCCGGAACCCGCCCCGCTACCCTCGCACGGCCCGGCCAAGATCGTCGCGATGTGCAACCAGAAGGGCGGCGTCGGCAAGACGACGTCGACGATCAACCTGGGTGCGTCGCTGGCCGAATACGGTCGACGGGTCCTGCTCGTCGACCTCGATCCCCAGGGGGCGCTGTCCGCGGGCCTCGGCGTCGCGCACAACGACCTCGAACTGACCGTCCACAATCTGCTCGTCGAACCGCGCGTCTCGATCGACGACGTCCTGATGCGGACGCGCGTCGAGGGCCTCGACCTGCTGCCGAGCAACATCGACCTGTCGGCGGCGGAGATCCAGCTCGTCACCGAGGTGGGGCGTGAGCAGACACTCGGACGCGTGCTGCATCCCGTGCTCGACCGCTACGACTACGTCCTCATCGACTGCCAGCCGTCCCTCGGTCTGCTCACGGTCAATGCGCTGGCCTGCGCAGACTCGGTGATCATTCCGATGGAGTGCGAATACTTCAGCCTGCGCGGACTGGCGCTGCTCAACGACACGGTCGAGAAGGTCCACGACCGGCTCAACCCGCGGCTCGAACTCGCCGGGATCGTCGTGACGATGTTCGACGCGCGGACACTGCACGCACGCGAGGTGATGGCCCGCGTCGTGGAGGTATTCGGGGACTTGGTCTACGACACCGTGATCAACCGGACCGTGCGATTCCCCGAGACCTCGGTCGCCGGGGAACCGATCACCACCTGGGCGCCCAAGTCGACCGGTGCCGAGGCGTACCGGGCGCTGGCACGCGAGGTCATTCACCGGTCCGGCCGGTAAGTGGTGAATACGCAAGACATTCCGGCACCACCGCAGACCGAGGGTTCGAACGGCGAGGACCCGCAGGCGCCCGCCGTCAAGCCCGGCTTCAGGGTGACGCTGCGCAACTTCGAGGGACCGTTCGATCTGCTCCTCACCCTGATCAACCAGCGGCAGCTGGACGTCACGGAAGTCGCGCTGCACCAGGTGACGGACGACTTCATCGCCTACACCCGCACGCTCGGCGCGGAGATGGGTCTCGACCAGACCACGGAATTCCTGGTCGTCGCCGCGACACTGCTCGACCTGAAGGCGGCGCGTCTGCTCCCCGCGGGACAGGTGGAGGACGCCGAGGACCTCGCGCTTCTCGAGGCGCGCGACCTGCTGTTCGCCCGGCTGCTGCAGTACCGCGCGTACAAGCAGGTGGCGCAACTGTTCGGCGAACTCGAGGCGGCCGCACTGCGCCGGTATCCGCGGTCGGCAGCTCTGGAGGACCAGTTCACCCAGTTGCTGCCGGAAGTGCTGCTCGGCGTCGACCCCCAGCGGTTCGCGGAGATCGCCGCGACCGTGTTCACACCCCGCCCGAAGCCCACCGTGGGACTCGACCACCTGCACGACATGCACGCGGTGTCGGTCCCCGAACAGGCGGCGCGGATGCTGGAACTGCTCCGCGAGCGAGGAGCGGGCGAGTGGGCGAGCTTCGGCGACCTCGTCTCGGAGTGCGAGGTCACCGGCCTGATCGTGGCAAGATTTCTCGCGCTGCTCGAGCTGTACCGCGAGCAGTCCGTGTTGTTCGAACAGCCCGAGCCACTCGGGGAACTGCTGGTGAGCTGGACCGGGGAAGGTGCACATGCCCCGGTGACCGAGGAGGATTACGGATGAGTTCGGCCCCGTTCGACGAGCCGGACGACCAGGGCGCCGTCGATACGGAACCCGAGCTGTCGGACGCAGAACCCGAGCTGTCGGACACAGAACTCGCAGCGGTCCTCGAGTCGTTGCTGCTGATCGTGGACTCACCGGCCGGTGCGGAGCAGCTCGCGTCCGCGACCGGTGCTTCTGTGAATCGCATCACGGAGACGCTGAACCGCATGTCCGCCGAGCTCACCGCCCGGGGAAGCGGGATGGACCTCCGATATGCCGGTGACGGTTGGCGTCTCTACACCCGCACCGCGTACGCACCCTACGTCGAACGGCTCCTGCTCGACGGAGCCCGCTCCAAACTGACGAGGGCGGCGTTGGAAACTCTGGCCGTGGTGGCATACCGTCAACCGTTGACCCGCGCACGGATCAGTGCGGTGCGCGGCGTCAACGTGGATGGTGTGGTGCGCACACTTCTCGCTCGCGGTTTGATCGCCGAAGCCGGCGTCGATCCCGATACCAACGCCACGCAGTACTCGACGACGGAACTCTTCCTGGAACGGCTCGGCTTGGCGTCTCTGGCCGATCTTCCCGCGTTGGCTCCGTTGTTGCCGGATGTGGATCTGATAGATGACATCAGTGACAGTCTGGAATCTGACCCACGATTTGCGAGAATGAATAAAGCTACGGCTTCCACAGAAGAGTTGGACACCGGGCTGGACACCGAAGACTGACAGGGATAGTACAAAAGTGAAGAAACCCGCTCGCCGAGATGGCACACCGGATCGCAACAACAAGAAGCAGCGCCCCACCAGGTCGGAGACCGGAGGGCGCACCAGGTCGGAGACCGGAGGACGTCCGGACAGGGCCGAGGCCGGTCATCGATCAGGCAGGCCCGACGCCGCGAAGGGCAAACCCGGCAGGCCCGACCCTGCCGCGAAGAACAAGCGCGGCAAACCCAAGTCGGCCAAGCCGCAACGCGCGCAGGCCCAGGCCCCCAAGATCAGCAACGCCAAGCCGGCCCGGCACCAGTACGCCGACGCCGATCGGCCCGTCGGCCCGCCGCAGGGCGACGGCATGCGCCTGCAGAAGGTTCTCGCTCAGGCCGGCGTCGCGTCGCGTCGTGCGGCCGAGGAACTGATCTCGCAGGGTCGTGTCGAGGTCGACGGCCGCATCGTCATCGAACAGGGACTGCGCATCGACCCCGAGAACGCGGTGGTGCGGGTGGACGGAGTCCGCGTCGTCGTCCAGAAGGACCTGGTTCACCTCGCACTCAACAAACCCCGCGGATGGCAGTCGACGATGTCGGACGACCTGGGTCGCCCGTGCGTCGGTGACATCGTCTCCGAGCGGGTCGCCGCCGGTCAGCGGTTGTTCCACGTCGGTCGGCTCGACGCCGACACCGAGGGACTGCTGCTTCTCACCAACGACGGTGATCTGGCGCATCGGCTGATGCACCCGTCGTTCGAGGTGTCGAAGACGTACCTGGCGACCGTGTCGGGGGCTCTCGAGCGCGGCGTCGGTAAGAAGCTGAAGGAGGGGGTCGAGCTCGAGGACGGACCGGCGAAGGTCGACACGTTCACGCTCCTCGACATCAACGAGGGAAAGTCGCTCGTCCGGGTCACGCTGCACGAGGGCCGCAAGCACATCGTGCGCCGCCTGTTCGACGCCGTGGGACACCCCGTAATCCGGCTCGTCCGGACGGACATCGGCGCGGTCGCGCTCGGCGACCAGCGGCCCGGCACATTGCGCGTTCTGGGTCGCGGCGAGGTCGGCGGTCTCTACGGGGCGGTGGGCCTGTGAGTACCTCGTCGCTGGTCGTCGCGATGGACGGCCCCTCCGGAACCGGGAAGTCGAGTGTCTCGAGGATGCTGGCGCAGCGACTCGGCGCCCGGTACCTCGACACCGGAGCGATGTACCGCATCGCGACACTGCACGTGCTGCGCAAGGGCGTGGACCTCACCGATCCCGCCGCGATCGCCGACGCGACCGCCGGGTTGCCGTGGTCGATCGGAACCGACCCGGCGGGCGAGCAGGTTCTGCTCGACGGCGAGGACGTGGGGGAGGAGATCCGCGGCGACGCGGTGACCAAGGCCGTCTCGGCTGTCTCCGCCGTTCCCGCGGTGCGCGAACTGCTCGTCGCGGCGCAGCGTCGTCTCACGGGCGAGACCGAGAGGATCGTCGTCGAAGGCAGGGACATCGGCACCGTCGTGCTTCCCGACGCCGACGTGAAGATCTATCTGACCGCCTCGGCGGAAGCCCGGGCCCAGCGCCGAAATGCGCAGAATCTCGCGGAAGGACGAGGCGACGACTACGCGGCCGTACTGGCCGATGTGCAGCGTCGTGACCACCTCGACTCCACGCGCGCCGTGTCGCCGCTGCGGCCGGCCGACGATTCCGTGCTGGTCGACACCAGCGAACTCGGAATCGACGACGTGATCGGCAGGTTGCTGCTGGTGGTAAGCGAAAGAAGTGGAGCAGGGCAGTGACCGAACAATTCACCACCGAGTTCGCAGGCGACGGCACCTGGAGTGAGGAATCCGACTGGGAGGTCCTCGACCTCGAAGACGGCGGCGACGGGGAGGCCCACGTCCCGGTTCCGACCCTCGCCGTGGTCGGACGCCCGAACGTCGGCAAGTCGACGCTCGTCAACCGGATCATCGGCCGCCGCGAGGCCGTCGTCGAGGACATTCCCGGTGTGACCCGGGACCGTGTCTCGTACGAGGCGAACTGGAGCGGACGCCGGTTCATGGTGCAGGACACCGGCGGCTGGGAACCCGACGCCAAGGGCCTTCAGCAGTCCGTGGCCCGGCAGGCGGAGCTGGCGATGCAGACGGCGGACGCGATCCTGCTCGTCGTCGACGCCGTCGTCGGCGCCACCGCGACCGACGAGGCCGTGGCCAAGGTGCTGCGCCGGTCCAAGACGCCGGTTCTGCTGGTCGCCAACAAGGTGGACGACGGCCGCACCGAATCGGAGGTGGCCGCACTGTGGTCGCTGGGGCTCGGGCAGCCGCACTCGGTGAGTGCGACGCACGGCCGCGGTACGGGCGATCTTCTCGACGAGGTGCTCTCCGCCCTCCCGGAGACCCCGCGCGAGGGCATCCCCGGCGGCGGACCGCGTCGTGTGGCCCTGGTCGGGAAGCCGAACGTCGGGAAGTCGAGCCTGCTGAACAAGCTGTCGGGCGACGAGCGTTCGGTGGTCCACAACGTCGCGGGCACCACCGTCGACCCGGTCGACTCGATCGTGGAACTCGGCGGCAGGCCGTGGCGTTTCGTCGACACCGCCGGTCTGCGCAAGCGGGTCAGCCACGCCAGCGGCGCCGAGTTCTACGCGTCGCTGCGGACGAAGAGCGCCATCGAGGCCGCGGAGGTTGCGATTCTGCTGATCGACGCGTCCGAGCCGATCTCCGAGCAGGACCTGCGCGTGCTGAGCATGGTGGCCGACGCCGGCCGGGCCCTCGTCATCGCGTTCAACAAATGGGATCTCGTCGACGAGGACCGCCGACTTCAGCTCGACCGCGAAGTCGATCGGGACCTGGTGCGGGTGCCGTGGGCGCAGCGCGTCAACATCTCGGCGCAGACGGGACGTGCGGTGCAGAAGCTGGTGCCCGCACTCGACACGGCGCTGGAATCGTGGGACAAGCGCATTCCGACGGGCAGGCTCAACACGTGGCTCAAGGAAGTCGTCGCCGCGACGCCGCCGCCGATGCGCGGTGGCCGGCTGCCTCGCGTGATGTTCGCCACGCAGGCCGGGACGCGTCCGCCGACGTTCGTGCTGTTCACGACCGGGTTCCTCGAGGCGGGCTACCGCCGGTTCCTGGAGCGGCGCCTGCGTGAGGAGTTCAATTTCGACGGCAGTCCCGTCCGCATCTCGGTGCGGGTGCGGGAAAAGCGTGAGCGGCGGAGTCGTTGATCCGACAGAATGCGCTCTGACCAGGCGATTAGCGTTACGGACTGCCACTGATGTAATCTCATCGAGCACCTGAACGAGGGTGTGGACGGGCTGTGGCGCAGCTTGGTAGCGCACTTGACTGGGGGTCAAGTGGTCGCAGGTTCAAATCCTGTCAGCCCGACCAGATGATCAGCGAAGGCGGTTTCCCGGAAACGGGGAGCCGCCTTTTCTGTGTCTCGGGCGCGGGACTCACGCGGAGACGATGACGGGGTCGCCGATCTTGGCGTTGTCGTAGAACCACCGCGCGTTCTCGGTGCTGAGATTGATGCACCCGTGGCTGACGTTCTCGAAGCCCTGCGAACCCACCGACCACGGTGCGGCGTGCACGAAGATCCCGCCCCACGTGATGCGGGTGGCGTATTCGACGTACAGGCGGTAGCCCTCCTCGTCGTCGATCGGGACGCCGTACGTCGACGAGTCCATGATCATGTCGCGGAACTGCTCGATGACGGGGAACGTTCCGAGCGGGGTCTCGTATCCGGGTTTGCCCATCGACGCAGGCATCGTCTGCACGATCTGGTCGTTGACGCTGACGGTGAACTGGTGCGTCGTCGTGTTCGCGACGGCGACGAGAGCGTCACCGACCTGGAACTGCGACCTCGCGCCCGCAGCCTCGACGGTCACCCCGGTGTGCGCCGGCCAGAAGTGGTCCGGGCTCCATTGCAGGGTGCGGTCGTCGATCCACGAGAACTGCCCGGGCACCGGTCTGGACGGGGTGATCCGGACACCACGCTCGGCGAGCGTGCGATCGGGTACCGGAGACGTGAACCGGACGACGACGGGGTGTGCGATGCCGACGACCTGACCGCTCGCCGGGGAGAGCGCCGGCGCGAGGACCTTCCCGGTGACGGCCGGGGCATGCGCCGATGCGGTTGCGCTCACTCCGCACACGGCGAGTGCCGCGAGTACCGAGACGAGGAACAGACGTCCGACCTGCTGCGCTTTCCACATGCCGTCCAGCCCTTCAGAGACTGTGAGCGTCATTTCAGTTAACCACGGCGATATCCGACAGCGGAACCGGTAAGACTGGGTGCATTACGCGCGTCGGAGGGCCGCGGGGCGACGCGTCGTCGTCGGGATCGACAGCGCGGCCGGAAGCATCGGCGATGTGACCGCGCGCACGCCGCGGCGCGAGTACTGTCGGAAACCGGCAGGTCACGGAAACGGGAGGCTGGCATGGCTGGACGGTTCGAAGGCACTGTGGTGATCGATCGCCCCATCGAGGAAGTGTTCGAGTATCTCGCCGCCGGGGTCAACGACCGGGAGTTCAGCCCGCGGGTCCAGGAGATCGTGAAGAAGACGGACGGTCCTCCCGGAGTCGGCACCGTCTTCGTCAGCACCGTCAAGGACGCGGGGATGACCACGAAGCGCGAGTTCGAACTCACCGAATTCGAGGCGCCGCGGAAGATTCGCTGGGCGGAGCGATCGAAGAACTCCGTGATCGCGAAAGAGGGCGGTTACGATCTCGAACCGTCGGGCGCGGGCACCAAGGTGACGATCTTCAACGTGTTGGAGGGTCACGGAATCGGAAAACTGATCGCGCCCCTCGCGCTTGTCGCGGCCCGCAAGGACGCACCCGCATTCGCGCAGCGAATCAAGGCCGCCGCGGAGAAGTAACCGCCCCTACCGCGCCGGAACGACGAGTGCCAGTATCTGCTCGCCATTGTCGCTGAAGTAGTAGTGCAGAACGCCGTGGGAGAACTCGGAGTTCTGGGCGATTTCCGGAGGGCTGGTGCGGGCGTAGCCGAGTTCCGAGAGGGTCTGAACGCGGCCTCGGCGAGTTGATCCCGGCGTTCGGCGAATGTGTCGATCTGGCGGCGCTAGACCCGGTCGGCGTTCTTCTCGGCAACGGATTCAAAGTCGAATACGCTGTGATCCACACCACAATGCGAAGAGTGTCTCGCGACGTGGTTTCCGCGAATCGTCTCCGTGCGAAGGCAGGTCGGAATGAGCGTGCGTGATCTTGCAGGTCGAAAAGCGCTGGTCACCGGTGGTGCGAAGGGGTTGGGGGCCGGAATGGCCGCCGCTCTCGCCGAAGCCGGTGCTGCGGTCGTGATCGGCGACGTCCTCGAGGAGGAAGGGCGCACGACTGCCGACTCGCTCGGGAAGTCCGGTGTCGACACCGGATTCGTGACCCTCGACGTCACCGACGACGGCAACTGGGAGCGCGCCGTCGCTGCCACCGTGGAGCAACTCGGCGGGTTCGACCTCCTCGTCAACAACGCCGGCATCGAGATCTCGTCACTCGTGGTCGACATCGACCCCGCCGACGTCCGCCGGATGTGCGACGTGAACATCCTCGGCGTCGCGCTCGGCCTGAAGCACGGTCTGCGTGCGATGCGTCCCGGCGGTGCAGCGGGCGCGGGTGGGTCGATCGTCAACGTCTCCTCGGTGGCCGCCACCATTCCGTTCCCCGGCATCGCCGGCTATTCGGCCACCAAGTCCGCCGTCGACCGGCTCACCCGGGTCGCGGCGCAGGAAGCGGGAAAGCTGGGGTACGGCGTCCGCGTGAACTGCGTGTACCCCGGGCTGGTCGCCACGGAGATGGGACTCGGGCTGGCCGCCGACATGGAGCGGCTCGGACTGTGGCCCAGCGCCGACGCCGCAGTTGCCGACGTGATCGGCCTGACCCCGCTCGGGCGGCTCGGTGAGGTCGCGGACATCGCCGACACCGTCGTCTTCCTGGCCTCCGACGCCGCCCGCTTCGTCACCGGAATCGGACTGCCGGTCGACGGCGGCATGGGCATGTAACTCGACCGCTCCGGCTCTCTCCGAATTCACCGAAAGGCACATCATGACCGACAAGAAGCCCGTCATCGTCTATGGGGTCTCCGGGTACACCGGGCGGCTCGTGTGTGAATACCTGCGCGAGTTCAACATTCCGTTCATCGCCGCCGGCCGGGACAAGAAGCGAATTCAGGAAGTGGTCGACCGGATCCCCGGCCTGGACACCGTCGACCACGAGGTCGTCGAGGTGGAACACACCGTTCCGGCGCTGACGGAATTGTTCAGCGGCGCGCGGGTGGTAAGCAACATGGTGGGCCCGTTCATCAAACACGGCGCCGTCGTCGTCGAGGCGGCCCTCGCCGCGGGATGTCACTACACCGACACGACCGGGGAGCAGGACTGGGTTCTGGACGTGCAGGAGAGATTCGGCGACCGGTACGCCGAGGAGGGGCTGCTGCTGTCTCCCGGCGTCGCCCAGATGTACACCACCGGCGAGATCGCCGCGAACATCGCGCTGGAGACGCCGGGACTGGACACGCTCGACATTCTGGTGCTGTGGAAGGGTTTTCCCACCTACGCGTCCACCCAGACGATATTCACGATCCTCAAAGCCGACTGGTACTACCTGGAGCAGAACCGGTACGTGAAGTGGGACCCAGGTACCACTTTCGACGTCGTGGTGCCGGGACAGCACCAAATGGCCCTCGCACTGCCGTGGGGCGGCACCTGCCACCCCGTGTGGTTCAAGGACGATCCGCGGGTGGCGAACGTGAAGGCGGCCGGCGGCGTGTTCGACCGCTCGGTGATGGAGGGGGTCGTCGCGACCCAGAAGATGGTCGAGGAGCAGATCAAGACCCTCCCCGCGGACGAGCAGGACGCGGCGCTCGCGGAGATCGCCGGCTCCGTGCAGGCGGGGATGCCGCCCAGGGAGAACCCACGCGTCAACACGTCGCTCGATTCCGTGTACGCGTCGGGTCCACTCGGCCGGGCGCACTGCGTCATCCACGGCAACTGCAACTACAAGCAGACGGGTCTCCTGCAGGCGTACGCCGCGCACTCCCTGCTGCAGCAGCCGCCGAAGCGGGTGGGACTGGCGTCGGCGTGTCAGGCGTTCGGGCATCGCGAACTCCTCGGAGCTCTGCGCAGTTTCGGCCTCGTGATGGAGCCGGTTCTCACCGTGCAGAGCTGATCGTCCCGGCCGCGAGTGGCAGGAGGACTGCACCATGCGCTTGACCGACTACCTCGACAAGGGAGCCTCGCTCGGCCCGTCGTCGCCGTGTCTGACGATGGGCGAGCAGACGCTGTCGTATGCGGACGTCCAGGACCTGAGCCGGCGGGTCGCCGCGGCGCTGGCACGGTCGGGGATCGGCGCGGGGGACAAGGTGGCCGTGCTGTCCGGCAACGACCCGACCGCATTCTCCTGCGTGTTCGGGATCAGCCGGGCGGGGGCGGTGTGGTGCCCGATCAACCCGCGGAACGAGGCCGCGGAAAACAGGGACCTGCTCGACCTCTTCGACTGTCGCTGCCTGATCTTCCAGAAAGCGTTCGCGCCCTTGGTCGATCGGATTCGGCAGCAGCTGCCGCTGCTCACGACGCTCGTGTGTCTCGACGGCGACGAGGCGTACGCCGACTCCTTCCACACCTGGCTGGGGACCGAACGCCGCGACGCCGAGCCCGTCGACGACCTCGCGCTGATCGTCGGCACCGGCGGGACGACGGGACGTCCGAAGGGGGTGATGCTCACCGGCCGGAACATCGAGACGATGTCGGCGCTGACCCTGATGAGTTACCCGTTCGACGGAAGACCGGTGTACCTCGCCCTCGCGCCGCTGACCCACGCGGCGGGTGTCCTGTGCTTTCCGATCCTCACCCTCGGCGGGCGGGTGGTCATCCTGCCCGCGCCCGACCTCGGGCAGTTCCTCGCGCACATCGAGCAGGATCACGTCACCCACACGTTCCTTCCGCCGACCCTGATCTACATGCTGCTCGACCACGCCGACCTGGAGACGACGGACCTCGGTTCGCTGCAATGCTTCTGGTACGGCGCGGCGCCGATCTCGCCGACGCGGCTGAGCGAGGCGCTGACCCGGATCGGGCCGGTGATGGCCCAGCTGTTCGGACAGAGCGAGGCGCCGATGATGATCGCGACGATGGCGCCGAAAGACCACTTCGACGAGAACGGCTCGGTGGCGACCGCCCGGTTGAGCTCCGCGGGCCGACCCTCCCCGCTGGTCACCGTCGCGATCATGGACGGGCAGGGAACTCTGCTGCCGGCCGGGGAACGAGGCGAAGTGGTCGTGCGCAGCTCACTCGTCATGGCGGGGTACTACAAGAATCCCGTTGCGACGCAGGAGGCGTCGGCACACGGCTGGCATCACACGGGCGACATCGGGTACCTCGACGAGGACCACTTCCTGTACATCGTCGACCGCGCCAAGGACATGATCATCACCGGCGGATTCAACGTCTATTCCGTCGAGGTGGAACAGGCGCTCATGGCGTACCCGGGCATCCAGGACTGCGGGGTGATCGGGCTCCCCGACGAGAAATGGGGCGAACGCGTCGTCGCCGTCGTCCAGACGCGACCCGGACACCCTGTCGATGCCGACGCACTCACGGCGTTCGTGAAGGCGCGCATCGGCAGCGTGAAGACGCCGAAGGAGATCCTGGTCTGGCCCGACCTGCCTCGTTCCAAACTCGGGAAGGTCCTGAAGACCGAGATCAAACAGCAGTTGCTCGGCTGACGGCCGACGTCCGGCACGCGCGCCTCGAAACGCGGGGGACCGGAACGTGGGATTCGCGGTGAGTGGCGATACTGTCGGGTGATGGTGAATGGGCACGTACTCAGCAGGGAACGGCTCGCCGACGCGCTGGCACGCTTCGAACCACGGATCGTGGACCCGACGAACCGGCGGTCCGCGGCGGTCGTGATCGCCGTGATGAACGACGGTGCGGACGGTCAGGCCGTTCCGCTGACCATGCGCCCGAGCAAGATGCGTGCGCATCCGGGGCAGTTCGCGTTGCCCGGTGGCGGGGTGGATCCGGGCGAGACCGGCGAGGACGCCGCCCGGCGCGAACTGCACGAGGAACTCGGCCTCGACGTGGAGCCGTCCGCGGTGCTCGGCAGACTCGACGACTACGTCACCCGCTCGGGGTACGTCATCACGCCGTACGTCGTGTGGTCGGAGCAGTCGATCACCTCGCTCGTCCCCAACCACGAGGAAGTGGCGGAAGTGTTCTCGGTGGGCGTCGCCGAGATCGACGCCGAGCCGCGATTCGTGGAGATCCCGGAATCGTCGAAACCGGTGATCCAGTGGCCGTTCCGGCGTCACCTCGTGCACGCCCCGACGGGCGCGGTCGTGTACCAGTTCCGGGAGGTCGCACTGCACGACCGGCACACCCGGATCGACGGTTTCGACCAACCCGTCTTCGCCTGGAGGTAGGGCCGCCACGCCCGCCGGGTTTGCGACTAATCTCACAGTCCGTGACCTTCTTCGAGTCTCTCGCCCGCAAGCTCGACCGCACCGGCGTCGACCCCGTCGTCTGGCACGCCCCTCCGCCCCCTCCGCTCACCGGAGTGCTCGCTCCCAACGGAGTGCTCGACGGCGTGCACCGCTGGGCCCTGCCCACCGGTGAGGGACCGGAGGACGTGGCCGTCGATCACGACGGCCGGGTGGTCACCGGAGGCAACGACGGCCGGATCTGGCGGTTCGACAGCCGCGGCGACGCCACCGAACTCGCGAACACGGGCGGGCGGCCGCTCGGCGTCGAGGTCCTCGACGACGGCCGGTACCTGATCTGCGACGCCGAGCGCGGCGTGCTGAGGGTGGACGAGAAGGGGCGCGTCGACGTGCTCGCCGACATCGCGGTCGGGCGCCCGCTCGTGGCGTGCAACAACTCCGCTGTCGGCCGCGACGGTGTCGTGTACTTCACCGACTCCTCCGCGCACTTCACGATCGCCGACCACCGTTACGACCTTCTCGAACACCGAGGGACCGGCCGCCTGCTGCGTCTCGACCCGCGGACCGGGGAAACCGATCTCCTCGCGGAGGGACTGCAGTTCGCCAACGGCGTGGGACTGGCCTCGGACGAATCGTTCGTCCTCGTCGCCGAGACCGGCTCGTACCAGATCTCCCGTGTCGACCTGACCGGGCCGTCGCAGGGCCGGACGTCCGTGTGGGCCGAGAATCTGCCGGGCATCCCGGACAACATGACGTCCGAGACCCGCGACGGGCTGTTCTGGGTGGCGCTCTACAGCCCGCGGATGCGGCTGCTCGACCTGCTCGCGCCGTACCCCGGGCTGCGCATCGTCGCGGCGAACCTGCCCGATGCCGTCCAGCCGAACCCGGTGCACGCGGGCTGGGTGGTCGCCCTCGATCGGCGCGGCGAGATCGTGCACAGCCTGCGCGGCGGCAAGGGCAGCTACGCACCCGTTACCGGTGTGCGGGAGCACGACGGGTGGCTGTACCTGGGAAGCCTGACCGCGGACGCTGTCGCCCGGGTTCCGGTCCCGCCACGACCGGACATCGCTGCGGGCAAGTGAGAAGGTCCTGACCTGCTCCGACGGATTCTCCGGGGGACGATCGACGGACCACGGCCGCGGTTGTGGAAGAGTGGCGAGAGCGGTGCGACGAGCGCCCGAGAACAGGTCCGCACTCGACGCTGGGGAGATATTGGTGAATTCGGTGGACCGGGACACTGTGCGGTCGGACCGGATCGTGACCGTCCCGAATCTCCTGAGCGTGGTGCGCCTGCTCGGAGTGCCGCTGTTCGTGTACCTGCTGCTCGTCACGCACTCCGACGGGTGGGCCCTCGCGATCCTCATGATCAGCGGCTTCACCGACTGGCTCGACGGCAAGCTCGCCCGGATCCTCGACCAGTCGTCGAAGCTGGGTGCGCTGCTCGACCCGTTCGTCGATCGCCTCTACGTCGTCACGACGCTGGTGACGTTCGTCGTGCGCGGATTCATCCCGTGGTGGGTGGCGGCGATCCTGATCGGCCGCGATGCCGTTCTCGCGCTGACACTGCTGATCTACCGGCGGCGCGGACTGCCACCCCCCGACGTGATGTACCTCGGCAAGGGGGCCACGTTCCTGCTCATGTTCGCACTGCCGATCACCCTCGCGGCGCAGGGTGACTGGAGCATCGCCGCCGTGGCGGAGCCGCTCGGCGCTGCACTCCTCGTCTGGGGCACGGTGCTGTACGTGTGGACCGGGCTGCTCTACACCGTCAACGCGCTGGCCGTTGCGCGCACCGCTCCCGCGCGAGGATCGGGCGGCGACCAACGCGAGGTCCGCTGATGACACGAACCGAGTCCGGCGTCCGCAGGAATCCGGTGCCGTCCCTGCTGCAGTCTCTGATGAACGATCATCTGGACCCCGGCTACGAGGGCGCGGCCGAGGATCGCGAGCACGGCCATTCGCGGCAGACACGGGTCGGTCGGCAGGTGTGGATCGCGATCGGCGCACTGCTCGTGGGCCTGGTGCTGTCGATCGCCTACCGCCAGGCCACCGAACGCATCCCGGGCACCGAGCAGGTGCGGACCGAACTCCTGAGCAAGGTGCAGGACGCGGAGGACCGGGCGGGCGCCCTCGCGGCAACCCGGGACACGTTGTCGGCGCAGGCCGACGACGCCCGCGCTGCCGCACTGGCCGGCGACGCCCGCGGTGCCGCACTGCTCGACGAGCTACACGGGCTCGAGGGGGACGCCGGGGTCGAGGCCGTGCACGGTCCCGGACTGACGGTGACGCTCACCGACCCCGCGGCCAAACCCAACCTGTCCGACTCGTCCCAGCGCAGTGTCGGGGGGAAAGCCGTGGTGCTCGATCGCGACCTGCAGTCGGTGGTCAACTCGCTGTGGGCGGGCGGAGCCGAGGCCATCGCGGTCGGCGACGTGCGGATCGGCCCGTCGGTGACGATCCGGCAGGCGGGCGGCGCGATGCTCGTGGACAATCAGCCGGTGTTCTCGCCGTACGTGGTCTCCGCCATCGGCCCGCAGGGGCCGATGCAAACCGGATTCGTGGTGAGCGACGCCTACCTGCGGATGTCCAGCGTGGCGCAGTTGTACGGCATCGGCTTCGCGGTCGCGGAGGCCGACGACCTCCACTTGCCCGCCGCGCCGGCGCGGGAAGTGCGGGCAGCCCGGGAAGCAGGAACACGATGACAACGACGGAGTCGGATGGAGGCGTCACACGAATGAAGGCAGCGCTGAAGGGCGGATCCGCGATCTACGGGGTGCTCGCCCTGATCGTGGGGATCGTGCTGGGAGTGGTGTTCAGCCCGCAAGTGCCCGATGCCGTGCAGCCCTACCTGCCCATCGCCGTCGTCGCCGCGCTCGACGCGGTGTTCGGCGGATTGCGCGCCTACCTCGACGAGATCTTCGACTCGAAGGTGTTCGTCGTCTCGTTCGTGTTCAACGTCCTCGTCGCGGCGCTGATCGTGTGGCTCGGTGACCAACTCGGTGTCGGAACCCAACTGTCCACCGCGATCGTCGTCGTGCTCGGCATCCGCATCTTCGGCAACGCGGCCGCGCTGCGGCGGCGTCTGTTCGGGGCGTGATCGCACCGTGAGCGGGCACGAGGGCAGACACGAACTGCACGGCAACGAACCCACGACGTCGCGGCGCTCCCACGTCGTCTTCGCGCTGCTGGCCGCGCTCCTGCTCGGCGGGCTGGGAATCGCGATCGTGACGCAGGTGAAGAACACCGGGTCCGGCGACACGCTCGACTCGGCGAGCCCCGCGGATCTGCTGGTCGTGCTGGACACGCTGAATCAGCGGGAGGCGGCCCTGCGGCAGGAGATCGCATCGCTGGAACAGACCTTGGCAACCCTGCAACAGAGTGGCAGTTCCGGGGCGGCACTCGACGAGGCGCAGGCCCGGCTGACGGCCCTGTCGATCCAGGTCGGGAGCGTACCGGCCACCGGCCCCGGCGTGACGATGCGCATCACCGACCCCAACAGGGGCGTCGGATCCGAGGTCCTGCTCGACCTCGTCCAGGAATTGCGCGCCGCCGGCGCCGAGGCCGTCCAGATCCAGGGGGCCGACGGCCCGCCCATCCGGATCGGCGTCGACTCCTGGGTGTCCGGTTCGGCGGGCGGGGTGTCGGTGGACGGCCGCAAGGTGAACGCCCCCTACGGAGTTGTCGCCATCGGTGATCCGCCGACTCTGGCGGCGGCGCTGAACATTCCCGGCGGGGTCGTGGACACCGTCGCGCGCAGCGGTGGACAGTTGACGATCGAACAATCGCAGCAGGTCACGATCTCCGCCTTGCGGGAGGCGAAACCTCGCCAATACGCTCAGCCCGGAAATTGATCTTCGCATCCGCCCGCGGATTGCCATCGAAAGGACGCCACTGTGAGTGAGCTCGAAATCCCCGCCGATCGTCGGTACACCGCCGAACACGAGTGGGTCGAGCGGACGGGGCCCACGACGGTACGCGTCGGCATCACCGATTTCGCGCAGTCCCAGCTCGGCGACGTCGTGTTCGTGCAGCTTCCCGCGGTCGACGAGGACGTGACGGCGGGCGAATCGTTCGGCGAGGTGGAATCCACCAAGAGCGTCTCCGACATCTTCGCCCCGCTGACGGCGAAAGTCGTTGCCGCCAACGCTGATCTGGACGGCAACCCGGAACTCGTGAACTCCGCCCCCTACGGGCAGGGGTGGCTGGTGGAACTCGGCGTCGACGACGAGGCGACCCTCGACGCCGCACTGGCCGAAATGCTGGACGCCGCCGGGTATGCAGACATCACGGCAGGATAATTTCCCGTCGAACACGAGAAGCGGTAATCGGATAGTTTCGGAAGGTGCCGACAGCCCGGAAAACGGGGTTGCCGGGGAGATCCGCTGTCGGAATACCGGTTCGTAATGTACTGGCGGCCTGTCTCACTACACGCACCGGCGTGCGCAGGGTACGGTCAATGTTGAACGCATGTGCCGTGTCGGGGCGCAGGTCCGTAGTTTGAATGTGATCGTGGGAGTTTGCACAGAAGTTAATGTGCACGGGAACCGAATTATGTAGTACCGAGTGGCATTGCGTAGTCCAGCGAATCTTGCTGGATGATCGAACTAGGAGGAGAAACGGTGAGCGAGAACGGCAACGACGCGGTCTATGGGGAGACGCCGGCGGAAACCACGTCGGTCTTCCGCGCGGACTTTCTCAATGAGCTCGACAACTCCTCGGCAACCCAGGCTCCGGAGGCTCCGGTGTCGGGTGTGGAGGGACTGCCCGCGGGCTCTGCTCTGCTCGTCGTCAAGCGTGGACCGAACGCAGGGTCGCGCTTCCTGCTCGACCAGCCGACGACGTCCGCAGGACGGCATCCCGACAGCGACATCTTCCTCGACGACGTGACGGTCAGCCGTCGTCATGCGGAGTTCCGCCAGGAGGACGACGAGTTCCAGGTGGTCGACGTCGGCAGCCTCAACGGCACGTACGTCAACCGCGAGCCGGTCGACTCGGCAGTCCTCGCGAACGGCGACGAGGTGCAGATCGGCAAGTTCCGGCTGGTCTTCCTGACCGGACCCCGGACCACGGCCGGTGGGTCGCAGATCGGTGAGACGTCAGCTGGTGCGGGTAGCCAATGACCGCGGTGCGGCAGCAGCAGGCGCATTCGGGGATGTCGATCGGCTCCGTGCTGGATCGACTGCGCCCCGATTTTCCTGATGTGACGATCTCGAAGATCCGGTTCCTCGAAGCAGAGGGTCTCATCAGCCCGCAGCGCACTCCCTCGGGGTATCGGCGATTCTCGATCGCCGACACTGAACGACTGCGCTACGTCCTGACAGCGCAGCGCGATCAGTATCTGCCGCTGAAGGTCATCAAAGAGCAGCTCGAGGCCATCGACAGAGGTGTGGCCACGGTCGGCGCGGGCGATTCTTCGCCGCGCCGGCCGCGCGCGCTCACCGTGGCCCCGGGCGAAGTGTCCCCGGAGGAGTTCCGCACCGACCGCGAGGTGCGGATCAGCCGCGACGATCTGATCTCCCGGGCCGGAATCGACGAGAAGTTCCTCGGCGAGCTGACCCGGGGCGGCCTGGTCGTTCCCGGGCCGGCGGGGTTCTTCGACGAGGACGCGGTGACACTGGCGCGCACCGCGAGGGCGATGTCCGAGTTCGGCCTCGAGGTGCGGCACCTGAGGGCATTCAAGCTGGCCGCAGACCGCGAGGCCGGATTGGTCGCGCAGATCGCCGGGCCCGTGGCCAAGGGCCGCGACGCGGGCGCGCGCGATCGCGCCGAGGAGATGGTGCGCGAACTGGCCGCGTTGTCTCTGACGTTGCACACCTGCCTGGTGAAGTCGGCGGTCCGAGGTGCGCTCGATCGGTGAGGTGAGCTCACCGGTGGTCCCGCTTCGGAACTTCCCAACGACGCTGCGCTCGAACGGCTGTACGGTCGAAGAGCAGACACGAATCGAATAGAATCCTGGTACGGCACTGTGTGCCGCGGACGGACCATTGCAGGGTGGAGGCAGACGCGATGAGCGAAATGCACGTGATCGGAGTTCGTGTCGAGCAGCCCCAGAACCAACCTGTCCTGCTGTTGCGGGAAACCGACGGCGAGCGGTATCTGCCCATCTGGATCGGGCAGACCGAGGCCACGGCCATCGCACTCGAACAGCAGGGTGTCGAGCCGGCGCGCCCGCTGACCCACGACCTGATCAAGAACCTGATCGAAGCGTTCGGCCGCACCCTGAAGGAGGTCCGCATCGTCGACCTTCGCGAGGGCACGTTCTATGCCGACCTGGTGTTCGACCAGAACACCCGCGTCTCGGCCCGCCCGTCCGACTCCATCGCCATCGCACTGCGCATCGGGGTCCCGATCTTCGCCGAGGAAGCGGTGCTCACGGAGGCCGGTCTGGTCATGCCCGACGAGCGCGAGGACGAGGTCGAGAAGTTCAAGGAATTCCTCGAGTCCGTGTCGCCGGACGATTTCAAGGCCACCGACGGCTAGTTTCTCCTACGGAAGAGCCGCTTGCGCAGTAACGGTTGAGGTTCTTCCGGCGCGTTGCGTTGACCCCGTCTCCTCGGAGTCATAGCGTTCGGTGCAGTGATTTTCTGCCCTGCAGATTGTATCGGGCGTACGCTGAGTAGGTTCAGGGTACGGGCTTGCTCGATGTCACTGGTGGCGCTTGCGCCGCTCGACGTGCTGCGGATTGCCGCGGACACTGGCGACGCGCGTCACAGGCGCACTGATCGTCGGGTTCAGTGCAACATGCGAGAGGGAGTAGTCAGTGGGAGATCGGCCGCAGGAGAATGCGCTGAATCTTGCGCCCGGCGACAACGTTGCCGAGCCCGAATTCAGCTCCGAGGAGATCCAGCCGGGTCTCTTCCCGGACGATTCGGTGCCCGACGACCTGGTCGGATACCGCGTCCCCATCGCCTGCCAGATCGCGGGAATCACCTACCGTCAGCTCGATTACTGGGCTCGCACGTCCCTCGTGGTGCCGTCCATCCGCGGCGCGGCCGGGTCGGGTAGCCAACGGCTGTACTCGTTCAAAGACATCCTCGTTCTCAAGATCGTCAAGCGCCTGCTCGACACCGGAATATCCTTGCAGAACATTCGCGTGGCCGTCGACCACCTCCGGAAGCGCGGAGTGCGGGACTTGGCCAAGATCACACTTTTCTCGGACGGGACCACGGTCTACGAGTGCACGTCCGCCGAGGAGGTCGTCGATCTGCTCCAGGGCGGGCAGGGTGTGTTCGGTATCGCGGTCAGTGGTGCCATGCGCGAACTGACCGGCACCATCGCCGATTTCCCGGCGGAGCGCGCCGACGGCGGCGAGAGCGAGCAGAGCCCCGAGGACGAGCTGGCGTCGCGGCGCAAGAACCGCGCGAGCCGCAAGACGGGCTAGACCACAACCCCGGAACCCCGGCGCTGGTGGCGCCGCTGTCTGTGCTCGTGACATAGACTGGCGGTGCGTCGACGCCGTGCGGGAGAGTTCCGGGCACTGCATGCACAGCAGCATCGTGTGTGCGGAAGTTCGGGCGCCGAAGGAGCAACACCTCCCCGTCAATCTCTCAGGCACACAGGACCGTGCGGGCTCCGACGCCTCTGGAAAGCGGTGGGAGCACCCACCCGCCCACGGGGAAAGGGCTGTCCTCGCACGCGAATGACGGTACCGAATCTCTCAGGCGCTCGATCCGAGCAGGCGACAGAGGGGGAGGGGCGTTCCGCAGAGCGGGGCGTGTCCTGATCCTCCGAACTGCTTGGGAGTTGTCGTGATCGACGCTGGAAGCCGTACATTCGCCGATCGTCATGTCGGCCCGAACGCTGCGGAACTCGCGCACATTCTCGAACTGGTCGGCGCGGATTCGCTCGACGACCTGGCGTCGAAGGCCGTTCCCGCCGTCATCCTGGACGGGGTCACGGGCGGCATCGCCGACGGCCTCGACGCCCTGCCCGCACCCGTCTCCGAACACGAGGCGCTCGCCGAACTGTCCGCACTCGCCGCGCAGAACACCGTGGCGACGTCCATGATCGGACTCGGCTACTACG
The DNA here is from genome assembly GCF_042802055.1 of Rhodococcus sp. NPDC057529. Classification (NCBI taxonomy): domain Bacteria; kingdom Bacillati; phylum Actinomycetota; class Actinomycetes; order Mycobacteriales; family Nocardiaceae; genus Rhodococcus; species Rhodococcus sp. NPDC057529. Next base: position 31,745 of record NZ_JBHVEY010000042.1, read on the forward strand.
ACACCCTCACCCCGCCGGTTCTGATTCGGAACATCATCGAGAACCCGGCCTGGTACACGGCCTACACGCCGTACCAGCCCGAGATCAGCCAGGGCCGCCTCGAGGCCCTCCTCAACTTCCAGACGATGGTCGCCGACCTGACCGGCATGGAGGTCGCGAACTCGTCGATGCTCGACGAGGCCACCGCCGCCGCCGAGGCGATGACGCTGCTGCGCCGGGCGAGCAAGAGCAAGTCCCCGCGGTTCGTCGTCGACGCCGACCTGTTCCCGCAGACGCTGGCCGTCGTCGAGACCCGGGCCGAGCCGCTCGGCATCGACGTCGTGGTGGCCGACCTCTCCGCCGGCCTGCCGGACGGCGACTTCTTCGGCGTCCTCGGGCAGATGCCCGGCGCGTCCGGCAGCATCGCCGACTACACCGACGTGATCGCCGCAGCCCACGAGCGCGGCGCACTGGTCGCGGTCGGGGCGGATCTGCTGGCGCTGACTCTTCTCACCCCACCCGGCGAGATCGGGGCCGACGCCTGTTTCGGGACCACCCAGCGGTTCGGTGTCCCCATGGGCTTCGGTGGCCCGCACGCCGGTTACCTGGCCGTGCACACCAAGCACGCACGCCAGCTCCCCGGCCGTCTGGTGGGCGTGTCCGTCGACGCCGACGGCGACAAGGCGTACCGGCTGGCGCTGCAGACCCGCGAGCAGCACATTCGCCGTGAGAAGGCGACCTCGAACATCTGCACCGCGCAGGTGCTGCTGGCGATTCTCGCCGCCATGTATGCCAGCTACCACGGTGCCGAGGGCCTGAAGGCGATCGCCCTGCGCGTGGCGAACACGGCACACTCCCTGGCGGCCGCACTCCGCAGGACCGGGGTCGTCGTCGTGCACGACCAGTTCTTCGACACGATCCTCGTACGCGTCGACGGCCGGGCCGCGGACGTGGTGACGAAGGCGAAGGACGCCGGCATCAACCTGCGGCTCGTCGATGCCGACCACGTCGCCGTCGCGTGCGACGAGGCCACCACCGACGACGACGTCGCCCGCGTGCTGGGAGCGTTCGGCGGCGACGGCGCCGTGGCCCCCGAGACGGGCACGTCCGTTCCGGACGCGCAACTCCGCGGATCCGACTACCTGCAGCACGAGGCGTTCACCCGATACCGCACCGAGACGGCGATGCTGCGCTACCTGCGGGCATTGTCGGACAAGGACATCGCCCTCGACCGCAGCATGATCCCGCTCGGTTCCTGCACGATGAAGCTCAATGCGACCGCCGAGATGGAAGCGATCACCTGGCCCGCCTTCGCCGGACTGCACCCGTTCGCGCCCACCGGGGACACCCCGGGAATTCTCCGCATCATCAAGGACCTCGAGAACTGGCTCGTCGCGGTCACCGGCTACGACGCGGTCAGCCTGCAGCCGAACGCCGGCAGCCAGGGCGAGTACGCCGGGCTGCTCGCGATCCGCAACTACCACCTCAGCCGCGGCGACGATCACCGCGACACCTGCCTCATCCCGTCGAGCGCTCACGGCACCAACGCCGCGTCGGCGGTCATGGCCGGGATGCGGGTCGAGGTCGTCGCGTGCCGCCCGAACGGTGACGTGGACCTCGACGACCTGCGGGCGAAGATCGCCGACCACGCCGAGCGCCTCGCGGCGATCATGATCACCTACCCGTCCACCCACGGTGTGTACGAGCACGAGATCGCGGACATCTGCGCCGCCGTCCACGACGCAGGCGGCCAGGTGTACGTCGACGGCGCCAACCTCAACGCCCTGGTCGGTCTGGCCCGGCCCGGACGGTTCGGCGGCGACGTCAGCCACCTCAACCTGCACAAGACGTTCTGCATCCCGCACGGCGGCGGCGGCCCCGGTGTCGGTCCGATCGGTGTGCGGTCGCACCTCACACCGTTCCTGCCCGGACATCCGCTCGCCCCGGAACTCGGCACCGCGGGCCCGATCTCCGCGGCCCCGTACGGCAGCGCGTCGATCCTGCCCATCACCTGGGCGTACATCCGGATGATGGGCGCCGTCGGACTGCGCCGCGCCAGCCTGACCGCCATCGCGTCCGCCAACTACATCGGGCGCCGCCTGGACGAGTATTTCCCCGTCCTCTACACCGGCGAGGGCGGAATGGTGGCCCACGAGTGCATCCTCGACCTTCGGCAGATCACCAAGGACACCGGTGTGACCGTGGACGATGTCGCAAAGCGCCTCGCCGACTACGGTTTCCACGCTCCGACGATGAGCTTCCCGGTGGCGGGCACGCTGATGGTGGAGCCCACCGAGAGCGAGAACCTCGAAGAGATCGACGCCTTCTGCGAGGCGATGATCGCGATCCGCGCCGAGATCGACCGCGTGGGCTCGGGGGAGTGGACGGTGGACGACAACCCGCTGCGCGGTGCCCCGCACACGGCCGGCTGCCTGGCGGCGGAATGGAATCACCCCTACACCCGCGAGACGGCGGTGTTCCCCCGAGGGAAGGCCCGGCCGAAGGTGTGGCCCGCGGTGCGGCGCATCGACGGCGCGCACGGCGACCGCAACCTCGTGTGCTCCTGCCCGCCGATCTCCGCGTTCGAAGGAGCATGACACCGGAGGGCCGTCCCGCTTCGGCGGGGCGGGCCCTCCGCGATCAGTCCGCGCGCACCAGTTCGAGGATCGTGATCTCCGGTGGGGCGCCCACCCGCACGGGCGGGCCCCACGCGCCGACGCCGCGGGTCGTGTACAGGACGGTGTTCCCGATGCGGTCGAGTCCCGCCACCGACGGCTGCTGCAACGGCACCAGATAATTCAGCGGCCACATCTGGCCGCCGTGCGTGTGCCCCGACAGTTGCAGGTCCACACCGAGATCCGACGCCTCCAGGGCCTGCCGCGGTTCGTGCGCGAGGAGCACGACGAACGTCGACGGATCGCGTCCCGCGAGCGCGGCGGGAAGGTCCGGCTCGTACGGCGCCGGCGACGAATAGTCGTGGATACCCGCGATGTGGATGACGGCGCCGCCGCGGGCGATGGTCGCGTGCTCGTTACGCAACGTCCGGATGCCCAGTCCGTCCCACACGTCGAGCCACCGGCCACCGTCGTCGGCGTAGAACTCGTGGTTGCCGCTGACCCCGAACACCCCGAGCGGGGCGTCGAGGTCGCCGAGCGGCTGTAGATCGGGCGCAACCTTCGCGACGGTGCCGTCGACCAGATCGCCCGCGATCGCGACGAGATCCGGCCGCTCCGCGTTCACCAGATCGACCACCCGCTGCGTGAAATCGACCCCTCGTGCCGGGCCGACGTGCAGATCGGAGACGAGCGCCACACGCACACCGTCGAACTCGGCGGGGAGACGCTGCAGCGGAACCCGGACCCGCACGATCCGCGGTCGAGCGGCCTCCCGCACCCCGTAGCCGGCGGCGCCGACAGCACCCACCACCACGACCGCGGTGGCGATGCGCAGACCACGTCGACGCGACAGGTCGACCTGGTCGTCGCGCCCTCTGCCGCGCAGGCGGGCGAACAGCCGGGTGAGCAGCGACACCAGGGCGACCAGGAGAAGTCCGAGTACCAGATAGAACATGGCGCCGAGCCACACCCAGCCCACCCAGCCCGGTGGACGCGCCCACCCCGGGTCGAAGGCTTCGCCGCTGCCCACGCCGATCACGGCGAGAACCCACAAGGCGACGAGGGTCACGTCGACGACCACCGACCAGGGACGCCCCACACCGGTGGCCCGGATCAGCCGCCGATGAAGCCACCAGGTGACGAGCGCGAGGAAGACCGCGAAGACCACGAGCCTCGTCACGACAGCAGCTTGCTGATCGCGGTCGGCAACGCCGCACCGTCCGAGGACGCGACCTTCTCCAGAGACCCTCCGGTGCGATCGGCGAGTGCCTGCAATGTGTTGAGGTCCGGATTCTCGCCGATCGTCACCACGTCGATGCGGACCGGCTTCGACGTACTCGAGGCCGCGGCGATGGCGGACAGCAGATCCGCGCGCGCGACGAAGTCGTCGTTGGCGCCGTCGGTGACGAGCAGGACCGAATTGGTCCGGCCCGGCGTGTATCCGTCGACCGCGCTCTTGTACGCGGCCTCGAGCGAGGTGTAGGTCGAGGATCCGGTGGCGGACGTCGCCTTGGCGAGCCGGGCGTCGAGGGCCTGCCTGCGGGTGCCCTCGGTGAATCCGCCCGCCGACAGGGGACCGGTGGCGACCACGGTCGTGTACGGCCGGGACCCGTCGAGGGTGGTGCTGTACTCCCACAACCCGAGGTTCGACGAGTCTGGGGAACGATTCACGTGGGCGGCCAGCGCCGCCGTCGTGTTCGCCAGTCGCGTCGACGTCCCTTCGCGTTCGCCCATCGAACTGGACACGTCGAGCAGGACGGTGGATGTGCGCGGCGAGATCGGATTCCGGATCACCTGCATCAGCTCGGCCGCAGCGGCGGCGTCCGCAGGAACCAGGGTGGACTCGAAACCGGGGAAGGCCAGCGCGGTGTCGTCGGGGCGGGCGAGCCCCTCGACCCGGAAACCGGCGTCCGCCAGGACCTGCGCCTGTTCGGGTCGACGGACGAATTCCGCGAACTGCGCGGCGGCACGGCTCTGCGTCTCGTCCACGGACGGGCCCGCCAGGACGGCCGCCGGGTGATCTGCCACGGGTGTCGGGCCTTTCGGCATCGTTGCGGTGATGTCTGCCCCGGGTGCGTCGCGCAGAACCTGATAGATCTGCTGTTCGGTGGTCGCGACCGCATGGACGTCGGAGGTGGCAGGGTCGCCGGGCTCGGCGAGCGCGGTGAGTGCCTCCCGCGTCGTCGCGGGTTTCGTCCCCGTCGATGCCTCGTAGCCGAGCGCCAGATCGGTGAGTGCCGACGTGACGGGAAGGGAACGCGCCTGCTCTTCCGTCACCGGACCGGTGCTGCTTCCGGTGACGGCCGCAGCGACCGCTTCGACGGCCATCTCCGTGCTCTCGGCGCCGGGGCCGACGGGGAGTGCCAAGCCGAGACCGCCCCAGCCTGGAAGACCGAGAGTCCCGAGGGAATCGCGCCCGGTCTGGAGGGACGGCAAGTCTTTCCAGTCGAGCGCCGTCGTGCCCGGTGCGTTCGCGAACGCCGTCCGGACGGCGAGGACCACCGGGCTGGTCGCCAGCGGACGTGCCTCACCGCTGATGACCCCGGTCGCCGACACCTGCTTGACCGAATGCGAGCCGGACGGAATCCACAGCGCGGGGCGGGGGCCGTATGCCTCCGCGTCCCACGGGCCGTCGGGGCCCGCAGACAGGGCGTCGCGCACGGTGTCGGACGCGACTGCGGTGACCGTCACCGACACGCACTGGTCGCGGATCACCGGCGCCGTCTCCGTGTAGCGGTCGGCGAGGGTCTGCAGCTGGGGTGCGATGTCGGGGTCCGCCGCGACCGCGAGCACCGATTCGCCTTCGACGCAGGCGCCGGCGGCCGCCGCTCCCTGATCGTTGATCCGGTCACGCAGTTGGATCCAGCCCAGCACGCCGAGCACGAGCACGACGACGAGACCGAGCGCGATCACAGGCCCCTTGCTGATACCCCTGGCGCGCGATTCGCCGCGATGCTGCCCCACGTGCCTTCCAGCCCCTGTCCGACGAGTTCGACGTTGACCCTCGCAGTGTAGTGATGCGCGGGGTCGCCCCCCTGACACGTGAGTGGCAAAGCGTGTGGGGGCACGCTTTGCCACTCACATGGGGGACGGGTCAGGCGTTGGCGGCTTTGTATTCGCGGCGGCGGCGGTGCAGGATCGGCTCGGTGTAGCCGGAGGGCTGCTTCGTGCCGTCGAG
>NZ_JBHVEY010000043.1:0-36874 GCF_042802055.1 Rhodococcus sp. NPDC057529
CCACCGAACCCGGTCATGCCGCGGTCCGCTACACCAATCCGACCACCGGTGGGGACGTGATGCCCACGATCCGCGCCGAGTTCCACCGGTTGCGGGCCGGTGCCCGCACCAGGCCGCGCCGGGACGTCGGCTCGACGGTCTACCAGGTGTTCGAGGGGTCGGGCCGGTTCGTCCTCGGCGGGCAGGCGCGCACCGTCGGCACGGGCGACATGGTCGTGGTCCCGTCCTGGACGGAGTGGTCGATCGAGGCCGACTCCGAGTTCGACCTGTTCGCGTTCTCCGATGCCCCGATCGTCGAGCGCCTGCACTTTCATCGCACGTACATTTCCGAAGGAGCCTGAAATCTCATGAAGCTTGCCACCCTGCGCCGCGCCGGCGGCACCGTCGCGGTCCGTGTCGATTCCGACACCACCGCCACCGTCATCGACGGCTACCCGGATCTGTCCGTGCTGTTGACCGACCCGGACTGGAAGTCGATCGCGGAGAACGCGTCCGGTGACACCGTGAGCCTCGACGGCGCGGATTACGCGCCGGTGGTCCCGAATCCGGGGAAGATCATCTGTGTCGGGTTGAACTACGCCAACCACATCAAGGAGATGGGCCGGGAGCTGCCCGAGTTCCCGACCCTGTTCGCGAAGTTCCGGGAGGCGCTGACCGGGCCGTACGACGACGTGATCGTCCCCGCCTACGCCGCCGCCCAGCTGGACTGGGAGGGGGAGTTGGCGTTCGTCGTCGGCAGGCAGGCGTACCAGGTGTCGGAGTCGGACGCGGAGTCCTACATCGCCGGGTACTCGGTGATGAACGATTACACGATGCGCGACTACCAGTACCGGACGCTGCAGTGGGATCAGGGCAAGACGTTCGAGAAGACCAGCGGTTTCGGGCCGTTCCTGACGACCACCGACTCCTACCCGTTCGGCGGCGCCCTCGTCACGACGCTCGACGGGCAGGTGGTGCAGACCACCACCACCGACGATCTGGTGTTCACCCCGGCGAAGCTGGTGGAGTACATCTCCCACATCGTGACGCTGCAGCCCGGTGACGTTGTGATCACCGGCACCCCGGGCGGGGTCGGGCACGCCCGCAAGCCCGGTCTCTACATCCAGGACGGGCAGACGGTCGAGGTCACCATCGACGGGCTCGGTTCGGTGCGTAACAAGACGATCGTCAAGTAGGGGCCGTGAGTTTCCACGATCTCGCCCTGAACCAGCGGTTGCTGATCGCCCGCCGCGGCACGGCGTATTTCGCGCAGCGTCTCGCCGAGCTGACCGACGAGCAACTGCACGAGCCGACGGCGCTGTCCGGGTGGTCGCGCGCGCACCTGGTGGCGCACGTCGGCTACAACGCGGCCGCGTTGTGCCGGCTGCTGGACTGGGCGGCCACCGGGATCGAGACCGCGATGTATGCCTCGGCCGAGCAGCGGGGCCGGGAGATCGCCGAGGGCGCCACCCTGTCCGCGGCGGCGTTGCGAAACCTGTTCGACCACATCGTCGCCCGCCTCGACGAGAAGTGGCGGAACCTGCCGGCCGCGGCGTGGGAGGCGCAGGTGCGCACCGCGCAGGGCCGTACCGTGCCGGTGTCGGAGACGGCGTGGATGCGCACCCGGGAGGTGTGGATCCATGCCGTGGACCTGGGGAACGGTGGCCGGTTCGGCGACTTCCCCGACGTCGTGCTGGAGTCGCTGCTCACCGACATCGTCGGCATGTGGCGTCGCAAGGACCTCGGCGCGGGCCTGGTGCTCGCGGTCGATGGCTGTGAACCGGTTGCGGTGCAGCCGGATTCGCCAGCCACCGACAAGGTGTCCGGGCCCCTCGCCGCAGTGGTGCGGTGGGCCGCCGGCCGTGGCGCGGTCGGGCTCGGCCCGGACATCCCCGAGCCGCCGCACTGGCTGTGAGCGCTAGTACGACGCCCGGCCACCGCTGGCGTCGTAGACGGCACCGGTCGAGAAACTCAGCGCCTCGGACGACAACCATGCGACGAGTTCGGCGATCTCCTCGGGCCGTCCCATCCGGGCCATCGGGGTGAGACTCTGCGAGCGAGCGAGGATCGCCGGGTCGGTGCCGGCGTTCATCGGGCTCTCGACCGCCGCCGGGGCGACCACATTGGCGAGGACGCCGGTCGTCGCGATCTCCTTGCCGAGCGATTTCGTCAACGCGATCACCGCCGCCTTGGACGCCGAGTAGGCGCTCTGCCCGGGATTGCCATCCTTGGCCGCGATGCTCGCCATGTTCACGATCCGTCCCCAGCCGGCGCCGGTCATGGCGGGCACGAACGCGCGGCACACGAGGAACGTCCCCTCGACGTTGATGCGGAACGTGCGGCGCCAGTCCTCGAGTTCGACGTCGACCAGTGGCGCCGAGGGTCCCACGACACCGGCGCTGTTGACGAGGATGTCGACGCGGCCGAGGCGTGCGGCGAGGTTCTCGACGGCGTCGGCGTCGGTGACGTCGAGGCGCTCGTCGGCCCCGGCGGCGACGTCCGCGGTGACGACGCGGACCCCGGCGTCGGCGAGGCGTTTCGCGCACGCCGCACCGATTCCGCTCGCTCCGCCGGTGACGAGCGCGGTCGCGCCCTCGGGATACGTGACCATGGTGGTTTCTCCTCGCGACTGTGTGCGCATTAGTCTTGTTCTATGTGTGAAATCGGAATGATCTGTTTCGCACTGTGTACGAATTGGAATATATGGGCTGAGCCACACTCGTCAAACTCGCCGAAGGGAATCCGATGGAGATTCGCTGGCTGCAAGCGTTCGTCGCCGTCGCCGAAGAACTGCATTTCGGCCGGGCTGCCGCACGACTCCAGATGGCGCAGTCGCCGCTGAGCCAGACGGTGCGCAAACTCGAGAAGGACATCGGCGTGCCGCTGTTCGAGCGGAGTACCCGCAGCGTCGCGCTCACGTCGGCGGGCCACACGTTCCTGCCGCACGCCTACCGCATTCTCGAGAGCGTCGACATCGCGCGTCAGGCCACCCGCGCGTCCGCCGGGGGCGTGTACGGCCGCATCAAGATCGGCTTCACCGGCGTGCTCAACCATCTGTCGCTGCCGCCGCTCACCCGCGCGCTCCGGCAGCGTTACCCCGACATCGAACTCACCCTCGTCGGGCGAATCATGACCCGCGACGCCATCACCCAACTGGACAGTGGCGCACTCGATCTCGCGTTCGTCGGGCTTCCCGTCGAGACGGCCTCGGTGTCGACGCGGCTGATCCGCCGGGAGCCGTTCGGTGCTGTGCTGCCCGCGGATCACCCGCTCGCGTCGGAGCCGCAGATCGACCTGCGCGACCTCGCCGAGGACGGGTTCGTGACGACGCCGCTGTCGGCCGGTTCGGCGTTGCAGGAGGTGGCGATGCGCGCCTGCGTCGATGCGGGGTTCCGTCCCCGTGTCGTCCAGGAGATCACCGACCCGTACATGATCCTGATGCTGGTGGCGACGGGTGTCGGCGTGGCGCTGATGACGTCGGGCATCGCTGCGATCACGCCCCCGGGCACGGTGTTCGTGCCCCTCGCCGGCGAGCCCATCTACATGAACCACGGCCTCGCCTGGGCGCCCCGTCGTGTCTCCGATGCGCTCCGGGTGGCGCTCGCGGTGTCGGAGGAGATCCTGCCGACCCCAGATTAGGACCTTTTCGATCTTTATCTAAGACTTTTTTTGCGCTGGACTGCGCATAGTCCGCCATGACACGCTCGTCACGGTCCGGAACTTCGTGTGAGGTGAGTCACCTCCGAAGAACGCCTCGCGGCGACACCGGATCCTGGGACGAAAGGAACACCATGGCAAGCACGTCGACACGCGACACCGGGGGACAACCGAACGAGAACGCCCGCCGGGCCGCCGTCTCGGGATTCCTCGGCAGCACGCTCGAGTACTACGACTTCTTCATCTACGGGTCCGCGGCAGCGCTCGTCTTCCCGAAGATCTTCTTCCCGGGCGGAGGAGCGACGGCGACGTTGCTGTCGATCGGCACGCTCGGCGTCGCGTACATCGCGCGTCCGCTCGGCGCAGTCCTGTGGGGGCACCTCGGCGATCGATACGGCCGCAAGAATTCCCTGCTGGCCTGCCTGCTCCTCATGGGCATCGCGACGGTCGTCGTCGGCTGCCTTCCCACGTACGAGCAGATCGGGATGGCCGCGCCCATCATCCTGGTGGTCCTGCGGTTGCTGCAGGGCCTGTCCGCCGGCGGGGAATCGCCGGGATCCTCGGCGTTGACCCTCGAGCACGCGCCGGACGGTCGCCGTGCGTTCTTCACCTCGTTCACCATGAGCGGCATCATGTTCGGCATCGTCATCTCGAGTCTGGTGTTCATTCCCGTGGCGGCCCTGCCGGACGACGCGCTCTACTCGTGGGGCTGGCGGGTGCCGTTCCTGCTCAGCATCGTCGTGACGGGTGTCGCGGTCTGGTTGCGCCGCAAGCTCGACGAGCCGGAAGTCTTCGAGGAGCTGAAGGAACAGGACGACACGGCGGGCATCCCCGTCGTCGAGATGTTCCGCTCGCACTGGCGCACCGTGATCCGCATCAGCCTCAGCGCGACGTTCGCGATGATCAACACGATCGTCAACGTCTTCGCGCTGGCGTACGCCGTGCAGGTCGCCGGGCTCGAACGCTCCACCATGCTGTGGGCCATCGCCACCGCCAATTTCGTCGCGGTGCTCACCCAGCCGCTGTTCGGCGTCCTCGCCGACCGGATCGGCCGCAAGCCGGTGTTCGTGACGGGCGCCGTCGGCGCCGCAGGCATGGTGTTCGTGTTCTTCCACGCCATCGGAACCGGCAGTGCGCCCATGGTGTTCGCGGCCGGCATCGTCCTGATCGGCCTGTTCTACGCGATGCCCAACGGCGTGTACCCCGCGTACTTCCCCGAGCAGTTCCCCGCCAAGGTCCGGTACACCGGAATGGCCGTGAGCCTCATGCTGGGACTGCTGGTCGCCGGTTTCACCCCGGCCATCGCGCAGTGGCTGTCGGCGGGCGACACCGCGAACTGGACCCCGGTCGCCTGGATGTGCCTGGGCTTCGCCCTGCTGTCCTCGGCCGCCGCGCTCACCGGTCCCGAGACCTACCGCACCCCCACCGAGCAGTTGGGCGAACCCGACGCGACGACGGCCGGCACGCGAGAGCAGGCGCTCGTCCGCAACGACGCCTGACCGACACCTCTGCAGGAGATCTTCATGCACCCCGAATCCACCCGGCACCGGATCCGCCTCGTCGGGGCAGGGATCGCCACGTCCCTGTCCCCGGCGCTGCACGAACACGAGGCCGCCGCCCTCGGCCTCCCCGACTACCGCTACGACCTGATCGACGTCGCCGCGGAGGGCATCCCCGTCGACAGGTCCGGTGACACACTGCGGCGTGCCGTCGCGGCAGGCTGCACCGGGTTCAACATCACCCACCCGTGCAAGCAGGCGATCGCCGAATCCCTCGACGAACTGTCGGGCAACGCACGACTTCTCGGTGCCGTCAACACCGTCGTCGTCCGCGACGGCCGGCTGATCGGGCACAACACCGACCACAGCGGGTTCCTCGCCGCGCTGCGCCGCGGACTGCCCGACGCCGCGCTCGGATGCGTGGTTCTCGCCGGCGCCGGCGGTGCCGGTTCGGCCGTCGCCTACGCGCTCGCCGCCGCCGGGGTGCGGGACCTGCGGATCGCCGACCTCGACCCGTCCCGTGCCGCGGACGTCTGCGCGCGCCTCGAGGCCGCGTTCCCGCAGACGACGGTCACGGCCATCGGACTCGACGCGATCGAAGCGAACCTGGCGCACTGCGACGGCGTCGTCAACGCGTCCCCGATCGGCATGGTCGGGTATCCGGGAACGCCGTTCGACACCGGCGCGCTCCATCCCGGGCTGTGGGTCGCCGACATCGTCTACCGCCCGCTGCGCACCGAACTCGTGCTGGCGGCAACCGCTCTCGGCTGCGCCGTCCTCGACGGTGGCCAGATGCTCGTCGCGCAGGCGGCCGACACGTTCGCCCTCCTCACCGGGGTCACCCCCGACCCCGACCGCATGCGGCGCCACCTCGGCGACCTGCTCGCCGAGCAGTCCGCCCCGACCGCCCTGGAGGAGTCCCGATGACCGCGCACCCGTTCGCCGCGCCCCTCGACCTGGGCAATGTGCGACTGCGCAACCGCTTCGTGTCGGCCCCGATGGAACGCAACTACTGCGAGGTCGACGGCACGATGACCGACGAGTACATCGCGTATCTCGAACGCCGCGCGGCGGGCGGCGCGGCTCTCGTGTTCACCGAGGCGAGCTACGTGCGCGCCGACGGCAAGGGCCGCATCCGGCAGATGGGCGTCGACGTCGACGAACGCATCCCCGGCATCGCGAAGCTGGCCGACGCGATCCACGCGCAGGGCGCGCTGGTGGGTGTCGAACTCAACCACGGCGGCCGCACCGCTCAGGGCGCCGTCAGCGGATTCGTCCCCGTCGCACCGTCACCGATCCCCTGCGCGGTGGTCGGCGGTGACATGCCCGAGCAACTCGACGGCGACGACATCGAGCACATCGTCGAATGCTTCGGCGAGGCCGCCGCGCGCTGTCAGCAGGCCGGAATCGACGTCATCTCGTTGCACGGCGGTCACGGCTACCTCATCCACCAATTCCTCTCACCCGCGTACAACCACCGCGACGACGAGTGGGCCGACCCGACGCTGTTCGTCAACCGCGTCATCGACGCCGTCCGCAGCATGGCCCCGGGTATCGCTCTCGGACTCCGCTTTTCGGCGTTCGAGGCGATCGACGGCGGACTCGACGCCGAGACGACGCGCGCCCGGATCGACGCGATCGACACCGACCGGCTCGACTTCCTCGACGTCTCCGCAGGCAACTACGAATCGGGGCAGTGGATCATCCAGCCCGGTGAGTGGCCGCGCGGCCTCCTCGCCCCGTACTCGCGGCAGTACACGCGGGACTTCGACATCCCGGTCGGCGTCGCGGGCCGGATCAGTTCACCCGAGATCGCCGCGCAGATCATCGAATCCGGGCAGGCCGACTTCGTCAGCATGGCCCGCACCCTGCACGCCGATCCGGACTTCCCGAACCGAGCCCTGGACGGCGGCCGGTACCGGCCGTGCATCGCCTGCAACTACTGCATCGACAGCCTCGCAGCCGGACCCGTCCCGTGCTCGGTCAACCCGTGGGTGGGCCGCGAACTCGAGCAACCGTCCACGCCGGCGGACGTGCCCGTCCGCGTCGCGGTGGTCGGGGCCGGACCGTCCGGCATGGCGGCCGCCCGCGACCTCGCTATCGCCGGGCACCGGGTGGACCTCTACGACGAACGTGACAGCCTCGGTGGGGATTTCGCGCTGGCGTCCCGGCTCCACGAGTATCCCGAGTATTCGCGGATCGTCGACTGGTACCTCGCCGAACTCACCGACCTCGACGTCACCTGCCACCCCGGCACGCGGGTCGACGCCGGCGCACTGGCCGCCCTGGACTTCGACGCGATCGTGCTCGCGACCGGCGGCCGCGGACCCGCGGTCGATCTCCCCGGGGCCGGAACCCGCAGGGTCCGCGACGTCCGGGAGTACCTGGCATCCGGAGACCCGGCACCCGAGGCGATCACGATCTTCGGCGCCGACCGGGAGGCGGCAGCCGTCGCCGACGACCTGCTCCAGCACGGCACGACAGTCGTCATGATCGGCCCGCAGGAGACCATCGCCCACGACGTCGGCCGGCGCGGAAAGATCGTGCTGCTGCCGCGGCTCGCGGCGAGCGAGAACCTCACCACCCATCTGTCGTCGATCGTGACGCGGATCGAGGAAGACCGGGTGGTGATCGCGACCGGCGGCGAGGAGCGGGTGGTGGACGCCCCGGGCGAACTGCTGATCTCGCACGGCGTCGAGCCCCGCGCCGACCTGCTCGCCGCGCTGAGGGGGCTGGCACCGCGACTCGGCGTCCACCCCGTCGGCGACGCGAGCGGCGACGGCGGCTCCATCCACGCTGCGCTGGTGACCGCGGCCGATGTCGCCGCGAAGATCACCGCGGCAGCCGACGCCCGCGAGGAGATCAGCGCATGACGGCGATTCCGCCCCTCGGCCTCGGGACCTGGCCGCTGACCGGTCCGGACGCCACCCGGGCCGTGCTGTCCGGCATCGAGGCGGGCTACCGGCTGATCGACACGGCCGCCATCTACGGGAACGAGGACGCCGTCGGCGCCGCCCTCGCGGAGTGCGGTCTGCCCCGCGACGAACTGTTCGTCACCACCAAACTGCGGGGGAGCGATCACGTGTCGGGTGACATCCGCGGTGCCGTCGAACGCAGCCTGAAGAGTCTCGGGCTCGATCGGCTCGACCTGTTCCTCATCCACTGGCCGCTGCCACGCCACGACAGGTACGTGGCGGCATTCGAGGCGATGCTCGCCTGCCGCGACGCCGGCCTGGTCCGTTACGTCGGTGTCTCCAACTTCCTGGGCACGCACCTGCGCCGCGTCGTCGCCGAGACCGGGGAGGCCCCGGCCGTCAACCAGATTCAGATGGACCCCTCGCTCGCCCGGCTGCCCGTCCGCCGCGCGAACGACGAACTCGAGGTGTCCACACAGTCGTGGAGTCCGCTCGGCCGCGGCGACGTGCTCGGCGCACCCGCGGTCACTGCGATCGCCGAACGCCTCGGCCACTCGCCCGCGCAGGTGGTCCTGGCCTGGCATCGCGCGCAGGGTGTCGTCCCGATTGTCCGGTCGGCCGATCCCGCACGTCAGGCCGAGAACCTGGCCGCCCTCGACGTCCGGCTCACCGCCGGGGACGTCGACGCCCTGAACCGTCTCGACCGCGGCGAGTCCGCGGCCCGGGACGTCGAAACCGAGGAGCACTTCTGATGGCACTACGAATCGGCATCGTCGGCTGCGGCAAGATCGCCGGCAACCACGCCCGGGCCTTGCAGCAGGTGCCCGGCGTCGAGGTCGTCGGGTGCTGCGACCCCGACCTGGAACGGGCCCGGACATTCGCTGCGGCGCACGGCATCACGACGGCCGTCGGGTCGGTCGCGGAATTACTCGCGCTCGGTCTCGACGCGTGCACCGTGTGCACCCCGCATCCCGTCCACGAAGAGGTCGTCGTCGCGGCCGCGCAGGCGGGCATCCACGTGTTGTGCGAGAAGCCGATCGCCGTCGACGTCGCCGCCGCCGATCGGATGATCGAGGCCGCCGACCGCGCGGGCATCACGTTCGGGGTGCTGTTCCAGCGCCGATTCTGGCCCGCCGCCCGCCGCATCCGGGATGCGATCGACGACGGCCGGATCGGCGTCCCGGTGCTCGGGGAGGCGTCGGTGATCCTGCACCGTCCGTCGTCGTACTACTCCGCCGACGCGTGGCGCGGACGGTGGGACACCGACGGCGGCGGTGTCCTCATGACGCAGGCCGTGCACCAGATCGACATGCTGCAGTGGTTCATGGGCGAGGCCGTCCAGGTGTGCGGCTTCATCCGCACCCACACGCACGGCGAGCACATCGAGACCGAGGACAGCGCGTCGGCGGTCGTGTCGTTCGCGTCGGGCGGCACCGCCACCGTCACCGCGACCACCGGCGCCAACCACAACCTCGGCAACCGGGTCACCGTGATCGGGCAGACCGGTGCGATCGCGAGCGTCCTCGAATTCCCGGAAGGACAGGAAGGGGTCAACGAAATCTGGACCGTGCCGGGCAGCACCGAGTTCCGGGCGCCCTTCACCTCCGACGTCCGCGCCAACCTCGACGTCACCGAGGTCAACGCCGGACTCGCCGATTTCCACACCCTCCAGGTGCAGGACTTCGCGGACGCCGTCCTGACCGGCCGGGCGCCTGCCGTCACCGGACGCGACGCCCGCGCCTCGCTCGCGATCGTCGCCGCCGTCTACGAGTCGTCCCGCACGGGCCGGGTCGTCGACCTCACGCCCGCCCCGGCCCCCGTCACCATCAAGGAGAACGCATGACCCCCAACCCTTCCACCCCGGCCTACGACGTCGTCGTCATCGGCTCCGGCGCGGGCGGCCTGTCCGCCGCCGTCGCCGCCGCCGACGGGGGAGCGTCCGTCCTCGTCGTCGAGAAGGCGGACACGTGCGGCGGCGCCACGGCGTGGTCGGGCGGATGGATGTGGACGCCGCGGAATCTGTTCGCGCACGCGGACGGTGTCAACGAGGACCGCTCGGCGCCCCGCACGTATCTCGAACACCGGCTCGGCGAGAACTTCGACGCCGCCAAGGTCGACGCCCTGCTCGACGGCGCGCCCGAGATGGTGGAGTTCTTCGAGAAGAAGACGGCGCTGCAGTTCGTTCCGGGCGCGAAGATCGCCGACATCCACGGCGACACACCGGGTGCCGGAACGGGCCACCGCTCGGTCGGACCGAAACCGGTGAGCCTGCGGAAACTCGGACCCGACGTCGCGGCCCTGCTCCGGCGGCAACTCTACGAGACGTCGTTCCTCGGCATGGGCATCATGGCCGGCCCCGACCTGCAGGCGTTCCTGCACTCGACCCGGTCGGCGAAGGCGTTTCTCCACTGCACGAAACGGGTGTCCACCCACCTGCTCGACCTCGCCACCAAGCGTCGCGGACAGCAACTGGTCAACGGCACCGCGCTCGTCGGCAGGCTGTTGCGGTCGGCGCTCGACGCCGGCGTCGAGATCCGCGTGAGCACGGCGGCCACCGCGCTGACCACCGACTCCGCCGGCAGCGTCACCGGTGTCCGGCTGGCGGGCCCGGACGGCGCCTACACCGTGAGCGCCCGCCGCGGCGTCGTCCTCGCGACCGGCGGCTTCAGTCGCGACCTCGACCGGCGCCGCGCACTGTTCCCCCGCACCCCCACCGGACGCGAGCATTGGACGTTGACCCCGTCCACGACCACCGGCGACGGCATCACCCTAGGCGAATCGGTCGGCGGCCGACTCGACGACTCGGTCGCCTCCCCGGTCGCGTACTGCCCGGTGTCGATCATCCGGTACCGCAACGGCAAGGAGGGCGTGTTCCCGCACATCCTCGACCGCGGAAAGCCCGGCGCCATCGGTGTTCTCGCGGACGGACGACGCTTCGTCAACGAGGGGCTCGGCTACCACGACTACACGCTCGCGATGGTCGAGCAGGTGCCCGACGGCGAGGAGGTGTGCTCCTGGCTGATCGCCGACCAGCGGTACCTGCGGTACTTCCCGCTCGGCATGGCCAAGCCGCTGCCGATCCCCACGTGGCCGTACCTGAAGTCGGGCTACCTCACCCGCGGCCGCACGGTGCGCGAACTGGCCGAGAAGATCGGCGTCGACCCGGACGGCCTGGAGAAGACGGTCGCGGCGTTCAACGAGGGCGCCCGCGACGGCGTCGACCCCGAATTCGGTCGGGGCACCACACCGTTCACCGTCGGGTCCGGAGACGCCGACAACCCCTGGCCCAACCCGGCGCTCGCGCCGCTCGACGAGGGCCCGTTCTACGCGGTCAAGGTGGTCCCCGGCAGCTTCGGCACGTTCGCGGGCCTGGTCACCGATTCGACGTCCCGGGTGCTGAACGACGACGACCAGCCGATCGGCGGACTGTTCGCCGTCGGCGTCGACCAGTCCAGCGTCATGGGTGGTCACTACCCGTCCGGCGGCATCAACCTCGGCCCGGCCATGACCTTCGGCTACCTCACCGGTCGCCGCCTCGCCTCGACGACAGGAGAACTCCGATGACCGCCCCACTCGGCCTTGCCGCGCTCACGGTGCTCGACACCGCGCCGCTCGAGCAGGTGGACCTCGCCGAGAAGCACGGTTTCGACACCATCGGCATCCGGTTGCTGCCCGCCGCACCCGGCACCACCGCCTACCCGCTGCACCAGGACCCGGCCGCCCTCGACGCGCTGGTGCGCCGTCTCGAGGATTCGCCGATCGAGGTATTCGACCTCGAAATCATCCGGCTGGGAGCCGATTTCGACGAGAAGGACTACGTTCCGCTCCTCGAGGCGGGCGCACGGCTCGGCGCGAAGGCCGTGCTCGTCGGCGGCGACGACCGCGATCGCCCCCGGCTCACCGACTCCTACGCGCGGCTCGCGGAACTGTGCGCGCAGTACGGCATCGTCGCGAGCCTCGAGTTCATGCCGTGGACGGCGGTGCCCGACGCGGCCGCGGCCGTCGAGATCGTGTCGCAGGCCGACGGCCCGGCGCGCAGCGTGCTGGTGGATGCCCTGCACGTCGGACGGTCGAGCACCACTGCGGCCGACCTCGCGGCGATCCCGCGGGAGTGGCTGCACTACGCGCAGATGTGCGACGGCTCGGTGCCGGCGCCCACCGACGACGCCGAGCTGATCCGTCAGGCGCGCGAAGAGCGACTTGTGCCAGGGACGGGTGGCATCCCGCTCGCCGACATCTGGGCGACGTTGCCGGCGGGCCTGCCGGTGAGCGTCGAACTCCCCAACGAGCCGCTCCGGCGGTCGGTCGGCACGGACACGTGGCTCGAGCGGCTGGTCGCCGCCACCCGGGAGGTGCTCGCGCAGGTTCCGTCGGCCACCGGCGGCTGATCGTCCGCGCTACCGTTCTTCCATGCCCCGTCCCGACAACGTCCCCGCGTACACGATGCGCCAGCTGGCGGCGTTCGTCGCGGTGGCGGAGACCGGGACGATCAGCGGTGCGGCCGAGCGGATGCATCTGTCGCAGTCGGCGTTGTCCGCGGCGGTGACGGACCTGGAGAAGGCGCTGAAGGCGCAGTTGTGCGTCCGCCGGCGGGCCCGCGGTGTGCAGCTGACCCCGACGGGGGAGGCGGTGCTGTCGCGGGCGCGTGCCCTGTTGCAGCAGGCGGGGGAATTGCAGTCCGACGCGTCCGGTGCGGGAGGGGTCGTCGCCGGGCCGATCGCCGTCGGCTGCTACCCGGCGCTCGGCCCGACGATCCTGCCGTCGATGCTGTACGCGTTCACCACCGAGTACCCGCGCGCGTCGGTGGAGTTCCGCGAAGACACCCAGAACCGGTTGCGGACGGAACTCGAGGGCGGCGAACTCGACGTCGCCATCGTCTACGACCTCGACCTGCCCCCGGACTGGCAGACCGTGCCGCTGATGACCCGGGAGCCGATGGTGGTGCTCGGGGCGGAACATCCGCTGGCGGGCGTCGACGGGCCGGTGCGCCTCGCGGATCTCGCGGAGCACCCGATGGTGCTGCTGGACGCGCCACCGAGCACCAACCATGCGATGGACGTCTGCCGGCAGGCCGGGTTCGCGCCCCGGGTGGCGTACCGGACCGCGAACTTCGAGACGGCGCGGGCCTTCGTCGGGCGCGGTCTCGGGTGGACGCTGCTACTGCAACGGCCCCGGGTGGACGTCACGTACGAGGGCCTGCCCGTCGTCGTGAAACCGATCGCCGAACCGAAACCGGCGTCGGTGGCCGTCGTCGTCGCGTGGCACCAGGAGGCGACGCTGAGCCGGGTCGCGCGGGCGTTCATCCGGTTCGTCACGGCCTGAACTGCGGATTCGTGCCTTCCACGGATTTTCTGCAATTCATGCGGGGATAGTCCCGCTTTTCAGACGTATGTGAGTGGGGTCATTGTTTTCCGGTAGCGCGATGAGTGTGGCGCAGCAGAACCGGGAAGGCAGACGATGACGGCAATCACCGAGGCGACACCGCCGGTGTCTCACAAGGAAGCGCGCAGGGCAGTCCTGTCGAGCTTCGTCGGTACCGCGATCGAGTGGTACGACTTCTTCATCTACGGCACCGCCGCAGCCCTCGTGATCGGACCGCAGTTCTTCCCCGGCGCGTCGACGTTCGCCGGAACCCTCGCCGCCTTCGCCACGTTCGCGGTCGGCTTCGTCGCCCGCCCCATCGGCGGTGTCGTCATGGGTCACTTCGGTGACCGCATCGGACGCAAGTCGATGCTGGTGCTGTCGCTGACGATGATGGGCGCCGCGACCGTCGGCATCGGACTGCTCCCGAACTTCGAGGCCATCGGGGTGGCCGCGCCCATCCTGCTGGTGGCGTTGCGGTTCGTGCAGGGCATCGGCGTCGGCGGCGAATGGGGCGGCGCGGTGCTCATGGCCACCGAGCACGCGCCCGAGGGCAAGCGCGGCCTGTACGGCGCGGCGCCGCAGATGGGCGTTCCGGCCGGAGTGATCATGGCGAACGTCGTGTTCCTCGCCGTCACCCAGTTGCTGTCCGACGACGCGTTCCAGACGTGGGGCTGGCGGGTGCCGTTCCTGATGAGCGCCGTGCTCGTCGGCGTCGCGATGTGGATCCGGCTCGGCGTCTTCGAGTCCCCGGCGTTCGCGGAGGCCAAGGAGAGCGACACGATCGTGAAGATGCCGATCGTCGAGGTGCTGACCAGGAACTGGCGGACGGTCCTGCTCGCGGCGGGCACGTTCATCGCGACCAACGGCATCGCCTACGTGTTCATGGTGTACGTCCTGACGTACGGCACCGAGGAACTCGGGTACAGCCGCGCCACGATGCTCACCCTGCTGATCGTCGCGTGCCCGGTCTGGATGGCGGGCATGGCGGTGTCGGCCTGGAAGTCGGACGTGCTCGGCAGGCGCCGGGTGTACACGTGGAGTTCGGTCGCTCTGGTGATCGTCGCGGCGGCGTTCTTCCCCCTCATCGACACGGCGTCGATTCCCGTCATGCTGCTCGCGATGATCGTGATGGCCGCGGTGCTCGGCACCACCGCCGGTCCGCAGTCGGCACTGTTCGCGGAACTCTTCCCCGCCCACATCCGCTACAGCGGTGCGTCGCTCGGCTACCAGATCGGCGCGATCCTCGGCGGCGGGCTCGCACCGTTCATGGCGACGTGGCTGTTCGGGGCCTTCGGGAGTTCGACGGCCGTCACCGCCTATTTCGTGGTGATCGCCGTGATCAGTCTCGTCGCGATCCTGCTGCTGCCGGAAACGAACACGATTGCACGAAATGTGGAGGCCGCCTGACATGTCCACCTACTTCCAACCCCGGAAATACGCGGCGACGGACTTCGCGTCGACCAGTGCAACCGACGAGGCCCTGCCCGTCGTCGTCGTGGGCGCCGGACCGGTCGGCATGGGCGTCGCGCTCGGCCTCGCGCAGCGCGGCATCCCCGTCACCGTGCTCGAGGCCGCCGACCAGGTGTCGTTCGGCAGCCGCGCCATCTGTATCTCCCGGCACAGCCTCGAGGTCGCGGCCAGGCTCGGGTTCGGGCCGGAACTCGAGAAGATCGTGCTCCCCTGGATGGGAGGGCGCAGCTTCTACCGCGACGAACAGGTGCTGCACTTCGAGATGGCGCACGGCGAACACGACGTCCGCGGGCCCATGGTCAACGTGTCGCAGTCCGAGATCGAGCAGATCATGACCGACACCCTGCTCGCGCACCCGCTGATCACGTTCCACTGGTCGTCGAGCGTCGCCGGGGTCCTGCGGTCGGACGAGGAGGTGACCCTCGACGTCGACACCGCGTTCGGCGTGCGCCGGCTCCGCGCACAGTGGGTCGTCGCCGCCGACGGCGGTCGCAGCCGGATGCGGGAACTCGCGGGAATCCGGTTGCAGGGAAACAGTTATCAGGGCAGTTACGTCATCGCCGACATCCACTGGGAATCGGCGCTGCCCGCCGAGAGGATGGTGTGGTTCGACCCGCCGAGCAACCCCGGCTCGACGATCATCATGCATCGGCAGCCCCGCGACATCTGGCGCATCGACTACCAACTCGACAGTTCCGACGACGCCGAACTCGAGACGCAGGAAGACCGCATCCGCGACCGGATCACACGGCACCTCGACTGGCTCGAGAACGACGTGCCGTGGACCCTCGAATGGCACGGCTTCTACCGCGCGCACGCGCTCGCACTGGACGACTTCACACACGGTCGCATCCTGTTCGCCGGCGACGCCGCCCACCTGGTCCCCATCTTCGGTGTCCGCGGGCTGAACTCCGGCATGGAGGACGCCGAGACCCTCGCCTGGACCCTGGCCGCCGTCGTCCACGGGACCGCGGACGAGGCTCTCCTACATGCGTATTCGACCGAGCGTCGTGCTGCCTGGCAGCAGAACGTCGACAACGCGGGCAAGTCGACGCTCATCATGTCGCCCGGCAGCCACGGCTACCGCACCACCCGCGACGCCGTCCTGGCGTTGGCCACGACCCGCCCGGAGTTCGGGCATCTCATCAACCCGCGGCAGTCGAGTGCCACGCACGCGCACCTGTCGCCGCTCACGTGGCCGGTGGCCGAGGGGACGACCGGGGTGCTGCCCGGGGATCCGATGGAGGACCGCCGCGTTCGGGTCGTCACCGCCGGTGGATCGGTGGAGTCTTCGCTGAACCGCGTCCGCGGAACGGGTTTCGCGGTGGTGGGCATCGGGGTCGACCCGGCCGGTGCCGACGTCGTCGCCGCGCACGCGTCCGCGCTCGCGATGGCGCTGGCGCCCGAGACGGTGCGGGCGGTCGTCGTCCCGGCGGCGGGTGCGGCGGTGGACGCGGCGGACGACCTGACGGTCCTCGACGACCCCGACGGGGTGCTGGCGCAGGCCCTCGGCGCGTCCGCGGGGGAATGCTTCGTGATCCGTCCGGACGGACTCGTCCTGTGCCGGGTCCGGGACCTGTCTCTGCTCGGCGACGTGCCCGCGCACCTGCGGGCGGCGACCGCCCCCGTGCACGGTGTCGTCCCCGCGCACACGGAGACGACTGCGACGCCGCAGGAACTGCTCCGCGAGAACGTGTGGACGGGACTGTCGGAGGCGCTGGACCAGGCGGAGGACTCGGACCGGGAGGGCTTCCTGACCCGGCTCGCGTTGCTGCTCGGGTCGCAGTCGGGCAGGCGGGAGTTCGAGGAAGCGCTCGCCGCCGCCTCCCACGTGAGCGGCAAAGCGTGCTCCGGCACGCCACGGCACTCACATGTGGGCGCTTAGCCTGGGGGCATGGCGCACGCACAGTTCCTGAACTCACCCAAGACCTTCGTCGTCGACGCACTCCGCGGGGTCGTCGCCACCACCGACGACCTGGAATGGCATCCGGAACCGGGTTATCTCACCCGCCGGGAACCGTTGCCGTCCGGGCAGGTCGCGTTGCTGTCGGGCGGTGGGTCCGGGCACGAACCGCTGCACGCCGGATTCGTCGGCCGGGGCATGCTCACCGGAGCCTGCCCCGGCCTGATCTTCAGCTCGCCCAACGCGCTGCAGGTGCGGGCCGCCACCCGCGCCGTCGACGCCGGCGGCGGGGTCGTGCACATCGTGAAGAACTACACCGGCGACGTCCTCAACTTCCGCATCGCCGGTGACCTGGT
This sequence comes from Rhodococcus sp. NPDC057529, assembly GCF_042802055.1. NCBI lineage: Bacteria > Bacillati > Actinomycetota > Actinomycetes > Mycobacteriales > Nocardiaceae > Rhodococcus > Rhodococcus sp. NPDC057529. Next base: position 17,144 of record NZ_JBHVEY010000043.1, read on the forward strand.
GGCAGAGGACGGCATCGCGGTCGAGCACGTGCTCGTCGCCGACGACGTCGCATCCGAGCGGGAGGACGGGCCCGGACGGCGCGGCACCGCGGCCACGATCGCGGTCGAGAAGATCTGCGGCGCTTCGGCCGAACGCGGAGACGACCTCGCCGCCGTCGCGGAGTTCGGGCGACGCACGGCCCGGAATTCGCGCAGCATGGCGGTGGCGTTGCGAGCGTGCACCGTGCCCGGGTCGGACTCGCCGTCGTTCGACCTGCCGGAGGGGCAGATCGAACTCGGGATCGGCATCCACGGCGAACGCGGAACCGACCGGGTCGACGCACTGCCCGCCGCCGAACTGGTCCACCGGCTCACCGACCCCGTGCTCGACTCGCTCGGCGTGCAGCGGGGCGAGTCGGTGATCGCCATCGTCAACGGCCTCGGCGCGGCCCATCCGCTGGAGTTGCAACTGCTGTTCGGTGAACTTGCCGACCATCTCGCGGAGCGGGGCGTGGTGATCCGGCGGTCGCTGGTCGGCAGTTTCGTCACCGCCCTCGACATGGACGGCGCGTCCGTCACGCTGGTGCGCTGCGACGACGAACTCCTCGACCTGTGGGACGCACCGACCGCCGCACCGGGATGGCCGAACGCCCCGACCGGTGAATTCCGCGGCATCGCAGACCGATCCGCGGTGCAGTTCCGGTCGGACGTCGCCTCCCGTGAGGACGAGCCGGAGGTGGCCGGTACCGCCGGCACGTTGGGCAGGGCGGCAGTGGGGGCGTGGATCGGCGCGTTCGTGGAGAAGGTGCTCGCCGAGGAGCCGAACCTCACCGACCTCGACCGCCGCGCAGGCGACGGCGACTTCGGCACCAACATGGTGGCGGCACTCGACCACGTCGACGTCGCCGGGATCCGCGACCGGTACTCCCCGGCCACGGTGTTCGAGTCGCTGTCCGACGCCTACCTCGGTCACGCGGGCGGCACGTCGGGCGCGCTGTTCGGGGTCTGGTTCCGGCAGTTCTCCCGGGCGGCCGTCGACGCACCGCAGGGTCTGGACACGAAGGCGATCGCCGCCGGGGCACGGGCGGGCCTCGACACGATTCAGGAACTCGGCGGGGCGCAACCCGGGGACAAGACGATGATCGACGCCATCGACCCCGCCGTCGCCGCCCTCGAGTCGGCCGTCGAGCAGGGCAAGAATCCGGCCGACGCCCTGGCCGAGGCGGCGGACGCCGCCGCCCGCGGCGCCGAGGCGACCGCCGCCATCACCGCGCGGCGCGGCCGGGCCAGCTACATCGGCGAGGCGGCGCGGGGCGTCGTGGACCCCGGCGCCCACGTGCTGTCCTGGTTCTTCGCCGAGGCCGCGGAAGCAGCCCGCAGCACCGGGTAGTGACCGCGCACCGGGCACGGCACGTAGGGTGAGGAGCAGAACGCCGAGTCGTGCTGCGCAAACCCGTCGCCACACCTCTCCCGAACTGCGTACGGGACGCAGAATCACGGACGGACAAAGAGACAGTGGAAGACACCGCCAGCCGGGGAATCCAGGCCTTCATCGCCGATGTCGTGGAGCGGGGTGGCAAGGCAGTCCGGCTCACCCATTCGCGGCGCAACCCCGTCCAGGTCTGGGGCGACGACGGCACGAGTTGCATCGTGCGGGTGCGGTCCAAACTCAGCGGCGACTGGCAGGCCCGCAAACAGGACGAGTCGCTCGACGACGACGACACCGGATCGCAATTCTGGGTGTTCGTCGATCTCGCGAGTTCCCCGGAGGAGTTCTTCGTCGTGCCCTCGTCCGAGGTCGCCGACGACATCCGCGCCGAGGTGGACCTGTGGATGATGGACACCCCGGGGCGCACGCGGACCGGGCATCACGCGATTCCGCTGAGCCGGGTCGCGCACGGCCGCGGGCGCTGGGACCTGCTCGGCCTGGCGGGGGAGAAGGACCCCAGTCGCTACAGCGACGCGCAGCGCGCCACGACGGCGGCCACGTTGCGTGCCGACGCCGCCGCCCGCGCCGCCGCCAGGAAGAAGCCGGCCAAGGCGACCGCAGCCTTGGAGGAGCTGGTCGATGTCCGGCTCGAGGTGGTCGCCGATTTCGAGGGGTATCGGTTGGTCGGACGGTTCGATTCCGGCACCGGGACGTTGGAGATCACCCGCGGTCCGATGCAGGGTCGCCGGTTCCCCGACCCCACGACCGCGGCGACCGCCGTTGCCAGTCACATCAGCGGCGACGTCGAGACCCGCGACGGCTGGGAATTCTGGCGCACCGAACAGGGTGAACGAATTCCTCTGGAGCAGAACGTTATTCGGTAATATCTGAGAGTTCCCTGAAATCTGTTCCGGTGCGCGGCGGTTGAGAATACCCTGAGGTGGGTATCGCAGACATGATCCGCCGTGCCCCGGCGGGAGTGGCCACGGCCGATGGGAGCTCATCATGCGAATCGTCGACGGCGCAGTGAACGCCGTGACAGGTGCTGCGAACGCGACGACGAGTGCGGTCGGCGCGGTCGGAGGAGCGGCACTCGGCGGTGTGGTCGGCGGTGTGGTCGGCGGAGTCCGCGGGGCGGCGAGCGGGGCCCGGGCCGGCATGGAGAGCGGAAGTCATTCCACACCGGCCGCAGCGCTGACCCTGGCCGCCGTCGGCGCGGCGGGACTGGTCGAGTGGCCGGTGCTGGTCACCGCGGGCGGGGCGGCGCTCGTGCTGCGACAGTTCGGCGCGGGGTCCCGGACCTCACGCGACACCGAAGCCCCGACGTCGGCCGCACAGTAGCTGCCGTGGGACTCGGTCGATACCTCACCGCTGCCGCCGATCTGGTGGCCACCACCGCGCGGACCGCGACACAGATCACCACCGAGGTGCTGGGCGGAACCCCGGCCCGCCGCACGAGTTCCGGACACGGCCGTGCCTGGATCGAGATCCGCGGACTCGACGGGCCGCACGGCGACGATGTGGCCGCGTCCGTTGTCGGCGCGGTCCGGGCGACCGCCGGTGTGGACGGAGCCGAACTCAACTGCGCGCTGTCCCGCCTGGTGGTGACGGTCGGCGACCACGGACCGTCGGTCGCCGTGCTGTGCCAGGTAGTCACGCGCGCGGAGGACGCCGCCCGCCCCCTCGCTCGCGGCGGCGTTCGGGACCGGCCCAGGGAACTGCCCGGCGACGACGTCGCACTCGCCGAACGGGCTCTCGCACTGGCCGCCGCGACGACGGGCCTGGTCGCAGCGGTCGGTGTCCGGCTGCTTCCGATGCCCAGCCTGCCGGCGGCGGTGCCCGCCGCCGCGGTCACGTTCGTCAACTATCAGCCGCGACTGCGCGGCATGGTCGAGAACCGGCTCGGGCCGGACGCCGCCGAACTGCTGCTCGCCACCGCTCAGGCCGTCGGCGACGTGCTGCGGCGCGCGCCGGCGTCTCTCGCCGTCGACGTGGCGTTGCGGTCGGCGATCACGGCGGAGGCGTGGTCCGGCCGGCGGGTGTGGCACCGCCGCGAACCCGAACTGGCCCGGGACCCCGCGGATGACTCGGCCAGCCGCCCCCGCGTGCGCGGCACGTCCGGACCGGTGGAGCGGGACGTCGACCGGGCGGCGATCGCGCAGTTCGCAGGGGCGACGGCGGTGGGGGTCGCGACCCGCAGTGTCGCGGGCGCCGCGGACGCGGCCCTGGTCGCCGCGCCGAAGGCGGCCCGCACCGCACGGGAGACCTTCGCCGCGACGCTGGGCCGCGGACTCGCCGACCGGCACTCCGTGCTGGTGCTGCGACCCGCCGCGCTGCGCCGCCTGGACCGGGTCGACGCGGTGGTCGTGGACCCGTCGGTGCTGCACACGGCGGAACTGCGGGTGAGCGGACTCCGTGCCGTTCGGGACGCCGACCGGACGCGGGTGTGGGAGTCCGCGAGGTCCGCCGTCGAGGCCGGCGCGCTCGGGGTGGGCTGGCACGCGCTCTCCGACCTGCCGGGCGATGTCGCCTCGGCCGCCGTGGACGAGGATTCCGCCGTCCTCGTGACACCCGCCCACCACGCGAACGCGGCGGCCGTGCTCGCGCAGGCCCGCACGTCGGGCGCCCAGGTGATGTCGGTGAACGTGGACGGACTCGGCGGACTCCGCTCGGCTTTCGACGACCTGCTCCCGTCGAGCGGATCGCCGGATGCGGACCTCCGTGACGCCGTCGCGCAGTTGCAGGCGAACGGCGCGACGGTCGCGGTGGTGGCCGGCCACGCGCCGCACGCCCTGTCGGCGGCCGACGTCGGCATCGGTGTTGTCGTCGGCGACTCCCCGACACCGTGGTGTGCGGACCTGCTGGTCGACGATCTCGCCGGGGTCTGGCGGGTGCTGCGGTCCGTGCCCGACGCCCGGACGGCGAGCCGCCGCGGCGTCGAGATCGCCACGGCGGCGTCGATGCTCGGCGCGCTCGTGATGCTGCCGGGAGTGCGCGGCCGCGGACCCGGGCCAGTCACGGTCGGTGCGGCGGCAGGACTGTGGACGGGACACTCCCTCGCGCGCAGTGTGCTGCGGGCCGACATTCCCCCGGTCGCCCCGGTTCACGCCTGGCACGAGATGCCGGCGGCGGAGGTGCGCCGTCTGCTGCCCGTGCACGACGCCGCGGACGTCGCGACGCCCCGGCCCCGCTCGGTGCGTCTGGTGCTGACCCCGGTGCAGGCGATCGGGCGGCTCACCGCGTGGCCGGTCGGCCTGGCCTGGGACTTCGGGCGGGCGATGCGCACGGAACTGTCGGATCCGCTGACCCCGGTCCTCGCGACCGGATCGGCGGCGAGCGCGCTGCTGGGGTCGCCGATCGACGCGGTGCTCGTGGGATCGGTGCTCGCGGGGAACGCCGCGCTGTCGGCCGTGCAACGCCTGCATGCGGAACGGCTGCTGAACAGGTTGCTGGCGGCGGGGGATCCGCCCGCACACCGCGTCGCCGGATCATCGAACAGCCGGGTGACGGAGCGGGTGGAGGCGTCGCGACTGCGGCCGGGCGACGTGATCGACATCTGCCCCGGCGAGGTGGTGCCCTCCGACGGCAGGCTCGTCGAGGCAGCCGGTGTCGAGGTCGACGAATCCTCGCTGACCGGGGAATCGCTGCCGGTGAGCAAGCAGACGTCGCCGACGCCGGGCGCACCGATCGGCGAACGCGCCTGCATGGTGTTCGCGGGAACCACGATCCTCACCGGCACGGCGACGGCGATCGTCACGGCGGTCGGCGACGCGACGGAAGCGGGACGCGCCGGCGCGATCACCCCGGTGAGTGCGTCGCACGTGGGTCTACAGGCGCAGCTCCGGAGCCTCACCGACCGGGTGCTGCCCGTCAGCGTCGGGGGCGGCGCGCTGGTGACCGCCGTCGGATTCCTGCGCGGCACCGGACTGCGGCAGGCCGTCACCAGTGGTGTCGCGGTCGCGGTGGCCGCGGTTCCGGAGGGGCTGCCGCTCGTCGCGACCCTGGCGCAGCAGGCCGCCGCGCGTAGACTGACGCGATCGGGCGCGCTGGTGCGGGCGCCGCGGTCCGTCGAAGCGCTCGGCCGCGTCGACGTGGTGTGCTTCGACAAGACCGGCACCCTGAGTGAGAACCGCCTGCGGGTGGTCTCCGCCGTCCCGCGGCCGGGGTTCGATCGCGACGACGTGCTCGCATGCGCGGGCCGCAGCGCCGTGACCCCCGACGGCAGTCCGGCCGCGCACGCCACCGACGTCGCGATCGCCGACGCGGCAGCGGACCTGCTGCCACCGGAGGACGAGCACCGCAGCTATCTTCCGTTCCGATCCGGACGGCCCTACTCCGCCTCGTTGTCGGGGACGGACCTGTCGTTGAAGGGTGCACCGGAGGTCGTGGTCGCCGCCTGCACCGGAATCGACGCCGACGAGGTCCACGACACCGTCCTCGGCATGGCCGCCGACGGGTTGCGCGTCATCGCCGTCGCCCGCCGGACCGTCACGACATTCCAGTCGCGACGCGCGGCCGACGACGCCGACGTATTCGACGAACTGTGCGGCGACGGGCTGCAACTCGTCGGACTACTCGGGCTGGCCGACACCCCTCGCCCCGAGGCGGCCGGACTGCTCCCCGACCTGGAACGCCTGCAGGTCGGGGTCCGGCTGATCACGGGCGACCATCCCGTCACGGCCACCGCCATCACGCGAGAGCTGGGACTGCCCGTGTCGTCCGAGCAGGTGATCAGCGGCACCGAATGGGACACCCTGTCGCACCGGGGGCAGGAGAACGCCGTCGAGAAGTGCGTCGTCTTCGCCCGGATGACACCCGAACACAAGGTGCAGATCGTGCAGACCCTCGAACGTGTCGGTCACGTCTGCGCAATGGTCGGCGACGGCGCCAACGACGCCGCCGCGATCCGGGCCGCGAGTGTGGGGATCGGCGTCAGCTCGCGCGGCAGCGACCCCGCCCGCAGCGCCGCGGACGTGGTGCTCCTCGACGGCCGCGTCGATGCACTGCGCGACGCCCTCGACGAGGGCCGCCAGCTGTGGCGGCGGGTCCAGGCCGGGGTGTCGGTGCTGCTCGGCGGAAACGCCGGGGAGGTGGCGTTCGCCCTGATCGGCAGCGCGATCGCCGGACGGTCGCCGCTCACCGCGCGTCAACTTCTGCTGGTGAACGTGCTCACCGACGCCCTGCCGGCGGCCGCGCTCGCGGTGAGCCCGCCCAACGAACAGACCCGGGGCGAGGGCCGCGGGCCGGACAGTGCGGCGCTGTGGCGGACCGTCGCGATCCGCGGCGCCGCGACCGCGGCAGGCGCGACGACGGCGTGGGCGCTGGCGAGCGTGACCGGCAGGCAACGCCGGGCGTCGACGGTCGGGCTGGTCGCGCTGGTCGGAACCCAGCTGGGGCAGACGCTCATCGATTCGCGCAGCCCGCTCGTCGTCCTCACCGCGGGCGGGTCACTCGCCGCGCTCACCGTGATGGTCAGTACGCCCGGAGTCAGTCAGCTCCTGGGATGCACCCCGCTCGGACCGGTCGGGTGGGCGCAGGCGCTGGGGTGCGCGGGTGCAGCGACCGCGGCAGCCGCGTTCGCGCCGGCACTGCTGGAGAGGCTTGTGGGTGATCAGTCGACGATCTCGATCACGCCCGCCCGCAGCAGCACCGCGTACACCTCCCGCAGCGGTGGCGTGAGCACCCGGGTGACCACACCGGTCAACGGGTCCCCGGCGCCGGACAAGACACCGGCAGCGGTCTGGGCGACAGCACTCAGCACAACCGACACGGTCCGCGGTCAAGGTGGCTGACCGGCAAACGGAACGCACAAGGGAGACGAACTATGGCCCAACGAACGTCGGAGGCGCAGTCGCACAGCGACGCCGTCCAGCGGGTGCAGGAGGCCCACAGCTTCGCGGTGCAGCTGCCGATCCTCGGCAGGGTGCCGTTGCCGCGCCCCGAGCAGCTGGCATTCTTCGCGGCGATCGGCCTGCTCGCCGCCGTCGAAATCATCGAATGGCCGGTTGCGCTGACCATCGCAGCGGGACACGTGCTGATCACCGATCAGCACAACCGGGCCGTCCAGGAGATCGGGGAGGCGCTGGAAGGCGTGTGACGCGGGTCCGGGTCAGGCGGGCGGGCAGGCCGGTGACGTCAGCTGCGCGATCGCCACGATCGAGCAGGCCGTGGCCTTCGACAGCTTCCACGTCCCGTTCTCGCCGGGCACGAAGATGGCGGGCAGGGTGTTCTGCTGCACCTGGCCGTTGATCGTCAACTGCAACTGCGCGCTGGCGCTGCCGTCGCCGTTGTCGATCACCGGGTCCAGCACCTGAACCTGCGCACCCGCCTGCTGAGCGGCGGCCGCGACCTGGTTGAACAGATTCGGGTCCTGTTCCGAACCCTCCACCATGGCGATCTTCTCGTCGAGCGGAGTGGCCGGGTCGAGGCCCTTCGCCAGCAGGGCGTTGAGGTCGGCCGCGGTCGGCAGTTCGAGTTCGGCGGTGGTCTCAGCCGCCGACGTGGTGGTGGACGTGGTGGTCCCACCCGAGCTGGAAGACTCGTCGGAACCACAGGCGGACATCGTGAGGGCTGCGGCGATCGCTACCGCGGCAACCGTGATCTTGCGGATCGTCAACTCAGTTACCTCTTCGTATCTCGGTGCGCAGGTCGTTCGGTCTCACATCGAGTCTGAAGGTTTGCGGAGCGTCGCGCCGTCGAAGCCAGAGAATTCTCAGACTTCGCCCGAATTCACGCCGCCGTGCCGAACGCGCCGCGGTACGGAGTGGCGTGACTCCACTGCAGTGCCGCAGCGGTGATGTCGGACGCGGGAAGGTCGCCGTGATGGGTCTGGATGAACGCGATCAACGCGCGGGCGGTGCGGGCGAGGGCAACCTTGTGCTGCCGGGACGTCTCCGCGAGTTCGGTGAACGCGTCGTTCTCGGAGCAGCCGCGGAAGGCGATGAGGATGCCGACCGCGATGTCGACCGCCGTGCGGGTGGAGTAGGTGGGCGTCGTCATGAATGTTCTCCCAACCTGCGTCGGAACGGGTACCACTCCATCTTCCCGCACCGGGTACTGCGTCGAAAGAGTTCGAATCGCCCGGTGCATTAGTCGTCCGAGTTCTTCACCGAGGTTTTCCCTTACGGTAGGGGCATGGCTACCGTCTGGACGATCCCGATCGACATCACTTCTCGCTGGCTCGACAATGCCGAGGTCCAGACCTTCCTCGCGTCCAACGACCTGGACAACGCGTCCCCCGACCCGCGGGTGCGGTTCGCGCAGTTCGCGGACGTCACGAAGTCCCTCGAACGGCACATCGGGCACACCTTCTCCTCCGTGCAGGGCGCCGCCACCGCACTCTTCGACGGCATCGACGGCGGGGTCCCGGTCGCGTTGAAACTGGCGGCACTGCGCCTGATCCTGAAAGAGGTGTATCAGACCCGCCATGCGCCGCAGCCGTTCCCGAAACGGGTGGGTGAGGAACTCGGCACCTACGTCTACGCGCTGCTCGACCCCCGCAACAGGTCGGTGTTCTACGTCGGCTCCGGGCGGGGCACCCGGGTGTACGGCTACGTGTGGGAGGCGCTGGCCGAGAACGAGCACCGGCAGACGCTCGAGGATCCGGAGACCGACGGCGCCGAGGTGAAGGCCGCGACGATCGCCCGCATCCGCGAGATCTACGACTCGGGACACGAGGTCGAGCACTACATCGTGGCGCATCGCGTCGCGGACACCGGTGGCGTCGCCGACGCGGTGCGGGCTGGAGTCGTGGGAGCGCTGGGGCTCGTCGAGGGCGCCGATCTCGGCAACCTCGCCGGCGGCGCGGGCGAGCAGCGGGCCGTACCCGTCGACGACCTCGTGTTGCAGTACGCGGCAGAACCCGTGCCGAATCTGCCCACCCCCTGCGTCGTCCTCGAGGTGCCCGCCGCGTCCCGGCGGGGCGTGACCTCCGAGGAGGTGTACGAACTGTCCCGCGGCGCCTGGGCGGCAGGCGCCGCCGTCCGCAACACCGACGACATCCCGGTGATCGTGTTCGCGGACAACATTGTTCGGGCCGCATACCGGGCCAGGTCGTGGTCGTCGGTGGCGCGGCCCGGCGACGCGGCGCTGTGGCGGTTCACGGGCGAGTCCGACACCGAACTGGAGAGCCGATTCGTGAACAAGCGGATCGTCCCCGCCAAGGTCGGCCTGAAGAAGTGGCCCACCCACGGCTGGGTCCCGCACCTCACCCAGGCCCGCCCCGGCCGCTGACGTGAGCGGCACAGCGTGCCCCGGCACACCGTGCCGCTCACCTGCAGAGTGGCCTCCCGGGTCGGTGGGGTGTGGTAAGTCTGAGCCGACCGGAGTTGGGGAGCGAAGGGAGGCCACGTGCTCGTACTGCATCGCGCCGAGCGTTCCACCACTCTCGCGTCGGCTCTCGGTGACGTGCTCGCGACCCCGCTGTCCGATCCGTTCGCCCGTGAGGTCGTCGCCGTCCCGGCGAAGGGTGTCGAGCGCTGGCTGACCCAGCGACTGTCGACCGCGCTCGGTGCCCGGCCCGGCGTCGGCGACGGGGTGGCCGCGAACATCGGCTTCCCGTCACCCGCCCGGCTCGTGGACGAGTGCCTCGCCGCCGCCACCGGAGTGTCCGCCGACGACGACCCGTGGCATCCGTCCCGGGTGTTGTGGGCGCTGCTCGGTGTCGTCGACGACTGCCTCGGCGAACCCTGGTGCGCCGTCCTCGCGAAACACCTCGGGCACGGCGGCCCCGACGGCGACGATCACCGGCCCGGCAGGCGCTACGCGACGGCGTCGCACCTGACCGAACTGTTCCGCAGTTACGCCGCGCAGCGGCCGGCGATGCTGGTCGACTGGGCGGGAGGCCGGAACACCGACGGTGCGGGCGGCCCGCTCGACGACGACCTGCTCTGGCAAGCCGAATTGTGGCGACGGCTGCGCACGAGGATCGGCGGCCCCGCGCCCGCCGAGCGCCTCGACTCCGCCTGCGCCCGGCTGCGCGAGGAACCGGACCTCGTCGAACTCCCCGGCCGGCTGTCGCTGTTCGGTCCGACGCGCCTCGCGACCGATCAGATCGCCGTCCTCGCCGCGCTGGCCGTCCATCGTGATGTGCACCTGTGGATTCCGCATCCGAGCCCCGCACTGTGGTCGTCGTTGTCCACCGCGGACGGCGTCCTCGCGCGCGCCGACGACCACACCGCCCTGTCCGTCGCCCACCCGCTGCTGTCGAGCCTGGCGCGGGACGTGCGCGAACTCGAGTCGAGACTGACCCGCCTCGACGTCGACGACCGCTACCACGCGGGACCCCCGCCGCCCGACTCTCTGCTGGGGTGCCTGCAGGCCGATGTCCGGGACGACCGGGCGCCTGCGCTCGCCGAGTGCACCGCCGACGCGTCCGTGCAGGTCCACGCGTGCCACGGGCCGGCCCGCCAGGTGGAGGTCCTGCGCGAATGCCTCCTGCATCTCTTCGAGGACGATCCGACTCTCGAACCGCGCGACGTGCTCGTCATGTGCCCCGACGTCGAGTCGTACGCGCCGCTGATCCGAGCCGCGTTCGGGCAGGACGTGCTCGGGCACCCCGGCCACCGTCTGCGGGTCCGCCTCGCTGACCGGGCCCTGCACCAGACCAATCCGGTTCTCGCCGTGGTGTCCAGCCTCCTCGAACTCGCCGACGCGAGGGTGACGGCGAGCCAGATTCTGGACCTGTCGGCGGCCGCCCCGGTGCGCAGGCGGTTCCGGTTCGGGGACGACGACCTCGAACGGATCCGGGAATGGGTGTCCGCGACGGGTGCCCGCTGGGGTATCGGACCGCGACAGCGCGCGGCGTTCGGTCTCGGCGACTTCCCGCAGAACACGTTCGCCACCGCACTCGACCGCATCCTGCTCGGCGCCGCGGCCGACGAGTCCGCGGGCGAATGGCTCGCCTTGGCTCTTCCGCTCGACGACGTCGACAGCAACGACATCGACCTCACCGGGAGGCTGGCCGAGTTCGTCGACCGCCTCGACGTCGCGTTGCGCGGGCTCGCCGGGCCGCAGTCGGTCACGGACTGGTCGAGCGCGCTCACCCGGGCGCTGGACCTGCTCGTCGACGTCGGTGCCGCCGATACGTGGCAACTGGCGCAGGCCCGAAGGGAACTGGGGGCGGCGACGGAGCACGGCGGCGACACTGTCCTTCGACTGTCGGACGTGCGCGCCATGCTCGCCACCCGGCTCGCGGGACGTCCCACCCGGGCCAATTTCCGCACCGGGGAGCTGACGGTGTGCACGATGGTGCCGATGCGGTCGGTGCCGCACCGTGTTGTCGTCCTCCTGGGGCTCGACGACGAGGTGTTCCCGCGGGGCGTGAGTGTGGACGGCGACGACGTCCTGGCTCGTAATCCTCTTCTCGGCGAACGTGATCCGCGTAGCGAGGACCGGCAGTTGCTGCTCGACGCCGTCATGTCCGCCAGTGAGAAGCTGCTGCTGTTCTACACGGGTGCCGACCCCGTCACCGGCATGTCCCGGCCTCCTGCGATCCCGCTGTCCGAACTGCTCGACGCGGTCGCGGCCACCGTCGGGAGCGATGCCCTCCCCGGCGTCGTGACCCGGCATCCGTTGCAGCCGTTCGACGCCCGCAACTTCCGGCCCGAGCGCCCGTTCAGTTTCGACCGGGCGGCGCTGGCCGGTGCCCGCGCCGCGCAGCACCCGCCCGAACCGGAACCCGCGTTCCTGCCGGCGCCGCTGGTGCCGCCGACGCCGGAGGAGGTCGTCGACCTCGCGGAACTCGTCGCGTTCCTGGTGCACCCGACGCAGGCGTTCCTGCGGCAACGGCTCGGGCTGCGGGTCCCCGACGTGGACGAGGACCTCGCCGACGCACTGGACGTGGCCCCCGGTCCGCTCGCCCGCTGGGACCTCGGTCAGAGGATGCTCCTCGCGCGGCTGTCGGGCACCGAACCCGCCGACTTCCGCGCCGCCGAGTGGCGCCGGGGCACGTTGCCGCCGTTCAAGTTGGGGGAGTCGGTGCTCGGCGACATCGAGCACGCGGTCGAGTCGCTCGTCGCGGTCAGCGGGTCCGTGCAAGTCGGGCGCGCGGAGACCGTCGACGTCGATGTCGATCTCGGCGACGGGCGGCGCCTCACCGGGACCGTGGGGGGTGTGCACGGATCGGTGATCGCGACCACCACGTATTCGAGGCTCGGACCGAAGCACCGCCTCACCGCGTGGGCCCAGTTGCTGGCGGTCGCGGCATCCGACCACGACGGCGACACCGAATGGACGGCCGTGACGACCGGCCGCGGCTCGTACAGCCGCCCGGCGTGGCGCTCCACCCTGACGGCGCCGGAGAACGCGCTGGAGGAACTGGTGCGACTGGTCGAACTGCGCGATCTCGGGTTGCACGCGCCGTTGCCGATCGCCACGGGCGCGTCGGCGGCCTACGCCGAGCGACGGCACGGCGGCAGCAGCATGGAGGATGCGATCGAGGCGGCCCGGAAGGAATGGAGCAGTGATTTCGGTGACGCACGCGACCGCCACATCACGTACGTGTACGGGTCCTCACCCGGCATCGACGTCCTCGGCGACGCGGTGACGATCGAGAATTACGCCCGGCAACTGTGGGCGCCGCTGCTCGCCGCCGAGACGGTGGCGCAGCCGTGACCGCCGCGCGGAGCTTCGACCTGCTCGGTCCGCTCCCGGAGGGCACGACGGTGCTCGAGGCGAGCGCCGGTACCGGCAAGACCTACGCGATCGTCGGGCTGGCCGCCCGCTTCGTCGCCGAGGGCGGTGTCGACCTGTCGCAGTTGCTGCTGGTGACGTTCAGTCGTGCGGCGACACAGGAATTGCGGGAACGCACCCGTGAGCGATTCGGTTCCGCCGCAGCCGCGTTGGCCGACCCCGCGGCGGCCCGGCTGAGCGCGGACCACGTGATCCGGCACCTCGCCGAGGCCGAAACCGACGTGGTGACGCTGCGTCGCAGGCGCCTGCTGCAGGCACTGTCGGACTTCGACGCCGCCACCATCGTCACCACCCACAGCTTCTGCCAGCGGATGCTCGACGGGCTCGGGATCGCGGGCGAACGCGACCCCGACACGGTGCTCGTCGAGGCCGCCGACGACCTCACGACGGAGGTGATCGCCGACCTGTACCTCCGGGCGTACAGTCGCGCCGACTCCGCGCCCTTCACCCCCGCGGAGGCCACTGCCGCCGCCCGCGCCGCCATCTTCGACCCGCAGGCCGTGCTCGCGCCGGAAGATGCGCGGGGCACCCCGGCCGGAGATCGGGTGGCGTTCGCCCAGGCGGTTCGCGCCGAGGTCGAGCGCCGCAAACGCGCGGTGGGGCTGCGGGACTTCGACGATCTGCCCATGCTCCTCCACCGCGTCCTCAGCGATCCCGAGCACGGTGAGGCGGCCTGCAGGCGGGTCCGCGAACGCTACAGCGTCGTGCTCGTCGACGAGTTCCAGGACACCGACCCCCTGCAATGGGACATCCTGCGCCGAACCTTCCACGGCAGCGGGACGCTGGTGCTCGTCGGCGACCCGAAGCAGGCGATCTACGCGTTCCGCGGCGCCGAGGTGCTCAGCTACCTGGACGCCGTGCGCTCCGCCGACCGGCACCAGGAACTGACCACCAACTGGCGCAGCGATCAGGAACTCCTCGACGGCCTCGAATACCTGCACGGCGGCGCCGCACTCGGGCATCCCGAGATCGTCGTGCACCGCGTCGACGGTGCGAGGCCGAAATCGCGCCTGACGGGCGCTGTTCCGCTGCGACTGCGGTACCTGCCGCGGACCGGCGCCGGGCCGATCAACAAGTCGGGATACCCCGCCGTGGGTCCGCTCCGGAAGAAGATCGCCGCAGACCTCGCCGCCGACATCGTGGCCCTCCTCGACGGCGGCGCGACTCTCGACGTCGGGGGAACTGCCCGACTCGTCGAGCCCGGCGACATCGCGGTCCTGGTGCGCACCAACGCCCAGATCACCCTGGTCCACGACGCCCTCGACCGGGCCGGGGTGCCGTCCGTGCTCGCCGGCGGGGCCAGCGTCTTCACCACTCCCGCTGCGCAGCACTGGCTCTGGATTCTGGCGGCGATCGAGCAGCCGCACCGCGCCGACCGGGTGCGGCTGGCCGCGCTCACCCCACTGCTCGGCCACACCGCGGAGGAACTCGACGCCCGCGGCGACGACATCGTCGCGGAGGTCGGCGGGCAGCTGAGGGAGCTCGGCTCGGTGTTCGCGCAGTCCGGTTTCGCGGCGCTGTTCGAACGACTGTCCGCGGTCGGCGCGCTGGAGGCGAGACTGCTCCGGGTGGCCGCGGGCGAGCGGTCGCTGACCGATCTGCGGCACGTGGCGCAGTTGCTCAACAGTGCGGCCGTCGAGCAGTCGCTCGGCCTGACGGCGGTCACCCGTTGGCTCACCGAACGCATGAAGGATCCGTCCTCGGGCGGGGTGGACCGCAGCCGGCGCCTCGACAGCGACGCTGCGGCGGTGCAGATCGCGACCGTCCACGCCAGCAAGGGCCTCGAATTCCCGCTCGTCTACCTGCCGTACGCCTGGGACGCCGCCAAGATCTCGAAACCGAGCAAACTGCTTCTGCACGACGACGACGGCCGACGCGTCCTCGACGTCGGTGGCCCGGGCAGCCCCGGCTACGCGGACCGCAGGAACCGGCACGACGCGGAAGAGGCGGGGGAGGAGTTGCGACTGCTGTACGTCGCGGTCACCCGCGCGATGTGCGGGCTCGTGATGTGGTGGGCGCCGGCGTTCACGACGGCCGGCGCGCCGCTGCACCGGATGATCCTGGGTCGGCAGCCCGGGCAGCGGGACGTCCCGCAGAAGGTCACCGTCCCCGAGGATCCCATTGTCGCCGAACGGTTGTCCGCCTGGGGCGCGGCCGCGCCGGAGACGGTGACCGTCGAGGCGGTGGGTTCCGAACCCATCCCGCGGGTCGGCTGGACACCGCAGCGTGAGCCCAGCGGCGACCTGGAGGCCGCGAGGTTCCGCCGGCTGCTGGACACGCGGTGGCGTCGCACGTCGTATTCGGCGCTGACGGCGTCCGCACACGACGCGCCCGCCGTCGGCAGCGAAGCGGAGGTCGAGGAGAAGACGGACGAGCCGGCCGAACCGCCACTGCTCGCGCCGGACGACGTCACCGCGGGATTGCCGTCGACGATGAACGAACTACCGGGCGGCGCGACATTCGGCACGCTCGTCCACGCCGTCTTCGAGATCGTCGATACGGCGGCACCCGATCTGGACGACGAAGTCCTGCGATGCTGCCGCGACGTGATCGCGTCGACCCTGTCGGACGTCGATCCGGCCCAGCTCGCCGCGGCACTGGTACCGGTGCTGCGCACTCCGCTCGGCGCGGGGGCACTCGCCGACCTGGCACCCGCAGACCTGCTGGCGGAACTCGACTTCGAACTGCCCCTCGCCGGCGGCGACACGCCGTCGCTCACCGTGATGCTCGACGGCGTCGGCAGACTGCTGCGCACCCACCTTCCCGACGACGACCCACTCCGGTCGTACGCCGACGCCGTGCAGACACTCGAACCGACCCCGCTGCGCGGGTACCTCACCGGCAGCATCGACGCGGTGCTGCGACTGCCGGGACCGCGGTACGTCGTGGTCGACTACAAGACCAACCGTCTCGCGCAGGGCGACCTGACCACCGCGCACTACACCCGCGAGAGGATGGCAGCCGAAATGCTGCGGGCGCACTATCCACTGCAGGCCCTGCTGTATTCCGTTGCGCTGCATCGCTACCTGCGCTGGCGGCAGCCGGACTACGATCCGGCGGTGCACCTCGGCGGTGTGCAGTACCTGTTCGTTCGCGGGATGGTCGGGCCCGGCACGCCACCGGGCTGCGGAGTCTTCGACTGGGCACCGCCCGCCGCACTGATCACCGAGCTGTCCGATCTGCTGTCCGGGTCGGCCTCCGCAGCGGAGACGGCGCGATGACCGAGGTGCAGGTGGCGCAGCGCGGCAAGGGCATGCTGCGGATCTTCAACGAGGCCGGGGTGCTGGCCGCCGCGGACGTGCACGTCGCGCTGCGGTTGTCGGCGCTCGGCGGCGAATCCTCGGAAGACGTCGTGCTGGCGACGGCGCTGGCGGTGCGGGCGGTGCGGTCCGGTTCGGTGTGCCTGGACCTGACGCGGTTCCGGGAAGTCACCGTCGACGAGGAATCCGAGGTCGATCTCGACGTCCTGCCCTGGCCGGACGACGACACCGTCGTCGCGGCTCTGCGCCGGAGCCCGCTGGTCACGGGTGGTCCCGCGGGACCGCTCCGACCGCTGCGGCTCGTCGACACGGCCGAGGGCGGGCTGCTCTACCTCGACCGGTACTTCCGGCAGGAAGCCACCATCCGGCGGATTCTCGACCAGCGCGCCGTCGGGTACCCCCTCGTCGACGAGCAGTCGCTGCGGGACGGGCTGGACAGTTTGTTCCGCGACCAGCACGACCGGACGGCACCGGCTCCGTCGCCGGATCGACAACGGATCGCGGCCGCGGTCGCGGCCACCCAGTGGACGTCGGTGGTGGTCGGCGGACCCGGAACGGGCAAGACCCACACCGTCGCCCGGGTGCTGGCGTTGCTGACCAGGCAGCCCGGACCCGGACGGCGTATCGCGCTCGCCGCGCCCACCGGGAAGGCCGCGGCGCGGTTGCAGGAATCGGTGCAGGAGCAGGCCGACGCACTCGGATTGCCGCGCGAACTGAAAGCGATGACGCTGCATCGTCTGCTGGGGTGGCAGCGTGGTGGCGGAAGCCGGTTCCGCTACAACGCGAACAATCACCTGCCGTACGACGTGATCGTGGTCGACGAGACGTCGATGGTGTCGCTGACGATGATGTGCCGGCTCCTCGAGGCCGTCCGCCCGGACACACAGTTGGTGCTCGTCGGGGACCCGGATCAGCTGACGTCCGTCGACGCGGGCGCGGTCCTCGCCGATCTCGTGGCCCGGCCGGTGTCGGGCACCGAGAATCCGGTGCTCGCCAGGGTCGTCGGCGACGATCTCGACGCCGCCGACGACCCGCTCGAGGCCGCGTTGAGTGCGGGCGAACGGGACAGGTTGCGGGGCGGCGTGGTCCGGCTCAGCCGAGGACGGCGTTTCGGCGGCGCCATCGCCCAGCTGGCCGTCGCGGTGCGGAGCGGCGAGCCGGACGAGGTGGTGGAGATCCTGTCGCGCGGTGTTCCCGAGGTGTCGTTCCACGGCCCCGAGGATCTGGGCGCACTGCAGGCGGACGTGGTGGCGACGGCCGCCGCGGTCACCCATTCCGCGGAATCCGGCGATGCCGCTGCTGCACTTCGACATTCGGAGGAGCACCGGCTGTTGTGCGCGCACCGGGAAGGTCCGTACGGGGTGCAGCGGTGGGCGCGGCAGGCCATGGAGTGGATCGGGCAGTCGACCGGGCAGCGACTGGACCCGGATCGCTGGTATCCGGGCCAGCCGCTGATGGTGACCGCCAATGATCACGAAACGAAGATCTACAACGGCGACACCGGGGTGATCGTGCGCCGCGACGACGACGAGCTGTTCGCCGCATTCGTGCGGGGCACCGAACCGCTCCTGTTGCATCCGACGCATCTGTCCGCGGTGCAGACGGTGTACGCGATGACGATTCACCGCAGCCAGGGTAGCCAGTACGACACGGTGACCGTGGTACTGCCCGGCGCGGCGTCGTCGCTGCTGACCCGCGAACTGCTGTACACCGCGATCACCCGTGCGCGAAAGCACGTGCGGATCATCGGGACCGAGGGTGCGGTGCGGGCGGGAGTGCAACGCCGGGTGCTGCGAGCGAGTGGTCTGCGGAGGGCGATTCCGTAGCCCGGCCCCGCACGGACGAGATCACGACGGCGAGCGTCGCCGACAGGAACACGACCTGCAGAAGTGTGCGGGGGATCAGCAGTCCCGCGGCACCGGCGAGTTCGAGCAGACCGGTCAGCGTCACCAGCAGCCCCGGGTTCGGCAGAGACGGCGGAACCATGGCGACGAGGGCGATCAAGGGTTCCATGGCAGTCTCCTGACTCGATCAGTCTTCGTGGGTACCGCTGCGCAACAGCCGGTCGCGGGCGGCGCTGAACTTCCGCGCGACGGGCACGCGGGTGGTCGCCCGGGCCAGGCCCATCGCCGGTGTGCCGACGTAGATCGACTCGGCGCGGTCCACCGGATAGGTCTCGTGCCAGACGCCGACGGCGCCCGGTGCCTTGCGGGCCCGGCGGTTGAACGCGGCCCAGGCCGGGCGGTGCTTCGCCTGACTGTCACTGGCGTAGGCGTACAACTTGTCGACGGAGTTCCAGTACTGAATCACCGTCGGGCCGCGCCCCTCGAACGTCAGGCGGTAACCCAGCAGACCCGAATCGGGGTCCTCCGAGAGTTCGCGCAGCATTCTCGGCATCGCGACGAGAGTGGGCAACCACAGGTCGGGCCGCCACGGCCGGTTGATGGTCATCCCGATCAGGAAGACCACCAGTTCGCCGTCGTAGTGGTGCGTCGAACGGGCGGGTTCGATCGTCGTCATCTGACGCCTCCCAAGGTTGGGTATCGGAACTATCTAATAATGGATAGTGGCAGTATCCAATGTCAAGGGTGCGGGCATACGAAAACCCGGACCGCACAGAGTGCGACCCGGGTGGATGGTGCGGAGTCGATTACGGCAACGGGACCTGCGGTGTCACCGGCACGACCGAGGCGAGCGCGCGCTCGTGGGCGTCGGTCGACCATTCGGGCTCGGTGGTGATGTTCAGGTCCCCGACGATCGTGCCGAAGATGTCGATGTCCGTGCTGTACAGGATCACCGCGTTGCGCTGCGAGTCCGTGAAGTTCGTACCCGTGATGTTCGCGTCGCTCAGGTCGGCGTGCGACAGATCCGCGGCGGCGAAGTTGGTGCCGGTGAGGTTTGCCCGCTTCATGTTCGCGCCCGCCAGGTCGGCGAAACTCAGGTTCAGGCCCGCCAGGTTCGCCGAACTCAGATCCGCGCCCGGGCACGTCGTACGGTCCTCGGGGCTCGGATTTGCCACGATCCTGCAGCCGTTGATCTCGGTGAGCACATCCGCCCCGGCCGTGCCTGCGCCCGCAGAAAGTGCGGCACCCCCGGCCAGCGCGACCGCGCCCAGTGCCCTGAAATATGTCCTGCCCATGCCGGACCGCCCCCTCGCGTAGAACCTCAACCGTCATCGCCGAACTTAGTGCCGACCGCCCGGCGGCGCACGGGGAACGGCGACACCGGCGGGGTCGAAGCGCAGACGCACCCCTTCTCGGCGGACGCACCCCTTTTGCGTTTGTTGCCAGGGTGGTCGTGAGACACATCGTGGCAGGGGCGCGGGGAAGCGAGTGATGCATGATCGACATCGAGATCGGACGCACCCCGACC
>NZ_JBHVEY010000044.1:0-36835 GCF_042802055.1 Rhodococcus sp. NPDC057529
CTATCAAACACTGACCCCCCACCGACGGAAGAAGGAGAAGGGCCAGCAAATACCCACACCACAACATCAACCAAACCCCAAGAGGCGGTTGAACATTCGTGATGCGGAGTACCAAAAACATTTGGCACTGACATTCATCGACACACTGTTGAGTTCTCAAAGAACACGCGCACACCATCACTTCTGGCTCACTCGCCAGCCGCTCCGGGGCAACTTTTCCAGCTTATCTCATTGGGCTGACCGGCGCAAACCGGCACCCGCTGAAGACATTCCGGGGTTGAAGCACAACCATACACGATGGTGAACTTCGGATTGGCCAGGCACTTCGTACAACCTCGTGGCATTCACCTTGCGGTGAAGGTCGGTGTCCGTGTCGCTCTGACTCGGAATAAGTTACGCGAACCGTGCGCCTATTTCCAAATCGCCTGGTCGCAGCGATTCCGGCCGTCGATCCTTCAGGTTCTGCCACTCTCGCCGTTCTCAGCGACAGGTGCGCAGGACCGTCTGCCCCGTGTCCAGCCGGCGGATGTTGTCGGTGATGTCGCGGACGCGGCCGACGAACGTGTGGTCGGTGACGCCGGACGAGTGCGGGGTCATCAGGACGTTCGGCAGGTCGCGGAAGGGCAGTGCGCTCGGCGCGCCGTGACCGCCGGCATCGGGATAGGAGTACCAGACGTCGATGGCCGCGGCCGCGATCCGGTGCGACGCCAGTGCGTCGTACAGCGGCTGTTCCCGAACGAGGGGTCCGCGCCCGATGTTGATCAGGACTCCGTCGGGTCCGAGCGCCTCGAGTTCCGGCCCGCCGATCATGCCGCGGGTGTGATCGTTCAGCGGCGCGGACACCACCACGACATCCGACTCGGTCATGAGCCGGAGCAGCGACGCGTTGTCGCCCGCCCATTCGAGGCCTTCCGCGTCGGCGTCGAGATTTCCCCGCCCGGTGACCGCGCAGCCCACTGCACCGAACGCGCGGAGCAGGCTCCACGACCTCCCGCCGATGTGACCGAAGCCGACGAACCCGACCCGCGCGCCACGCATGGACCGGGACTGCGCGATCGCGTCGTCGTAGACCGATGTCGCCCACACGTCGCCGCGGAGGGCGCGGTCGTGACCGAGGAATCCGCGGCGCAACATCAGCGCGGACGACACGATGTACTCCGCGATCGAGTCCTCGTGGTGGAACGTGTTGGCGACCAGGGTGTCGGGGGGAAGCGCGCCGAAGGCCACGTTGTCGGTGCCCGCGCCTGCGACGTGCAGCAACCGCAGCTTCGGTGCGGCGGCCGCCATCGCGGGGGTGAACCGGCCGCCCACGTACACGTCGGCGTCGGCGAGGTCGGCGACGATCGCCGACTCGTCGAACTTCCGATGCCACGACACCACGGCGCCGGACGGCAGCCCCGACTCGAACAGTTCGCGATGCGGCAGCAGATTCCGGTCGCCGACGACGATCTTCATCAGGCGCGGACCAGCGCCGGACGCTTGCTGTCGAACGACCAGCCGGGCACGAGGAACTGCATGCCGACCGAGTCGTCGCGTGCGCCGAGACCCTTCTGGAGGTACAGCTCGTGTGCGGCCTCGACCCGGTCCATGTCGAGCTCCACCCCGAGGCCCGGCGTCGACGGCACGGTCAGGTAGCCGCCCTCGATCTCGTACGGGTCCCTGGTGATCCGCTGACCGTCCTGCCAGATCCAGTGGGTGTCGATGGCGGTGATGTCGCCCGGGGCCGCGGCGGCCACGTGGGTGAACATGGCGAGCGACACGTCGAAGTGGTTGTTGGAATGCGATCCCCACGTGAGGCCCCACGCGTCGCAGAGTTGGGCGACGCGGACCGATCCGGCCATCGTCCAGAAGTGTGGGTCGGCGAGGGGGATGTCGACGGCGCCGGAGCGAATGGTGTGCCCCATCTCGCGCCAGTCGGTGGCGATCATGTTGGTGGCGGTCGGCAGTCCGGTGGCGCGCTTGAACTCGCTCATCACCTCGCGGCCGGAGAAGCTGCCCTCGGGGCCGACCGGGTCCTCGGCGTACGCGAGCACGTCCTTCAGTCCGCGGCAGGTCTCGATGGCCTCCGACAGCAGCCACCCGCCGTTGGGGTCGAGGGTGACCCGGGCGTCGGGGAACCGCTCGGCCAGCGCCGTGACGGCCGCAGCCTCCTCGCGTGGCGCGAGGACGCCGCCCTTGAGCTTGAAGTCGGCGAACCCGTACCGCGCCTGGGCGGCCTCGGCGAGTCGCACGACAGCGTCCGGTGTCAGCGCCTCCTCGTGCCGCAGGCGCAGCCAGTCGTCGGACTCGCCAGCACCCGACTGATAGTCCAGGTCGGTCTTGTTGCGGTCGCCGACGAAGAAGAGGTAGCCGAGCGCCTGCACCTTCTCCCGCTGCTGACCGTCGCCGAGCAGTGCCGCAACGGGGACACCGAGGTGCTGCCCGAGAACGTCGAGGAGAGCCGACTCGACGGCGGTGACGGCGTGGATCGCGACGCGGAGATCGAACGTCTGATTTCCGCGGCCGGCGGAGTCCCGGTCGGCGAACGTGCGCCGCAGGTCGGCGAGCACGCCGTTGTACTCGCCGATGCTGCGCCCGGTCACGATGGCGCGGGCGTCCTCGAGGGTACGCCGGATCGGCTCACCGCCGGGGACCTCGCCGACACCGGTGTTGCCGTCGGAATCGGTGAGGATCACCAGGTTCCGGGTGAAGTACGGGGCATGCGCGCCGGACAGGTTCAGGAGCATGCTGTCGTGTCCCGCGATCGGAACCACTCGCATGTCGGTGACGACCGGGGTGCTCGTTGTACTCATCTTCCGAAACCTTCCTTCACAGCGCAGCGCCGCCCGTGAGGCGCCTCACAACGAAAACTCTAAGTGGCCCGATCGATACATGTCCAAGACTTGTTGAGCATCGAACGATGCAGACACTGCATCAGAGAAGCTGCTGTCCGATCAGCATCAGCGCGCCCACACAGGACACCGCGATCGACGTCCGGCGCAGGCGAGACGCGTCCAGGTGGCGGTTCACGAATCGCGACGCCACGTATCCGAGCACCGTCGCCGGGACGAGCAACGCGAACATCACCGCCGACTCGCGATGCACCGAACCCGTCGCGGCGAGAACGGCGACCGACAGCGTGGAGCCCACCAGGAAGAACGCGCTCATGTTGCCGCGCAGCTGCGCCCCCTTCGACCCCTGCATCACCAGCGCCAT
Source organism: Rhodococcus sp. NPDC057529 (assembly GCF_042802055.1). Lineage (NCBI taxonomy): Bacteria > Bacillati > Actinomycetota > Actinomycetes > Mycobacteriales > Nocardiaceae > Rhodococcus > Rhodococcus sp. NPDC057529. The sequence continues at coordinate 3,196 of NZ_JBHVEY010000044.1, forward strand.
CGGTGGCCCACCGATCGACGTGGCCGTGCCGAGGAGCCCCGACGCGGCCCCGGCGACGGCGAGGTTCCGGCGTCGCGGCGGCGGCGCCCAGCCCAGGGTCGCGAAGACGACCCCGGACAGCACCACGCCCGCGAGCAGCAACGACAACCCCCGTTCCGGCAGCACCGCCAGCAGCACCGCGCCCGCGACGGTGCCCGGCACCCGGCCGGCCAGAGCCCACCCCGTGCCGGTCAGGTCCAGGGCCTCCCGTTCCCGCCACACCACCATCACCGTCACGACCGTCGCCGTCATGATCAGCGTCCCCGGCAGCAGGCTCGGATCGACGAGCGCCACGACCGGCGCCGCGAGCATGCCCATCCCGAATCCGATCGACGCCTGCATGCACGAAGCGAGAAAGACGGCGAGCGCGATGACCGCGAACTCGGCCCCGCTCACCCGACCGCGACCGGCACGCCGAGCGCGACCGGACGGCGAGGATGGTGGCATTCGGCGACGTGACCGCTTTCGCTCGCGTCGACGGCGGCCGGCGGCACCGTGCTCGCGCAGATGTCGGTGGCATGCGCGCAGCGGGTGCGGAACCGGCAGCCCGACGGCGGGTTCAGCGGCGACGGAACCTCACCCTCGAGGATGATCCGCTTGCCGCGGGATCCGGCGTCCAGCTTCGGTGCTGCCGACATCAGCGCCTCGGTGTAGGGGTGGGCGGGACGGTCGAAGACGGCGTCCGTCGCACCCGTCTCCACGATCCGGCCGAGGTACATCACGGCGACGCGGTCGGCGACGTGCCGGACCACCGACAGGTCGTGCGAAATGAACACGTACGAGATGCCGAGCTGTTTCTGCAGGTCGTTCAGCAGATTGAGCACCTGAGCCTGCACCGACAGGTCCAGGGCCGACACGGGTTCGTCGCAGATGACGACGCTCGGGTTCAGCGCCAGAGCGCGGGCGATCCCGAGACGCTGACGCTGACCGCCGGAGAACTCCTGCGGGTAGCGGTGCTCATCGCTCGGCCGCAGCCCCACGAGGTGCAGCAGTTCGCGCACCCGCGCCGCCCGGTCACGGCTGGTCTTGTACATCGTCTTGTGGGTGCGCCACGGCTCGGCGATGATGTCCGCCGCCGACATCCGGGAGTTCAGCGACGCGTACGGATCCTGGAACACCATCTGCACCCGGCGGCGCAGCGCCAGCAGGTCCTTGCCCTTGAGCGAGAACGGGTCGACGCCGTCCCACGTCACCGAACCGGAGTCGGGACGCTCGAGCATCATCAGCGTGCGGGCGAGGGTGGACTTGCCGCAGCCCGATTCGCCGACGAGCCCGAGCGTTTCGCCGCGGGCGAGGTCGAGGTCGATGCCGTCGAGCGCACGCAACTGGTTCTTGCCCGCCGCGTTGGCAGGCACCTTGAACGTCTTGGTGAGGCCCCGCACCTTCAGAATCGACTCGGACATGTCAGACCTCCTCGGGGAAATGGCACGCCGAGCGGCGGCCTGCCGCGACGCCGGCGAGCGGCGGGCGGGTGGTGCGGCACAGGTCGCGGGCGAGCGGACAGCGCGCCTGGTAGACGCAGCCGGACGGAATGGAGTGCAGGTCGGGCGGGGTGCCGCCGATCGACTTCAGGTCCTCGCCGCGGACCGCGTGCACGGGAACCGAATCGAGCAGGCCCTTGGTGTACGGGTGCTGCGGCGAGGAGAAGACCTCGGCGACCGGTCCGGTCTCGACGACGTTGCCCGCGTACATGATCGCGACGCGGTCGGCCTCCTCCGCCACCAGCGCGAGGTCGTGGGTGATGAGGATGACGGCCATGTCGTGCTCGGTGCGCAGGTCCCGCAGCAGCGACATGATCTGCGCCTGCACGGTGACGTCGAGTGCTGTGGTCGGCTCGTCGGCGAGCAGGACCGTCGGGCTCAGCGCGACGGCCATCGCGATCAGCAGGCGCTGCCGCATGCCACCGGAGAACTGGTGCGGGTAGGAGTCGACGCGCGATTCGGGTTCGGGAATCCCGACCCTCTGCATCAGCGAGATCGCTTCGTGCCGCGCCTCTTTCGCGGACAGTCCGCGGTGGATCCGGAACGGTTCGGCCAACTGCTTGCCGACGGTATAGACGGGGTTGAGCGCGGTCAGCGCGTCCTGGAACACGATGGCGAGTTCGGTCGCAGCGAGGGCGCGGCGGGTCTTCGCCTTCGCCGTCACCAGGTCGACGTCGCCGAGGCGGACCGAGCCGTCGGTGACATCGGCGATCGGCTCGAGCAGGCCGACGAGCGCCTGCGCGGTCATCGACTTGCCGCACCCCGACTCACCGAGCAACGCGAGGGTCTCCCCGCGTCGCGCGGTGAACGACACGTGGTCGACGGCCCGGACCGTGCCCGAGGGGGTGCGCAGGTCGACGGTGAGATCCGCGACCTCGAGTGCGACGCGGTCGACGTCTGCGAAGTCGGGTGATTCGACAGCCGGTGCAGGTGCACTCATGAGACGACCTTTCGGGTGGGGAACAGCCGGGAGCGACGCGACCGCGGGACAGTCAGGCGCCAGCGCTGGGCGGGGTCGGTGGCGATCCGGGCCCACGCGGCGAGCACGGTCGCCGACACGGTGGTGATGACGATGGCGAGCCCGGGGAAGAAGGACAGCCACCACGCCGTCTGCAGGTACGTCCGGCCCTGGGACACCATCAGGCCCCAGCTGATGTCGGGCGGCTGGATGCCGATGCCGAGGAAGCTCAGCGACGACTCGGCGAGCATCACGTAGCAGAAGTCCAGGGTGGCGACGGTGAGCAGAGTCGGCAGCAGGATGGGGAACACGTGCCTGCGGATGACGGCCCCGCTGCCGGCGCCGAACGTGCGTGCGGCGTCCACGAACAACCGGCTCTGCAGTTCCGCCGACTCCGCGCGGGCGGTGCGGAGGTAGATCGGGATGCGGGTGATCGCCAGGACCAGGACGATGTTCGCCGCGCTGGGCGAGAACACATACAGGACGACGACGGCCATCAGCAGCGACGGGAAGCTCATGATGACGTCGGCGACGCGCATCGCCGTCGTCTCCCGCCAGCCGCGGTGGTAACCGGCCCACATGCCGATGAGCGAACCGACGATGCAGGACAGCGCGACCGCGGGCAGCGCCACCATGAGGGTGGTGCGGCACGCGACGATCAACCGGGCGAGCATGCTGCGCCCGAGCGGGTCGGTGCCGAGGATGTTCATCCACCCGTTCGCCACGTGGAACGGTGCGAGGTTGGACTGGTCGAGGTTCTGATCGGTTGCGGCGTCGCCGACCAACCACGGGCCGAAGACGGCGACGAGGAACACGAACACCAGGATCGCCGCCGCGACCGTGGCCATCCGGTCCCGAAGGAGCAGTTTCCACAACGGCGTCTTGTTCCGTGCCGGCTTGGGTGCGGGATCGGCCGGGGTCGGCGGCGTCTCGTCAAGACCCTGGTGGACGTCGCCGGCTCCGTCGAGGCGGGGAGCGTTGTCTATGGACATGTCGGCGGCCTCCTAGACCTTGGTCTTCTCGCGGACACGCGCGTCGAGAAGTGCGTAGCCCGCGTCGATCAGGATGTTGAGGACGAAGATGCTGACCGCGGTCAGAAGCACCGCCGCCTGCAGGACCGCGAAATCTCGCTGCAGGATCGCGTCGATCATCAGCTTGCCGATGCCGGGCCACCCGAAGATCGCCTCGACGACGACGGCGCCGTTGACCAGGCCGACGGTCAGGTCGCCGGCCACCGTCAGCGCCGGGGCGGCGGCGTTACGGAGTGCGTGGTGGGTGACGACGCGCAGGTCGCCGGCACCCTTGCTGCGGGCAAGACGTACGTATGGTGCGGACAGCGCCGACACCATCGCGCCACGCACCACCTGGGTGAGCACGCCCAGCGGGCGGATCAGCAGGGTCGCGATCGGCAGGATCCACGACAGCGCGCTTCCGGTGCCCGACGTGGGCAGCACCCCCAGCACCACCGCGAAGATCCACACGCCGGTGATGGCGAACCAGAAGTCGGGGATGCTGGCCGCGGTCATCGACAGCAGGCTCGAGATCCGGTCGGCCAGCGAGTTCGGCCGGTACGCCGCCCAGCAGCCGATCACGACGGCGCCGATGATCGCCAGCAGCATCGTGAAGAACGCCAGCTGCAACGTGGCGGGGAACGCCCGCAGCGCCATGGTCGCGGCGGATTCACCGGTGCGCAGCGACTCCCCGAAGTCCAGGTGGGCGACCCCGGACAGGTAGTCGGCCATCTGGCTCAGCACCGGCTTGTCGAGGCCGTTCTCGGCCGCGAACTCGGCGCGCTGATCGGGGGTCGCGGAGACAGGGAGGTAGAGGTTGGTCGGGTCGCCGGTGAGGCGGGCGAGCAGAAACACACCGAAGAGGACGACGAGGAGAGGTACGAGGCTGGTGTAGACGCGTCGGCGCAGGAAGGCGAACATGACTCACCGCCTTCGGATCGGGTTCGGTTGGGACATCACAGTTCCTCCGGGGGCTGGGAAGAGGGTTTAGCCGTTTGCGGATGTGTCCGCGTGGGTCATCTCGCTCAGGCGCATCTCGTCGCCGGTCGCGGAGTTGGGCGTGTACTGCACGGTCGGGGACTTGGCGAGCACCCCGTTCATGTGGGCGATGTACGCGAACTGCCGGATCTCTTTCGGCTCGTTGGCGAGCACCGCGGCGAACGCGTCCTGGCGGGCGTCGCCGACGAGTTTCTCGGCGGCGTCGATCTGCGCGTCGTAACCAGTTGTGCCGAAGTAACTCTGGTAACCGTCGCTGCGCATGTACTGGTCGACCGTGAACTGGGCGTCACCCGCCTGGTTGCCGTGCTGGATCACCAGCATCACCGGCCCGCTCTGCGGGTACGGCCGGACCTGGTACTCCAGCTGAGCCGCCGTGTCCATCATCTCGATCTTCACGTTCAGGCCGGCCTTGCTCAGCGAGTTCTGGATCACCTCGACGGTCTCGTTGATCTTGGGGAACTGGCCCGTGCGCCCGATCAGCCGGATCTGGTTGTCGACGGGGACGCCGTCGGCCTTGGCCTCCGCCACCAGTTGCGCGGCGCGGTCGGGGTCGTAGGGGGTCGGCTGCAGGTCGGGGTCGAACCCGACGATGCTGCTGCCGACGAGTTGTCCGGCCGGCTCGCCGAGACCCTGGAACAGCGCCTTGACAATTCCCGCGCGGTTGACGGAGAGGTCGATGGCCTCGCGGACGCGGTAGTCGTCGAGCGGCGCCTGGGTGCCGTCGATGCGCAGCGCGGTGGTCTCGTTGTTGGGGTAGGCGGCACCGAGATCGCCGGCGCCGTCCTCCGGGCCGAGCGACGTGGCGAGTTCGGCCTCGCCGTTCACCACCATCGCCGCCCGCACACTGCCCTCGGTCCGCCACTGGTAGATCGCCCGCGCGTACTCGGGGGCCGTGCCCCAGTACGTGTCGTTGCGGACCAGGGACAGCCGCTGGCCGTGATCCCAGTAGTCGATCTTGTAGGGGCCGGTGCCGATGGGATCGCGCACCTTGTCCTTGGTGTCGGTGGTGGACGGCACCATCTCCACGAACGAGATCCGCAGCGGCAGGATCGGGTCTGCTGTGGGCGTCCGGACCGTCACGGTCGACGGGTCGACCGCATTCACGACGAGCGCGTCGTCGCCGAAGACGTACCCGTCGACGTCGCAGCCGATGGTCGAGTTGACGGTGCGGTCGATCGAGAACGCGGCGTCCTCGGCGTCGAACGCGCTGCCGTCGCTGAACGTGACACCGGGACGGATCCGGAACGTCCAGACGGTGTCCGACGTCTGCTCCCACGAGTCGGCGAGCTTCGGCTCCAGGTCGCCGGTGTCGGCGTTGCGTTCCACCAGCGGCTCGGTGATGTTGGAGCGGACGACGACGCCGGTCGAGGTGAGTGACGCATCGCAGGGCTCGAGCGTGGGCGGCTCCTGCGGGAGCACGATCCGCAACGTGTCGGGGCTGGCAGCGTCGCTGTGGCTCGAATTGGCCACCGAGCAACCTGCGGCCAGAGCCGGCACCGTCAGCGCGGCGGTGGCCACGGCGACGACGCGGTAACGGGTTCCCTGCTGCAACGAACGTGCAGGGCTCATGGTGTCCTCCGTAGGGATGTGTCGCGTACTCGACGCGAGTGAAGAGGGCCCGCCTGTGACGGTAGACACACGCTATGAGCGGCCCGGAGGAGCCGTCAACAGGGGGTGACGGCACAAAACGGCTCGTGAGGGCCGTCACAGGCGCGATATCGAGGAGACTGCGATCACCCCGGCGGGCCCCTGACCGGCGCATACGGGACGATTCGGGATCTGCGCACGTCAGCGCGCCGCCGACCAATGCCGTTTCAGTATCGATCCATGTTATTTACGTGTTGGACAGGTATTCCGAGGGCCGCTTAACTTACGGATAACCGGCGGCGCGGACAGCCGCGTCGCCACTCGTCAGGAGGCACGATGGTGACCGCAGAGGCGTCCGTGAAAGAAGCTGCCGCACAGATCGTTTCAGGAGGGCGGGTCCTGCAGGTCGGGCCGCTGAAGCCGTCGCTCACCGCAACCCTCTCCGAGAAGTACGACGCCCTCGCCCTCCCCGTCGGTGAAGACCGGGACAGCTTTCTCGCCGAGCACGGCGAAACCGTCACCGCCGTCGTGACGTCCGGACGCACCGGAGTCGACGCCGCCCTGATGACGGAACTGCCGAACCTCGGCGCCATCGTGCACTTCGGAGTCGGTTACGACACAACGGATGTCGAGCGCGCCGAAGAACTCGGAATCGGCGTCAGCAACACCCCCGACGTCCTCACCGACTGCGTCGCCGACACCGCCGTCGGACTGCTCATCGACACGCTCCGCGGATTCTCCGCCTCGGATCGCTTCGTGCGGGCAGGCCGCTGGCCCGCCGAGGGCAACTTCCCCCTCACCCGGAAGGTCAGCGGCACGCGGGTCGGAATCATCGGCCTCGGCCGCATCGGCTCCGCCATCGCCGCCCGCCTCACCGGCTTCGGCTGCACGATCTCGTACCACAATCGGCGGGAGGTCCCCGGTTCGCCGTTCGCGTACGTCGACTCCGCCGCCGCACTCGCCGCCGGGGTCGACGTGCTGATCGTCGCCGCGGCCGGCGGCAAGGGAACCCAGAAGCTGGTGGACCGAGAGGTTCTCGAAGCACTCGGGCCAGACGGCTATCTGATCAACGTGGCACGCGGAAGCGTCATCGACGAGGACGCGCTCGTCGAACTGCTCACCGAAAGCAAACTCGCCGGCGCCGGACTGGACGTGTTCACCCGGGAGCCCCACGTTCCCGAGGCGCTCCTCGCGCTCGACACCGTCGTCCTCCTTCCCCACGTCGGCAGCGGCACCACCGAGACCCGCGCCGCGATGGAGGCTCTGACCCTGCAGAACCTCGACGAGTACCTCGCCCAGGGCACCCTGACCACCCCCGTTCTCGAGCCGAGGTCACGATGAGCGTCATTCTCAGTTACGTTCCGACCGTCGAAGGTCGTGGCGCCCTGACCTTCGGGTTCACCGAAGCCCGCATGCGCGCAACGGATCTCGTGGTGATCGCCGACGGCGACAGCGCCTCGGCACCCGGATTCGAGGCCGAACTGCACTCCGCCAGGGAGGAAGCGGACGCATCCGGCGTCGACTACCGCATCGCGCGGAACGAACCCGGCCGCTCCCACGCCGACAACCTCATCGACGCGTCCTACGACTCCGCCGCCGAACTCCTCGTCCTCGGCATGCGGCGCCGCTCCCCCGTCGGCAAACTCCTCATGGGCAGCGTCGCCCAGCGCGTGCTCCTCGAGGCGCAGTGCCCGGTCGTCGGGGTCAAGCCGCCCGTCGCCGCGGAGGTCTGAGCCGCCCCGTCGAAGTATTCGAATCGCGGTGGATCGTGCTGCGTCGGCGGTATTCTTCCCGGCACGGGCCACGAGAGGACTGCCGATGCGCCGATCACCGTTCACCCGACTCGGCCGTCAGGCGGCCGTCGCCACCGGCGCGCTGATCCTCGCCACCGCGGTGGCCGCCGCACCCGCCACTTCAGCGATGCCGGCCGCGACCACGCTCTACGTGACCGAGAACGGCACCGGTTCCGTGCTGTCCCTGCCCGCCACCGGCGGCACCCCGAGCACCGTGGCCACCGGGATCGCCGGACCGGGCGGGATAGCGGTGTCCGGTGACACGCTGTTCGTCACCGCCGGCGCTTCGGTCGTGTCGGTGCCCGCCGCGGGCGGTAGCCCCACCACCCTCGCCACCGGCCTGGGTAACGCGTTCGACGTGGCGGTGTCCGGCGGGACGCTCTACGTCACCGAGTTCGATTCCGGCAACGTCGTCACGCTGCCCGCAGGCGGTGGCACCCCCAGCCCGGTCGTCACCGGCCTCCAGCAACCGGTCGGGGTCGCCGTCTCCGGGAGCACCCTCTACGTCACCGTCGCCGGCGCGGGGACGCCCGGCACCGGTTCCGTCATCGCCGTGCCCGTCACCGGCGGCACCCCCACCGTGCTGGCCGCCGGCCTGAATCTCCCGGCGGGAATCGACGTCTCCAGCGGCACCCTCCACGTCGCGGTCGCCGGTGACGGATCCGTAGTTTCCCTGCCGGCCACCGGCGGCACCCCGACCGTCCTGACGACCGGGCTCGTCCGCCCATTCGGTCTCACCGTCTCGGCGGGCACGGTGTACGTCGCGGCCGCGGGCGACGCAGGCTCGAATAACGGCTCCGTGATCTCCCTGTCCGCCACCGGGGGAACCCCCACCGTTCTGGCCGCCGGACTCGACCAGCCGTTCTCCGTCGCCGCCACCACAGCGTGCACGGGTTCTCTGTGCATTCCGTTCGGCAGCTAGCCGACCTCCGGTGAACCCATGCCCGGTTCACCGAGTTCGCCACCCGGCTGCGAAGACGGCACAATCGAGTCGGAAGCGATGCCTGTCTGCGGTCTTTCGGAATCTGATGAGTGACCAGACGATGGCATGCCGGCGCGGCGACAGGGACTGTCCTGTCGCCGAGTCGGCATGGTGTGTTGTGTTCTGTGGTCAGGATGCCCGGGGCCCGGCCCGGTTGTGAGCGGGGATCGGCTTCCGCTCCCAGTCGACCTGCCGCGGCGGGATGAACGTGGGGTGCCGATCGGCCCCCATCACGATCTCCCAGTCACTGTGGTGGAGCAGACGGTGATGGAAACCGCAGAGCAGCACGAGGTTACCCATGTCGGACGGCCCACCTTCGGACCAATGGACGATGTGGTGGCCCTCGCACCATGACGGCGGCGCACCGCATCCGGGGAAGGCGCATCCACGATCCCTCGCCACCAACGCTTTCCGTTGCCGCTTGGTGACGGTACGGGTGGAATCTCCGAGGTCGAGTGGTGCTCCGTTGCCGTCGAGCACGATCGGCGTGTAGATCGAATCACAGCTCACGAGGCGGGCCATCTTGATGCTCAGCGGTCCCATCCACTCCGTCCACGCCACTCCGTCGACTGCGAACAGAGACTCCTCCGTCGCCGAGGCCCCCTGCGCTCCTCGCGCACCGCAGTCGGTGCGGTCGGCATGGTCGGCCAGGTCCTTGACGTTGACATGCAGCGAGACGTGCGGCCGCACGCCGCCCTCTTCACCGGCAATTCCAGAGTCGAGGTAGCGGCGCAGCAGTTCGGTGAACCCGTCGGCCCGCCGCTGCCCGGGGGTGCGGGTGTCTTTGGTTCCGTCCTGCGCCGGCCGCGGCTTGGACAGACCGGACAATGCCGAGAGCAGCATTTCGCCGGTGACTGCGTCGAGGTCACCTTTAACTGCCATGCGTCCGTTGAGCGTCTTGCAGGCGTGGAACTCGTTGAGTTCGGTGTCTTCACTGGGCGGCGGATCGTCGGATTCGAAGATACGTTCCAGCCTGGCGATGACGGCGCGCAACGCGTCCGTGTTAGCCGTGGGACCGGATGCCGCGAACAGCAACGCATTTCGGCAATCATCGAGCGCCTCGCGCGGCATACCTTTCGGCGGCCTCTCGCAAAACTTCATGATGAGCGCCGCGTGCTCCGCCGAAATGTTGGTGCCATAGAACTCGTCCGCGATCTCCGGCTGGCGTCGCAAACCTCTGCCCAGCATCACGATTCGCCCCGCCGCACCCACCTCGAGCAGCGTCTTGGACGCCAGCCACATCTTGACGTTGGGAAATCCCAGCACATCGACCGTGCAGCGATGGTCGACGGCACCGACGAGTTTGACGCGCAGCGCCTCGAGTTTCTGAATCTCGTCCGAAATACGAACAACCGAGTCGAGCAATTCGACCTCGGCCATACGCCACGCATCACCGACCGCAGTTGTCAGGATTTCGTCCGACAACGCCCCCTGGATATCCTCCCCGATCCCCATGCACCGATCTTAGTTCGAACAACTGTTCGAGTCAATGTCGAATTCCGCGCCGGACATTGGTGAAATCAGTGGTCGAGCCACGGGCCGTCCGCCCCGCCCCATCCACAACCGGGACGGCGCCGAATACCTGCCGTGGGACAGCCATGATCGACGGGCCCGATCGCGCGGACGGCGCACAACTGGGCGGTCGCCTCCTGACCTTGGTCGGCGACCGCGACTTCCACGCGCTCGCCCGGGAGATCTCGCGGATCACCTGCGGCACCGGGGGCGACGGCGCGGCGTTCACCGCGGTCGTGACGTGGATGGTCGCCACCATCGCCGACCTCGTCGCGGACCCGACCGCCAGTGTCACCGACGCCGTCGACAGCTTCATCAGCGTCGTCCCCGTCGTGCACGACGCACCCGAGCTGGACGACGAGCTGCCCGCGCCCGCCGAATGGCTGTTCAGCGCCGTCGTGAGTCACCTACAGGGCAGGCACGGGGCGGGATCCGATCCCCCGCCGCCCGTGCCCGCCGACACCGAACTCGCACGGGTGCAGGCCCTCGTCGAAGCATTGCTGTGGCTCGACGCCCTCCTCGAACGCGACCACAACCTGTAGCGCCGGTCAGGGTTGCACGGGCGGGTGGTAGGTGAGCGTGTTGCCGAGGAACCACAACAGTCCGAGCACGATGGGCAGGTGGAAGACGAGCTGCACCGCGGTGAACCCGACGAGGTGCCGGGCGCGCAGGCCCAGGATGCCGAGGAGCGGCAGCATCCAGAACGGATTGACGAGATTGGGCAGTGCCTCCGCGGCGTTGTAGATCTGGACCGTCCACCCGAGATGCGCCTGAAGGTCGTTGGACGCCTGCATGACGTACGGGGCCTCGATGATCCATTTGCCGCCACCGGACGGAATGAACAATCCGAGCACCGCCGAGTAGATACCGATGACCAATCCGAACGTGCCGTGCGAGGCGATGTTGACGAAGCCCTCGGAAATGTAGTGCGCCACCGTGTTGCCGTCGGCGTCCTGCGCCCGGGTCATGATGGCCGCGATCCCGGCGTAGAACGGGAACTGCACCAGGATGCTCGCGCACGCGGGCACCGCGTTCTTCACCGCGAGCAGGAAGCGCCGCGGACGCCAGTGCAGCAGCATGCCCAACGTCAGGAACAGCAGGTTGTACGTGCTCAGGTTGGAGATCACGAGAATCGGATCGTTCGACGCGAATTCCCGGAGCAGCCAGCCGAATACGAGCGCACCGACGATCAGCGGAAGCACCGGGCTGTACTCGAGCCAGTCGCCGGGACGCTCCCGCTTCGGCAGCGGCGGCGACACGTCGTGGACGTCCACCCCCAGATCCTCAGCGGTCACCGAGTTCGCCTTGTGCGGCGCGGACAGATACGCGATCACGATGCTGACCACGAAGATCACCGCCGCGAGGAACAGCGACTGCCACAGGAAGATCGTGTCCCGGAACGGGATGACACCCGTGATCGCGAGCAGCTCCGGGGTGAGGCTCTTCGGATTCGCCTGCAGCTGCGCCGCCGAGGAGCTCAGCCCGAGCGCCCAGATTCCGCCGATTCCCAGATAGGCGGCCGCGCCCGCTGCCCGGTAGTCGAGGCCGAGTGCGGTGCGGCGCGCCATCGCCCGCGCCAGCAGACCGGCGAAGACCAGTCCGAAACCCCAGTTCACCATCGACGTCACGAGGCTGATTACCGCGATGAACGTGACGCCGCCGCGGGCAGTGCGCGGTATCGCCGCGAGCCGCGTGATGAGACGTTCGGCAGGTGGCGACGACGCCACGATGTAGCCGGTGACCACGACCATCGCCATCTGCATCGTGAACGGGATCAGATCCCAGAAACCGGTCGAGAAGTTCGTCGCCACCGTCGCCGGCGACGCCCCGATGGCCAGCGCGGCCCCGGCCACCAACGCCACCGCGAGCAGCGCGAAGATGAACGCGTCCGGGAACCACCGCTCGATGACCGACGCGAACCGCAGCGCGACCCGGGCCAGGAAACCCTCCCGGGCGTCCTGCTGTTCCTCGTCGCGAATCTCGGATTCGACTGTGCTGCTCATGATGTCGCCACCTTCGGCCGACGTGGCACGATCGGAAGGCTTGCCGCGATGCCCACCGAGGACTCGAACATCTGCGCGTGCGCGAGCAGCCGGGCCTCCTGCCCCGGCGCACCGACCAGCTGCAGTCCCACCGGCAGTCCGGCGTCGGAGAATCCGCACGGGAGCGCAACGACCGGGCATCCGGTGAGACTCACGCAGAACGTGATCGCGATCCAGTCGATGTACGTCCGCGATTCCACGCCGTCGATGCGTTCGGGATACGTCCACTCCACGGGGAAGGGATCGAGCGGTGCCGACGGGATCACCAGCAGATCGTGGGTCTCGAAGTAGTCCGCGATCTCGTGGAACAGTTGTCCGCGAACGCGTTCCGCCGACAGCAGCGTCTCCGTGGACTGGGTGAGTCCACGCTCGATGTTCCAGACGATGTCGGGCTTGATCGCGCCGCGATGCTCGGCGAGAAGCCCGCCGTGCACGGCCGCCACCAGATGGCTGCGCAACGCCTGGAAGGCGTCGTAGGCGCCGGTGAAGTCCGGGCAGTCCGTCACGATGTCGGCACCCAGTGCGTCGAAATGTTTCATCGCGTCACCGCAGACGCGGCGCATCGCCGGCTCCACCGGGAGGCACCCGAGGTCCGGGCTGAATCCGACGCGGGCGGGCGGGTCGAACGTCGTCAGGCGTTCCAGGAACGACCGCGGCTGTTCCGGTGTCGTCAACGGGTCGTGCAGGTCGTGCCCGACCATCGCGTCCAGCATCAGGGCGACGTCACCGACATCGCGTGCCATCGGCCCCTCCACCCACAGCGGGTCGAACGGGATGGCGGGCCTGCGGCGCGGGATCCGCCCGGGAGTCGGGCGCAGACCGACGGTCGCGTTGTATCCGGACGGGGTGCGGAGGCTGCCGCCCAGGTCGTTGCCGGTCGCCAGCCAGGCGCTGCCGGACGCGAGCGCGGCCGCCGAACCACCGGAGGAACCGCCCACCGAACGGTCGAGGTTCCACGGGTTACGGCTGGGCCCGAACAGCGTGTTGTACGTGTGACCGCCGGCGAACTCGGGCACGTTGGACTTGGCGTACGGGATGCCGCCGTTGTTCTCGAGGACGCTCACCATCGCGTCGGACCGGGTGGCGACGTGGTCGGCGAACAGGGGCGAGCCGTGCGTCGTGCGCTGCCCCGCCACGTCGTTGTAGTCCTTCACCGCGACCGGTAGTCCGGCGAGCAGGCCGCGCCCGGCCGGATCGGGAACTTCGGCCTCCAACCGCGCCGCGCGTTCGGCGGCGGCATCGAAGAACTGGATCGGGAGGGCGTTGACCTGCCGGTCTGCGTCGGCAACGTGCCTGCGGAGGGCCTCGAGAACGCTCGTCGGCGTCTCGGTTCCTTCGCGTAGCAACCGGACGACCTCGCGTGCGGGCTTCTGGATCAGATCGGACATCGGGGCTCCTCATCGACGAACGTCAGTTTCGGCCCCAAGCGTCACTCCGGCGTCGGATTCAAGCAATGAAATCCAGCAATATGGAGGATTCAGCCGTACGATTGGCCGATCATGCCGGAACACACAGCCGATCCCCTGGACCGCAAGATCATCGCCGCGCTGATCGTCGACGGCCGCGCGACGTGGTCGACGATCGCGGCCGCCCTCGGCGAGGCCGAGCGCACGGTGGCACGCCGGGGTTCGCGACTGCTGGAGACGGGGATGGTGGAGGTTCGCGGGATGGCGGACCCGCACCGCACCGCCGACTCCGATCCGTTCATCGTCCACGGGCGGTGCCGGCCGGACAGCACGTTGACGGCGGCCGTCGCGCTCGCGCACCGACCGGAGAGCGTGACGGTCTACGTCCTGTCGGGACCGCAGCACTGCTATGCCGACATCTGGGCTCCGCGCCGCCGGCAGTCCCGTCTCTTCCTGCAGGAAATGGCGACGCCGTCGGGTTTTCTGCAGATGGACATCTCGCCGGTGCTCGAATACATACGTACGCTTCACGACTGGGAACCGGGAATCCTGACCGAAACACAGACCGCCCAGATCCGCCGGATCCCGAAAACCCGCTGGCCGCAATTCACCGACCCGGTCGTCCTCGACCGAGAGGACAAGGCACTGGTGCGGTTGGTCGTCGAGAACGGCCGGGCGAGTTTCGAGGAACTGTCCCGGCTCGTGGGCATCTCCGAACAGACCGTCAAACGACGCCTCGACAAGATGCGGCAGTCCGGGCTGCTCACGTTTCGCGCGGTGTTCGACCCGGCGCTGATCGGCCTGCCCGTCGCCGCGCTGCTGTGGATCCGGACCAAACCGTCGCGGGTGTCGGCGGTCGCCGAGGCGCTCGCCGGTCAGCCGTTCCTCCGGTACGCGGCGATCATCATGGGCGATCACCAGATCGTCGCGGACTTCCGGCTGCCGTCGAAGGAAGCCCTGCGCGAATTGATGCTCGAAGCGGAGTGGCTCGAGCACGTCGACCGGTTGGAGAGCTCGCTGATCCTGGAAACCCTCAAACAGAGCCGCGTCCTCGCGAGCGATCTCGGGTAGAAGACCACCCGCGGGCGACCCCGTGTCGCACATCCGGGCCTCGCACCGTACGGTTGGTCGAAGTTGAGTACACAGCTACCGAGTTCGCGGGACGTCCGACGTGTCCGTACTCCGTTCTGGCGTAGCGATCGCGCACAGTGCGCGAGGACGCCCCTTCCATCGATTTTCTCGTGATCTGCCGGAAGTCTGTTCGTCCGGCCCATTGATCTGCGGGGTGCCTGCATAACGAAGACCGCGGGCGGCGCGACGGTCACAACAGTCGAAAGGTGCTCGCTCATGCCACTCACCGTGGAGCACACCACCCGTTACGCCGACGCACTGACGACACTGGCCCTGGCCGCACATCGCCCGGCGACCGTGGTCAACACCGGCGCCGGATACGCCGTCCGGGTCGATTTCGAGCGCAGCATCCATTTGCTCGCCACCAACGCGCCGGGGGATCTCAGTTCCGATCCGGACGCACAGAACCCGTGGGTCGTGCGGTTCTTCCAGCGGAATCCCGACGCCGACGACGTGCAATTGGTGGAAGTGACCGGGGAGTGGCTCGCCGACGCGTTCGACCAGGCCCTCGCCGCGATGCCGATCGCCGGGGTCGCCGACGACCTCGATGCCGGATCCGGCGACCCGCACCCCACCGCACCGGGCATGCTCGACCTCACGCAGTAACCCCGACCGGCGTTCGTCACCGGCCGGCCGCGGACCGTCCCCCCAGCCCCCTACTCCACCTAGCCCAGATCGTGGCCCGTCGCCACGCGCGCGTAGGAGTGCAGGCTGGCGATCACTTCGGCGCGGCTGCGCCGCCCGGCCAGCACCTCCATCTGGTAGCCGTCCTCCATCGCGACGAAATTGGCGGCGAGCATGCGCGGCGGGTCGGTGAGCACGAAGTGGCCCTGCGTCTGCCCGATGACGAGAATGCCGTAGTAGACGGCAATTTGGCGCTCGGTCAAGGAACTGTCCAGGGCCGCAGCCTTGGCGTCGCGCAGCGATCGCGGCCAGCACTCGAACAGCAGCCGGACCAGTTCGTCGTCCGGCCCGCTCGCGACGCCGTGGTCGATGCAGGCGCGGAGGCGGTCACGCGCGTCGGGAAACTGTTCGGCGACGCGCTCGCGCTCCTGGCTGAAACGCTCGATGGCCCGCTGGTACGTCTCGTAGATCAGCGCATCGAGGTCGCCGTAGTAGAGCACCGCCGCGGGCGTGACCCCGGCCTGCTCCGCGATGTCGCGCAGACGCACCCCCTCCAGTCCGCGCGCGAGCACCGCCCGCTGGACGGCCTCGCCCAGTTCCGCCCGGCGTGCTCCCTGGTCCTTCTTCCGCGCCACTGCCTTCGCCCCACTCTCGCCGAATTCTTATACAGAAATTTAGACGATACCTGCCCAGCTGTTGACAGGTAGATCACACTGTTCTTAAATTTCTATTTAAAGAATCCGTTCGAGCTCAGGAGTCACCGTGCCGACCAATCCCACCGACGCCGAGACAAGCCTCGACCCACCGCAGGCACCCACCGGAAAGGGCCTGCAGGGCGGTTCCGTCGGCCTGCTCGCCGCCGTCGCGCTCGGCCTGTCGTCGGTCGCGCCGGCGTACAGCATCGCCGTCACCCTCGGTTTCGTGACGATGGTCGTCGGCAACCTCGCACCCGCCGCCCTGCTTCTCGGCTTCGTGCCGATCCTTCTGACCGCGTTCGCTTTTCGCGAACTGAACCGGGAAATGCCGGACTGCGGCACCACGTTCGTCTGGACCACCCGCGCGTTCGGCCCGCACGCGGGATGGTTGTCGGGCGGCTGGGTGGTACAGATCGCCACGCTCATCGCGATGACGGCACTCGCCCGGGTCGGAGCCGGGTACCTCCTGACCGTGCTCGGCCTGGACTCGCTGGCGACCGACGATGTCGCGGTGATCGTCACCGCGATCCTGATCGTCGCCGCCGTCACCACCATCGCCTACCGCGGTCTGCAACTCGCCGCGTCGGTGCAGTACGTACTGCTGGGACTGCAAGTGGTCGCGCTGTTCGGCTTCGGCGCCGCCGCGTTCGCGCGTGACGGTGCGTCCGCACCGAGCCTGTCCTGGCTCAACCCCCTCGCATTCGGCGGCTTCGGTCCCTTCGCCGAGGCGGTACTGCTGTGCCTGTTCATCTACTGGGGGTGGGACGCGCTGATCACCGTCAACGAGGAAACCCGCGACAGCGACCGCATCCCGGGCCAGGCCGCGGTGATCTCCACGCTCGTCCTGCTCGGAACGTACCTCTTCACCGGATTCGCCGCGATCAGCTTCGCCGGCATCGGCACCGAGGGTCTGGGCCTGGGCAATCCGGACAACGCCGGCGACGTCCTCGCCACGCTCGGGCCAGCGGTTCTCGGCACCGCCCTGTCGAAGGTGGTCGAACTCGCCATCTGCGTGTCTGCGATCTCGGCGCTGCTCACCTGCATCATCGGGAGCTCACGCGCCACCCTGTCCATGGGCGCGCACGGCGCACTGCCCCGCGCCTTCACCCGCATTCACCCCACCCACCGCACCCCCGCGTTCGGCACCGTGTTCTTCGGAGCCGCCGCCGCGGTCCTGCTCACCGCCCTCACACTCGTCTCGGGCGACTTCCTCGGCGACGCCATCCTGTCGATCGGCCTGCTCATCGCGTTCTACTACGGCGTCACCGGCCTCGCCTGCGTCTGGTACTTCCGGCACCGCCTGACCGACTCCCCGCGCGACCTGTTCCTCCGAGGCATCCTGCCCGCACTGGGCGCGGCGATCATGCTCGCCGCCTTCGCGCGCAGCGCCCACGACATGCTCGCCCCCGACTACGGGGCGACCTCGTTCCACGGCATCGGCGGGGTGTTCCTGCTCGGTGTCGGTTCGATCGCCGTCGGCGCCGTCGCGATGGTGCTCGTCCGCACCCGCTTCCGCCGCTTCTTCCGAGACGGCCGCACCGCCGTCACCCGACTGACCGTCACCGAGGACTGAACCATGCGCACACTGACCATCGCCGCCATCCAGACCGCCCCGATCCCGTTCGACGTGGACGCCACCTGGCAGCGGTTCGCCGACCAGATCCGCGCCGTGCGCGACACCTTCCCGCACGTCGAACTCGTCGTGGTCCCCGAACTCCTGCTGGCCGCCGAGGCGCCCCTCCTCGAGTCCCGCTCCGACTGGATGGACCGGGTGGCCCTGCCGCTCGACGGCCCCCACCTCGACCGGATCTGCGCGCTCGCCGAGGAGACCGGCCTGTGGCTGGTGCCGGGAAGCCTCTACGAACGCGCCGACAACAGGATCTACAACACCGCCGTCGCCGTGTCGCCGCTCGGTGAGGTCGTGGCCCGCTACCGCAAGGTCTTCCCCTGGCAGCCCTACGAGCACACCGCACCCGGCAGCGAATTCGTCGTCTTCGACATCCCCGGCACCGGCCGGATCGGGCTGGCGATCTGCTACGACGGCTCCTTCCCCGAGACCGCACGCCAACTCGCGTGGCTCGGCGCCGAAGTGATCATCCAACCCACCCTCACCACCACCCGCGACCGCGAGATGGAACTCGTCTGTTCGCGCGCCAACGCCTGGACCAACCAGGTCTACGTCGTCAACGTCAACGGCGCCGACCCGGCCGGCGTCGGTGCGAGCGTGGTGGTCGACCCCGAGGGCATCATCCGCCAGCAGGCAGGCTCGGGCGAGGAGATCCTCGTCGACACCCTCGACCTCGACGCCGTGACCCGGGTCCGCACCTACGGCACGTTCGGTCTCAACCGACCCTGGAATCAGATCGCCCGGTACGGCAGCGATATCCGACTCCCGATGTACGAGGGCGCCGGAATCCGGACACCGCCGTGGCACGACGACGCCGCGCCGATTCCGGCGGCCACGACCCGCTGACACGTTTCCCGGGGAGGGGCGGTGACCGAAGGACCCGCCTTTCCCGGGACCGGTGCTGGATAATTGCCAGAGTGAGGCCCCTCGCTGCTTCGTCCGTCGACACGGTCCTTCAGGACTATCGGCCGCGCATCCTGCGCCGCTACCTGTGGATCACGACGGCGCTGCACCTGGCCGGGTTCGTGCTGCCTCCGATGGTCGGGTTGCCGATCCGGCCGGAGACCGTCGCCGCGCGCTCGGCAGGCATCCTTCTCGGAGTGATCGCACTCGTGGTGCTGCACCGGGGCGGGCGCAGACCGGGACGGCGGGCCTACCAGGTCAGCACCGCGGCGGCACTGTTCGCCACACCGATCGTGATGTCGGGTCTCATCCTTGCCGTCGCCCAATTGGTCTGCGCGATCGCGGCGACGTTCCTGGCGATGTATTTCGTCGTGTTCTACCCGAAACTGCAAGCGAGGCTCCTCGTCGGTTGTCTCACCGGGTTGATGGCGGTCGGGGTCGTTCTCGCCCCCACCGCCTTCACGCTGGCGCCCGTCGACGTCGGCACGGCGACCGTGAAGGCCGCAGTTCTCGTCGTGGTGGTCACCTGTGTGGTCGGTGCGGCCGAGATGTTCGGATCCCTGACCCGAACGCTGATCGAATCGGCCAGCACCGACGCACTGACCGCCCTGCTCAACCGCGCCGGGTTCGAACTCGCGTTCCGGGACGCGCTCGAGAGCGCGGGCGCGGAGCAGGCGTCCGTCACGTTGGTGCTCGTCGACGTCGACCAATTCAAGTCGACCAACGACCACTACGGCCACGCCGCGGGCGATGCGGTTCTCGTCGATCTGGCGAACTACCTCGCCGAGCACATGCCCCGCGGCGCTCTGCTCGCCCGGGTCGGCGGCGACGAGTTCGTCAGCTGCATGGTCGGCGAGCACCACGCCGAGCTGCCCGAGGTGATGGCGCGACTCGCGCGGCAGAGCCCCACCTCGTTCAGCTTCGGCGTCGCCTCGTGCACCGGAGAATCCGACCCGCTCACCGCACTCTATCGACGGGCCGACCGTGAGCTGTACACCGCGAAGCAGCGACACCACCCGCCCGAGCCGCCGGCCGACGAACCGTCACTGCAGACGGGGTGGAACGCCTGACCACGGGTCGTACCGCGGGTGATTCGGCGAGGCGCGCGGTCACCGAACGACGGCCCGCCGGTCGCACCCGGGTGACCATCCACACCGCCGCAACGACCAGTGCGCAGCCGGCGAACTGCCCGATGCTCGGACGCTCGTGCACGATCACGATGGAGAACAGCATCGCCAGGACCGGCTGGAGCAACAGCAGCGTGGCACCCACCTCGGCGGCGAGCCTCGGCAGGGCGAAACCGATGAGGACCCAGCCGAGCACCTGGCTGCTCAGCGACAGCGCCGCCAACCAACCCAGAGCGGGCCATCCCGGCGTGAGGTCCACCGTTCCCCAGAGCGATCCCACCGCGGTCCCGACGACGCCCGCGGCGATCGTCGACACGAACACCTGCGACGACGCCCGGTGCGCGGATCCCGCCCGGCCGGTGACGAAGATGTAGATCCCGTAGGCCACGCCCGCGGCCAGCGACAGCAGGGTTCCGAGGAACAACTGGTCGCCCTCGCCGCTGCCGCCGAGGATTCCGCCGGCGAGAGCCACTCCCGCGAACAGGAACGGCACCGCCACCACGAACCGGAGCGGCACCCGCGCACGGAAGACGATCCACGCCAGCAGTGGCACGACGATGACCTGGACGTTGACGACGACCGTCGAGATCCCGGCCCCGATCATCTGGATCGATCGCGCCCACAACGCGAAGTCGACACCGAGCATCATCCCGCCGAGCACCTGGGCGGCGATCACCCGGAGGGGAATGCCGCCGTGCCGCCGAAACTCCTGCAGGGCGAGGAAGCCGAGGATCGGCAACGCCAGCGCACACCGGAAGAACGTCGACGTGGCCGGTTCCACCCCGGACAATTTGATGAGACTGCCGGTCAGCGAAGTTGCCACCGCACCCGCCAGAACGAGCAGTCGCGGATCCACGGACGCGATGCTGAACGAGGGGCTGACGAGGGCACGGGGACGCACACGGAGGGCAGTAGTCACACCGAGAATTCTCCGAGCCCCCAACCATTACAACAAGTGAATAGTTGTGTCATGAAAGCAGTAGCATCACTACCATGTTGAGTGTGGAGCGCCTCCGCGCGCTGTGTGCCGTCGCCGAACACGGTTCGATCGGTGCCGCAGCACGTGCCCTGCACGTCACACCGTCCGGGGTATCGCAGCAACTCGGCAAGTTCGAACGCGAGGTCGGCGTCACGCTCCTGGTGCCCGCCGGCCGCGGCGTTCAGCTCACCGACGCCGGCCGGCTCCTGGCCCGCAGGGGTAAGGAAGCGATCTCACTGCTGGCGCAGGCCGAATCCGAGGTCGTCTCCCTCGATCGCGACGTGGTGGGAGAACTGCGCATCGGATCGTTCTCCTCCGCAGGCAGGGTCGTCGTGCCGACCGCGGTGGCCACGCTGCGCAGCCGGCACCCGCAACTCACGGTCAGCTACTCCGCCGGCGAGACCGAGGAACTCATACCAGCGGTCGTGCGCCGCGAACTCGACCTCGCCGTCGTCGACAGCTGGGTCACGATGCCCCTGCATCTGCCCGAGGACGCGGTGCACACCCTGGTGCACCGAGACTCCGCCGACGTCGCGCTGTCCCGGGACCATCCCCTCGTCTCCCGCGACCACGTCGACCTCGACGAGATCGCGGACATGCCGTGGACGACGTGGAAGAAGGGGGCGGTGTTCCACACCTGGCTGGTGCAGACGCTGCGCCACCGCGGCATCGAACCGGACATCCGATACGAAGCACCCGAATTCGCGGCGCAACTCGAATTCGTCGCACACGGACTCGCCGCCGCGCTCGTACCGCGCCTGGCCCGCGTCTGGGTGCCGGACAACGTCGCGATCGTCCCGGTGCGTCCCACACTCGAGCGGGAGATCTACGCGCTCCGCCGCGCCGACAACGACCGGCCCACGGTCCGCGCGGGCATCGAAGCGCTGACCGAGGCCTTCGCCGGCATCGGTTCCTGACGCGCGATCCCGGAATGCCGCGTCGGGGGCGGGCCGGGGTGCCATCATGAGATCGGTCTTCGGCCGAACGGCGAGAGGGGTCGCGTGAAACTTCGGGACGTGGTGAGCCAGACGCAGGCGAACGCCGCGGCCGCGCGGATCTACGGCGAGCCCTACGAGACGACCGACGGAACCACCGTCCTCACCGTGACCAGATTTCGCGGCATCCGGGGCCCCGCGCCGGTCGGGATCTTCGTCGTCCACGACGGCACCGTGTCGTGGGAGCCCGCCGTCGACGGAACCCGGGTAGCGCTGCTCGGCGAATTCATCGGGCTGGCGGCCGCCGTCATCGCCACCCTCGCCGTGCTCCGCCGTCCACCGTGGCCGGACCTCGTGCAGAAGGTCTGACTCGACCGGCGGTCCCCCGACGCGGGCCCGGCATCACGACCTGACAGAAGGCCCTACACGCGCAGGCGTTTCGGTTGCACAATGGTGGTGGGCAACCACCGGAGGTGCGCGATGAGCCAAACGTGTGCAGCGCCGATACGCCTGTGGCGTCTGGGTCCATGGAGCCGCAACCCCCTCATGCGGGGATGCGACCGCCTGCGATCCGCGATGGTTCTCATCGGGGTGGTGTTCGTGCTCCTGATGATTCCACTGGCCGCGGCCGTCGGAACCGAGACGTACTCGCGGCTGGATCAACAGACCCAGGCCGAACTCGCCACCCAGCACTCGACCCCCGCGACGCTCATGGAGGATTCCCGCGCCGGGAGCGCCGGCGAGGGGGCCCTGGCCGCGTCACCCCAGTACCAATCCCACGCGAAGGTGCAGTGGTCGGCGAACGGGCAGATGCACACCGCCGACGTTCCCACCGCTGCGGGCGCGAAGATCGGCCAGACCGTCACCGTCTGGCTCGACCAGAACGGCGACCTCGTCGCCGCACCGGAGACCGGTTCGCAGAACGCCGCCACCGCGGTGAGCGTCGCGTGCGGGATCTGGGTGACCACGACCGGCGGCTACTGCGTCCTGTTCCTGATCGTGCACTGGGTTGCGTCCCGCCGCCAGCAGGCCCGGTTGACCCGCGAATGGAACGAACTCGACAGACCTCCCGGGTGGCACGTCAGCTGACGGAGCGCCGCTACCGTCCGGGCGCCCCTGCCGGCGGCTGTCCGCCGCCGCCACCCGGACCGGCCGGCGCGGACTGCGTATTCGCCGACTTCTCCGCGACGCCGATCGTGATCGAGATGGTCATGCCGGTGGCGGGTTCACCGGTCACCGTGGCCAGTTCGGCGTCCCAGCCGTCACCGAACACGTTGTCCGAATCGAGGGAGACCTTCGACAGGTTGGAGACGCTGTTCGCGTAGCCGGTGTCGTACGCGAAAACCGTGGCGCACGCGTCCTGCGGCACCGCGATCTGCGACGTCAGGCGGGCGTCCTCCCCGGCCACCGCCGATTCGAGCGTGTCGAACACCTCGAAGTGGATGTGCGGCCAGCGCCCGGAGTAGCAGGCCGGGAAGATCGACGTGAACGACACCTTGCCTGCGGAGTCCGCCACCTGGACGCCGCGCAGGTAGTTCTGCTCGGTGATGCCCTTGCCGTACAGCGAGTACTCGCCGTCCCGGTCGCAGTGCCACAGGTAGACGGCCATTCCGGCACCCGCGGCGCAGTCCTTCGTCAGGTCCTGCAGGTCGAGTTCGATGGTCGTCGCGACACCCTCCGCCGTCCCGGAGTACGCGCCGAAGCTGGCGCGGATGTCCTGACGCACGATCCCCGACTCGACCAGGACGTTCGGGCCGTTGGACCCGTCACCGGGATACGGTCCGGCCGTTTCCTGCGGCGCCGCCGCCACGCACGTGCCGTCGCTCGCCGTGGTCGCCGCCGTGTCGGTCGAGGACGAGGACGACGTCTCCGTGGATCCTGCCGTGGAGCAGGCGGCGAGCGCGGTCGCCCCCGCGGCGCCGAACACGAACAGGGCGCGGCGACGCGACAACATCGACTTCAGGTCATGGCTGAGACCGCGATCGTGCTCGTGCACTTCATCGGCGTGGTGGTGACGCGGGCGGTTCGACATGGGGACCTCCAAGGGCTGTTCCGGGGTTGAGTCCCATACAAACGGTCCCCGGTGCGGGCACCCTGGAGGTTCGCTGTGAAGTCACTGTGAGCGGGTCACAACGCTTCGGCGCCGGCCGAGCCGGAGAGCGTCTCGTTGCCGGTATCGCGGACGAGGGGGATGCCGAGCGCAGCGAGCAGCATCCGGCAGTCGTCGGCGTCGATCGAGTGGTGGGCGACGGTTCGCTGAGCGTTCCGGACGGAATCCTCGTCGAGCTCGCGCTCGCTCTCGAATATGGAAGCATCCCTGTCGGACATGGCTCCACCTTTCCTCGGCATCACCTGAATAGCCCGGAGCGAGTGCACCGAAACAGCCGTGGGGACGGCGCAATCAGGTGGTGACCTTCGAGGGAAGGATCAGCGACTGTAGGTGGCGAACAGCCGGCGGATGCTCTCGTCCCAGTACTGCTGGCGGCGGCGTTCGACGGCGCGGGCGCACATCGCCCACACCATGCCGAGGAGCAGCGCGCCGGCCGCGAGGGTGAGGAGAACGGCCGCGACCGCGCCGCTGACGACGTCGGAGGTGGTGACCCTCGGGCCTGCCCAGTTGCCGTCCGCGTCGACGGCGATGGTCTTCTCGGTGCCCGCCGGCGTCCCCGAGGGGACCTCGATGCTCTGAGTGCGCGACTCGGCGGTCCAGGACCACGTCGCCTCGACCATCGGAGTGGTGCGGACCGAGCCGCGGGGCGACATGGTGATGGGGGCGTCGGTGCTGGTGACGGCCTTGACGAGGGTGGTGGTGGCGCGCTGCTCCGCGGCCCGCGCACTCTCCTGGTGCCATTGCCACGTGCCCATCACGGCGGCGAGCACGATCGCGATACCCGCGAGCGCGGCGATGACGGATCTCAGGGTGGCCGCATAGCGGTCGACCGGTCGTGCGAACGGGTTGGACGGTCGACCCGACACCGAGTACACCACGGTTGCCTTCGAGCGCCCCAACACGATTCACCTCATTGTTTCGTCCACGTAAATTGCCTGCTTCACCAGTGTCGCCACTGACAAGGCAACAAGGAAACCGAAAAGGGCAAACTTGACGAGTCTCACACTCCGAGGTCAGAGGCGTGCACAGCCCGCGCGGGCAGGATTCGGCCCCGAATTCGCTGTCGAAGTCCCGCCGCACGGTGTACGGGCGACACTCACCTGCCGTCGCCTCGGGCGGGCGGCGGCCCGACGACCTCGAGGTCCAGCTCGGCGCGCGCCCGCGCGAACCCCTCGGCCGGAAACTGCATGTCGCCGCCCTCGGTGTGGACGTGCGCGTCCGTCGGGACGTTCATGTATTCGAAGAATTTCTCGAACACTCCGGTGGTCAGCAGGCCGAGCATCTGGGTGTTGTGGCTGTCGAACGCGAAACTGTGGATGGTTCCGGCCGGAGCATGCAGGAAGTCACCCTTGGTCAGCATGATCTCCCGGCCGTTGGCGTGCAGGAGAATGCGTCCCTCGATGCAGACGAAGTTCTCGGTGTGCTCGCGGTGGA
This sequence comes from Rhodococcus sp. NPDC057529, assembly GCF_042802055.1. Classification (NCBI taxonomy): domain Bacteria; kingdom Bacillati; phylum Actinomycetota; class Actinomycetes; order Mycobacteriales; family Nocardiaceae; genus Rhodococcus; species Rhodococcus sp. NPDC057529. The sequence goes on from NZ_JBHVEY010000044.1 coordinate 28,570, forward strand.
AGTGCCGCGGAATGTACGCGCTCTTGCCACCCGTCGTGTGCATCGCGAAGTACGTTCCGCCGGTGTTCCGGGGCCGGGCGAGGTAGGTGTTCAACTGGTCGAGGCTCGCCCAGCGGTCGCCTTCGCCGGCCTGCAGCACGTAGGGCGACTCGCCGGCCGGGAGCACCGTGCCCGTCACCGCGGGCAGGTCCTTCTTCTCGAGATCGTGGAATCGGATGCCGAACCGGTCCGCGAGTTCGGATTGCCGCGCGTCCGACATCGGCGCCGTCTCGGCGTCGAAGACGTGCGACTGGGTGGCATGGCCGGTCGCCTGCGACCACCGGTGCGCGTCGCCGGCGGTGAGCCAGCTCAGGAACCGCGTCCGGTGCGCGAGCATCCGGTACGCGTACGCCGTCCCGGCCGGGACGGTGACCGCGTCGCCGGGCACGAGCAGGTGCGATTCGCCCGGCAACCACACCTGCAGCCGTCCGTCGGTGACGTACAGGAAGCGGTGCTCGCGATCGTGGGAGAGGAACGGGGTCTCGGTTCCCTTGCCGCCGTAGACATACGCGGCGCCGAATTGCCCTCCGGTGTCTTCCGGGCGGGCGATGACGGTGATCAGTTGCCCGCCGAGTTCGTGGCGCTCGCCTTCACCGGCTGCCATGGCGTACGGCACGCACCGCCCGGGGAGGGTGTCGAGTAGTGGAGCGGCGCTGTGAACGTCGTCGAGGGCGGAGATGTCGAAGAGGGTCATGCGTGTGGTCCTGACTTCAGAGTGTGCGAGAAGAACGCCTCGACCGCCGCGAACGAGGCAGTGGGATACCTTTCGGTGAAGGCGCGCCCGAAGTCGCTCACCGCGCGGGTCGAGGCCGGCGCGTGCGGATCTCGTTCGAGACGGCCTTGGTCGAGGGTCTGGCCGGGGCCGAGTTCGAGGACGTGGCCCGGGTTGAAGAACCCGTGCCCGAAACCTTCGATCAGGTAGAGGACGGCGTCGTTGCCGTGAGCGACGAGCGCGTCGTACAGCGCCACGCTCTGCGCGGACGGCACCAGATTGTCACCGAGTCCGTGCATGATCAGGAACGGCGGCGCTCCGGGCGTCACCTGCAGTGCGGGGCTGGCGGATCGCGCCGCGTCCAGTCGATCCCGGATCGCGCCGCCGAGCAGCGACGCCTCCGGGGACTGGTCCTCCCCCGGTGTCCGCCGCGCGGAGAGGTCGACGAGACCGGGCAGGTCGGCGGGCCCGTAACCGTCGACGACGGCCTGCACCGCACTGTCGACGGTCGTGGGTCCTTCCCCGGGCAATCGTGTTGCGCCCGAGTGCACTCCGGCCAGCGCGGCAAGATGCCCACCGGCCGACGATCCCCACACACCGATCCGGTCGGGGTCGATGCCGTGGTCTGCGGCGTTGGCGCGCAGCCAGCGCACCGCCCGCCGGACATCGAAGAGCTGGCCGGGATGGCAGGTCCCGGGCGCGAGGCGGTAGTCGATACTGACCATGACATAGCCGCGTCCCGCGAAGTGTCGCAACAGATCTGGGCATGCGGTGCGGTCTTGAAGCCGCCAACCACCTCCGTGCACCCACACGATCGCAGGCAACGGATGCTCTGCCTCGGCGGGACGGACGAGATCGAGTAGCAGATCGGGGGCGTACTCGACGGTGGATCGGCGGACGACGGTCGAAGCCGTGTCCAAGGGATCGAACTCCTTCGGATGCAGGACCCGGGCCTGGGTCGCCGCTCGCGCGGTTGTAAGGCCCTTCCGTAGGTCACTGCCTGCCCGGCACTGTAGCAGCTCCCGCAACCCCAACGGAAGAAGCCGATTCCGCGCCAGGCGTTACCCGGCGATCTGCGCGTGCATTTCCCACACGATGATCTCGGCGCCGGTGTCGGTGGTCATCTGCTGTCCGCCGCCACCGCCGATCCGGACGGCGTCGCCCTCGGCGAGGAGGCCGACCCCTTCCAGCGAGGCTTCGCCGCGTGCGACGAAGACGTGGAGGAACGGGGCGTCGGGCAGGGTGACGGGTGCCTGGCCGGGCTGCAGCCGTGCGACATGCATTGCGGCGTACTTGTTCTTGATGCGGATCGCCGAGTGGTCGGCGTGACCCGGCATGCCGGACGCGACGGGAACCAGTCCGCCGGTGAGCAATTCGTGGTCGATTTCGAGTTGCTCATAACCGGGTGTGATTCCGGCTTCGTCGGGGACGACCCACATCTGGATGAAGTGGACCGGATCGCGGTGCTCGTCGGCGTCTCCCTGCAGTCGCCACGAGTCGTTCTTCTCCGAGTGCAGGATTCCGGTTCCCGCGCTCATGCGCTGGGCGAGTCCGGGGTAGATGACGCCGGAGTGTCCCATCGAATCCTGGTGCACCAGCGAACCCTGGAGCACCCAGGTGACGATCTCCATGTCCTGGTGCGGGTGGGTGTCGAAACCCTGGCCGGGGACGACGATGTCGTCGTTGTTGACCATGAGCACGCCGTGGTGGGTGTTGGCCGGGTCGTAGTGGTTGCTGAACGAGAAGGAATGCTTGGAATCGAGCCAGCCCACGTTGGTCTTGAAGCGGTCGTCGGCGCGGCGGACGTCGAGGCGGGGTGAGGTGATGGCGGCAGTCATGAGTGAATCCTTTCCAGCGTTCTCAGAGCAGGGTTTTCACAGAACGTGTGAGCCGTACATTTCGCCGAGCGGGTCGGCGATGAGTTCGAGGCGGGCACCGTCGGGGTCGCGGAAGTACAGCGACACCTCGCTGTGTTCGACGAGTTCGACGCCGGCGTCGACCAGTTTCGTGCGCAGGTGGTCCCACCGGCCGGGTTCGACGCTGATCGCGATGTGGTGGAGTCCGCCGAGCACTTCCTGGTAGGGCCCGATGTCGAGGCCCGGGAAGTCGAAGAACGCGAGCAGGTTGCCGTTGCCGATGTCGAAGAAGAAGTGCGAGGACCCGGGGTAGTCGCGATTCTCGATCAGTTCGGTCAGCGGGAACTCGAGGAGATCCTGATAGAACCGGACGGTGCGCTCGACGTCACTGCTGATCAGCGCGGTGTGGTGGAGTCCGCGGGCCGAGGATGCGGGTCGCGACGACACGGGCTTCAGATGCTCGGCGCGGATCCGGTCGCGTTGCGCGGCGAACCTCTGGGAGCGCTGCTGCTCTTCTGTGGTGCTCATTGCCGACCCTCTCTTCGCGAAACGCCGATGATTGCGCTTTCAACTATCACCACCGTACACCAAGTAGTTGCGCTGTCAACTACTTGAGATATGCTGGACCCGTGAAACCGACCAGATGGCTCAGCGCCGAGGAACAGAACACGTGGCGCGCCTACCTGGACGCCACCCGGCTGCTCCTCCAGGCGCTCGATCGGCAGCTCACCCGCGACGCCGGCATCTCGTTCACGGACTTCGAACTTCTCGTCGTGCTGTCGGAGGCGCCGCAGCGACAACTGCGGATGCGCGAACTCGCCGACGCGGTCACCACGACGCGCAGTGGCGTCACCCGGGCGATCAACCGGCTGGTCGAGGCGGGCTGGGTGCGCAGGCTGGAATGCAAGGACGACAAGCGGGGAATGCTGGCCGAGCTGACCGATGCCGGCGCCGAGAAGCTCGCCGCCGCCAGCCCCGGACACGTGGCGGAGGTGCGGCGGGACATGTTCGACCTGCTCAGCCCCCGGGACGTCGCCATCCTCGGGCACGACTTCAGCGAAATGCGCGCCCACCTGCTGGAACACCCCTGAGTCACCCACCGAGAGGCCGGTCATGAGCAGCACGTCCACGGAGAACGACTACGTCCACATCGACAAGCAGAGTCCGGCCGTCTATCAGGCGCAGATCGGCGTCGCCAAGGCCATCCGTCACGCGACCACCGAGGCCGGGATGGAGCGGCGGTTCGTCGAGTTGCTCAACGTGCGCGTCTCCCAGATCAACCGCTGCGCGTACTGCCTGGACGTGCACGTCGCCGCGGCGCTCGCGGCGGGCGAGTCCCAGCAGCGCCTCGCGGTTCTGCCCGCCTGGCGGGAGACGGCGCTGTTCTCCGAACGCGAGGTCGCGGCCCTCACCCTGGCCGAATCCATCACCACCCTCCCGGACGCGCACAGCCAGGACGCCGACTACGCCTACGCGCGGCGGTTCCTGTCCGAGCAGGAGATCTCCACGGTGAGCTGGATCGCCGTGACGATGAACGCGTTCAACCGGATCTCGATCGTCAGCCGCCATCAGGTCCGGCCGAAGCAGTAACCGCAGCTCACCCGCCCTCCGCAGATTTTAGTTGACATCGAAACGACTTCTCTCTACATTAGTAGTTGCAGATTCAATTACCTCGATTCGAGTGCCCTTCACCGTCAAGGAGTTTTCATGACCACCGCCACCGCCACCCTCCCCAACCTCACCGCCGGAACCTGGACCATCGACACCGTCCACTCCACCGTCGGCTTCTCCGTCCGCCACCTCATGGTCAGCAAGGTCCGCGGCACCTTCAACGACTTCGCCGGCGCGATCACCGTCGCCGAGGACGGCACCACGGCCGTCACCGCCGAGATCCAGGTCGCGTCCATCGACACCAAGAACACCGATCGCGACGCCCACATCAAGTCCGCCGACTTCTTCGACGCCGAGCAGTTCCCCACCGCCACGTTCACCTCCACCGCCGTCCGCGCCAAGGGCGGCGACTACGTGGTCGAGGGCGACTTCACCCTCCGCGGCGTCACCCGGCAGGTCGAGCTCGCCCTCGAGTTCAACGGCGTCAACCCCGGCATGGGCAACGGACCGGTCGCCGGTTTCGAAGCCACCACCGTCCTCAACCGCAAGGACTTCGGCATCACCATCGACATGCCCCTCGAAGGCGGCGGCGCCGTCGTCGGCGACAAGATCACCATCACCCTCGAGATCGAGGCCGGCCTGCAGGCCTGACCCACCCGCATCACCGGCACCAGCCGCGCCCCGTCGTCCACCCGGACGGCGGGGCGCGGTCGTCGTGAACACGACGCAACACTTTCGATCGACGTGATCCAGGTCATTGTGATCTTGGGTCGCCTCGAGTGACCCTGGCCCCTTCGATGTCGGAGCCCGTTCGACGTCGGCGACTGCGAAACGAAGGTGACCACATGGGTAACGACTCCGAACTCTCGTTCGCTCTCGACCTCACGCTGGACGAAGCGCGTCGGCGCAGCGCCGTCCTCGACGCGATCGGCGAAGACTGGGATCCCGTCGCCGTGCTGGCGGAAGAAGAGCGGGCGTACGACATGCTGTATTCCGGGCTGGACTCCGAGCAGCAGCGCATCTACCACGAACTGGTGCAGGCGGGTGTGCTCCCGGATCGGACGGTGGGCCGTGTTGCCGATTGATCCCACCGCGGACTTCTCCCGTCGCGCCTGGTTACCCTGCCCGGGCTGCGACCACGGCTCGTCCTGCGGCGACTGCGGGTCCGGCCGCAACTGCCACCGGCACTGGCAGTATCTGCTGAGCAATCAGGGAACCACCGTGCACCTGCAGTGCCCCGACTGCACGCAGGTGTGGAGCATCGACACCCGCCACGGGCGGCCACGGCGCCGCCGGAAGGCCGCGTAGGCGCTCCGATCCGTGGTCAGCCGCGGCTCCGCGGCCGGTCGGCGAGTAGCTGGGTGAGCCGGTGCGCCTCGCGGAGGAGGAATTCTCCCAGTTCGCGGCGTCGTTCCTCACGGAACCGGCTCTCCACCCCGGTGATACTCAGCGCCCAGGCCGGTGATCCCTGGGTGTCGAAGACGGCGGCGCCCATCCCCCAACTGCCCTCGACGAGCAGTCCGGGGTTGACGGTGTAGCCGTTGAGACGGGTCTCCGCGATGCGCTCGGCGATCTTCTCCCGGCTGTGCTGCGGCCCCCATTCGCCGGTGACGTCCGCGCGCGCCAGGTAGTCGTCGATCTCGCGGTCCGGCAGGTGCGACAGGATGACCATCCCCGCCGTCGCGACCCCGAGCGGAAACCGGATTCCGATGTGCAGCACGTGCGAGCGCAGCGGGAAGCTGCCCTCCTCGCTCGCAATGCAGACCGTTTCGTCGCCGCGGCGAGCGGACAGGAACGCGCTTTCGCCGGTCTCGCGGGCGAGATCGCGGAGGACGTCGCGGGAGCGGTCCGTGATGTCGTACCGGCTGGCGGCGAGCGAGCCGAGCAGGTACAGCTCGGGTCCGAGCGACCATTTGCCCGACTTCAGGTCGCGGTCGACCAGCCCCTCCTCGGCCAGCGAGACGAGGAGTCGATGCGCGGTGGGGCGGGCGAGGCCCGTCTCCCGCGCCAGCGCGGACGTCGAGGCTCCCGACGATTCGAGTGCCGCGACGGCCCGCAGGAGCGATCCCACCCGGTGGATGACCTGGGGCCGCTGCGCCTCGTTCATGACCGGAGTATACGTCCACTCAGTGAACGCTCTCGCCCCCGACGTCCAGACCGTGAGCAACATGCCCGGACTCCTTGAAATGCATGAAGAGACCCCTTTTAGTGGAGCAAAGCCCGCCGCAGGAGTCGTCCACTGGATGGACGAAATGTCGCGGGAAGGCGGTATCGCCGGGTTCGGCGGCCAGAAGAAAGGATGCACATGGGATCGAGAGTGTTCGACACCCCGGAAGAAGCTGTCGCGGACGTGTCCGACGGCGCGACGATCGCCGTGGGCGGATTCGGCCTGTGCGGAATCCCCGACGCGCTGATCCGCGCGCTCGCCGACTCGGGTGTCGGGAATCTCGAGGTCTTCTCCAACAACTGCGGCGTGGACGACCACGGGCTCGGGATCCTGCTGAGCGCCCGCCAGATTCGCCGTGTCACCGCGTCCTACGTCGGTGAGAACAAGGAATTCGCCCGCCAGTACCTTTCCGGCGAGCTCGAGGTGGAACTCACCCCGCAGGGCACTCTGGCCGAACGCCTCCGGGCCGGCGGTGCCGGGATCCCCGCGTTCTTCACCCCCGCCGGTGTCGGCAGCCCGGTCGCCGACGGCGGCCTGCCGTGGCGCTACGCCGCCGACGGTTCCGTCGCGCTCGCGTCGCCCGCCAAGGAGACCCGGCAGTTCGGCGACAAGCGCTACGTCCTCGAACTCGGCATCACCGCCGACTTCGCCCTGGTCCACGCGCTGCGCGGCGACACCGCCGGCAACCTGGTATTCGACAAGACGGCCCTGAACTTCAACCCCCTCGCGGCCATGGCCGGGAAGGTGACCATCGCGCAGGTCGAGGAACTCGTCCCCGCGGGCACCATCGATCCCGCCCAGGTGCACCTGCCCGGTGTCTTCGTTCAGCGCATCGTCGAGACCGGCCCCCAGAACAAGCGGATCGAGAAGCGGACAGTCAGCAGCACGGAAGGAGCCACTCGATGACCGGCACCAACGGATGGACACGTGACCAGATGGCCGCCCGCGCGGCCGCGGAGATGGTCGACGGCGAATACGTCAACCTCGGCATCGGACTGCCGACGCTCATCCCCGGATACCTCGGCACCGACGTCACCGTCACCCTGCATTCGGAGAACGGGATCCTCGGCACCGGCCCGTACCCCACCGACGAGAACGTCGACGCCGACCTGATCAACGCGGGCAAGGAGACGGTCACCGTCAACGCCGGCGCCGCGTTCTTCGATTCGGCGCTGTCGTTCGGCATGATCCGCGGCGGCCACATCGACACCGCCGTCCTCGGTGGTATGCAGGTTTCCCGCACCGGCGACCTCGCCAACTGGATGGTCCCCGGCAAGATGGTCAAGGGCATGGGCGGCGCGATGGACCTCGTGCACGGGGCGAGCCGCGTCATCGTCCTCATGGAACACACCGACCGCGACGGCAACCCGAAGATCATCGACACCTGCACCCTGCCGCTGACCGGCCAGGGCGTCGTCAACCGCATCATCACCAACCTCGCCGTCATCGACGTGGTCGGCGACGGCACCCTCGCCCTGCGTGAGGTCGCCCCCGGTGTCACCGTCGACGACGTCGTCGCCGCCACCGGAACCCCGCTCGAGATCCGCGAATCCGCGCTCGTCTGAACCACATTCGACACGACACCAAGGACACTTCCATGACTGCACGCACCAGGTCCGTCATCGTCGCCGGGGCCCGGACCCCCGTCGGCAGGCTGACGGGTTCGCTCGCCACCCTCTCCGGATCCGATCTCGGCGGCATCGCCATCACGGGCGCCCTCGACAAGGCCGGCGTGGCACCGGAACTGGTGGAGTACGTGATCATGGGGCAGGTCCTCACTGCCGGGGCCGGTCAGATCCCGGCCCGGCAGGCCGCGGTCGCCGCGGGCATCCCGATGTCGGTGCCCGCCGTGACCGTCAACAAGGTGTGCCTGTCCGGTCT
>NZ_JBHVEY010000045.1:0-33726 GCF_042802055.1 Rhodococcus sp. NPDC057529
CATGATTCTGATCGACAAAGCGGGACGTCGGGTGTTCACGGTGCCCCCGCAGTGGATCATGCTGGGAATCTTTCTCGTCCTCGGCCTCTGGTCCGGCATCCCCACAGCGTTGGTTCTGGCACTGTTCTTCGCCTTCTCGTTCCTGAACACGATCAACGGTGTGCTGATCGCTGTGTACCCCGGCGAGCTGTTCCCGACCGAGGTCCGTGGCGTGGGGACTGGTTTCGCGGCGGCAGTCAGCCGGTTCGGCGCGGCGGCGGGCACGTTCTTGTTGCCGGTCGGGATCGACAAGCTCGGGATCAGCTCGGTGCTCCTCATCATGGCGGTTGTCGTCGGCGTCGGCGCGATCATCTCGCAGCTGTGGGCACCGGAAACCAAAGGCAAGAACCTGTCCGAGACCTCGGCCGGGTGGTCAGGCCACTAACCGATATTTCGTGAGATCGACACGGGTACTTCGCCCCCAGCCGGTGGGGACGGGCGCAGAAAGCCGCTGCTAAACCTGTGGGCTCAGCCCGCCCACCCGTCTTCGAGTGACTTGGTTCCATACTCCCGACGCAACGCGATCTCTGGTCCAGCCAAAGAGCCTCCGGACGCGCCCGGCACGCGACTGGAAGCACCGTCGACATCACCGGCAAGGCCGACTACGTCCGATAGCCGGCCTTGCTGGTGACACGTGGAAGGTATCGTTGGCAGCAATGACCTCCTTGTAGGACTGCACCAATGGTCTCGGAGGAAGGTGATCGGTCGGTCGCCTCACCCTGCCCACGAGGGCATTGCGCCGATCGTGACGACCAGCGCACCCCACCTCATCATCATGGCCGGCTAGTACTGCAACGGCACTTGCTTGACAGGTAGACGATACTGGTTGTGTGGTCCTCGATTTGGTTGCTGCCGAGTTGGAAGCGTTGCATGAGCGGATCTCCGGTCGGTTCGCCCGGTCGGAGCCGCGGTCCCGGGTCCGTGAATATGTGACGGGGTTGGTTGCGGGTCTGGAACGCAAGAACGGGTGGACCCTCGCCGAGCGGGCCGGCGAGGTGAGCCCGGATGGGATGCAACGGTTGCTGCGGCGGGCGGACTGGGACGTCGACGGGGTCCGCGACGATGTGCGTGACTACGTGGTCGAACGCCTCGGCGATCCGGCCGGTGTGCTGATCGTCGATGACACCGGATTCCTCAAGAAGGGCACCCGCTCGGCCGGGGTGCAGCGCCAGTACTCGGGCACCGCGGGGCGGGTGGAAAATTGTCAGATCGGGGTGTTCCTCGCCTACGCCAGCGGCGCCGGGCACGCGCTCATCGACCGGGAACTGTACCTGCCCGAATCGTGGACCTCCGACCGGGACCGGTGCCGCGCCGCCGGGATCGGTGACGAGGTGGAGTTCGCGACCAAACCGAGACTGGCGCAACACATGATCGCACGCGCCCTCGACGCCCGGGTCCCGTTCTCCTGGGTCACCGCCGACGAGGCCTACGGGCAGGTGAAGTACCTGCGGGTCTGGCTCGAGGAACGCGATGTTTCGTATGTGTTGGCTACCCGGTGCAACGACGATGTGTTCACCCCGCACGGCCGCGCCGGCCGCGCCGACGAGATGATCGCCGCGGTCCCGGCGAAGCAGTGGCGCCGGATCTCCGTCGGCGACGGCGCACACGGGCCGCGGGAGTATTCCTGGGTGCGGATCCCGATCCGGATCGCCTGGGCACCTGGGCGAGGGCACTGGCTGCTCGGCCGCCGATCCCTCTCCGATCCGACCGAGATCGCGTACTACATCTGCGCCGGACCCCGCCGCACCACGCTCACCGAACTCGCCACCATCGCCGGCTCCCGGTGGCGGGTCGAGGAATGCTTCCACCAGGCCAAGAACGAGGCCGGCCTCGACCAGTACCAGGTACGCACCTACCGGGCCTGGTACGCCCACATCACCTTGTCGATGCTCGCCCTCGCCTGGCTCGCCGGAACGAAAACCGAAGCGGTAAAGGGGGAATCGGGATCGAAGATCAGGGCATGATCGGCTACACGCTACCCGAGATCCGCCGCCTGCTCGTGCAACTGATCCTGCGACACGCCCACCCGGACGAGCACATCTGGTCCTGGTCGAACTGGCGACGGCGCCGACAACACCAGGCCCGCACCTCCCACTACCGACGTCGCGGACACCTCCCATAAGTGCCGTTGCAGTACTAGTACGCCGGAAACCCTCGACGAACGGAGCACAACAATGGGCGCCCTATCCGCACATGCCCGCAGCCTGATCGACGCGCCGGTGCTCGCCACCGTGGCGACCCTCAATCCAGACGGATCACCTCAGCTGACCGTCGTCTGGGCGCACACCGACGGCGACGCCGCGGTGTTCTCCACCATCTACGGTCGCCGCAAAACCAACAACCTCGAGCGCGACCCGCGAGTGAGCATCTCTTGGATCAACCCGGCCGATCCGATGGACACCGTCGAAATTCGCGGAAAGGCCGAACTCATCGATGACCCGACGGGCGCTCTCATCGAGCAGCTCAGCCACAAGTACGACGGCGCCGCCTGGGTGGAGCCCGACCCGCAGAACAAACGAGTCATCGTCCGCGTGGTGCCAACGCACGTCCGTGCCGATCACTGAGCCGCGATCAAGCGATCGCGTACCTGTCCACGTTTGGTTTCGAGTCCGGCTGCTGAGCCTATTCCCCTACAAACCTGATGGAGTCGGCGGTATGAGCCTGACGCCGGGGGTCGGCTCCGGGGCGGTGTACCAGAGCTCGAGGAGTTCCTGGGGTTCTGAACGCTGTCCCGGACCGCAGTTGCTCGCCCTTCGTACGTAAGCGCGACGGTGCGGATCAATCCCGCGTTCGCCGAGGTGAGACGCAGCGACGACAGGTCGCAACCGAGACCGACCTCGACGCCCTGGCGCGGACGGGTCGTCGATCTTGTCGACCCCGGCGAAACGGTCGGGCAGATCTCGGTGCTGTCCGGTTTGCCGCCGCCGCTCGCGATCCGCGCCTCGGAAGACACACTCTGCTACCGCTTCCTGGTCCCGCGGCCGGTGCTGCGGCACCCACCGCGGGACCAGTTCGGGCACTGCAGCGCCCTCGTCACCGGGAAACGACTGGCCCGCTCCGGATTGGTCGATCAGGCGAGGCCGGCGAGGCCCCGTCCGTGATCACCGACCCCGGCCAGTTGTACGCGTTGATGGATCGGGGTGGTGTGATCGGGATCGTCACCGATAGCGACTTCCGGCCGTGCCCTCACCACGGCATCGTTCGATCCGCACGCCCGGTCATCACATGGTGTCATTTCGGCCGAGTCCATCGGCGCCACCCTGGCCGAGACGGTTTGAGCCGCACTCGTGGTTCCCGCGAACAACTGCCGGCCGTGCAGCAACCAAGGGCATTGGGCCAGCACCACCCGCCCTGGCACCACCGCCCCGAGCCTCCCTCGGGTGGCTTCATGCGACCAAGCCAAGGTGGCGACCGGAAATAGGTTGGCCGTGTTCGTGGTTCACAGGTGCGAGAGCATGGGGAGCAGGGCGATAGCGGAGACGGTGATGCCCGCGGCGCCGGCAACGACGCCGAGTAGGGCACGCAAGGATGCCGCCTCGTCCTCGGCTGCCGAGTTTCGTGAGGCGGCGACGGCACCGCAGATCACCGCTGCTATTCCCAGGATGAAGCCGAGTCCGACCACCCAGAACGACGCCACGGACAGCGTTCCGAGGACGATCGATGCGGCGGGCAACCGCAAACCGTGCTGCTTTCGTGTGTCGTTGCTGTCATCGGAGGAGCACGTGCGGTCGTCGGCGCAGGAGCTGTGGGGGACGGCGGCGGTCATGATCTCCTCCTTCTTGCAGTTAACGAGACGAGTTGGCGGGTGCAATCGGCATTACGAGTCCGGGGCGTCTTCGGGCATTGTTCCGTCCACGAACGTGAGCGGCGTGGTTTAGGTCATGTCAGTGGTCGATGGACCGGCATTACAGGTCTGCCGAAGCCGACACCATGTGTCGATTCAGGTCCCAGCTGAGCAGAGAGACCATTCACATCGGGCCCGGGGGGCGACAATCGCATTGTCAATCGACGTCGGCCCGACATACTCATGGTCGCACTCTCCGCCGCCATCACTGGACGATTCTGACGACACCACGGCGGTCAGCGACGACGACTGCCGGAGTCTGCGGTGAACGCACAGCGAGAGCGTGTGCAAGGCAACTACGGACCACGCAAAATTCGCCGCCGCACTTGGCCACGCACCGTACAAAGCGGAGGCCGTCCCAGCGAATGTCCCGCCCACCGCGTTCAATGATGCATAGCGAACAGAACTCACGGTCATGCGCCCGCGCGAGACCATAACGTAGGTGACGAAGGTGCCTATCGTCCCTGCCCAACCGAGTGCCGCCGCGATCATCGACCAATTTTCCTTTCTTGAGAATGTAAGGGAAGTATGCCGTTTGGGATGGTTAAGCACAATTGAATTTGTCTACATAGGGAGTTTAGAATCAGTGAATGCATCTGGATCCGAGCAGGTTACGATTTCTGCTGGCCGTCGCTCGTGCCGGGGGCGTACTCGCCGCGGCAGACGAGCTGAAGGTGACGCCCTCCGCGGTGTCGCAGCAACTCACCCGTCTCGCCCGTGAAACCGGGTACACACTAGTGACCCGGACACCCCTGGGTTCCACGCTGACGCCGGAAGGTCAAGCTCTTGCCGAGGCTGCGCAGGAGATCGAAAAGACCCTCACCGCAGTGCGTTCGAGACTGGAGCACGCAGAGGCAGAGCTGAAGGGGCCGATGCGAATCGGAGGTTTCCAGAGCTTTCTATCCACGGTCGTCGCCCCGGTTCTTCCCGAGTGGCGTCTCAAGCTTCCCGGCGTTCAGTTTCACATCGCGGAGGGATACCCGGAATCCTTGCTACGTTCGTTGAGGTCGGGAGACCTGGATGCGGCTGTGTTCGAGCTCGATGCGGGCGAAGTCGGCGCCGTGTTACCTGCAGGGATGATCGAAACCCCGTTGTTGGACGAGCCGTGGAAACTAGTGATCCCGGCGGGAGCGCTGATCTCAGACGTAACCGACTTGGCGCGACTCGACATGCCCTGGCTTGGTGAGCAGGCAAGTTCCGCGAGCGCTCACGCTGCAACCCGGCTTCGCGATATGTTGGGCACCGACCAAAGCACAGTCCATTACTTCCATGGAACGCAGACAGCACTCGCACTGGTTGCTGCCGGCGAAGGAATGGCCCTTATCCCCGAACTGGCGCTGCGCGGTGTAGAACGTTCGGGGGTAGAGATACTCGACGTACCGGGACTGGGTACCCGCAGAGTTGTCCTACGCAGTCACCCACGCAGCAAACGCGCGAAGAACCTGGTCCAGGCGATCAGCACGTTGATCCGCGAGGCAGCGTCTCAACTCGTCATCAACGTCGACGATCAGTGACTGACACCTACTTCTGCCGGACCACGTTGGAGTGGCCCAGTCAGATTCGCCACTTCGCGTCGGAGGATGCGCAGCGTCAGCACCAGGACCTGTCGCAGCAGGCCACGTCTGTCATCGGCAAAGGATTTATCTTGACTCCGTCTGTTGCGCCGAGCGATACGCGACCGTCACGCAGACAGGCAGGTGGGGCGCAGCCCTCGTTCCGGCGTTCACAGCATCAGTGCCGGCTGGCCGCCGACATGGCTCGCCTCGAATCCTGTCGGCAATCGGCCGGCACCGCTTATGCGGATCGAGTTCACGAACCGATGTCGGAAGTTTCCCAGTGCAAGCGTCGGTTGCCGTTTCGTCTGGTTGACGATGCTCACCGCTGAACAACGACGAATAATTGGCCGTACCACCTCCAGGGGGCGGAGGAGATCCGTCAGCCGCCGAGCTCTCGTCAACGCACTTTCGGCTCGGGCGGGGCAAGCGCAAAGTCGCTGTTGCCGATCGTCGGCAGGCGCAGCAGGCCCCGGGGGATGGGGCAGCGACCTGGATCTGCGGAAGGCCAGGTGGACCTCGGAACCCTCGTCGATGGAGTACCCCTGCAGGTCTATAGATCGTCGGGGTCGGGTCGGTGGATCGATCGTGGCGTGAGTTTCAGTGTCCGGGTGTGGTGTGCGATCTCGCTGAGCGTGGTGGTCCACACGTCCTCACAGGTCTTCACGTAGTGGACGAGTTCTTCGAGGACCTTCGCGCGTGAGGGTCGACCGGAGAGGAAGGGGTGGTTGGTGAGGACGAAGCATCCTCCGGCGGCGCGGAGTCCTTCGAACTCGAGTCCCCAGATCTCGGCGGCCTTACGGGGACTTTCGATCAGCCCGGAGCCGGAGAAGTCCGGGATGTAGCAGTATTGTTCCCAGTCGTCGAGGGCCCATTGGATTGGGATCTCGATGAGGCTTCGATTGTCGGGGATCGCGAGTTCGTAGGGGTGGTCGGCGTCCATGAGGCTGCTGTCGTAGAGGAAGCCGCGATCGGCGAGCAGGCCGGGGGAGTGCCAATTCAGTTCCCACATGGGTGCCCGGTAGCCGACCGGACGTTGGCCGGTGACGGCTTCGAGGGCGTCGAGGCCGCGGTCGAGGATGGCGGCCTCCTGCTGTTCGGTGAGCCCTGTCATGGGTTCGTGCAGGTATCCGTGGTGGGCGATCTCGTGGCCGCCGTCGACGATCGCCCGAACGACGTCCGGGTATCGGCGTGCGGTGTATCCGGGGACGAAGAAGGTCGACCGGACTTCGTGCCGGGCGAGCAGGTCGAGGATCCGCGGTACCCCGACCAGCGGACCGTATGCCTGATGGGACATGACCGACATCCGGTTGCCGTGTTCGACGGACACGCCGAGCAGGGCCGATTCGGCATCGACGTCGAAGGTGAAGCAGGCGGCCGCCTTCTTTCCGTTCGGCCACATGATGGGTGCCGCTGGTGTCGTCATCACGGCGACCTGGGGTGGTCGGCCAGGTAACTCATCAGGCCTTCTTCGCCAGCAGGGAGACGAATTCGTATGCAAGGTTTGCCGCGGCGACACCAGTGATCTCGGCGTGGTCGTATGCGGGCGAGACCTCGACGATGTCGACGCCGACCAGGTTGAGTCCGTCGAACCCGCGGAGGATGTCGAGGAGTTCGCGGCTCGTCATCCCGCCGGCCTCGGGAGTGCCGGTAGCGGGAGCGTGGGCGGGGTCGAGGACGTCGATGTCGATGGACACGTATAGCGGTGTCTCACCGATGGTCTGGCGGAGCTGGTCGATGATGTCGTCGATGGGCCTACGGGTGAACTCGCGGCAGTGCACGATCTGGAAGCCGAGTTCGGCGTCGGATGCCAGGTCGTTCGGTGAGTACAGGGAGCCACGGATGCCGACATGGGCGCTGTGGCCGTAGACGAACAATCCGTCCTCGGCGGCGCGACGGAACGGGGTGCCGTGGGTCAAGGGCGTGTCGAAGTAGGTGTCCCAGGTGTCGAGGTGCGCGTCGAAGTGGACGAGGGCGACCGGCCCGTGCACCCGGTTGATCGCCTTGAGCAGCGGGTACGCGATCGTGTGATCGCCGCCGAGGGTGACCAGTGTGGCGCCGTCCTGGATGAGTTCGTAAGCGCCCCGCTCGATCTGGGTGCACGCGGCATCGATGTCGAAGGGATTGAAGGCGATGTCACCGGCGTCGACGACCTGCTGGTGCGCGAACGGTTCGACACCGAGGGCGGGGTTGTAGGGACGCAGCAGCCGGGAGGACTGGCGAATGTGCGCCGGGCCGAAACGGGCACCGGGTCGGTAGGTGACGCCGGTGTCGAACGGGACACCGACGACTGCGACGTCGTGGCGGGGGACGTCTTCGATCCGAGGCAGGCGTGCGAAGGTCGAATGGCCCGCGTAGCGGGGGACACTGAGTCCGTCGACCTGCCCGACCGGCGCAGTGGTCTGAGTGTGGGCGGAGTTGTTGGTCACGCTCGGCATCGGGTGGTTCCTCCAGTGATCTCAAGTGTGTGGCCGGCGGGGTCGCCGATGTCGTTGTGCGTCAAGAGGGCAAGAGATGTGGCGAGTTCGTCCGGCCGCCGGGTCGCCCGACGCGTGTGTCTTGGGCGTGCCGGTCGAATTCCATGGTGGTCTCCTCGCCAAATCCTGGTGGAGTCTCACTATCGTCTACGAGGATCCGAGTGTGAATACTCCGGACGTATAGATTTGCCGATTGCGCCTATACGATGATCCAACTCGGTGGGAATGCTCGACCAGGTCACGCATCGGCGAGCCGCGAGAACATCACGTGCGCGCCGCCCGAGGTGGAGCTGCGGCAACCCGGGGCGAAATCGGCTCCGGATCTTGCCGGCATAGCCTGTCAAGGCAGCTGAAATGTCGTCCGTCACAGGTTCTCGGAGTGGCCCCCGCAGAGGCAGAAGGTCGTGAATGTCGTTCTTGCTCTGGCTATGTCGGGCTCATTGTCCCAATCGAGTGGGCTTCGAGTGTAACCCACCGTGCGGTTTAACTTCCGTTCGTCCGCGGGCATTGCGGGTACGCGTTCGCGAGATGGGAGATATCATCTTGGGCGCAGCGAGATTCAGGAATTACCTGCCACAAGCAATCGATGAATCGCGGTTTGGGCATTCCGAAATGGACAAGGATCTCGTCGGCGCTTGCTCCCCCGTAAGGGGCCCACATAGCGGCGAATGTGATGAGGCGGTCAGCCTCGCTGTCATGATGTTTGCGTGTGCGCTCGAGGTTGACCCATGCGGCACGTCGCCGTTGGCGCCATCTGCGATACTCGTGAGAATTCATGGGATGTGAGCCATCTACTCGGGGTCGAGGTCCGGGGGTGGTTGTGGAACCGCGCCGTGAGTGTGTCGACCGGTGGGTGATCTGTCGGGGTTCATCGGGTGCTGGCGGGGAGTGCACAATGTCGGGGGCCGCCGCAGTCGGGGGCCGCAATCCTGCAGGTCTTGGACTGCGCCCGGCAGGGGTGAGGCTTCATTCATGGATGGGCTGACTTCTTCCACTGTGGGTCTCGAGACCGTCGGGGTGAATACGACGAACGTCTACACTGAGCACTGTGGTTATACGATCGTCTAAATCCGGTTGCGAGTGATGGCAGTGTCGACGATCGGAGATCTGCTTGCGATGTCCCATCTCCGGCTCGAGTTGTGGGCGGGAGGTGATGGTGCCGATCGCCAGGTGAAGTGGGCGCAGACCTCTGATCTGGATCGCCCGTGGGAGTGGATGACCGGTGGGGAACTTCTCATGAAGAACGGCCGCACCATGTCTCCGGCGGTGCGAGATCAGGTGACCCTGATCGAGAGTCTCGTCGAGTACGGCATCAGTGGACTGGTGCTCGGTATCGACCCTGACACGCCGACGATTCAAGACGCCGCCCTGTCGCGGGCGAATGAGCTCAAGTTCCCGGTCCTGGCTGCGCCCTATTCGGTGGGTTTCGGTGCGATCGGTCGTGCCGTTGCCGATCAGAACGCCAGCGATGAGAGTCGGCGCCTGGTGACGACCGGGCGCGTCTATGCGATGGTTCGCCGCGCGGTATCGCAACCATCGACCGCCGACGTCCTCAAACCACTCGCCCGTGACCTGGCCTGCAAGGTTTCGATCTTGGACGCGGGGACCGGGCTTCCCGCACTCGATGCCGCTGAACCGGTCCCGAATGACCTTCGCGAAGCCGTGGTGGAGGAGGTAGGCAAGCGAGGCGGCGCCCTCCCCGGCGTGGTCCACCTCGACCTCGAAGGGATTCGAGCGCAGGTGGTGGAAGTCCCTGATGAAGAACCTACCGTGTTGGTGACGTATGCGTTCCGGGCGGCTCCACCGGATATCGTCCTCCTCCAGCACTGTGCGACCGCCGCCGCGGTTCTGCTGGCACAGCAGGGGATTCGTCGCGAACTTGAGCGGCGGACTGGGGCGGAACTGCTGGCCGGAATTCTCGATGGGCGACTGAACAGCACCGATGCCGATCGTCTGCTCATCGATCGCGGTCTCGACCCCGCTGACTGCGTCTTGGCTGCGACGAGCGGTGGCCGAGAGGCCGATGAGCAGTCACTGCACCTGAGCATGCATCGCCGTTCGGTTCCGAACTTGCTTCTGCGACGGTCGGGATTGCTGTATGCGCTGTTGCCGTCGTCTCCGGAGGCGATCGAGCTACTCCACCGGAGATTGGGGCCGCAGACGATGGTCGGGATCAGCGATCCTCTCCAGTCGCCCGACCGAGCGGCGGACGCGGTCAGGGAGGCCAATTGGGCTGTGCGGGACGCGGCCTACGCGCCGGAACGCCTCAGTCGGTACGCGGACGCGACTCTGCTGTCGATTCTGCGGGACACGCAGGAAGCGCGGATAGTCGTCGATCGCACATTGGGTGAGCTCTTGGCCTATGACGCCAAACACAACACCGAATTGGTCAAGACTCTGGACATCTACCTCAGCTGCAATAGGTCGTGGCAAAAGGCTGCAGAACAGATTGGTGTCCATCGGCAGACAGTCATTTACAGAATCCGCAGGGTCGAGGAAATCACGAGCCGTGATCTGGCTATGTCTGCCCACATCGCCGATTTGTGGATCGCCTTGCGGGCACGCGAACTCGTCGCGGCTCCCAGTTAGGACCGACGACGACTGTTTCGACTGCCGGGAGCGGGGCCGCAGGTTGAGCTGACCATGTGGTGCCCGTAGCGGTATCAGGCATGCAACGACGCGTGGTCTGACCGGACCCACCCAAGGCTCGGTCTCACCCGCGCCCGCGTTTCGCCACTCGGCGACCTGGCTGTGTTCGGAATCGCCATACCTGGGGAGGGGCACCCGCGCAGGATTCCGTCGCGGCTCGGCGTGCGCCGACATCGGATGCGGGATGGCCCACTCGACTTCGGAGAGTTGATTGTCGGTTCGGTCGAAACAAACCGTCCGGGATGGATTGGTCTCTGGCAGGCTTCGGGATCGGCGTCTTGCCTTGGCGCGATCCGCGGAGACGCTTCCGGCTGACGAGACGTCTTCGGTCCATCCGGGTGGCGCGGCCGTGGACACACTCGATTCTTCGCGTCCAACCGCAGATCATCTGACCCGTCATCCCGTGGTCGGTTACCTTGTCGGCCCTTGGGGGTCGGCGGCTTGGCGGGAAGGACCACACTGAACGTCGTTACGGAAGCGGCGTGGCCGCGTATGACCGATCTTATGAAGCGGTACCGCAGATCTAGACGCACGTCGTATTCCGCGGGATGGTGATCGGGGCCATAGTTGCTCTTATGACACGATCTTCCTGCAGCCGCCGGACCAGGTCGTGCGCAGTTTGTTCGATTGCAACGGCGACCACCGACCGGAGTTGCATACCCACCCCGGGTGATCAAGTGCGCCGCCTCGACGTGGCCGGGATGTCGGGGCGGCGGCATTCGCAGCTGTCCGATCATTCCCTACTCGAGTGTTCGGGCTGTGGCCGACATGTCGCCGCGTCAGACCAGGACCACGCGTTGATCACCGTTGGTCGCAACCGACGGGCCTTTTCCCGTTTGAACGGAGTATGAAGAAGATGACATCTGACATGTCGTCTACCTCGGATACGCATACCGCGGCTATCTCCGAGGTGGAAGTCCGATCGATCGGGTACATACCTAGATCCGAGCGGTTCGGCCGGCCCCGAAACCAGTTCACACTGTGGTTCGGGTCCAACCTGAACATCACCGCGCTGATCACCGGCGCCGCCGCGATGCTCATGACCAACGAGGTGCTGTGGACAATCGTCGGCCTCCTTGTCGGGTTGCTGTTCGGCGGAACGGTGATGGCCCTGCACTCGGTGCAGGGACCACGACTGGGGCTGCCGCAGATGATCTCCAGCCGGGCGCAGTTCGGTGTGTACGGCGCGACGATTCCGCTCGTGCTGGCGTTGGTGATGTATGTCGGATACGCGTCGGTGGGCGGCGTGCTGGCCGGCCAGGCGGTCGCTGATTTGACTCATACCTCGCACCGCACCGGGATCATCATCTTCGGTTTGCTGACCGCGCTGGTCACCATCGTCGGGTACCGCCTGATCCATGTGATGGGCCGGGCCAACACCGTCATCGGATCGATCGCGTTTGTCTTCCTCACCTACCGGATGCTGGTTGACGTCGACATCAGCGACCTGCTGGCCGGCTCGCAGTTCTCGGTCGCCAACTTCCTGCTCGCGGTCGCCCTGGCAGCCTCGTTCCAGGTCACCTACGGCCCGTACGTGGCGGACTACTCGCGTTATCTGCCGTACGAGACCTCGTCGGTGAAGACCTTCACCTTCACCCTCAGTGGCACCGTCCTGGGCACCATGTGGGCGATGTCGTTCGGAGTACTGGCCGCCGCTGCGGCAGGACCGGCGTTCCGGGACAACGAAGTCGGCAGCGTCGTCGCGATCGGCGGCGCCGGCCTCGTGGCCGCCTTGCTCTACTTCGTCATCGCCTTCGGCAAGCTCACCGTGAACGTGCTCAACTGTTACGGCGGGTTCATGTGCCTGGTGACCGCGGTGAGCGGATTCCGCGGTTACCGCGAGATCTCCCCGCGCACCCGCATGGCCACCATCTTGGCCATCATGGCATCCGCTACCCTGATCGGGCTGTACGCCAGCGAGAACTTCCTCTCCTCGTTCTCGTCGCTGCTGCTGTTCCTGCTCGCGTTCTTCACCCCGTGGAGTGCGATCAATCTGATCGACTTCTACTGCATCTCGAAGGAACGTTACGACGTGCCGGCACTGTCCGATCCGAATGGTCGGTACGGCAAGTGGAACACCATCGCCATCGTCAGCTACTTCCTCGGCCTGCTGGTGCAGATCCCGTTCCTGTACACCACCTTGTACACCGGCCCGATGGTCGAGATCCTCGGCGGCACGGATGTGTCCTGGATCGTCGGGCTGATCGTCCCCGGCATCGTCTACTACGTGTGGTCACGCCGTTCGACCCCGCTCTACCCCGGCCGCAACATTCTCCCCGACGACGACATCTACTCCGGTGTAACACATCCCGAACACAGCACGCTGGCAACAGTCGTCCCGACAGACCGACCCTCAGGCGAAAGCTCCCACAGATGACTACATCCACACGATCCACAGTCTCGGACTACTTCGAACACTTCGCCACTACGACACCGTCCGCGCCGCTGGTCCGGCACGACGGCCGCGAGATCACCTACGGGCAAGCGTTCACCACGGTGCAACAGCTTGCGGGTGCGCTGATCGGGAGCGGCGTGCGCCGCGGCGATCGAATCGCGGTATACAGCAACCCCCACGCGGACACTCTCATCCTGTTTCTGGCCGCGGCGCAGGTGGGTGCAATCTTCGTCGGATTGAACCCCAAACAGAGCACCGATGAACTGGTCCATGTGCTCTCGATCGCCGAACCGACGGTCGTGTTCGTCGTGGGGGAGTTCGACGCCAGTCACACCGACAAGGTGCTCGCCGCCTTCGACCAGCTGGACCCGGTTCCGCGACTGATCGGCGGGCAGACGCAGGTCTTCGACCGGCCGGGAATGGACGAGTTCCTGCGCGCCAACGCCGCCGGCGAGGATGCGGTGGCGGCCGCGCGCACCTCGATCACCGACTCCGACCCCGTCGCGATGGTCTTCACCTCCGGGTCGTCCGGTCGCCCCAAGGGTGCCCTGCTGGCCAGCGGCCCGATGATGCGGTCGTACGCGGCGCAGGCCGAACACTGGTATCGCCGGGCGCCCCGGGGAGTCGCGGACCTGCCGATCAACCACCTCGGATTCATCGGCGACAACTGCATGGCAGTCCTCGCCGGCGGGGGCTCGGTCAGCGTCATCGCCCGCTGGAGTCCCGAAGCAGTCCTGGAAACCATCGAACGGGACCGCCTCAACTTCTGGTGGACCCAGACCACGATGCTCCTGCTGGCCACCCGCTCGGAGCGCTGGGCGTGCACCGATTTCAGCAGTCTCGACCTCATCGGGTTTGCCGGCGCGCCGCTCAACGACGAGATGCTCGTCGCGCTGCGAGCGACCGGTCTGCCCCTGGTCACTGGGTACGGGATGACGGAGGTGCACGGCAACGTCACCTATACCGACCCGGGCGATCCGCTGCCCGTCACCCAGGAGACAGTTGGCCGCCCGCATCCGGGCTTCGACGTGCGAGTGGTCGATGACGAGGGAACAGTTCTGCCCGCTGGTGAAGTCGGCGAAGTGGTCATCAAGAGCCCGAGTCTGTTCGGAGGCTATCGCGCCGCGGACGGATCGATCGATCCCGCCGTCGACGGCAACGGCTATTACCACACCAACGACCTCGCCTACGTCCGCGAGGACGGATGCCTGGTATTGGCCGGCCGCAAAGACGCCATGTTCAAATCCGGTGGATACAACGTCTACCCCCAAGAGGTTGAACGCGCCCTCGAATCGCACCCGCAGGTGGCGAACGCCATCGTCACTGCAGTACCCGACCCGACGTGGGGCCAGGTCGGCCACGCCTTCGTCAAGTACCGCGGAACAACACCCGAGACCTCGGAGCTGGTGACGTACCTGGGCGAGGTGCTGGCCAACTACAAGATCCCCAAACAGATCGTTGCTCTGGACGATCTGCCGATGACCCCCAGCGGCAAGATCGATCGCCGCCAGATCGCATCGCGGGCGAGCATCGCCCCGGCATCCCGAACCACGAGTTAAGCACCGAAGAAAAGGAAGTGTCTTCCATGACGACCATCGAGGAAACAACCCAGGCACCGACGGCAGAGGAGATCGGTCTGCTCCGCGATTCACTGCGAGCCTGGCTCGATCGCCATCTCAGTCGCGAACGTGTCCGTGAGCTGGACGAGGCGCGGACGGTCCCGGTGGACCTGTGGCGTGGACTCGCCGAGCTCGGCGTCACGGGACTGCGATTCGGTGAGGAGTACGGCGGCAGCTCCGCGGACGTGCGATACGACTACACCGTCATCGAGGAGTTGGGGCGCCGCTACGCATCGATGGCGGCCGGCTACATGGTCGTCTCGATGGCCGGCAAGTTCGTGAGCATGCACGGCAACGACGAACAGCGGCAGCGTCTGCTGCCCGGGCTTGCGGCCGGCGATGCATTGATCTCCTTCGGCCTCACCGAACCCGACACCGGCACCGACCTCGCCGCCATCAAGACCCGGGCCACCCTGCGCGACGGGCAGTGGCACCTGTCGGGTCAGAAGCTCTACATCACCCTGGCCGCCGACGCGAAGACCTTGATCGTCCTCGCCCGCACCGACGAACCGACGGAGGGCCGCAACAGCAACGGCCTCTCGCTGATCCTCGTCCCGCGGGATCAGCCCGGGGTCAACGTGCGCCGCCTGAAGATGGCAGGCCTGCGTGCTGCCGGCACCACCGAGATCTTCTTCGACGACGCCCTCGCGCCCGAAGACGCGATCATCGGCACCCGCGGCAAGGGGCTCGAGGCGTTGTTGGGCACGCTCAACCACGAGCGCATCCTCCAGGCCTACATGGCCGTCGGTATTGCCGAAGCGGCGTGGACCGACGCCCGCGACTATGCGTTGCAGCGCACGGCGTTCGGCCGCCCCATCGGCACCTTTCAAGCGGTTCAGCACCCCCTCGCGCAGAGCTACGTCGAGTTGGCCGGTGCCAAACACCTCAACGAGGAGGCCGCCGCGATCGAAGCCACCGGCGGCAACTGTGTGCTCGAGGCCGCCGTCGCCAAGCACGCAGCAGGAGAGGCGGCGGTCAACGCCACCGACCGCGCCCTGCGCATCCAGGCCGGCTACGGCCTGACCGAGGAGTCGGATCTGATGCGGTTCCACCGCGACGCCCGCGACATGGTCTCCGGCCCGGTGTCGAACGAGATGGCGCGCAACATCATCGCCGAGCGCTGCGGACTGCCGAGGAGCTACTAAAAACATGATCAGTGCAGACAAACTGAGGGTCTCCCTCGAGCCCGGGTACGCGTTCACGACCGCACGCCGGACCATCACCGAAACGGACATCGTCAACTACTCCGGCCTGTCCAACGATTTCGACCCGCTTCACATCGATGAGGAATTCGCCAAGAGGGGCCCCTTCGGGCGGCGGATCGCGCACGGACAGTTGATCGCCTCCATCGTGACCGGTCTCCGGTCCGAGCTCGACGCCTGGCCGGTGATCAGCTACCTCGGAACCAGTCGCCGCTTCACCGGACCGGTCGGAGCGCAGGACACGATCTCGGGCGTGTACTCGGTCGAGAATGTGCGTCCGACCTCCGCCAATCCCAAGCGGCTGGTGGTCACGCTCGGGCTCGTGATCCGGGATCAGAACAACGTGCAGGTGATGGAGGGACAAGATGTCGTCCTCGTCGATACAGAGGGAGAAGGCAATGACTGAGATCTCCTTGGACGAGATCGCCGTCGGGCACAGGTTCACCTCCAGCCGAAGGACGATCACCGACGCCGACATCACGTCGTTCTCGTCGATCACCGGTGACTACTCGGTGCTGCACTCGGACCTGGTGTACATCAAGAACCAGACACCGTTCCGTGACCGGATCGCCCAGGGCTGGCTCCTGGTCACCGTGCAAAGCGGCTTGAACAGCGACCTCAAGCAGTGGCGCATGCTGGCCTACCTGGGCATGGAACGCCGCTTCATCGAGCCGGTCTACCCCGGTGACACGATCCACGCCGAGTACGTCGTCGACGAAGTCCGGCCCAGCCAATCCAAGCCCGATCGTGGAGTGGTGACCTTGTCCTGCTCCATCGTCAACCAGGACGGACAGACGGTCAGCACCGGCACCGAGACCTTCCTCGTCGCGCGAGACGACCAATGACAGCAACGATCGTCGGAATCGGGCAAACCGAGTACAGCAAGAACTCCGGCCGCACCGAACTGTCCCTGGCCGCCGAAGCGATCCTCGGCGCCCTCGGCGACGCCGGCCTGAGGCCGGGTGACGTCGACGCGGTCATCAGATACGACTGGGACAACATCGACGAACTGACCCTCGGCACCCACCTCGGCTTCGGCAATCTCCGCTGGATGAGTCAAGTAGGCGACGGCGGCCCGGCGGGAAATGCGGTGATCGCTCAGGCCAAAGCGGTGATCGAAGCGGGACTCGCCGAGACCGTGCTGTGCTATCGGGCGCTGAATGGACGCTCCGGTGAACGGATCGGCCAAGGCGACGAAGGCGGACCCGCACGCGGCGCAGAAGCGTTCCAGATCCCGTGGGGAATGGTCGCACCCGTCACCCAGTTCGGGCAGTTCGCGCGCCGGCACATGGTCCGGTACGGCACCACCAGTGAGCAGTTCGGCGCAGTGGCGGTCGCCATGCGCCGCCATGCCATGCAGAACCCGGCGGCGGTCATGCGCAAACCGATCACGCTCGAGGACCACCAGAACTCGAGGATGATCGCGGACCCACTCCGACTGCTGGACTGCTGCATCGAGACCGACGGCGCGTGTGCGGTGGTGATCACCACCGCTGACCGGGCGCGTGATCTGGCCCGCCGGCCGGTGGAAATCGTCGCCGGAGCCCAGGCCTCAGGCCCGGGCGGCGGCGCCGCGGCAGTCTTCCGCACCGACCTCGACGTCAGTGAGGCAGTGCACTGCGCGAACGACCTGTGGTCGCGGGCCGGCGGCATCACACCGTCCGACGTCGACGTCGCGATGGTCTACGACCACTTCACGCCGTTCGTGATCATCGCCCTCGAATCCTTTGGCCTGTGCCCCACGGGCGAAGGTGGCCGGTTCGTCGAGGACGGGAACATCGAACTCGGTGGCAGCCTGCCCGTCAACACACACGGCGGCAACCATTCCGAGGCGTACCTGCAGGGCCTCTCCCACGTGATCGAGGCGGTCCGGCAGCTGCGCGGAGATTCGACGGCCCAAGTCAACGGCGCGGAGACCGCGCTGTCGTGCAGTGCGACGGCCGGCACCTCTTCCGCGGTTCTTCTGCGAAGGAGTAGATGATGTTGCGAGGACTCCAGCAACCGATTCGCGACCACGACACCGCCGAGTTCTGGGCCGGATGCGACGAAGGACAGCTGCGCCTGCAGGCGTGTGCGGATTGCGGCCAGTATCGGTGGCCCCCGGGGCCGGTGTGCGGCGCATGCGGCTCGATGAGCAGCACCTGGCAGGAGAGCCCCGGCGCGGGTGTCGTCTTCAGTTGGGTGGTGGTGCATGTGCCTCTTGTCCCGGCGCTGGCCGATCAACTGCCCTACACCGTGGGACTGATCGAACTGGACGAAGGCATCAGGATCGTCTCGACGATCGACGGCTGCGCCCCTGACGACATTCATGCCGGAATGCCCGTCCAGATTTCGTTCGACAACCCCGGCGACCCCGTGTTCACCGCTCGACCCGTCACCGGACACATCGGTGTCACGTCGCAGCACGAAGGAGTGAAGTAATGCCCATCGACCTCGTCGAACTCACCGACGAACAGACCGCGATCCGGGAGCTCTGTCAGTCGTTCGCGCGCAGCGAAGTCCGGCCGATCGCCAGCAGGATCGACGAAGCCGACCACGAGATGGCGTGGGACCTGTGGGGCAAAGCCACGGAGGTCGGTCTCACCACCTACATGCTGCCCAAGGAGGTTGGCGGCGACGGACTGACCGACGTCTTCACCTCGGCGCTGGTGTACGAGGAGCTGTGCTGGGGCGACGTCGGGCTGGGGCAGCTGATCACCTCCAACGGCTTCCACACCCTGCCGGTCCTGAACTTGGGTTCGGATGCGCAGCGGGAACGGTGGATGCCGCGCACGGTCGGCCTCGACGCCAAGCCCACCGCGATCGCGATCACCGAACCCAGCGCCGGATCCGATTCCGCGGCGATGAAGAGTCATGCACGACCGGTCGACGGCGGATACCGGCTCAACGGGCAGAAGGCCTGGATCTCCAACGGCCAGGTGGCGGACTTCATCGTCGTCTTCGCGACCGTTGATCCATCGCTGGGCTCGAAGGGAATCACCGCCTTCGTCGTCGAGCCGGATGACGAAGGCCTGACCATCGGTGCCCCGATGAAGAAGATGGGACAGCGCGGCATGCTCTGCAACGAGCTGTTCTTCGACGACATCTTCCTGCCGTCCGACCGCCGACTGGGCGAGGAAGGTGCGGCATTCGCCGGATTGATGAGTGCCTTTGAGAAGTCTCGTACCTTGGTGGCCGCCGGCTCGGTAGGGCTCGCACGCGCCGCCTACGAATACACCCGCGACTACGCGAAGGAGCGCACCACCTTCGGTAAGCGGATCATCGATCACCAGGCGATCGGATTCCGTCTGGCAGACATGGCAACCCGCATCGAGGCAGCCCGCATGATGGTGTGGCGCGCCGCGAAGACCATCGACGCGGGCGAGTCCGGAAATGTGGAGTCGGCCATGGCCAAGGTCTTCGCATCGGAGACCGCGATGTTCTGCGCCTGGAGCGCGGTGCAGACACTCGGCGGATGGGGCTACTCACGGGAGTACCCGGCGGAAAAATGGATGCGGGACGCCAAGCTCGACGAGATCGGCGAGGGCACCAGTGAGATTCTGCGGCTCATCATCTCCCGGTCCCTGGCCAGGGGATGAACAGCCCAGCAGTGCGCTAGATCCTCGATCTAGCGCTCGACACGGACTCGGGGGAGCGGACACATGTTCGCAGAGGCTGAGTCGAGATGATCGAAATTCGAACGCGCGGTGGCTGACTCACCGACGGCGGCAGTGGAAACCGCCTGAGTCAGCTGCCGCGCGTCTTCTGCATCGAGGGCTTTGTCGAGCCTGTCCGATACGTTCGGCAATTCGATGCTGCCCGATCGGGTGGGTCGCCTGGCCGGCCCTTGGGTGCGCGGTGAATTGCCGCACGACATCGGGAATGCCACCGCGACCTGCGCCGAGCGGGCGGCTGTCGCGGTGTCTGCTGTCGACGACATGCCGTATCACCTCCACCGCCCGGGTGTCACCCAGGACTCCCGGACCTCGGTGATTGCGTGAAGGTGGAAGGTCCGGAATGCGGCTGATCTGCACCGGCCAGGTGGTAGATGTCCGGCCGACGAGGACGTGGCAGTTGGCTGTCGACTGTTGCCCGGGGCCCTCCGCAGGATCCTCGATGCTGTCGGGCGAGAACCGGTAGACCGCAGTGGAAGGCGAGCCACTTCACAGTGGCGCAGTGCGAATGGTGTAACGAAGGGCTGAACTGTGAATGCCGGTCCACGCACGGTCCGCAGGACGTGACTCGCCTCGTAGATGCCGTGGCCGACGCCTGCCGTCCACCTGCGTCCGAGGTGGACGGCCTCGTTCGGCGGCGGCGCCGAAGGAGGCACGCTTCCTTCGAACGACGCCGTTTCTGTCTCGAGTGCCGACGGTGGAACAGACCAGTAAGCACACAACGATCTTCGTGCCGCCGTCCGCTGTAGCACCTGAGCTCACTCCGCGTGCGCTCGCATGTGCACACCTCTCGCGAAGCTTCCCTCCGTGCGCGCGGAGTTCAGATCACCGCTTGTCGTTGTCGGGTGAGTCGTCATGCAGTTCCCCGACTTCAGTCTTCAAGATCCGCACGGAACGTCCGAGACCACGAGCGGCGTCGGGCAACCTGTGGGCCCCGAACAGGACAAGGAGAACCACCGCGACTATCGCCCAGTGGGAGGGACTCATGGCACCCACTAGTTCGGCTCCTTGCCTTCCGGGTAGATCGCGTCCACCTCTACCTCGACGAGCCATCCAGGGACCGGGAGACTAGCGACTTCGAGTGCAAACCGACTCGGACGAGCCGGGTTCCGCTCGATGGGTGCTGAGGGTGCCGCAGTCCCCAACGGAACCAGTTCGGTGTCATCTGTGTCGACGTTGGTATTGGCAAAGAACTGCCGGTAGGCGCGGTTCCAGCCCGCGTAGTCGGCCCGGTCGGTCCCGGGAGCATTGTCGAGGAACACTCGCATGGTCACGACGTCTTGTAGCGTAAGTCCCTGGGCTCGGAGGTTGTCCTGGATCATCAGGAGCGCATTGATTCCCTGTGCTTCGGTGATGGTGACACCGGCGGGAAGTACTCCACCCTCGAAGGTGTCGATATTGAAATTGATGAACGATTCGGCCGTACCCTCCGGCGCCGACTTGTTCGCCGCAGCGGGACCGATCCCGCTCGACTTGTAGACTGCTGCCCCGCCGCCGAGTGCCACTCCCTCGGCGATCATCGGGTTCGTTTGACCGGGTTCGAGCACGGTCTTGGCCTGGAAGGTATCGCCGGGCACCTCAGCGTCCGCGGTGTCGGTGGAACACGCCGTTGCGCCGGTGGTCAGAGCACACGCGGCGAGCGCCGCCACAAACGCGGTGGATCGGATGGATTTCACAGTGAGTACTCCTCGCTTGATGGGTTTCACGACTGTTGAGCCACGCGCTCGTGTATGCGAGTGACAGCGTCTCGCGCCGACCACAGCGCACCGTGCTGCCAGCCGATCGAGTTGGTCAAGTTGTCGCCGGCGAAGTAGATCTTCTCGACGGGATCGAGAAGCTTGGTGAATTCAGGGGTGGGTGCCTTCAGCTCCGAGCCGCCCCCGACCCAGCTGATCCACGGTGCTTCCGAGTACTTGGTGCGCCGCCAGCTCCCCGAGAACGACGACGAGATGTCACGAAGATACTTGTCGCCGTGGATTTCGGAGCCCTCGGCGAGAGCCTTCGCAAGGCGTTGCCGATGAGACAGTGATTCAAAACCCTCCTGCCTTCTGCCGCTGCTGTAGTAGGCGACGACCACACCGCGATCGGAGTGAAAATTGTTCCATGGAAACATGATCTGGGAGATATCCTTGTCGGTGTTGGATGCTCCGCCGTAGATGCGGTCCTCGATCTCCCACCATCGCCGGGAGTACTCGATGGCGAGTTTTCCCGACGACGCCGGTAGGGCTCCCTTGAGCGCTGACAGTACGTCGGACGGCAGGTTGTTCTGCAGTCGCCTGACCAGATGCGGTGGGATGGTGCAGATGGCGAAGTCCGCGGTGATCGCTTTCCGGGCGCCGTTCACGGTGTACTCCACGGTGACGCCGTCGGAAACATTCTTCATCGACGTGACCTCGGCGCCGTAGACGATGTTGTCGCTGCCGACGGCATCGGCGAAGGCATAGTAGATGCGGTCCATGCCGCCGACCGGGGTGAACATCAACATCGCCTGGTCGTGTTCGAACTCGAAGTTGAAGTTGCGGCCGAGGCCTCCTTGGATGACGTCCTGCAGGGAGAACGGCTTCTTCGGCGTGCCGAAGTTCAATCCAGCCCTGGGTTCGGAATCGTATCCTCGGCGGGAGGAGCCGAGGTAGCGGCCGTCATCGGAGAGATCGCCGAAGCCGCGGAGGAACTCCGACAGTGCATCTTTGTCCTCCCGTGTGAGAACTTGGTCGAGCGAACCCTGATTGGTGGCCTTCTGCAACAACTCGGAGACGTAGCCGAAGGTGTCGGCCTTCGCCGCCCGGTAGGTGACCGACTGCCCCGAAACGGACGTATCACTCGTGTAGTTGACGAAGGTGTTGGCATTCTGGTTGCCGAATGCCTCGATCTGCACTCCGAGCTCGCGGCAGTAGTCGAGGGTGATGTGGTGCTGGGGGATACGGGTCGCGCCGAGATTGAAGAAGTGCCCCTCCGAAAAGGTGCACTTCTGCGTTTCGCCGTTGAGATCGGTTTCCTCGGTGCCGCCGCGAACGGTCCACACCCGCCCACCCGGGCGAGTGCGGGCTTCGAGAACGGTGACCTTGTAGCCGGCTTTCCGCAGTTCGTATGCCGAACACAGTCCGGCAGGTCCACCACCGAGGACGACCACCGAGTGGTTGCCCGTCACTGTGCCGATCAGATCGCCGGCTCTGAGCGGTTGAAAACCGCGATTCGGAGCAGCCGCGGAGGGAGCGAGTCCAATCGTGGACATCGCGCCATACGCCAGCCCCGTTCCCCCGGCGAGGCCGAGGCCCTTCATGAAAGATCGTCGTGTGTGTGTCATTCCGCACCCCTACGTTCGTGCGTCCATACGAAGATCCGGACGTCAGTCCGGGCTCCAACTCGGGACGCAAAAGGATCGGATCCTGCGGTTTCCCGCCGCCGTCCGGTGTGTTTCCTCGCTTGCCGACACCAGAGAAGGGGTATCGCCGAGATGCTCTGTTGGGCCGGACCCAGTTCCTCCACCGATAGTCCGTGGGCCCGGCCCTGCGGTGGACTGATCCGCATCCCTCGCCGCCCCGACCGTGGTGTCGACGTCGCTACTGAATCAGATTGTGAGCAGGGTCGATCTTCACATCCAGCAGGACCGGTCCCGTCAGTCCTGCTCGCCACAGGTCGGTGCACGCGTCGATGTCGTCCACCGAGCGAACCGTACGTCCCGGCGCACCGAATCCCTGTGCAATACCGGCGAAGTCGGCGAAATCGTTCTTCGAGTAGTCAGGGTCGAAGCCGAATCGCTCCAGACGGAAGTACTCGAACCCGTACACGTCGTCGTTGAATACGGCAATGATGATCGGGAGCTGCTCGCGCACCGCGGTACTGATCTCGCTCACGCTCATCATCAGGCCGCCGTCGCCGACGAGCAGCACAATCGGGAGGCCGGGGCGCGCGATCGCGGCTCCGATCGCACCGGCAACGCCGAGGCCGATGGAGGCGAAGGCGCTGATTCCCAGGAAGTCGCGGGGATCGTCGGCGTGGATGTACGGCCACGTTCCCGCGTTGTAGCGGCCCACGTCGCTGACCACACCAAAGGACTCCGGCAGTGCGTCGTTGAGGGCCGCTGCGGCGGCGCGCACATCGACGAAACCATCGGCGATGTGCTCATCGGTGAGTGCCGTCGAATGCGATGCCAGCGCCGAGATGTGACGGTCCACCCAGTCAGTGTGCCGCGCCGTCCAACCAGTCTCGCGCAGGACGTCGTTCATGGCGTCGGCCACGGCCTTCGCGTCTCCGACGATGCACTGATCGGCCCGTGAGAAGTGGTTGATCGCGGCGGGGTCGAGATCGACATGGACGATCTTCTTCCCCCGGATGAGGTCGCCGTCAGCGACGGTCATGCTGTTGAGGCTGGCGCCGAAGCTGATGATGCAGTCCGCCTCGGCGAGTGCGTTTTGCGCTGCCTCGTGCGACAGATTGCCCATGATGCCGATGTTGCGCTTCTCCCGGGCGAAGATGTCCTTGGCCAGGACACTGGCGCCGAGCAGTGCACCGATGTTCTCGGCCAGTTCGACCAGTGACGACGCCGCACCGGAGACGACCGCGCCGCGACCGGCGATGATGATGGGGCGATTCGCGCTCGTGATGAGACCGAGTGTGGCATCGAGCTCGGACTCCGTGGGCCGGCGTGGGCCCGCCCACGCGATGGGTTCCAGGGTCTGCGGTTCAGGGCAGTCGTCGTGGACCATCCGGGCCGGGACGTCGAGCAATACCGGACGACGTTCGCTCCGCATCCGCTGCAGGGCACGGGTGAGGTCGCGACCGACCGACGCGGGGGTATACACCTGCTCGTAGATCGCGCCGGCAGTGGCGGCTACCTGCTGAAGGTCGATCCGCTGTTCGTACCCGGGATCCATCGGGTCCGGTGGGGTCGTGCCGGAGATGAGGAGCACTTCGCTTCGCGCGCGTACCGCCTCGGTCAGTCCGGTGATCGCATTCGTCAGTCCCGGACCGTGGGTGACCGTGGCAATTCCCATACGACCACTTGCCCGGAAGTAGGCGTCGGCCATGACGACGGCGCCCGTCTCGTGCACCGCGCGCACATAGCGATGGCCTTGGTCTCGGAAGCTGGCGACGAGTTCCAGGTTGGCGTCGCCCATGACTCCGAACATTGCGTCGGTGTCCAGCGAGGCCACCAGCGATCCGATCACCGAGTAGAGTTTCATGATTCCTTCCGTTCCGTGCTGTGCGCGGAGAATTGGGTGGTTCGCATCAGTCGATACGCAAGTGCGCGTGCTGATCTCATCCTGTGGTATTCACGAGGGGGAGATTCCGACGGTGGATCGGTCGGCCGGGGCAACGTCCACCGACCCGGTCCGCGTGGGATCTGCTGGTGCGCAGTATGTGGCGTCGTCCGGGAGGATGTTGAAGCCGGGGTAGACCGGGGTCGCCAGTCGTGACCACACGTAGTAGACGATGCCGGGGACGAGCAGCCCGACGATCCACGACACATCGACACCACCGAGGACCTCGACCATCGGACCGGTGTACAAGGTGGTGTACAGGAACGGGATCTGCACCAGCAGGCCGAGGAAGTAGCTGACGATGGCGATGGTGTTCCACTTGCCGTACCGACCATTCGGATCGGACAGTGCCGGCACATCGTAGCGTTCCTTCGAGATGCAGTAGAAGTCGATCAGATTGATCGCACTCCACGGGGTGAAGAACGCGAGCAGGAACAGCAGCAGCGACGAGAACGAGGAGAGGAAGTTCTCGCTGGCGAACAGCCCGATGAGGGTGGCGATCAGCATGATGAACAAGATGGTCAGAGTGCGGGTGCGCGGGGCGATCTCGCGGTAGCCGCGGAATCCGGTGACGGCAGTGACCAGGCACATGAACCCGCCGTAACAGTTGAGCACGTTCACGGTGAGCTTGCCGAAGGCGATGGCGAAGTAGAGCAAGGCGGCCACGAGGCCGGCGCCGCCGATCGCGACGACGCTGCCGACTTCGTTGTCCCGGAACGCCGGTCCCGCCACCGCCGCCGCCAGCACCCCGAACGACATCCCCCAAAAGGTGCCCAGGACGGTGCCGCTGAGCGTGAGGGTGAAGGTCTTCACCGACGAGGTCTCGTACGGCAGATAGCGCGAGTAGTCCGCCACGTACGGCCCGAAGGTCACCTGGTACGACGCCGCCAGGGCGACCGCGAGCAGGAAGTTCGGGAGCGAGAACTGCGAGTCGGCCAGCAGGTCGCCGAGGTCGACGTCCACGACCATGCGGTAGGTGAGGAAGATGAACGCGATCGATCCGATGACGGTGCTGGCCCGGCCCATCACATGGATCAAGCGGTACCCGACGATGGTGACCAGCGCGGTCAGCAAACCGAAGACGATGATCCCAGCGCGGTCGGAGATGTGAGTCAGTTCGCCAATGGCCTGGCCTGCGAGAATGCTGCCGACAGACGCGTATCCGACGTACATCACCAACGCCAGCACGAGCGGAATAGTGGCGCCGTACACACCGAACTGCGCTCGGCTGGAGATCATCTGCGGCAGCCCCAACCGTGGTCCCTGCACCGAGTGCAGGGCCATCACCGTTCCACCGAACAGCAACCCGACGAGGAGGCCGACGATTGTCCACAGCACCTCGCCGGTCATGAGCATCGCGGCGGCACCGGTCACCAGCGCGGTGATGTTCAGCGTGGACCCGAACCACAGCGTGAACTGGTTCCGGGGCCGGCCGAACCGCTCGGATCTAGGTATGTACCCGATCGATCGGACTTCCACCCCGGCGATACTGGAGGCATCGGCCTCCGAGGTTGGCGACATGTCAGATGTCATCTTCATTCTCCGTTCAAGCGGGAAAGGCCGTCGGTACGGTCAGCGGTGATCAACGCGTGGTCCTTGTCTGACGCGATGGCATCGAGGCCGCGGGGTGAGTCGAGGGAGGAGTCGACGCTCGGCGTGCTCAGTCGACCCGCTGTCATGTGGGTGGTTGCGCCGCTGCACAACTCCGGTCCGTGGCTGCTGTTGCTATCGCTTCAGGCAAGGAAACTATGACCTAGATCACTGATTGAGGGAATATGACGCGTGTCTAAATCGGCAGGGTGAAGTTGTACGATCGATTAGGTAACGCAATCCGCGCGGGACGCATCGCTGACGCTGATGTCGATGGAGACACGGTGCGCCGACGCCCGGAGTGAACTACGCGGATCGGATTCACGTCGATGTACCGGCCGAATACCCATCCCTCGTGACGCGTCAGTCCCGCAACCTGACCGAATCGAGGATCTTGCGCCGCTGTACGCAATGAGGGCCGACGTGTGAATGGCGAATACGCGATCTCGGTTCGACAACCGAAACGCCGACGAGAACGCCCCATTGCCGAGTGCGTTGTCTGCAGTATCGGTCATGAAAACTGCAGGTGCGTGAACTCGCCTTGCCCCGTCCTGTGTTGGAGGAGGGCAGGCAATGTCGTAGGGTCCCGCAACTCCCGGTCGCGGTGTCGTTGGGCACCATCCGGTGATCAGCGCTCTGAGTCGGATGACGGCAGCTCGATGGCCCACTCCGTCATTGACAGGCATTGCCCGGGGCGTCGCGCCAAGCGTGAGAACTCATCCAGGCCATGGTCGGCATCGACCCCACGGCTCAGATGGCGCAAGCCCGGCCGGCCGATGTGGCTGGGGACGAACCGATCTTCACACTCGTCGTACTCAGCGCGTAGATCGGCCGACATCGTGGCCAGGCTGAGAGGGCAACAATCGATCGACCCGTGTGCGGAATCGCCGCGAGTGTCGCGGTGTGGGGGCGACCTGGCCGGGCGCGCGTCCAGGATCCGAACCTGTCGCTGCGCTAAACATAATCAACGTCGCTATTTCCGCCAGTGCGCACGGTCACCGAGAGATACGTTGAGCCCCGTGCGCAGGCGGGCGTCGAGGTGCGGCCGTTGGCGAACGCCCGTCCGCGTTCATACGAACGACTGCGCCATCCCGAGCCGGTTGACCGGGTAGGCGACGGTCTGAGGTATGCCTCCACAGGCAACCCCGGCGACCTCGGCTCGATGAGTCCGGTGGTGACCGCCAGATCGTCAGTCGGCGGCGGCCGACGGCTTGCACTGGCTCGAACCAAGGGAAAGTCTGATCCATCAATTCCCTGGCGTAGGTTCAACGTAATCAGTTCCCTTCACCAGTCGGCCGTCGGTCAGCGCCAATCGTTTCCGCTTGCGGTTACGGACCCGGACCGCGGTCGCGAGACTGACGCCGAGAAGCACCAGATAGAGAGGGAAGGCGACCTCCACCACGCTCCAAGCCTGGAGACTCAGCAGAGTGATGCTGCCGTTCAGCGCACCGAACACATACACAAATGATCGCTCAGTCTCCGGGTGTTGCCACGCCTTCACCATCGTGGGAACTCCGCCGATCACATCCGCGGTGAGAGCGGCCAGGACCGCTAACAGCGGGCTATCGAACGTTAGCCACAAGACCAGTGCCACCACCGAAACCGAACCGCAAGACAGGTCAAAAGCGGAGATCCGCCAGTAACTCAGACGATTGGTGAACGATGCTGCGATGATCGCGAAAGGACCCAGTCCGAAAGCCAACGTCGACAACGCAGGCAAACCGACACCGTCGGCGAGTTGGGCGAAGAAAGCAATCATGGCGGCGGCGCCCCAGAGGAACCAAGACACCCGATTCGGCCGAACCACACCGCGCACCGTGAGGGCTGCGTAGATGAAGGTACCGATCAACGAAAAGGCCGCTCCCAGAAGCACAAAACGTGGATCAATCACCGCTGCAGGCTCCCATCATAGTGCTTCTCACCACGCTCGGCGCTGAGCAGCCGCAGGGAGTCAATGTCATTGCGCAGTCGCCCGCGGAGGGCGACAAGCAGGTCAAACAAAAATCCGCTCATCCCACAGCGGAGACACCCACCGAGCGGGAATCAGCGAGATTCGTGGCTTGGTTGAAGCCATTGCGACCCCTCCTCGACAAACTGGCAACCGCAGTATGGCCACCGATCGTTCGGCATGAAATACGACGCAGATAAGAATCTCTGGTGCGCGCCTATACGATCATCTAATCGCGGTTGAGCCGGAACGGGTTGGCTCGCTCCGCTCGCACCACCCGGCAGACCCCGCATCACATGCTACGGATCGCGCCCTCCTGGCATGGTTGGCGCTGTGCAACGAATGATCGCTGGACAGGCGGGAAGGCCGGAGTATCCGAGTGGCAATGGCTTCGCACCGAACCCGAACAGATGGCCGCTGAGCTGCCTCGATGACGGTGAATCGACGAGGCGACGGTGGACCTCGTGGCCGCCAACCGCTGCTGGATCACCAGGACCGGCCTGCGCGCGACCGGTTCCTCCCGAACCAGAAGCATACGAGGCTAAACGGTTTCGACCTCAACGGTTCGCTTGAGCGCTTCGGCGACGTCGATCGGTAGCGGACGCGACCGCGCCGCATCCACATCGACATTCACATAAGTATTCTCGATGGTCGCGACGACGACCTTGCCACGCCGCAGGACGGTGCGCAGGTGGAAACTCGACGTTCCTACCTTGGTCGGGACCGTGTCGGCGTCGAGAACGTCATCGAAACGGCCCGGTGTGACGAAGGTGATCTCGCTCTTGACGACGGACGGATCCGCCCCCGCCGCCACGAGCGCGTCGTACTGCCACCCGAGTGAACGGAAGAACTCGGTCATCGCGATGTCCGCGATCTCCAGGTATCGGCTGTTGAAGAGGTATCCCTGCTGGTCAACCTCGTGATACCGAATGCGGTGGGAGTACACGGCCGTGATCGTACCGCGTCGACCTCCGACTGCAGTTGACCCTTTCGCCTGGAGGGGTGCAGTTCGGGCCGGTGTCTCCGCCGGCGCCCACGACCTGTTGAACAGAGCCATGTGTGGGTCGAGAGGGTCGACGTCCGCGGCGGCGCTACACACGCGATCGGAAAGTGCAGATGCCCGGCACGAACGTGCGAGTACTCTGCTTGGACATGCGTGTTCTCGCCGTCGATTTCACCTCCCCGACCTGCACTACCCAGACGAAGGGAGCAGCGGTGGCGCAGTCCGCCGCCGTGGCTGCAGGGGCACCAGCCCACGCAGGCAGCTCCAACCCTCCCATCCTGAGCGCTGCGGCTCACGTGCCAGGAGATCTGGACGCGACGGAATTCTCAGCACTAGTCACCGGGACTGACGCCGCGCGTCCTGTGCCGCTGTGACTCCGAAAGACTCGTGCGGTCGAGCTGGTGGAATGGAAGCAATGACCGTCGTGATGACCGCGATGCGACCGAGTGACGCGGAACGCTGCGCCGAACTGGAGGCCCAGTTGTTTGTAGGCGGCAGTTTGTGGAGCGCCGAAGCGTTCCGGTCCGAACTGGCACACCGGCATAACAGGTACGTCGTGATTCGGGACGAGGCCAGAACCGTGATCGGATATGCCGGAATCGCATTGCTCGGCAACCCGTTCTCACCCGAATCCGAGGTTCACAACATCGGAGTCGACCCCGCATACAGGCGAAAGGGACTCGGCACGTTACTGCTGAGTGAACTATTGCGACTCGCCGACGAACACGGCGGTTCAGTGTTCCTGGAAGTTCGTACCGACAACACGGCGGCGATCGAGCTATACCGACGGGAGGGTTTCGAGATCGTCGGAACACGTCGCAAGTACTACCGGCCCAGTGGGGCGGACGCTTACACGATGCGGCGTCGAGGACCGTCAACCTGACAAGTTGCGCCACTGTGTTGAACGATGGATCTCGTCTAATGGCCGCGGCGTCGGAAATCCCCGCCCTGTCGCCTCGGAAACGACGTGCCGCAGCCCGCCTGCGATTGTGTAAAGTCCTGCAACCAAGAGATTCTCGCTACAACTTCGGATGGTTGTGCAGGAGGAGTACGAGGACCGTCTGTCAGCCGATGCTGGCACCGTACACATGGTCAACGGCCATCGTCATGAGTATCCTTCGGTCTGACACCATGACTGCCCGGTACTCGTCCCAGTCCGGGTGTTCACCAGCGGCGGCGCGATAGTAGTGCACCAGGGCCTCTACCTCGGGTCCTCGCGGGTCTAGGCCCGGGCCGGTGAGTAGGGCCGTGCCGTCGGCGGTGGCCCAGGATCGGCCGTCGGGGGCGGTGACCTCGAGGGTGACGCGCGGGTCCCGGCGCAGGTTTGCGGTCTTGGCCCGCCCCTCGGTCATCGAGACGTAGAGGACGTCGGCCTCCCGGTCATAAAATGGCGTGACGGGGGAGAGTTGGGGGCGGCCGTCCGACTTGATCGTCGCGAGGACTCCGAGTCGGCTTTCCGCGAGAAGCGTGCGCGGGTCGAACGGTGTGGTAGTCATGTCCGAGTCCAAGTCGGGGCGGGTACCCGGTATTCCCGCGAGACGCAAGTAGGGTGACTGATGGGACAACGGGCAACAGCAACTGACCGAATACATTCGCTGGTACAACCAGCAACGAAATCTTGACCGAGCCGCGAGGGCGTGAGCCCGTCGCATTACCGAGAGCAGGCCCTCGCGGCTAAGCTAAGGAACTATTCCGCCAGATCAGCTGGCAGGCTCTTCACGGTTCATC
Organism: Rhodococcus sp. NPDC057529; assembly: GCF_042802055.1. Taxonomy (NCBI): domain Bacteria; kingdom Bacillati; phylum Actinomycetota; class Actinomycetes; order Mycobacteriales; family Nocardiaceae; genus Rhodococcus; species Rhodococcus sp. NPDC057529. The sequence goes on from NZ_JBHVEY010000045.1 coordinate 30,962, forward strand.
CGGCAACCACCGCAGCCTCGTCAAGATGGGCAAATTCCGCCCGCTCGCCGGCACCGTCCTTGATCCGCACGGGAAGGCCAGTCCTCGCAGATTCGTAAATGGCGACAATGATTTGCAATGACTTCATCGCTTCACGCCCACTCACGCTGGGTGCGCGACCTTCGCGGACGGCCTCTACAAAGTCTGCGACCTGGAGTTTGTGCAATGGAACGAGCCGGGCATTGATCTCGGCCACGGGGATGTCGCCCTGGATTCCGTCCGCGAAGAGGTCGATGGTTCGCTCTTCGCCTCGCACGGTCCACAGGTCGTTGACGGCATCCGCGCCTTCGGGGTATTCGGTGACGTTTACGGTGGCTCCGTTGCTGCCGGTCACTACGATCCGGCTGCCCAGGCTGGGCGATGCCGCAACCGTTGCGCTGAGCGTTGCCACGGCGCCTGAGGCAAAGGTGATAAGGGCCGCCGCTGTGTCTTCGACTTCGATGGAATCCCCGAGGACAAAGGCTCCGGCTTTGGCGCTGACCTCCACTGGTTCCCCCATGAACCACTGCAGCAGGTCGATGTTGTGGATGGCCTGAGTCATGAGTACCCCTCCACCGTCCGCGGCCCAAGTGCCGCGCCACGCTGCAGTGTCGTAGTAATCGGTCCCCCGATGCACGAGCACCTGGCAATGGCCGAGCATGGGCCGGCCCAGCCGGCCGTCGTCAATCGCAGCACGGAGTGCTTGGGCACCTGGCCAGTACCTGCGCTGGAACACGACGCCGAGGGTAACCCCGTTGCGCTCGGCTACCTGCACCATGCGCTCGGCGGAGGCCAGGTCGGTTGCTATCGGCTTTTCACACAAAATGTGCACACCGGCCGTGGCAGCTTCGGTTACCACCATTTCGTGGGTCGGGTGTGGAGTGCAGACGCTGATGGCATCAACTCCGACTGCGATGAGTTCAGTGACGGACTGGACCGCGTGGGAAACGCTTCGTTCAGCGGCAAAGCGCTCCGCGCGAGAGAGATCGACGTCGCAGACGCCCACAACCTCAACGCCGGGAAGTTCAGAGTATGACTGGAAGTGGTTGTCTGCGACGTTTCCGCAGCCCACGATACCTACGCGGAAGGACTTGCTCATTGCGAGTGCTCCTGTGTCTGGATGGAATGGTTTTTGCGTTTGCTGAAATCCGGGTCCCAACTTGTAGAGGGACTCCGGAGCACGTTTCCTTGGCGGGTCAAAGCACTCATGACCGCCAAGAGGGAGATCAACCGCCGAGGCGGCTTCCCGTGCAGCGAATCCGTCAGACTCGCTGAAACACCAAGGGGAATGGGCATTCGTGCCGCCGGTACTATGCGAACAGCTCCCGGCGGCACTTGCTTGATCGTTAACGAAGCAATGTTCGGTTACCTGACGTAGTCGGCACCGGTGATGTCGATCGTCGTTCCAGTGGCGTGCCGGGACCGCCCTGAGGCAAGAAATGCGATGGTTTCAGCAACATCTTCGGGTGGGATCACCTCGCCGAGTGGAAGTGCGGCGGCCGCCTCAGCGGTGACGGCTTTACCGGTCAGGCCGGTGGCGACCCACGCCGGTGCAACCGCGTACGAAAGTACACCGTCCTTTGCATGTCCGCGGGCGACGCCACGTGAGAATGCCAGCAGTGCACCTTTTGCAGCCCCGTATCCGAAGTACCCGGGGTTGTCGCCGCGGTGTGCAGATCGGCTGGCTACGTTGACGATGATGCCGCCACCGCGTCCCTGAAAATGAGCAATCGCATATCGGGTGAGATCGACGGGTGCGATGATGTTCACTGCCACGTTGCGTTCCCACCCCTCCCGCCATGCCTCGTCGTCATCCATCGGTGTCGGTATGTATGCGCCGGCGTTATTGACGAGGACATCGAGATGTCCCACCGCTCGTACTGCGTCCTCCCACACCCTATTGGTTTCGGCGGGATTGGCGAGATCTCCCTGCACCAAGTGAATCCGGTCGTGGCCAAGTTCTGCAGACAGTGCCTCGGCGGAGGCCTTGTTCGATCCAAAATGAACGACGACAACCGCGCCTTCACGATGAGCCAGGCGAACGGTGGCTGCACCGATCCCCCCGGACGCTCCGGTGATAAGAATGTTCTTTCCATTCAGCATTCCCGGGGTTAAGGTCACGTTCTTCCTCCTTCTAATTAGGTGATGAATTTCTGTGGCAATTAACGCGTTTCACGGACAGGAGCTCGTTCTGTCTTGCCGAGGCTGATGCCATTCCCGCAACGAGCTGTGAGCTGGGTTCACGGAATTCCTGACGTCGGCGAGTGGGGTCGAAAGGCCGGTCCTACTCTTAACCAGAAGCCAATCTCACGGATCCGCGACATCAGTGGCCTGACCATCCTCCTGCGCACTCGGCCAGGCTCTTGCCTTTGGTTTCCGGTGCCCACAGCTGCGAGATGATCGCGCCGACCCCGACGACAACCGCCATGATGAGGAGCACCGAGCTGATCCCGAGCTTGTCGATCCCGACCGGCAACAAGAACATGCCCGCCGCCGCGCCGAACCGGCTGACTGCCGCCGCGAAACCAATCCCCACGCCACGGACCTCGGTCGGGAACAGCTCACTGGGGTACACAGCGACCAGGACACCGTTGATCGCGTTCAGGAAAGAGAAGACCAAGAACAAGGTCAGGACCAGAATTGTTGGGATGTCGGACCAGAGGCCGAGGACGAGAAAGATTCCCAGCATGATCCACTGCGGGGGCACCGTGAACACCCGACGTCCCGCTTTGTCGATCAGAATCATG
>NZ_JBHVEY010000046.1:0-31190 GCF_042802055.1 Rhodococcus sp. NPDC057529
ACCAGCAAGACCCACCACCGAAAACGCGCCTGACCCCCACCAGTGGGGCCGCAATTCATGCCGATCACTGGGGCCAGATCACTTGACGAAACTCATCGGAACCTCGATGTGAGGGTCCGGATCGAGATTGAGGGAGTATCGGCATGGCGCAGGGCATTGTGAAGTGGTTCAACGGTGAGAAGGGCTTCGGTTTCATCGCACCCGACGATGGAACTCCGGACGTCTTCGTGCACTACTCGGAGATCTCGGGCAGCGGTTTCAAGTCGCTCGATGAGAACCAGCGTGTGGAGTTCGAGGTCGGCCAGGGGCAGAAGGGCCCGCAGGCCACGAACGTACGCTCTGTCTGACCAGTGTCACGTGGGGACCGCGTCCAGTGGGTGCGGTCCCCATTTCCTATCGCCGGATTGGTCCCCGCGGTTGAGCCTCAACAAGGGGGTCCGCAACCCGTGGTCTCGCCGATCCGGACTAGCGCGACTGATCGCGCGGCGAGGCGGGGTTCGTTCACGCGACGTCCAGCACATCGCCTTTTTGTGCAGCGCTAGCCGCCCAATAATGGGCGGCAGAGTGTTCGCTCGTGAACTGGACGATTGCGGTACGACCATCGACTTGCGAGTCGGCACCTTCGTTTAGCGCATCCGACGGGACGTTGGTGTCGGTCGGTCCCATCGCCGTGCGGAGTGACCCCGTCCGCACCAGTGTCGATGCCAGTACCGCAGGTCACCGAGTGGCCTCACCGAGACGGCGGCCGGAAATCCACGTTTCGGTTGGTGCGGCGGCGAACCGGGCGTGGCCGACGGCCATCAGGCGTTCGATGCTGATTCGATGTGTGGTGAATGCGGTCGGCCGGATGCGGTTTCGGTACATCATGGCGGTGGCGTAAGCATGTGTGCGCTAGAACAACGCCGCCGAATCGATGAATAGGCGTCGCGATTACTTATCGATCGGGCTGTTCAGAATGGGTCGGATTCTAACGAGAGTCCGCGAAGGAGATCGGGGCGGTTACTCGATTGACAAATCGCTCCCCGGAAGGACGGGGACTGGTCGGGATTGCTCCAAGACCTGGCATGCGCGTCGAATGGCAAGTCTTAGAGCAGGGGCTTCTCGCAGACATGCCACCCGCACTCCCGCCTCGTCCCTCAGCCTCCCACTCCATCCACTCGGCCGTCGAACTCAACTAACAACTGCGCTCTCCTAGCGGTCGTCAGTGAGCAGCGTTGTACGCATCCGCGATATCGGTAGGAATGCGCCCGCGGACACCAATGTCATAGCCCTGCTCCCGAGCCCATTCCCGCACCGCTCCCACGTGGTCGCGCTCCCGGCGCACAGGCTTCCGATTGACCTCATCACCCGACGTGAGTGTGCCCGCGGATCGATTCTTGCGGCCACCCACCTTCGTGGCGTGATCGATGTAGTGATCGAGTTTCTTGTAGAACTCTTTTGCATTCTTCGCCGACAAGTCGATCTGGTACTCGATTCCATTCACTGAGAAGGCGATAGTTTCACCTTTTCCCTCCGCAATGGGAGTGCCGTCGATATCGTCGACGTGTTCGACAACTATTTGGCGCGCCATTCCAACTCCTTTGTCCCTTTTACAAACCAACTCTACGTCCAATCGGTGATGCGTGCTCAGCCGAAATGCTGCACTCCACTGCATGCATCGAAAATGACAAATCGGACAGAAAATCTTGGCTGAAAGGACATCATCCACCGGACGGGTCAACTCTCGAATCTTCGGCGTTCTGAGTCCCGCGAGGAAACAACTCACTGTAGAGGAGGCCAGTCGGGTTTCGGTGGACGAAAACCTGCCTCGGACAGATCCACCGTGGCTCGACTCAACCGACCTACGCATCGGTAAGCTGCGTCAGTGGATGCCCGCAGACCCCTCGGCGCCGCGACGGAACGTGCGTGACCACATTTGCCAACCGGCGGTGTTGACGGCGAAGTCGGCGAGCGCGATCACGATCGACACGATGCCGATGACTCACGATTTCATCTGGTAATGCATGCCGGATCCGTTGTGCAAGAGAAAGGACCGGAGCAATGGAAGGGCCCGGCTTCGCCACGATCGGCGTTGAGGCGGGCGATTGAACTTGACAATGCAGGGACAGCGGTGGCGCGAAGATGAAAAAGGATGACGTCTGGCACGTCCCGTAGGTCCACGGCCCGATCGCAGGTGGGAGGCGCCTGGTTCGCCCTCCTCACACGGTTAGGTGACCGAGGCCAGGGATTGTGTCCGCGCGGCCCAGGATTCGAGATCTGCGACGCCCCAGAGTTTATCGACCGCGGATGCGCTGTTCACCGTGGGCTTCAGGCCGCCCAGCAGTTCATACTGCATCCTGGCCCGTCCCAGGATCGGTCGTATTGTGTCGGCTGTCACGATGCCCGACAGCGATGCTGCGACCGCGCTTAGTACATGGGATCCAGGGTCGGTCAACAGCACGGTGAGAGTCAGCACTGAGGAGACCGTTTGGAGGAAGCCGCGGGCTGTCCAGGCTTGGTGGCCGTGTTCCGCTTTGAGCGCGGCCTGAAGGTCGGCCCGCGCTTTGCCGTTGCCTGCCTTCACTTGCTCGTTGAGTTCGGTCAGCCGGGAACGGAAGACTTCAGTCTTCTCACGCGCTGACCTCAGAACCTCCGGTATTTCCATGGGTGTGCAGGATTTCTGGAGAATGTAGGAGGCGAAGAAGGGCACTTCGAGGAACTCTGGTTGCTCTCGTATGGCGGGCCCGATCTGGTTGCCGAAGACGTCGGCGAGTTCTGCTGCGGCGGCTGGAATCCGTAGGAGTTGGGTGATCTCGCCTCGCGTGGCGTCGCTGAGATAGCGGAGTATGGGAATGCGGGGAAGGTTCGCGGCGTATCTGACGCCCAGCACTTCGGCCAAGTTCGTGTTGAACAGTGCCCGCGCGTTACTTGTCTGGGCGAGAACCGAGCGCTCCTTCTTATTACTTGAATGTCGGCGTCCAGAACGAGATTGCGCCATCAGCAGTTCTTCCTCGCGGGCCAGAGCGTAGCTGTCGGCGCTGGCGATATCCGACAGGAGAAGGTCGGTCGGGCTCCGCCAAGAAATGTCCGGGTAATCGGCACTCTTGCCCTCATCTGGGTCTCGGAGCAACCATGCCGGGTCGCATGGCCGGGCCAGGATCGTCTCCCATGCTCGGACCAACGCCTTCTGCTGCTCGGCTGTGCCGAGTCGACCTTTGCGGAGGTCGTTGAGCCAGGGAACTGTGCGGCCCTTGTAGAGAGCCCGCAAAGAATTGCGGATGTCGCCGAGCGCGGCGTAGTCCGCGCCGGGCTCAGCCGTGGATTCAATCGGTAGCTCGATGAACAGATCCGGCCCGAAAACGGTCTCAAGCTCGCGTAAGCTCACCGTTGGATTTTCGAGGTAGCAGACCGTGTCGTAGACGCATAGCGTATTGAGGAGCGTCGCGAGATCGAGAACGGTCATGGGGGTAGCGGGGACATCGCCTCCGCTGATGAGCCCCATGGCGCTGGCGAGCGTTGTGGTGTCCACAAGGGCGGCTCGCCCGGCGATGTCCTCCGCCTGGCCGAGACAGATTGTTCGCCACTGACCAAGCGGTGATTCGCCACCGTTCACCAGATGCTGGAGTCCTTGCACGCCTTGCGGCCAGCGAGTGGGAGCCTTCATCCGCTTGGCCGCCAACTTCACTGCAGCGTCGGTGCCCGGGTCCAGGTGTCCACTCAGACGTTCCACGACCTCGGTTGCGTCTTCGTCACCCAGGCGGGCACGCGCGAGGGTGGTCCATTCTTGAGGGAGTGTGATCCGTCCATCGAGCGGCGGTGCGGCCGCGTACTCCGAGATAAGTCGATTCAGCTCCACACAAGAACGGTACTGAAGGCGATCCAGTCGGTCAGGCAATTTCTGCGGCAGTCGCCGGTTCACTCACGAAACATTCGAGCGGGTGGGTGGTCCAATCAAGCACCGCCTTGTACATCTCGAGGGCGACGCTAGCCGTCGAATCCTGTGATCCACAGCGTCCGGTTGGCCTGAGGATCGTTGCTCGAGAGTCCTGGCCAGGCCCACGACCGAACCGGTCGCTGCTCGCTGGTACTGACCTCGATCAAAACCTCCTCTTCGCGCCCGAACCCAGATGCCTGTTGCCGGCCGGGATAAATGCTTGAGCCAGTGAGTGGTGATCAATACACACGGAGAACGTCCTCGCCGAGCTACTTGTTGTGGTACCGCGAGTACAGGCACTTACTTTCGTCGAGTAGCTGATCGGCGAGAGCGGCCGCTGCTCGCTGCCAGGGAAGGCCGGGAGGGAACCCAGGGCTCGATACGAATACCTCCGTGGACAGACTGACCGCCCGGCCTTTGAACATGGCATGAGTGGCGTTGTCGAAGAACACATCGTTCTCGAACCGCCGTTCGAGTTCTGCCAGAGCCTGTCCCGATGCCGCCTCCAGGGTGCGGCGGTCGACGTAGACCGTCATGATGTAGCCGTCCACGACGCCGTTTTCGATGATTGTCGACATGCACGCACCCTCGACGGCGCCGACATTGACGGTGAACAAGCGACGTCCTGCCCCGGTCGAAGGTAGGCAGCTGATCGACCAACCCACATCGATCGTATCCTTGGGATGCGCGATCGCGGCGTCGAGATAGGTGCGTGCAACCGCCACCGCGAGTTCCAGGTCGTAGGACTCTTTTAGTCTGAAGTAGTTGTCCTCGGTGGCGGAGGGGTAGGCGCGTGGCACGTGACGCTCGTCCTTCACAGTGGTGGGATTCACGCAAGCGTGAACACGGTCGTTGCGATGCTGTGCCAGTCGGTCGGTAAGGCGCTGCAGGATCGGAACCGAACAGTGATCCAGTGTGATTCCTGACGGTTCTTCGGGGTAGTCATTCAGGTGAATGTCATTTGGCCGGTCTATATGCGGCGTCTGCCTTTTCGGGCTCTCGCATGGCAATGGTTGTTTTCACGAGGTGATGCGCCGGTAGCTTCCGGGTGGCTACCGTGCTCAGGGTGATTCCGGCGCCACACTGTCCGGCATGTCGAAGAGTTTGGCCCGTCTTGTCGAATGTCTGCTTGCGGCGGGATCGGAACGCGTCGCTGGTGTGGTCTATCGGTCGGTGGGTTCGAGTGCGGCCGCGGCGAGTTGTCGGCAGTGTGAAGGTTTGTAGGCGGACTGACGTTTGCGCATCAGATCGAGGTTGAATGCTGCGGCGGCTCCGCGAACGTGCTTGGACCTCAGGGCCGAGCGGAGATGACGGATGTCGTCGATGAACAGGCACTGTTCGAATGCGCCGCCTGATTTGTGGGTGTAGTCGTCATCGAACATCACTCCGCGTGCTGCCAGGAGTGCCCGGCCCCACCTGCCGCTCGGAAGGTGGCGCTTGTCGACGAACACCACTCCTCTGATCATGTCCGCGTCGTCGGAGACGGCGATGTAGAACGTTTCCAGTGCGGCCATCGAGACGCAGAAGATCCGTCTCCGGTTGGAGTTGGGGAAGCAACTCACGGTCCAGAAGGTCGCTTCGGTTCGTCGCGGGAATGGAATGCACTGGGCGGCATACAGGCCGAGTGCTTCTACGATCTCGGGATAGCGGGGGTGTTCTTGAAGGCGTCGGAAGTCACTGTCATGGGCGGCGAGTTGACTGGGACCCAGTTCGATCAGTCGTGACTGGTCGTGGGCGTTGACACTGGTCGGGTCATGCAACCATGCATTCTGTTCGGATTCGGTGATCAGTGCATCGAGGGTCGACGGTCCGACGTGGCCGCTGGCGTGTTCACGGTTTCGGACGACTAGCGCTGCGAGTTGCGCGTCGCGGACTAGTTGCCGCTCGGCCTTGCGTCGCTCTGGTTCATCGCCGGGGTGTGGCAGGAAGCGGAAGATCTGCACGTCGGGGTGTTTCTTGAGGTGGTGCGGCAGTCGGTGGGCGACATCCTTCGCGATGCCGATGTATATGTCATGGTTAGCGCACTCGAACAGGTAGAGCCCGCACCGCTGGGTCGGGAAGTCGGTCTTGAACTGGGTCAGGCCGTCACGGTTGAACGGGTACGTTCGGTCGCTGTACCCCTGTGCAATAGCCCACTTCGCAATGTCGACGTTGCTCGACCATGTAGGTACGAGATCATCACTGGGCGAATCCGTTACCACCATGCGCGAATCGTACGAGGGGAAGTCGCCGGGGCCTTCGTTGGGCTTCCGGCCAATGCAACTCCATATCCGCCGACGCAGGCTCGGTGACGCTGAGCTTGGTTAGACAGCGGCCGCCGAATGCACGAGTCCGCGAACCTGGAGGCCGCTGTCGGCTACCTAAGCTGGCCGATCTAAGAGTTACCGTCGCCGGGGCCGATAGATTGGAGTGGCCCAATGGGCCGCTCGCTTGAGCTGCGAGTCGTCGATCTCGAAGTAAGCATCGATGTCGGGTGGTAGCGGATCGCAGGGGCAGTATCCGTTGGCTGGACCCGCGTAGGTTGAGAGCACGGGTCCGCCCTTGACGACGAACACGTCCGGATAGATCTCGCAGGCAAAGCCCTGCGCATTGGTGAGGTGGGTGGCCTTGACTTCGTACATGTGCGTTCCTTCCGGGTGAGCGTCTCGGGTGGACCCGATGACGTCAGTTTCGGACCTTATTTGGTGTGCGGTGCTAGTTCCCGCCGCAACACATGTATGCACTCCGGTGTAGGGGCGGCGGCGAGCGGAATCAGTCGAGCGTCGGTGATACCGGCTGGTCGAGTGTGCTGACTTGGTCATTCGACGGGGGAGTCGACCGCGCGTGGTGCTTCCTCGACGATTGTGAGCAGGCGGGTGCGGAAGTTGTGTGGTGCTTGTGTTCCGGAATCGACCATGGGGAAGTGCTTGGTTTCGCTGCTCCGTTTGCCGCGGGCTATGTCGTTTGCATGACTGACTGCGCAAGTCTGCGACTGGTGAAATACTGACGGCAATTTTCTACTTTCAGGGGGGACGAGTGTCGGACATGGTCGCCGAAAAATCTGTGCGAGGATGACTTACGGGCCTGGTCAGGGGCCGTTGCGCCCATTTTCGCGTACTCAGGAGATGTCACGGTGACCCCACCCTCGGACCCGTTCGCTTCCGATCCCTTCGCCGCCCGGTCGCCGTCGTACCTAGGCGGGTTACCGGCCCAGCCTTCAAACACACCGAGTGCGGGTGGCACGGGTCCGGGCGCATCCGGTGGTGGGCGAGGTCTGACGGTGGCGACCCCGCCTATCTGGCTCCTTGCGGTAGCTGGTGCGGTCGCCGCGCTCGGTGTTGTAATCGGTGTTTTGGCGGGCGGTTCTGGTCCGCTGGCCATTGCGGGTTGGGCTTTGGCCGGTCCCGGTGCGATCGGGGTGTTATCGGCGTTCACCTTGCTGGACACGAAACGTCGGGCTGCCCCGGTGTATATGCAGCCGACGTGGATCACCGCGGTGTATTGGGGTGTGCTGGTGGTCGCTGGAGTCGGAATTGTGATCGGTGCGTTGCGAGTCGCAGATTGGGTGGGCCGGCTGTGAGGATCTCGATACGGATGGCGGTGGCAGCTACCCTCCTCGCCTGCGCTGCTGGCGGGGCAGTTGTCAGTCCGATGACAGCCGCTGCCGCTCCATCGGGCACAGCGGTCACCGACTTCGGTGCCTGTCTGGCGTCTCAGCGTTCGGGCGACCTGCTATTGATGATCGACGAGTCGTCCAGCTTGCAGACGTCCGACCCAGGTGCGGCGCGTGTTGCGTCGGCGGAGTACCTGGTCGGACAGCTCGCCGCATTCGAGAATTCGTCCGGCGTCGACTTGAATGTCGCCGTCGCAGGGTTCGCCGAAAGGTATTCCGTCGATCTTGAGTGGACTGCGCTTGACGACGGGACGTTGCCTGCCATCAACGGTGCGCTGGACGGATTCCGCACTCGCAACCAGGGCATCGATACCGACTACTGGTTGGCTTTGGACGGCGCACGCGAGACCCTTGCGGCGCGGACCGCGGGCGTCGACGGTGCCGGCTCGTGTCAGGCCGTTGCGTGGTTCTCGGATGGAAAGATCGATTTCACCTCACGCGGGGATACACGCAAACCCTATGCGCCGGAGATGTCCCTCGACTCTCAGGCCGGGGTGGATCAGGTGGTCAGGACGGCGACGGAATCGATCTGCCGGCCCGGTGGGGTCGCCGACCAATTGCGTTCGTCCGGTGTCGTGCTTTTCGGTATTGGTCTCGCCGCGGGGACGGCGTCGCCTGCAGATTTCGACGTGATGAGGTCGATCGCGACGGGTGAGCCGTCGGGCTCCACGACATGTGGGGCGATCTCGTCGCCGAGCCCGGGCGACTTTTATCTGGCCCAGAACATCGATGAGTTGCTTTTCGCTTTCGATGCGTTCAGCACGCCGGGGCAGTCACCGGTGGCGCGGGAAGCGGGAGTCTGCGCTCAGATCGTGTGTGAGGAGGGTAAGCACCGCTTCGTGCTGGACCGGTCGATCGGTAGTGTCGCGGTGCTCGGGTCGGCCGATACGGAGGGGTTGATTCCGACCCTGGTGTCGCCGCTCGGGGATCAGGTTCCGTTGCCGGACACCGGTCAGGAGGGGCGAACCGATATCGGTGGCGTCAGCATCAACTACCGGTGGCAGTCGCCCCGGACGATCTCGATCGAGATGACGAATGCTTCGGCGCCGCAGTGGCAGGGTTTGTGGTCCCTGGTTTTCGTCGACCCTGCCGGTTCGTCATCGGCGCGCTCGAAGTCGAACATCCATATCTCGGGCAATCTGTTTCCGGCGTGGAAGGGGCAGCACACCGTCGCGATACATAGCGGCGAGTCGTCCGTGCCGGTGGACCTTGCCATCGTCGATTCTGTGCGCTCCGAGGTCGATCCGGAGGCACTGCTCGGTAAGGCTGCTCTGTCGGTGGTTCTGATCGGGCAGGATGGTCAACGGCGCACAGTTGCGTCCGGTATTCCGAAAGACCGGATCGACCAGCCGGTGATTCTTGACCTCACTGACGTGCCAGCGGGCCAGGCGACACTTCGCCTCACATTGGATGTCACCACAGCGGATGCGACGACGGTGTCTGGACAGACCGAACCCGGTACGCCGCTGGCTCCGCAGTCGGTCGACATTTCGCTCGCGATTGCTCCGCCCATCGGTTTTCCCACGCTGCCGTCCAAGATTGACTTCGGCACGGTCGAAGGTTCCGGACAGTTCGGTGTGGATGTGCCTGTCACCGGTCCCGGGTGTGTGTGGCTTCCCGAATCACCTCCGGCTTCGGTGCTGGCGTCGCCGGACGGGGCCGGCAGCCTTACTGTCGCCTCCTCGACGGCCGGCGCCGCCGAATGTGTTCAGGTCGAAGAGGGGCAGACCGGGTCGATTCCTGTGTCTTTGTCCGTTCCGAACTCGGTCAATGGTGTCGTCAATGGGTCCGTGTCGTTGATGGTTGCGCCTGCAGGCGAGCTGGATCGAGCGCTTCCGGTCGATGTGCCCTTCACCGCTGCGCTTGAAAAGCCGCTGGATAAGAGCAACTTCATTCTTGCGCTGGTCGTGGCTCTTCTGCTCGGCCCGGGGATTCCGCTGCTGCTGTTGTACGGCGGGAAGTGGTTCACGGCGCGGATACCTGCGCGCACGCTCAAGGCGCAGCAGTTCCCTGTCACTGTTTCGGGAGCCACGGTTCTCCGTGATGGTCGGCCATTTGCGCTTACCGATCGAGATCTCATCGAGGTCGTTCGGGGGCTTGAGTCGCCGGCGCGGCAGCTCGACATCGGGGGCCTGGTGTTGAGGACGCACGTTGGTCGCTCGCCCGTCGGGGCGGGGTTTGTGGTGGTTGAGTCCGGTGCCCGAGCCGGGGCATCGGGATCGACTCCGTCGATGTTCGGACCGGGGCCTCAGGCGAGGTTGCCCCTGGCTGTGCACAACACCTGGTTTGTGCTCCACGACCTGGCGGGTCCGGCCGATGCCGCCACCGTGGTCCTGCTCGTCGGAGACGACGCGGGGCCGACGGTGAGAAGCGGACTGGTCGACGACCTGCGGAGTCGGTTGCCGGGCGTCCTGTCGGATCTGCGGGCGCGGGCAACACCGCCATCGGGATCGCCCGGCACGCCGGCGCCGAGCGGCTCAGCGGATTCGTTCGATCCGTTCGGGGGATCTCCGCAGGGTTCATCGCCGCTCTTCGGCGGCGGGAGTCCGGGCGTGGCCCCATCAGACCCGTTCGACCCCTTTCGGGGCGGAAGCAATCGATGACGCACTCGGCGACAACGACAACCCGGATCGACAACAAGGTGGAGGGTGACCAATGAGGCGATTTCTCGTCGTCGGTTGCGGTGGTTCAGGCGGAGCCACACTGGCCTACATGATGGATCAGCTGCGGTCGGACCTGGCTGCGCATGGCGTGAACGACATTCCCGCTGGTTGGCAGTTCATTCATCTGGATGTCCCGACCGCGCCGTCGCACGGTCCGGATGGCATGGGGAATGTGCGTGACCAGGGTGGCCAGTATGTGGGCACCGGTCCGCAGAGTGACAGCTACAACGTTCTCGACAACGCGATGAGTCAGCAGTTCGCCGGCAAGCAGAAGCTCGACACGATCGCGACGTGGGCGCCGCGCAATCCTGCCACCGTGCACACCCCGCTCAGCACGGGAGCGGGTCAGTTCCGTGCGTTGGGCCGGATGATCACGCTGAGTCGGGCTGTGACAGTGCGTGAATCGCTTCAGCGGGCGTGGGAGAAGCTGTTCCTCGTCGATACCGAGGCCGAGATGCGCAATCTCGATGTTCCCGGCGCGGGGAAGTACGACTCGGCCGAGCGTCCGGTTGTTCTGGTGGTGTCCTCGATGGCCGGCGGCGCCGGCGCGTCGATGGCCCTTGACATCTGTCGACTCCTCACCCTGATTCCCGGTGTCGATCCACGCCTGATGGGTGTGTTCATGGTGGCACCCGACATCTTCGACGGGCTGGACGCGTCGGCTACCACCGGAGTGCGGGCGAATGCCCTGGCGATGCTCGGGGAGATCGTAGCCAGTCAGACGGGGTCCGCTCGTGACCACGACGTGTCGATCCTGCGGGCACTGGGGCAGCAGAACGGTGAAGGTGAACTGATCCCGTTCGCGCGCGTGTTCCCGGTCGGCCGGTATGTCGGGGCCGAACGGACCTTGTTCGGCGACGGCACCCCGAATGCGGTGTATCGAGGGCTGGGCCGTGGGCTGTCCGCACTGATGATGAGCGTCTCGGCAACGCAGCAGTTCGTCGAGTGGGACTTGACCAACGGTGGTGGCCTGCCCGGCAGCCGCGAATACCTGGGTTGGGGTAACGAGATCTGGGATCCGTTGCCGTGGGGAACCTTCGGGTTCGCGAGCCTGAGTATGGGGCGCGATCGCTACGCCGAGTACTCGGCCCAACGATTGGCCCGGAGCAGCGCCGACAAGTTGCTCCGCGGACATGTGCAGATCGGGAATCCGGCGTCGGAAGACGAGCAGGCCGGTGCGATTCTCGACAACCAGTGGGGCAACATCCGCGCACGGCTCGGTCTGCCGGCAGTCTCGGCAGGGTCGAACTTGCCGTTGGACATCGGCAACTGGGTGACCTCCACCGTCCTCCCGTCGAGTGACGCGCTCACCTTGTCGGCGCAGGTGGTGGACGGCGAACTGCGTGACTACATCCCCTCGGGCAACGGCCTCAATGCGTCCAGTTGGGTACCCGAGGTGAACCGCGCGTTGAGTGTGCGGCGGGCCGCGTTGCTCTCGGGTGCACAGAGCGCCGCGTACTCGTGGGCCTATCGCTGGCATCTCGACTTCGCCCGCCGGCTCGAGGGGGTCGTCGCCACGGCGATCGCCGAGCTCGGGTTGCCGTATGCGACGGCGTTGGTCAAACGGGTGTCGCAGTACATGCAGAACGACATCTTGACCACGACGCAGGACATCAGCAAGTACGCGCCGCAGGATATCGCCGCTCCTCCGGAGGACGTGCGAACCACCTTGGCGGCGTTGCGGGGCAACATCGCCAACTCCAACGAGATTGTTCACAGCGCCCTCGACGGGGCGCGGCGGACGGTCGAGCGGCAGATCTACGCATCGTTGTCAGCGCATCTGAGTGCGGCGGCGGGTGCGATGGTGGCGGAGGTTTTCGATCCGCTGATCGCGGCGCTGAACGAGTCGCACACACTCCTGCGGCAGGCGTCGCAGGAGCAGACTCGTGACCTGGGGCTGGCGCGGCTGCAGACCACGCAGTATGCGGCGTGGCCGTCGGACAGCGATGAGCGGGTGCCCAGCCGGTTCGCGGAAGCGAACAACGAGGTGATGTTGACAAGCTCCACCGATTTCAAGCAACGGTACGAGCTCGACCTGCCCGCGTCAGTGGGGTTGCAGAGCGTCGATCAGCGCGGTTTCGGTGAGTCGGTGGTCCGTGCGGCCGCGCGGGTGATCACGGGGCAGTGGCAGACCCTCGACGGGACGCGAGCACCGGGGGAGGAGTTGCCGCTGGTCGAACGGATCGCGACGTGGCGGTCGCGGGTGTTCCCGACTGATCCCGGGACGGGGGAGTCGATCATCTCGTCGCCGTCCAAGTACGACGTGCACACTCGGCCCGCTGAGTTGCTCTCGCGTGCTCGTCTGTATGTGGCGCGCACGGGCGAGTCGTTCGACAAGTTCTGTTCGGTGTCGTTGCAGGAGTTCGTCACCGGTGTGGGTGCTGCGGAGTCGGAACTTGCCGGTCGTCACCGGGACGTGGTCTCGAAGTTCGGGCAGGCCATCTCGCTCGCGAAACCGTTGGCGAGCGTGAATGAGCAGGCATTGCAGGCTATTCACGGCGACCGCCAGATGGAGTATCGGTTCAAGTTCTCGTCGGTCCCGTTCCGGGGGTTGCAGGTGGGTGAGGATCTCGTCGCCGCCCTGGATGAGGGTTCGCGTATCGATGAGAAGACGAAAGAGGTCCTCAAGAATGCGCTGAGCGACGAGAAGCAGATCAAGCGGATCGACATCTTCGGGTCCTACCCCAACTATTCTCCGTTGGCGTACAACTCGGTGCTCGAGCCGGCGGCACGGCAGTGGCTTGAGTCGTCGCCGTCCCAGCGGAAGGCGTTCTGGACGATGCGGCGTGCGCGTCCGCTAGCGGCGTCACTGCCGATGCACGTCGCTGAGCGTCGGGCTCTGGTGGCCGGGTGGATCCTCGGCCAGATCCTCGGTCGTATTCATCTGCCCCAGGCGCCGTTCGTGGAACCGGCCCGGATCTGGGATGAGGAGGCGGGGCGGTGGCTCGAGTTCCCGAACCCGCTGCTGACCCCTCCGTCGGAGTTTTCGGCGGACTACGACTGGCTGCCCGCGGTCCTCGAATCGGTGCTGTTGGCGATGGCGCAGTCGCATGAACCGCCGGTGATGTCGTCGATGCTGCCGTACCGGGCCCTGCGGCGAATCTATGACGGATCGGCGGAGGACGAGGTCAGCGGCATCTTCGGGCTGTCGGCTGCCACACACCTCACCGAATGGCTGCGAACGGGCGCCACGAATACGGGTGTGGGATCGAGTGTCCCGGAGACCGGCGACACGGTGACGGTGCAGGAACGTGCCGAGCGAGTGAAGTTGTCGTTGCAGGAGTCGCGGGACTTCGCGGGCCGGCACTACATGCCACCGGGGTCCGGCGGCGCGATCGGCGAGGCGGGAGCCGTCGGAGGTGGGGTGTTCTCCACCATTACCGTGCGGGCTCAGGCGTCGAAGACCCCGATCTTCAGGGACGTCGCCCCCGATGTCTTCTGGGCGACCGGGAAGCTGATCTCTCTCGTCGATGAGTGTGCTGCGGCGGCGCTCCGCCCGAAGGCTGGTGTGGACGCCGCAGTTCCGCAGCCGCCCACCTCAAGTTGGCCGGCCTCCGGTGACGTATTCGAGATCCCCCAACGAGGAGCGATCTGACATGTCCGAACTGACCGTGTTCCTGGCACCCCGCGGCATCGCGGAGGGGGTCAAGGACGTCCTGAAGGATTTGTCGGCTGCACGGTTGATCGAACCGTTCATCTGGATCGACGGCGACGGGGCGACCAAGAACCCGGTCGAGGCCGTGCGGGTCGAGTCGGGCACCGAATACGACACGACACTGCAGGATGTCGTGTCCGCACGCCGCATCGATGTGCTCCGGCTCGGTGTTCTCGTCCCCGTGATCGGCGGAGAAGCGCCGCTGGACACAACCGTGGAACGACGAATCGCGGAGTTGGCGACCTCGACCTCCGGCGGCGCGCGCATCGTCCGTGTCCGGCTTCTCCTCGCCCGCCCGGGTAGTGTCCCCATGCCCGACGCGGTGTGTGCACTCGATGGTTGGCACAACGTGCTTATTGCGCCCGAGGACGCACATGGTCCGGGCATGGGACATGTGGCACTCGGTCCCGCCACGGGCCCTGCCGATCTGGGCAGGTTCGCGGCTCCGGTGGTGGCCGGCGTGACCGGTCTGTGGAGCGATGTCGAGCACGCCCCGCTCGATGACAAGCCGGTCCTTCCCGGTCACCTGGTGCGTTTGGCCCGGTCGTTTTATCGGCGTCTCGACACGGCGGTGGCGGAGGATTCGCTGCGGAGCAAGATCCTCGCGCAGGAGGGTGGTTTTCCGCTGCCCCGCGAGAACGGTGCCCCGGTGACCTATATCAACGACGTCTCGCTGGCCACCCGATCGATGGCGGACGCGCTGTGGCGCAAACATGCCAGTGTGCTTCGGGGCCCGCGGTTGGCGTACGAGGTGGTCGATTCGCAGCGGGTCGGTTTCTGGGAAGCGCTGCGCATGTTCTTCTCGTTCCTGTGGGCGGCACTGCGCAACGCGCCGTCGGCGTGGTACGCGCGAGTGGTGAACAGCGTGTCCACGGGCGTGGCGAATGCGGTGCACGCAACGGTGTTCGGGGCCGCGCCGTCTGCGTACGAGGTTGTGGTCAAGGGCCGGACATCGCAGGGTGATCGGGCAAGCTGGTCCGAAATCGGTTACGCCTCCGAGCAACTCGGTGGAACCTTGGATTCACCTGGGGACGAACAGCATCATGCGGCACGGGTGGACCTGTCCGATCTGTGGCAGGACTACAGTCGAGCGGCCCTGACGCTCGCGGACGCCGGTGCACGATCGGCGGATCTTCCTCCGGTACAGGTGGGTGCCAGTCGAGGAATCCTCCGACGTGCCTCCGATGCGGTGCCGGGTCCGTCCGAGCGGTTCGACCAGATCCCGGGAATCGTGGCAGCGACGGTGGGAACCCACAGCGTCGACGCCACCGACACGCTGGGTATTCGTGAGCTCCGGGACAAGCTCGGAACTCTGGATCAGGACCCCAACATCGGTTTGGAGGCCCGGCGGACGGGCGCCGCACTCGATGAGTGGCAGCGGCGGGGCTCCAACAGTTTCGGTGCCGTGGTCGGCCAGCGTATCGCGGGACAGTTCCACGCGACGTTCCAAGAGGTTCGGGAGCTGCTGGCCCGGCTGCGAGCAGCGAGTGACGAGCCGGTCGAGGGTAGTCGGCGTCATACAACCCTTGCGCGGTGGGCGCAGATCACGTTCGTGGTGCTGGTGTTGGTCATTGCGGTGTCGGCGGTGGCCATTGCGCAGGACTGGTTGGTGTGGTGGCAGGGCGCTCTGGTAATCCTGACGGCGATCGTGCTGTGGATCGCCGGGTTAGTGATCGTTTTCATGCGGAGCCAGCAAGAGCTGTTCCAGCAGTTGAACAAGCGCAAGAAGGGGATCGCCGATCTGGAGGTGGACCAGGCCAATCTTCGCAGTGGGCTGCGTGACCTCGATCGTCTCGCCGGCGCGTACAGCCAGTACCTGGTGTGGAGCCGGGCGCTCGGCGCGTTCCTCGCCGAACCGCTGGGACCGGATGACGTCCGCATCTCGCACGACGGCCGAATCGCCTGGGGTCTGCCGAAGAACACCGCGATCGGGTACGCATCGCCGCACGCTGAGGAGGTCTCGACCGCGGCGGAGTACCTGCGGCAAGACCTGTTCGGCATGGGTTGGCTGACGTCGTCATGGGAGCGTCTGCTCGGTAGCGCGGGCACGTCGCTGGGGATCGACGGCCGCGACATCGCGGCGAATCCCGCGATGCTGTGGTCGGAAGCGGGGAGTGGATCGGGCTCGCCGCTCGAGCGGTGGTCGTCGACGCTGTTCGACGGGACCCTGACGTCCACTGGCGCTGCCGTGATGTGGGACAAGGCTCGCGCCAACCTCTTGGGCCCGAAGTCGGAGCTGGTTCGTTCCCTGGTGGGAACCGTAGCTGTCGAGGTCGACGGCATGACCAGGTCGGCATCGATCGACGACTTCATGGCGGGGGTCGGGGAGGAACGCCCGGGTGGCCGGGCGGACCATTTCGATCGAGGGATGTTGACCGATTCGGCGACCACCGGGGGACTCACCGCAGTGAAGGACGACGTGCGGACCCGCTCCTACGCCGGCATCGGATCGGTCAGTGTCGTCACGCAGTTCAGCGATGGTTTGTCGGTCGACAACCTTCAGTTGGTGCAGACCGCGGGGGTCGATGTACCGGTCAGCGGATGGGAGGTGCCGCAGTTCCCGACCGCGCATGCGGGTGGCCGTGCACCGTCCGGATCGGCGGGGCTCGACAGTTTTGAACCACCGCGGGCAGAAGAGGGTTTCAGGTTCTGACATGGCGAGCGATAAGCAGGTCCGGCGAGAGACCGCGTTGTTGGAATGGTCCCGTGCAGCTGGTGGTCTCGGCTTCGCCGTGCCCACCGAGGACGAGGTGCGAGGGATCGCGGCGAGTCAGGACACGTGGCGGTCCGAGTCGCCGTCAGCGGCGGCGGTCGACTGGGCCGACACGATCGTGCATATCCTGCATCAGATCAAGTTTGGGATGGATCCTTTCGAGGTTGTCCGCCACCTCCCGGACGACCTGCTGATCCCGACGAGTGGCCCGGTTCGTCGCCAGCCCCCTGCCCCTGCCCCTGCTGCCCCGACCCCGACCCCGACCCCGACCCCGACCCCGACCCCGACCCCCGAGCCTGCTCCCGAGGTCGAGCCGGAACCGGTGCGGACGCCGATCGACGCCCTGTTCGCGTGGCGTGCCCTGCAGATCGCGAACGGTGTCGAGTACGCGGAAACCATCAAAGACGCCACGTTTCACAATCTGGTCAAGTACGGCCACACCTCGGTCGAGCAGGTCCGCCGTCAACTGCGAGGTCCGGCAACCGCGCTGGCCGAAGAGATCGCAGCGATCCTCAGGTCCTTCGCTCAGCCGAGCGGTGAGCCGGCCCCGACCGGGACCGCTCCCACCCATGGGGCCGCCGATACCGGGCCAACACCTGCCGCGACGGAGACCCCGGGTGCCTCGTCAACTACGGGAGTGTTGGATCGCCTCATCACCGAAGACTTCTGCGAATACGAGTACGGCGAGACCGACATCGTCCCGACCGACCTGAAATTCACGAAGACCGCGGACGGATACAATTTCTCCTGGGCTCCCCACATGTCCGGCACGGCGGTCACCCTGTACCGCATCATCTCCGGTGAAGGGTCCGTCCCACACAAGCCCGAAGCCGGTGACCTCGTCGGTGTCACCGTCGAGACGACATGGGAGGACGCACGGTTCTTCGCATCGGCAGTCCGAAACCTGCAGGTCTGGTGTCACGCGGGAGCCGACGTCGACGATGCCCGCAAACGGCAACCCATCCTGATCGCCCACGGCGAGATCGTGAGCCCCGTAGCCGATTTCGTGCTCACCGAGGACGAGGGCAGGGTGATCGGCCAATGGAACGTCTGGTCGGGAACCCAGGCGGTGCGGATCCACCGGATCCCGCTCGGGACCGGGTCGCCGGTGGTGCACGACCCGCGCAACGAAATTTGCTCCGGGCAACCCAATCTCACGGGGTTCGTGGACCGCGACGTCGAGCGTGGCGCCCGATACCTCTACCGGGCGATGTCGGAGGTCGTCGTCAACGGCGGCACCCGGCTGTCGCAACCGGCGCAGGGCGAAATCTTGGTCTCGGTGGTGCTGGAATCGGTCGACGACCTGACGGTGCAGTCCGAGGATGTCGGCGACATCCTGTATTTCGACCTGATCTGGACCGATCCGTCGGCGGGGCGCGTCGTCATCTACCGCACTGAGTTTCCGCCGGACGCCGGATTGCAGGACACCGAAGTGCCCGAGGCGTCGCTGGGACCTCAGGGGCTGACCGAGGAGACCCGACTGGCGCATCCCGCAGTGGCCGGCGAGGGCCGCACCTCGCGGATGGTGGGCGTTCCGTGGCCGAGCGGGTGGGATCGCGCGTATCTGACGCCTGTCACCCTGCTGAACGGCACCGCACGGGTCGGCACCACCACGGTCCAGACCCGGCCGATCGCCCCGGTCAGCAACGCGCGAATCATCGAACGATGCAACAAGCAGATCGTCACCTTCGGCTGGCCCAAGTCGGCGGCCGCGGTCCTCGCCTACATCGGACCGATGGGGCTGCCCTTCGATCAGGTCTCACCCAGCGCCGATGCGGACGAAATTTCCGCGCGCCAGTACCGGCGGGACGGGGGGCTGTCGCTTCGATCGACCCTTCCCGCCGGCGGGTGCTCGGTTCACCTTGTACCGATTGCGTTCTCCCGAGGTGAGCAGATCGCCGGAACGGTGACGTCCATCGAGTACAACGGGCTCGTGCGAATGGCGTACATGCTGCGGCGCGACGACAGTCCCGGCGCGTCGTCCTGGGTCTCGCTCCATGTGTTCTGCGCCGAGGATGTGGAGTCGCCCCCGCCGCTGGTGCTGGTGTTCAATCGGGATCGCCTGCCGCTCAGCTCCCGCGACGGCAACAGTGTGCCGCTGCGCGGTGCCGGCGAGGATCGACCGGTCATGCAATGCGTCCTGCCCCGATTGTCGAAGGGCTGGGCCGACACGGGCTGGAAGGCGGACCTGACAGGTCACTCGGGGTATGTGCGGCTGTTCGTCGACTCGAATCGTGCCCAGCTCGGTGCCAGGAGATTCGCGATGCTCGACCCCGCGGTCTCCACCCTGAAGCTGGCTCCGGGTTCGGGGTCGTCGGCATGAGCTCTGTTCTCCCCGACCCGATCGGGTATCCGGACAGCGTCGCCGCCCGGAGCCGGTTCGGCGAGCTGACGTACACCTCGTTCGACGACGGATCCGGGTCCGGCGGTGGGTGGCAGGTCAAGAGCGCCGCCGGTGACCTGTCCGACCGAGAGCGTTCGGTGCTGACGGCATGGATTTCCACTCGATTTGACCTCGAGCCGCCGCTGCCGCGGTTCCCGACGCCGGCGGATATCGACGGACGGCCCGCCCGGTTGATGTACACGGCGGTCGAAGGTGGTGCCGCGTATTGGCACACGGTCGATGCCGGGTTGGATGGATCCGGGCGCCCCGGCAACGTGTTTGCGCACGTCGTGCTGGATCGGGATGTCGGCGTGTCGACGTCGCCGCTGCGACCGGTCGAGCTGTGGAAGTGGTCAGGGTGGCTGACACCGTACGGTGCCCGGGCCGTGCTGGAGTCCTCGCTTGCGCAGGCGCGAGTGCCGGTGCCGGACGGGCCGGTGACGCGGTCGCAGGTGATCGCGTTCCTGGACGATCCCACGGTGTTCCGTGTCGGCCTTTTTCAGGTGCTTCTCGATGCGGTTGCCGCGGCGATGTCTGGTGGTCCGTCGGTGGTGCTGACGGTCAGCGAAGCGGACACCGCGGTGATGTGGATCGGCGCCGTGAGTTACTTCATGTCACCTGGTTCCGCCCGGCGGTTCGCGTGGTCCACGCACGACAGGGCGCATTCCGTGGCCGAGGACATCCGGCGGGGGCTTCATCTGATTGCGGTGCCGGTATCGGAACGTGACGGTCTGAAGGCGGATCCGTCGTTTGTGGTGATCGACGAGTACGAGGAACCGAGCCTGGGGATGCTTGGGGCGGAACCGCACGTCGCCAGGGACGGGTATACGACGGTCGCGGTCTCGCCGTGGTCGATGCTTGCGCAGTCGATCCTGATCGACGCGGGTACGGCCGAGCAGGTGCTGGCTCAGCAGGACGATATCGCTCACGAGGTGGGCGATGTCGGGTTGTCGCCGATGTGGCCGCTGGCGATGGCCGTGGCGTCCACCGCGGCGGTGAGCGATGGTCACCAGGAGGCCATCAAGGTCATCCTCGAGGATTCGCCCCGCCACGTGCAGGAAACGCCGAGGCTTCTCGATCAGGTGCGCGGGATCTATCGTTCAGCGGCACCGAGACGGGCCGGCGAGGCGTGGCGGCTGCTGATGCAGTTGGACGTGCGGAATGCGTATGCGTCGATGGCCGCGGTTCATTATTTTGAACGTGCTCTCGAGGACGAGGAATGGCTGTTCGGCCCTGCCGTTCCACCGGTGGTTCCGCCGCAGTTGGTTCCGCAGTGCTCCGATGAGGTCACTGGTGTATTTGACACCGCCGTCCGGGGTTTGCTGGAGTCCGCGCGGCGCCCTGACGTCGATGAGGCCGGGTCCGAGGAGTTGCTGTTTCGCGCGCTGCGGGTCGCCGGGCTCGCGATGGTGACGTTGTCGTCGAGTCCGTTGGCCACACAGGTGCAGGACATGTTGTCCGAAGTGCTCGAGCGCGCACGGGTGGATGTGTTGTTCGATGATGTGCGCGGGGGTGCGTTCGTTGCCCGTGTCGGCGAGCTTTCTGTGGGCACGCTTCGGGATGTGGTGCGCCCCGTGGTCGAGGCGGCGCCCAACATGAGTTTCGGCGATTTCGGGGGCAGGCTGAGCATTCCGGTGCTGCGGTGGCTGTTCCCGCGAGAGGCCGCGGGCCCGGAGGATGCCGATGCCGGCGAAGCCGAGAGCGTGCTGTTTGCCGAGTATGTTCATGCGGTCCTCGTCTCGGGCGATGGCACAGTCCCGGAACGAGAGCGCGTTCTTCCGTATGCGGAATCGGCTGTGCGTCACCTGTTGCGTGCCGATCAGCGGACCGAGGCGGCTGCGCATACAGAACTGGTGACGCTGACCCGAGTTGCGGCGCTGACCATCACGGATGTGGTGGCACTGTTCGGTGAGTTCGGTGACCGTGTTCCCCCCGGTGTGGCGGCGGATCTGCTGCTGCGGTGCGAATACGACTCGGATCTGGTCGATCTGATCAACTGTGTGGCGCGGGATGGTGGCGTTCTGTCCGATCAGTCGTCGGTTGCCGGTCCGGATCGGATCGCAGTCGCCGCTGCGTCGATTCGTGGGATCCGGGACTGGGCGGTCATCGATCAGACCGCGCTGGAATCGCTGGTACACACCCATCTCGAAGTGATGCTCCCCGAATTCGATCTTTTGAGCGAGGATTCGATCCCTGTCGACGTCGCGATCAATGTGTGTGTGCTCGTCATCGCCGCCCAATCCATGGGGTTGCCCTGGGTGGGCGCCGGAGAATCGGCCCGCCACGTCGAGTCGCTGTTCGCCACCCACGCGAGTGACATCGTCCCTGCCGTTACCGAACTCGTGGCCGGCGGTGCGTTGAGCATCGACTGGATCGTCGCGCAGGCCATCCTGATTTCCCTGACCCCGCCCGCCGCTCAGATCGACGACTCGCATTTTATCGGGGTGATCGGCACGAACCCGCACGGACACTCGCAGGGGCCGCTGTGGTTGGACGATGTCACGGAGAGACTGGTGCAGAGCGGCAGATACGCCGGGCCCCGAACTCCCGCCGAGATCCGCGACGCCATCTGGTCCGACGTGCGGAACATGTCCGCGGCCCGTGGCGAGGCAACGATTCTCGGCTATGAGCCGGTCGCGGCGCAATGGCTCTCGAAATGGGGAATCGGATCCACCGAAAGGCAGAACACATGGGTCCAATGACGATCCGCCGCACTGTGTGTGACGGAAATGCGCACAGGCCGACAGCTCAGCGAGAGGAATCAACCTCATGGTGACCCATGTTCTGGATGGCAAGAGCCGGGCGCACCTCCCGCGCCGCCCGCTCGCCGTGTCGATGGCCGTGGTGGGGGAGCCAGGTTCGGCTGCGCTTAGCGCCCGCATGGATGGAAACGCTGATCCGAGCGCCATCGTGCACAGCCCGGTACTGCTGATCCTGCCGCGCGTGCAACACGAAACCTTGATCGTGGCCGTTCCGGGCGAGGGGCGCTCGACGTTCCCGACCGGCACGACCATCCATGTCTCCGTCGCTGTCGACAGCGCACAGGACCCGGATCCCGATCGCGCGCAGTTGACGGCACGGGATGTGTCCGGGCTCAGCTACCTCGAGCTCGCCACGATCGGCCCGGACGGCGATCGACTTGCCGTCACCACCCGGCTCGAAGATCCCGAAGTCCCGTTGGGGCCCCTGGCGTCTCGGGCCCGCGCCGCGGCCCGCGCCGTCTTGGGGGTGGACCAGGTCCCCGACGAGCATCAGACCGGTATCGATGTGCGCATCGATACCAGTCTCTCGATGCTCGGAACTGTTCGCGGCGGCAGCGTCCACGCGATCATGGACATCGTCGCCGGCATCTCATCGGTGGTGTCCGCGGATGAGGTGCCGCGGGTATCGCTGATTGGGCATCAGATCATCGGCTTGCCGGCCGTCGACGTGACCGAACTGGCGACGCGAACCCAGCAGGCCCTCCTGACCGCGAAGTTCGGTGTCGGGTTCGACTCGTCAGTTGCCACCGCCACACCGGCATCGGGTGTACGTCGGCTGACCGTGTCCATCACCGACTCGGCCTCGCAGGCCGCGGCCGGCAGAAACGATCCGCTCGCGGTGACCGTCGTCGTGTCGCCGTCTCGTGCCGCGTTGTCCGCTCCCGGCTTCGTCGGCGCCGTGGTTCCGCCCGCGCCGAGCGGCACGGACACGACCGGGTTCCTGCTCGGGAACCCGCAGATCGTCGACGAGGTCGTCGCGGCCGCGCTACGCCCCCTGGCGCACCACAATGGGCGGCTGTCGGGAACAATGTCATGACGAAATGCCCACGGTGTTTCAACACACTCACCCACGAATGGTTCGCGTGGACGGAGGCTGCCCCGCAACGCACCGAACCGGATGAACGGGCGACCGCGTTCACCGGGGCGCCGGTGGTCGCCGGCAAGACCTGCGATCTGCAGAAGCCCGCGGATGCGGCACCGGACTGGACGCCGCCGCCGAACTACCCGGAGACGCAGCTCGGCGGCGCCGCGGTCGAGGTCTGCCCCATTTGCCATTACGTCCTTCCGCCGCAGTGGCGATGGGGGCAGGCGACGTGCATCGCGATGGCCGGTGCCCGCGCAACCGGGAAGACCGTGTACATCGCGGTGATGATCAAACAGCTGCAGCTGCTGGCCGAACGGATGAACAGAGCGGTCGAGCCTGCCACCCCGGAAACGGACTACAACTACCGGACGAACTACGAGAACCCGCTATTCGAGGAGCGCGGGATTCTGGTGTCGACTCCGTCGACGAACACCGGCGATTCGTATCAGCGTGAGCCATTGATCTTCAGCCTCGGTGTGTGGAACGAGGTACGCCGGTTCCTCGTCATCCGTGACGTCGCGGGCGAAGACCTGGAGTCGGGCAACACCGACGGTCACTCGTGGCAGTTCTTTCAGGTCGCCGATGCCATCCTGTTCCTGTTCGATCCGCTCCGTGTCGAGGAGATCGGCGACCAACTTCGCGATCTGGTTCCGGTGCAAGCCAACCGCGGCGGCGATCCGAAGATCGTGCTGCGCACAGTGATGAACATGTTGGGGTACGGAACCCCTCGCGTTGCCGTAGTTCTGTCCAAGTTCGACGCACTGCAAGCCCTGGAAGAAGTCCAGGGTGGGCAATGGAGCCAGATCATGTCCAATGCGGGTGCGGCGTTCTCGCGCGATGCGAGCCTCGATCAGGCACCCTACGCGGAGGAGGACGGCCAGTTGCTGCACGAGGAGGTGCGGAGCCTGCTGCAGCGGTTGGACGCCGGTCCGATGCTGCAGGCGATGGAGAACCCGGTCACCGGGCAGCAGTACCGGAACAGGTTCTTCGCTGTCTCCGCGCTCGGAGCGTCCCCGGTCGGTGAACGGTTGCATCAGAACGGCATCTCGCCGTTCCGGTGCCTGGATCCGGTCCGATGGGTGCTCGCCGAGCACGGGGTCCTGTAGCGGCGGGGCGACCCCCTGAAGAGGAGTTCTGACAGTGCATCAACCTGATGACCCCTGGTTCCTTGGCGGAGGAGCGGCGGGTGGCGCCTCCGAGACAGCACCCAATGGGGCGTTGTACCCGAACGACAACCCGTTCCTCCACTCGATTGCATCGGCGGTACCCCCACCGCCGCCGAGGGTGGGCAAGCCACCATCGATCTACCTTGCGTCTGCTGCGCTGATGCTGGCGTCCGTTCTCACCGCGGTGTCCGGCGTGTCGGAAGTTTTCTCGATTCTCGGTGTCCAGCGGAGGGCGAACAGACTTCTCTCGGTCGATACGACCGGTAGGGCAGCCGAGTTCGGGAGCGGGTACGTCGACGGGACGGCGGCCGGACTGATGTGGGTTGTTGTCGTGCTGTCGGTAATCTTTGCCGCCACCTATGCCGTCTTCGGGGTTGCGGTGTTCCGAGGTCGGCCATGGCCTCGCATCGCTGGCACCGTCCTCGCCGTGATCTCGTTGTTCGGTCTGCTGGGTGGCCCCATCGTGGTGATGACCGTCCTCAGCGGCATCGTGGCGGTAGCGGCGCTGTGGGTTCCCGCGTCTCGTCGGTACTGCGAGTATGCCGAGGCGCAGCGCCGGATCGTGCCCTCCCGTCCGGTGGGTTTCGGGTAGTTCCGTCAGTTTCCTCAGGGGTGACGTGCTGTGCGCGGTGCCGTCGCCATGGTGACGATCCGATGCCCGCGGTTCGGGTCGGGGACGTCGAGTCGGGTGTTCGGGTTCTGGTCCGCGAGCGCGTTCGCGACCCCCTGCGGCGCTGGCTTCCATCGCCGAACACGGCACGTCCACGCCCCGCAGGCAGTGCCGGCTCAGTTCAGGGCGGTGAGCGCGTCCGACAGCCCCGGATAGGAGGGATCCTCGGCGAGGACCTTCTCGATACCTCTGCGGGCCGCCGCTTTTCGATTCTGCGTGAGGTCGACCTGGGCGCGTTCGAGGAGAACACGATGCCGGATCGCCGCGCTGCGACTACGCACCCGCAGCGCCTCCTTGAAGACCTCCCGGGCTGCGTCGTTGAACCCGAGTTGGGCGAAGGCCCGCCCGCGCAGTCCCAGGAGCAGGGCCGTGGTGTCGTCGGCGTTGGTGACGTCGTTGGTCAGGTCGATGACATCCTGGTGCCGGCTGGCGGCGCTGTAGAGATCGGCGAGGGACAGGGCTGCGTGGGTGGTCGGGCGGGCTTGCTCCGCACTCCAGATGGCGGCGGGGAGATCGCCGGCGGACTGGTGAAGTTCGGCGACCGCGAGCAGCACCACATCGTCGACGATCCGCAACTGCGCGGTGACGGCGGGCATGATCTCGACCGGCCATGTCCGATCGGAAAGATACTCGAGGACGAAGTCTAGGAGCGGCCGGGTCGCATCCTGCGCGGCAGCCCAGCCCAGTAGGTAGCGGGCCCGTTCTTGGGCCTGAGGGTTGTCGCGGCCCAACTCGAAATGCAGCAGGCCTTCGAGGATCGCCGCGAGCAGGCGGGCGTGTGGGGCGGCTCGGCCGTGCGTGCGGGCGACCGCCATGAAGTCGTAGGGTTGGCGTGACTTCAGAAGTGTGAAGAGATCCTTTTCCCACGCGGGCGAGAGTATGCCGGGCTTTGCCGGTTTCGGCGGCGATAGCAGTGGGGGTGTGGGCTGAGCGGTTCTCGTCGACGATCGTTGGGCGGTCCGGGTTCGCTGTACTGATGTCGATCCGCGCAAAGTCTGCTGGTGTGAGATCCCGGTGCCGGGGATCGAGACGGTTCGGCTTACCCGACCGTTGGCGTGCTTGGTCACGCGAACACCCTTGCCGCCGACCGAGTAGCCAATCCCGCTGCGGCTGATGTTCATCCGCACTCCGGGCACGATCTGGATGCTCTTGCGGATACGGAATCCCATGGTGGCCTCCTACAGTTCGTATCCGGCGGGGACCGGCGGGTTGGTCCAGTCGATCTGGGGTAGGCCTGGATCGGTGGGGTGGGGAGCGGGTTCGATAGTGCGCGAATCGGGGTCGGGTTCGTCGACGGTGACTCCGAAGTCGCGGGCGAGACCGGCGAGCCCGTCATGATAGCCCTGCCCGATCGCGCGGATCTTCCAGGCACCGTCGCGGCGGTAGAGCTCAACTGTGATGGCGGCTGTTTCGGAGACGAGGTCGTCGATGCTGAACGTGGCGAGCTCACCTTCACCCGTGTCGCGGATGCCAATTGTGACTATCCCGAGAACGGC
This sequence comes from Rhodococcus sp. NPDC057529, assembly GCF_042802055.1. NCBI lineage: Bacteria > Bacillati > Actinomycetota > Actinomycetes > Mycobacteriales > Nocardiaceae > Rhodococcus > Rhodococcus sp. NPDC057529. Next base: position 26,158 of record NZ_JBHVEY010000046.1, read on the forward strand.
GAGTGTGCGTGGGGGTTCGGCGTCGATGCTGAGTGCAAAGGCGATGCTGTCCACCTGCGAATCGCAGGCGTGCAGGTCGACGCTGATCCGGTCTTCGACCAGACCGCCGGCTTCCCGCTTTCCGTCGTGGCAGATCGCACCGTCGAGGGAGTGCGGATGGTTGTAGAACACGAAGTCGGCGTCACTGCGGACCTTCCCCGCGGTGAGTAGGAGCGCGGACAGGTCGGCGTCGGCGTCAGGGACGGGTCTCCATCGACAGGTCACTGTGGCACTGGACGCGGGGAGTGCACAGTTCTGCCCCTTGCGCAGTTGCATGGTGTTCCTCTCCAACCGCAGGGCGGGTGCCGTGGTCAGTGTGACTGTCCACGGCACCCGCCCCGTTTCTGCCGGTGTTCGGGAGCTCTATTTGCTTCCGGGAGTCCAGTTCAGGCCCCACCCGTAGGCGCGGTCGAGTTCGTCTTGGCTGCCGTTGATGTACCGGACCTCACGGGTGACGGTGATCTCGCGGCCGGTGTTCTGCACCAAGGCGATGGCGCAGATCGGTGCGTTGTTGCTCGGTGAGTCCAACCGCACCTCCACCTGGGGACCCGACGTGGGGTAGAGGGTGACGACACCGTCGACAGCCGCCCAGTTCGGTGCGCCTTCGTAGATCATCGCGAACACCAGGATTCGCCGGAACATTTCCGGGCGGGCGAGGTTGATTCGCATGTTTTCGCCGCCGACGTTGGTGCCGGTGCGGTCGTCGCCGTCGAGCTGGATGAACGGCTGGGTGTTCAGGGCGCCGAAACTATTACCCAGTGCCTGGACAACGCCTTTGGATCCGTCGGCGAGTTCGTAGAGGCAGCCGAGGTCGAGATCGACTCCACCGGCCGGTGCGGCCGCAGCCGCCAACTTGGCGAAGAAGCCCTTCTTCGGCGGCGGAGCACCGGTCGACCAGTTCAGGTTGACCCGCATCGCACCCTGCTGCTCACCGGCTTTGGCGAGGCTCACGGTCGGGGCAGCCTTCGACAGCGTGACCTTGCTCAGGTTCACGCCGCCCTGGGGTGCCCCGTTCGTTGGTCTGGTGTAGTCGATCGCCATGTGTGGCTCCTTGATCTCGGGTCCGGTCAGCCGACGGGGACAGACTCGGTCTCGTCGTCGTGGTCGTCGGCGACGACTGGCTCGGGGTTGCGGCGATTGCGGATGATGCTGGAGATGAACGCGGCGCCGATGAGGGCGACACCGACGAGGCCGGTGACGTTCTCGTTGACGTGGTAGCCGATGGAGACCAGCAGGATCAGGGCCAGTGCGCCGATCGCCCAGTGGGCGCCGTGCTCGAGGTACACGTAGTCCGAGAGCGTGCCCTTGCGGACGAGGAACACGGTGATGGAACGGACGAACATCGCGCCGACGAAGCCGAGGCCGAGGGCGATGATGATCGGGTCGGACGTGATCGCGAACGCGCCGATCACACCGTCGAAGGAGAACGACGCGTCGAGGACCTCGAGGTACAGGAACAGGAGGAACCCGGCTTTACCGGTGGCCTTCGCGAGTTGAGTGGGTCCTGAAGATCTGGTGGTCTCGGAATCCTCGTCGCCTTCTTCCTCGGGGGTGTTGAACAGTTCACCGAGACCGTTGACGGCGATGTAGGTGATCATGCCGAGGACGCCGGCGATCATGACCGTGGAGACCGTATCGTCGGGGGCGATGTAGGCGGCGGTGATCAGCAGCAGGACTCCGGCGAGGATGACGGCCAGCTGGTCGAGCTTGCCCGCGCGGGCGAGGGGCTTCTCCAGCCAGGACAGCCAGGTGATCTCGCGTTCTTCGAGGATGAAGCCGAGGAACAGCATCAGCAGGAACATGCCGCCGAACGCCGCGATCTGCGGGTGCGCGTCGGTGAGCAGGGTTTCGTAGCTGGCGCTGCCGTCGGGGAAGTACGCGGCGCCGTCGGCGGGCGGGTTGAGGGCAAGGTCGAGGGCGGCGACGGGGCCGAGGCCGGAGGCCAGCCAGACGATGACGAGGGGGAAGACGAGGCGCATGCCGAATACCGCGATGATGATGCCGACGGTGAGGAAGATCTTCTGCCAGAACTCGCTCATGCGGCGTAGGACGGTGGCGTTGATGACGGCGTTGTCGAAGGACAGCGAGATCTCGAGGATCGAGAGGATCAGCACGAGGAGGACGGCCTGGGGTCCACCGTAGATGGCGGCGACGATCAACGCGACGATTGTAACCGCGAAGGACCAGCCGAATATTCGCAGAACCACGAAGCGTGGCCTTTCTCTAGTGGGCATGCAGGGTGGCTACTGCAGGGGAACACGCGCTGGGTGAGGGGCTCACGTAAGTCACATGAGCCCCTCCCAGCAGTGGAACGGGTTGTGATGTGATCGTGCCCGTTGGGGACAATCGTCAGACGTTGACGCCGTAATCGCGGGCGATACCGGCCAGGCCGGATGCGTAGCCCTGGCCGATGGCGCGGAACTTCCATTCGCCGTTGTGCCGGTAGAGCTCACCGAAGGTCATTGCGGTTTCGCTGGATGCGTCCTCGGAGAGGTCGTAGCGGACCAGTTCGCTGCCGGTGGCGCGGTCGACGACGCGGATATAGGCGTTGGTGACCTGACCGAAGTTCTGTCCCCGCGTGACAGCGTCGTGGATGGAGACGGGGAAGAAGATGTTGGTGACGTTCGGCGGCACGGCCTGCAGGTCGACGTTGATGACCTCGTCGTCGCCGTCACCGTCGCCGGTGAGGTTGTCGCCGGTGTGCTCGATCGAGCCGTCGGGGGAGCGCAGGTTGTTGTAGAACACGAAGTGGTCGTCCGACAGGACCTTCTTGTTGTCACCGGTTGCGAGTGCGCTCGCGTCCAGGTCGAAGTCGGCGCCGGTGGTGGACCGCGCATCCCAGCCGAGTCCCACCGCCACGGCGGTAAGGTTCGGCGCCTGCTTGTCGAGGGATACGTTGCCGCCTTTGGCAAGAGTGACGCCCATGGGGATCCTTTCACGGATGGATGGGGGTGCGCTTCATTTGGCGACCCCGCTCGAGTGTTCGAGCACGCTCACCATAGATCGTGAGGATTCGGACACGCGAGAGGAACTCACCGTCTGGTAGCCGAGCACGTACTATCAGCCCGTGATCGGTTGCCGGACTTACTCAGACGAGCAGATTATTGTCTCGATTGGGTTAGGTTAAGTGCTACCAGAGCATATTCACGTTGTCTGTATATCTTGCAGATGACGAAGCGTTACGAACAGTGATTTCCCACCTCATAAACCGCTCCGCCCGCGCCCGCCGCACCATAGTTAGACCTCCCCTCAGACCATGCGCCGTGGTCCCAGCAGAAAGGAATCGGCCATCCGGCCGGATCTCATGTCAGAGCTTGCCCGCGGTGAAAACACGACCCTGGATGGCGGATCCGTGACGCTGTCCATCTCCGGCGTCCGACAGGGCGGCGCCATCGACTTGTTGGCCTTCCAACTCGGCGATGATCAGCGGGTGCGCTCCGACGACGACTTCATCTTCTTCAACCAGCCGGCGTCGCCGGAGGGCGCGGTGCGGCTGGTCGCGGCCGACCGCATCACGATCGACTTCCGCGCTGTCCCCGACAGCGTCGTGAAATTCTCGATCGCGGTAGCGCTCGACGAGAAGGCAGCGGGGATCCTGTCGGCAGTGGAGAACCTTGGTGTCACGGTTGAGCAGCCGACCGGTCGACGCGTCACCGCGCGAGCGCTCGGGTTGACCACGGAGCGGGCGGCGATCCTGCTCGAGGTATACCGCCGCAACAACACATGGAAAGTTCGGAACGTCTCCGCTGGCTGGGATACCGGCCTGCATGCCCTCGTCAACCACCATGGTGTCGAGATCTCGGATGAGCCAACGACACACGCGCAGCCGCAGGTCCCACCGCAGGCACCCCAGCAGACTCAGTCGGATCGGCTCGGTGTCCGGACGGTGGCCGATGAAGCGAAGCTTTCGCTTGAGAAGCGGCAGAAGCTGGACCTGCGTAAACGAGAGGTCGCGAAGATCCTGCTCGACAAGGGCGCTTCCGGGGTGCGTGCCCGCGTAATCCTCGTGATCGACAAGACCGGAAGCATGCAAGCCGAATACCGGAGTAAGCGCATCAACGAGGTCGTGGAGCGGATGGTTCCGGTCGCGGTACAGGTCGATGACGACGGCAAGCTCGAACCGTATCTATATGGCGCCAGCTTCGCGCGCCTTCCCGACATCGCCGTCCACGAGGTCGACAGTTGGTCCGCCACATATCTGCATCTCAACGGCACCCATGGCGGAATCGACTACGCAGAGATCGGCGGCTACAACGACGAACTGCCGATCATGAAAGAGATCATGTCCTCGCTCATGCCTGGGGCGTCCATGCCGACACTGGTGTTGTTCTTCACCGATGGCGGATTCCATAAGAAGGGTCCCATCACCGCCCTGATGAAGCGAGCCGCCACCCTTCCCGCGTTCTGGCAGTTCGTCGGAATCGGCCACGCCGACTACGGGATTCTGGAAAAGCTCGACACCCTCAAAGGGCGGGTTGTCGACAACGCCGGATTCTTCAGTGTCGACGACATCTCGAAGATCACTGATGCAGAGCTGTACAGCCGGTTGCTGAGCGAATTCCCGGACTGGCTCCGTGCAGCGCGCAAAGCCTGCATCGTGGCCTGACTTCTGTCACGTCACCGGCTACGAGTGCCCGCAGGCCCTGTTCCGCCGCCCCTACGGGTGCGGTGCCGAACCTCCAGGCAATTCGACACAGCGATTCGCGATCGTTCGATCGGGGGTAGGGGATCTCAGCTGCAGTGACGCTGCCTGTCATTCACACGAATGATGGATAGCAGTCACCCCTCCGGGTGTGGGCGCGCACGATGGAACTCTCTCTCCCGATCCGGTCGAGCGAACACGATCGAACCTGATACTTTTCTGTTCAACGACTGTCTGCAAACAGTGAGCAAAGGTAGATTAATGATCTTTCGGTAATTGAGTGAGCTCAGATCGCAAGGAAAGCCCAGCGTGATCGAGGAAGCCATGACACAGGTCGTAGCTCGAGCCGATC
>NZ_JBHVEY010000047.1:0-30249 GCF_042802055.1 Rhodococcus sp. NPDC057529
TGGCGCAACGGGCAGATCGACGCCGCGATCGGTGCGGCCGGGTTGCCGGTGCTGCACGGATACGCCGGGGCCCGGGACTCGCAGGGCAACGAACTGGTGGTGACGGAGGTCGCGGTCGCCGACGAGATCGCCGCGGCCGGGGATCTGGTCAAGGGCAAGCTCGGTGGGGTGCCGGTCGCGGTCGTCCGCGGTCTGGGCCTGGCCGACGACGGATCGCGGGCACGGGACCTGATCCGGGCCGGTGAGGAGGACCTGTTCTGGCTCGGCACCGCCGAATCGGTGGAGCGGGGGCGGGCGGAGGCGGTGCTGCTACGCCGCTCGGTCCGGGACTTCGCCGACGACCCGGTCGACCCGGAGGCGGTGCGGGCGTCCATCGCCGAGGCGCTGACCGCCCCGGCGCCGCATCACACCCGGCCGGTGCGGTTCGTGTGGATCCGCACCCGCACGGTGCGCGAGGAGTTGCTGACCGCGATGCGGGAGCGGTGGCGGGCCGACCTGACCGCCGACGGCATGGACCCGGCGGCGGTGGCGGCGCGGGTGGCGCGGGGGAACATCCTGTTCGACGCGCCGGAGGTGATCATCCCGTTCTGCGTGCCCGACGGCGCGCACACCTACCCGGATCCGCGTCGGCGGGCGGCGGAGGCGACGATGTTCACCGTCGCGGTCGGTGCGGCCGTACAGGCACTGCTGGTGTCGCTGGCGACCAAGGGAATCGGCAGCTGCTGGATCGGTTCGACGATCTTCGCCCCGGACACCGTGCGCGGTGTCCTCGAACTATCCGACGACTGGCAGCCGCTCGGCGCGATCGCCGTCGGCTACCCCCTCGAACCACTCACACCCCGCCGGCCCACCGACCCCGGCAACGCCCTCATCGAGAAATGACCCACCGCTCGAAGGCTGGAAATCAAGCCTCCAGCCTGTACTACTCGGTAATTAAGAACTGACAGCTAAGTTTTCGTGTTTCGAGCGGGACCACGATGGGTTCAACTTGACGCGAAAAATTGCTAGCCCAGCCGCTGCAGTATTTATAGCACTCGCTCGGCACGCCGATGGTGAGTTCAGCGCGTACTGACTTCTCGTCAAAGTGGTCACCTCGCCATCTGCCATATGGCAATCGCGGGTTGCCCTGTCGAACACACTGCTGTGGACCAACGACGCCGTCTTGATGCATGGCTGATCGCGGTAGTTGGCTGGTGACGAACTGGGGCGCCTATCAGGCAGCAACGTGTGTTCTGTTCGTCCAGTAGGACCAGGTTCCTGCCCGACATCAGCTGAAACGCCTCTCCGCGCGTGGCAGAGGGGCGTGAGACAACCCTGGCATCGGCTGCAGCCATCGGTGGCGATTCGTAGCGCAGTGCTCGAACCCCAATTGGATCTCTCAAAGTGGGTAGGCAAACTGACCTTGGTCTGTTCAAACTGAAGGGTACGGTTTACACTCCCCCGTGGACCGGCTATCAGCTGGTAGATGGAGAGCCCGGCCGACGTAGCCCAGTCGATATCCTAGAAGACCGCTTCTCCGCCGCGGGATGTGTCTGTACGCTGATCTTGAGGACCTCAGTACGACGAGAGTCCATCCAGGATCGGCGCACATGGGCAAACGCGACTCGAATAGTGCACAGCGCGACGTACTCGATTCGGTCGCAGCACAGTTAGCTGCGGTCGGATTTGATGATGCGCACGAAGTCGGCCGCGGCGGGTTCGGTGTTGTCTACCGCTGCCGACAAAGTTCGCTTGAGCGCACCGTGGCGGTCAAAGTCCTTACGACTAGCTTCGCCTCGGAGAACCTTGAGCGCTTTTTGCGGGAGCAACGCGCAATGGGACGGCTATCGGGTCACCCCAATATCGTCAATGTCCTCGAGGCAGGCGCCACCAGTAGTGGATTGCCCTACATCGCGATGCCGTACCACCCCAAGGACTCGCTCGAAAGAGTCATACGCGAGAGCGGGCCATTGGAGTGGGGAGCAGTCGTCGGACTGGGGGTGAAGATTGCAGGTGCCCTGGAAACCGCTCACCGGTTCGGCATCCTTCATCGAGACGTCAAGCCAGCGAACATCCTCCTCACTGACTATGGCGACCCGCAACTGACCGACTTCGGCATTGCGCACATGGCCGGCGCCTTCGAAACTGCTACGGGCGTCCTCACCGGATCACCGGCCTTTACGGCCCCTGAAATTTTGGCAGGCGAGCCTCCATCCGCCGCCTGCGACATCTACAGCCTCGGCGCGACGCTCTTCTGTGCACTCACCGGACACGCTCCATTCGAGCGCCTCGAAGGCGAACAGGTCGTGGCACAATTTCTACGAATCGCTACTCAACCATTACCTGAGTTACGGGGGCGACAGAGTATCCCAGACGACGTCGCAGTCGCGATAGAACAATCGATGGCACGCGACCCTGCTGATCGCCCTACGACCGCGGCAGTTTTTGGTGACGAACTCCGCTCTATCGAGCAGCACCATAACTACCGGATCGATGATATGGCCATACCCCCAAATGGCACTTCCACGCACAGAAACGAACCGCTCATCCGCGAACTCACCGGTCTGAGAACTGAACGTGCATCCATCCCGCACCAGACGACTGGACTAGCACTTAAAACTGGACTACACAGTCTGATACCACCTGGCACGCAAAATCTAGGACACATTCCGCTCGAGCTGACCAGCTTTGTCGGGCGCCGCCGTGAACTTGCCGCTGCGAAGAACCTTCTGTCGTCCTCTCGCCTGGTCACCCTGATTGGGATGGGTGGTGTGGGAAAAACCCGCCTCGCACTTCGTCTCGCCAGTGACAACCAGCAGAAATTCGCCGACGGCGTCTGTCTAGTCGAACTAGGCAAACTTCAAGACGCGACGCTGGTGGACGGGACGGTAGCTGCCGAACTCGGAATCCGTAACCAATCGGCCGCTCCCCCACTGCACCAAATCGTCGGCCATCTCCTCAACAAGGATCTGCTCCTAGTACTCGACAACTGCGAACATCTCGTGAACGCGGTCGCCACACTGGCCGAAGCCCTGCTGCGAAGATGTCCGGGGCTCAAAATTCTGGCTACTAGCCGCGAACCGCTCGGTTGCGCCGGGGAACAGATACTGCGAGTACCTCCGATGACCGTCCCTGACTCGGACCGACATTCTTCACTGAGAGTGCTACCGAGCTACGAATCTGTGACGCTATTTGTGGAGCGAGCCTCTGCGGCTGTACCGGGGTTCGAATTGAGTGAGGACAACTACAGTGCGGTGGCACAGATCTGTCGACGTCTTGATGGCCTGCCGCTGCCGATCGAACTAGCAGCAGTTCGGCTCCGGGCAATGACCCCGCAACAGGTTCTTGAGCGACTGACTGATCGATATCGACTCCTGACCGTAGGCAGCCGCGTGGCACCGTCGCGGCAGCAAACACTGCAGCTCTGCATCGACTGGAGCTACGACCTTTGTACGCCCAGTGAACAGCTAGCGTGGGCTAGAGTGGCGGTATTTGCCGGTAGCTTCGAACTCGATGCAGCCGAGGCGATTTGCCGCGATGATGACTCACCCGTCGGTCTCCTCGACATCCTCGCGCAACTGGTTGACAAGTCGATACTCATCCGCGAGGAATCCGGCCGAGTAGTGAGATACCGGTTACTCGACACTCTTCGTGAATACGGTCTGGGAAAGCTCCAAGGCAGCGGGGAGTACACAGAACTGCGCCGACGGCACCGTGATTGGTACGAAAAACTCGTAATGCAAGCCGAAAACGAGTGGATCAGTTCCCGCCAATTGGAGTGGATCACCAGACTTGAGCGTGAACGACCGAACCTCCACGAAGCACTCCGGCTCTGTCTCAACGAACCAGGCGAGGTGAGGGCCGGACAGCGCATCGCGGCTTCACTATTTCCCTTGTGGGTTTGCCGCGGGCTCCTCAGCGAAGGCAGATCATGGTTCGATCGAGTATTAGCTACCGATGACACCCCGCCGCCCACAGCGGAGCGTGCCAAAGCGCTCTGCTCTAGCAGCATACTAGCCGGTCTGCAGGACGACTTCCCCGCTGCACATGCACAACTAGCTGAAGGCTTGGAGATCATCGAGTGTCTGCACGACGATTCGGTTTCCGCGCTTGCCGAGCACGCGGCAGGCGCCATTGCGCTCTACAGCGGCGACTCGTCGACTGCTGTCGCTAGGTCCGAGGCGGCTGTGAACGCGGCGAGCAATCTCGGATATGAATTTTGCCAGGCTGGGGCGTTGACAGTCATGGGAGTGGGTTATGTGCTGCTAGGGGACCCGGCACAGGCGGCCCATTGTCATGAGGAAATGCTCGCGATTACAGAAGCGCGTGGTGAGTTGGTGTACCGGGGCAGATCCTCTCTGGCTGGAGGATGGGCAATGTGGAGAAAAGGTGACACAGAGCAAGCAAAAAACCTCCTAGAGAGCGGTCTACTGCTTTCCAGTCGCGCAGACGACACAGTCGGCCTCACCCGATCCCTACAAGTGCTGGCCTGGATCGAAGCCGATCAGCACCATGCCGAGCGCGCCGCCGTGCTACTGGGCGCAAATGCCGGCAGGTGCCACGATATCGGAGGTCCTGCCGTCGGCTTTCTCGGGAAGCTCACATACCACAAAGAGTGCGAAAATTTGACCCGTAAGTCACTCGGCGAGAGTCGCTTTCGCACGTACTTCGAGCGCGGCAGCAAGCTCAACCTTCGGGAAGCAACCGCGTACGCACTCGACAAAAAGTCCGCAGCGACACCCACCCAATCAACTGGTGAACCCAGCCTGACCCGCCGTGAGCATCAAGTAGCAGAACTAGTAGCTGAGGGCCTCACAAACAGGGCAATCGCCACCCGACTGGTGATTTCCCAACGCACGGTCCAGGGCCACGTAGAACACATACTGGCCAAGCTCGGCTTCACTTCGCGAACACAGATTGCCGCTTGGGTTCTCCAGTAGCTTCTGTCCAGATCACTGCGATTGACTCACCAGCTCCGACTCTCCCCAACACACTGCAACGGACATCGCACCACGGGTTCACTTCGTCTATTGAGCCGAGGTCGCGGCCGAGCAGGGATTCCCGCTGCGGTCGGTACGCCGTTCACAGTCATGGTGCATACCATCGACGGCTCGCAGTAGGTTCCGGCATGCCGCGATCGCCCACCTCTGCCAGGTCGCGCCCACCTTGCCGTCACTGCGTGCCGGTGACGTCCTCGTCGTCAACTCCTCCCGCGCCGCGTTGTGCGCACACCTGATCTCCCCAGATTGCGCTCGGGCTCTACATCGAGGCCGACATTGTTGCCGACCGTCGGACCTGAATCGACTTCGCACCATGAAAGCAACGCTCTGTGACGACCTTCTGGGCGCCTGGCAGGGACAGTCGACAGGCAGCGGAAGATAGCGAACCAGGACTGGCCGGTGCGACCAACTGTGGGGTCGGATCAAACGTCAATGGCCAAGTTGTGTAGGACCTTCCGGATGGACATCTTCATACCGAGACCACGGCCGTGCGGCAGCCGAAGTGGGCAACTGCACGGTGGGATGTGATTTCAGGCGAGGTCTGTGCGTTGCTGTGGGGCGCCGTGAAAATACTGAATGTAGTCCTCATCACACCTTCCGGATCAACCGGGTGGGCGACATATGATTGCCGGCGCACTGGCGCGCCGTCTGGCGGCGACGCGGGCTTGTGCCGCCGACCTCGTCAGCCAAACTATTAATGGCTGACGAGGTCTCCCAGCCTCGACGGTCCGGTTGGACTCGAACTGGGACCGTAGATGGGGACCCCACCTACCCGCGCCGCGGGATGGAGGGTGCCGCTTCTAACGCGTGAAGGCGTTTCGCCGTGGGGCGGGCAGTGTGGGCTCCCGTCGGCGAACGGTCAGCGGCGTAGCCGCATGACCTCTTGCCGCGCGAATGCGACGGTACCGGTGTCCCGGCCGCCGGATTCGGCGAGTTGGTCGGCGAGGTCGTGCACTGCCTCAAGAACGTGGTCGCGCCGACGGCGGTCTGCTCGGCTCTCTCCGCGCTTGCGGTATGTTCTGCGCGCCTTGCGGTCTCCCGCGAGAGTGTCGATCTCTTCCTCGGTGACGACTCCGTCGGCGACCTCGGGAGCCAGGACCTCGCGCATGAACCGACGTTCCCGTGGCACCGTCATCGCAAATACTCGGGTGACGACGACGATCGCGGCGGCGATGACGCCGATCCACAGCAGGAACATCAGTGCCGTGTTTCGGCCCGCGATCCGCCGATGTTGTCCCAGACCCCGTGCAACAGCATGGCGGTCGCCATCAGTGCAAGCCCTCGGCCTCGCCGGCGTGGCTCGGCGAGCCGGCCAAGGAAGTAGACGAGGCCGGCGCCGAACACCGCGCTGTAGAGGATGTGCGCGGCGACGCCCATGGTCATGCGCATGACGATGGTGAACATGGCGTTGCCCACCGGGTTCGCACCGAATTGGGCGGCACTGGAGGCCAGTGCGTACTGGGTGTCTTCGAGGATCTGAAATCCGAGGCCGATGAAGGCACCGAGGACGAAACCATCGAATGCGGTGCGCACCAGCCGCGGTGCGAGGGCGATGAGCAGCAGAAGGCCGATGCCCTTCGAGATCTCCTCAGTGAACGGCGCGGTGAGGCCGGCGCCCCAGTCCACGGCCCAGGCCTGGCCGAACAGCTTGCCCGATCTCGAGCATGGGGGTGTTCGCGTTCGCCGCCAACGCCCATGGTGCGGCGAAGGCGCCCCAGACGAAGGCGACGACGATCAACTTCCACGACTGGTGCGCATAGCGGTCGATACGTTGGGTGAACCACCAGAACAGGGCGTAGTGCCCCCTCCGCTCACACGGGATGGCGTCTGATCACTGGTCGCGGCACAGCACCCGGGACGGCCCGCCTCGTGTCGTGATGACCGAAGAAGCGCCAGGAATTGGAGACAGAATTGCGGTCGCCATGTGCTGAGGCACGTGACAAAGTCCGCGGGTCGCCGCACCGCACAATGCCACCGGCACAGACCTTGACTGCTCGATCGGCGGGGATACCGGAGGTGACTTCGCCGGGCGCACAGACCGCGGCCGCCGACGGTCGGCGTGCAGGCGAGATGTCCGGGCATGGATGTGCCCCGACGTCGGGGGGTGACGCCGGGGCGGGGGTTCCGAGAATCGAATTGGGGGGAGGATTCCCGGAACTGCGCACAGAGTACACACCGCGACCGACACGTCCTCGTGCGGCTACCGTTCCGCGGTCAGGTCGACATCGGGCGGGGTCCACGCTTATTCGCGTATCCCGTCGGCGAGCTCGAGGACGCGTCCCAGGTACCGCGTCATGAAGGCATCGAGCGCACGCCGCGACAACTCGGGGTAGCCGGCCTTGCGGAAGTAGTGCTCGAGATCGACGAGCTTGGTACCGATACACACGCGCTGCTCATCCAGGTTCACCAGCTCGCACACCAGACGATCGAGTTCATCGGCCTTGCTCATCACACTGTCCATCGGTCTCACCTCGGCACTCGAGTTGGCGCGGGGCGGATGCTTCCCGAGGCGCTCGGCCTCCACCCGCCCCGCAAGGGAGAGCGTAACACGCAAGTCGAACGCGTGTTCGAATTACGTGCTGTCGGTCCTCACTTGCAGCCGGGTTCGGGGTGAAGGCCGCACAGCTGCTCGAGGCCTCCCCTCGCGGAGAGCCGACGGGTCGGTGGTCTCGGCGACCATCAGCGCCCGCCCTGGTCCCGGCCGCGGCCGCCCACCCGGCCCGAGAATCAGCGCAGCGCACACACCGATTGTGGGCATTCGTGTCCACGAGCCGGCTGTTTGCCGCGGTGCGCGGGTGATCGCGCGGGGCGCCGTGAACGGGTGAACTTGTAGCCTTTGCTGGTGTCTACTCCCTCCGGCGACGTCCCCGCCGGGCAACCTCCGGTGCTGCCGTTACTGACCACGCTGGTGCCGTCGGCGCACCCGCATATCATCACCACCCCGGCCCGGACCGGCACCAACATCGCACTGCGGATCCACACCTCGCTCACGGTGTTCGAGGTCGCGGCCGAGCCGTGGGCGCCAGCGGTCTCGGGGTTCGTGGTCACCGTGCTCGTGCACATTATCGACGCCGCCACCGGTCTGCCGCGGCATCTCCCGGTCGCCGAACCGAACGAGTGGACGCGGGCGATCTTCGCCGACATCGACGCCGGGCAGGGGTATTTCCTCGGCGCCGTCGACCCGGACACCGGCGAGCACCGGGACGGGCAGCTGGCCTACCGGCTCTACCTCGACACTGACCGGCAGGCGATCCGAGTTCCCCACCAAGTGGTCGGCTGTCCGCACTACCGGATGCGTACCAGTGACGGCGATCCCGAGATTCGGATCGTCACCACCGCGTGACCGCACGACAGGTGCTGCTCATGCAGATGGTCACCGGCAAGAGCGGTCGCTGTGGATGGGCTTCCTCCGGGGTTACCGTCCCAGGGTGGCCCGCCTGCGGACTCGGCTCCGAGGCGAAGTGTCGGAGGCAGGATCTACTCTGCCATTGCGACGAGTATCAGGTCGCCACGCATTGCCCAGACCGGTGATCCGTCACCGTCCTGATTTTGCGGGGCTTTTCGTGGATTGGTGGGTGGCGGCCTGTTTCTGTTGGTCCGTTGTCGTCTCTATCGCGAGCTCAGCTGCCGGCGCAACGAGGCGGTCTCGTCGCGGATCTCCTCCGGTGAGCGGACTAGCTGCCCCAAAGGTTTGATACTGCGGGAACACGACCGAACGCCGTCGACGTGGAATTCCTTCATGACCTCGGCCCGCTCGAGCAACGCCTCGATGTAGTCCTCGCGCCGGTCACCGGTCAGCGCCGCCACCAGCGCCTCGTCGACCACCCGCTCATCGCGTTCCGCGGACGATTCCACTCGTGCGGATCGGCCGGGCCGACGCAACCACGCAAACATGAACTCCCCCTACCTGTGTGCCGACACGCTAACTCATCGCGGTAATCCGGCGCCGGGCGAGGATCGCGACCACGATCGCCGATCGGTGCAGTCAACGCAGTCCTGAGGCTACTTCCTGCGTAGCTCGCAGGTCGCGGGCACAATCGGGCGTATGCGGCTGATCGAGCCCATGCTGACCCCGGCCGCGTTCGTCGACGGCAGCCGAATCATCCCCTACGGGGGTCGAACTGGATCACGAAACGCTGTTAGATGGCCGTGCGCCGCCACTCCGCGAGAAATTGGCCACCCTCGAACGCCGCACCAGCCCACTCCGATCCGACTCCGCGCGGGTATTTTCGCGGGCGGGGTGTTCGCCGGCAGCGAACGACCTTGCCACGGCAGTCGTGGTCAGTGGGCGTCGCGGAAGGCTTGCTCGATCTCAGCGGGGATACGGCCGCGCGAAGACAGTTCGTAGCCCTGCTCGCGCGCCCACGCGCGGATCTTCGTCGTCTCCCCCGACGGCCGCCGCGCAGCAACCGGGGTGGCCGACCGGCCCGCGCGGTGTTTGCGGCCGCCGACCTGGGTGGAGTGGGCGATGTAGTACTCGAATGTCTCGCGGAGCTCTGTCGCGTGCTCGTCCTTCAGGTCGATCACGTACTCGACGCCGTCGACGGCGTAGCTGATGCTCTCGCCGTCCTGCCCGAACACGGTGCCATCGATGTCGTCGACCAGCTCCACCACGATCTTGCGTGCCACAGATCCACTCCTCGTGTCTTTCGGCGGACTTGATGACAGTACTGGAAGTACCAGATAACCAGGCGAGCTCGCAGGGCCGAAACGACCCGCGATTTGGCATTTCCGGTCCCGGGTACCGCAAGTATGGCTACCCGACGCAGCACCACCGTTCTCGCCGGCGTGTCGCTCACCGCCCTCGTCGTCACCGGATGCGGCAGCAACGACGCGTCGACGGAGGAACCCACCGTGCAGACACCGCCCGCATCCTCAGCCGGGACGGCCACCGACCTGCTGCCGGTCCCCGACACCTCCGGAGGCGCCTTCGTGCTCCCCGGGACCGCCCTCACCGAGGACGAGCGCGCCTTCACCTACAACGAGGCCGCCGTCCCGGTCGGATCGACCGTGAACATCGAATCCGACGAGAACGACGGCCGCACCACCGTCACCCTCGACGCCACCGGCCTCGCACCGGGCCGCGACTTCGGTGTGCACGTGCACACCCGACGCTGCGGGCCGGCCCCGGCGGATTCGGGACCGCACTACCAGAACACCGTCGACCCCGCCGCCACCGAGCAAACACCGTCGTCCGATCCGGCCTACGCCAACCCGCAGAACGAGATCTGGCTCGACATCACCACCGACCCGGGCGGCAACGCCCAGGCCTCGACGACGGACTGGCAGTTCCGTCCCGGGGAAGCCAAGTCCGTGGTGGTCCACGACCAGCACACCCAGAACGCCCCAGGCCGGGCCGGGATGGCCGGTGACCGGCTGGCCTGCATCGACGAGGACTTCTAACCACACCCCGCCGGCAGCCTCAGCTGAGCTGGATGCCGAGCAACACCGCCACGCAGTCGCACAGTCGCACAGTCGCGCCGACCCACCCTCGGACGCCGCTGTACTCCCCTTGCCCGCCACCGCGGCAGGGCTGCCGGGTTCGGGTTACGGGCTCAGGTTGACCGCATGGACGGTCGGCGGAGCCGCTCCGCGCGGAAACAGGTGAAACGACAGGCTCTCCGGATCGCCCGGGCAGCGGAAACACAGGCGGTGATCGTCGAACCAGGCGAACCATTCCGCCCACGAAATGTGCTCGAAATAGTGACCCGACCGGGCCCCGACGAAGTCGACGAGCAGCACCTCCGCCGAGCAGACCGCCCCGGTGTCCGGCACCCGGGCGGGCGCACCGCGGTGCAGTTGGATCCACCGGCGGATCTCATCGTGATCGACGGTGTCACACACCCGCATACTCATCCGTGCCTCCACGTTTCGGCCCCCGGACCAACCCTGGCGGTAAGGCCGTTTCCCGGGGAATGTGCCCTTTGCCGAGTGCCCCGTCGGACGGGCCGGAAACGGCGGGGGTCCGGTTACGAGATGCGCGCGAACACCTCCTTCCACCCCGCGGTGTACCCCCGCCACCTCGTCGAGTGGCGGGGGTACTGCACCCGGGTGAGCGCTGCGGGTCTGTGGAGCGCCGCGGGCCCCGAGCAGATTTCCGTGACTTTCGGGCCAGTCATGCTGCAGGCAGGGTCCGCAGTTCCTGTCGCCGCAGCCAGAGTGTGCCGAACGGGCAGCCCGTCGGCCCCGGTAGGGGGCGCGCCCTCTCCGCCGCGTAGGCCGAGATACGTCGCTCTCCCTTCCCTTCGTGCGGCAGCGAAGGAGCGCACCGCACGGTCGCCGCGCACCCCAGGTCGCACGTCACAGGTTCGGGTGGCCACCCTCGTCGAAGGTGTACCGGCCAACGGGCGTGGTCTGACCCGGCAACTCGTGCAACTTTCGAGCTATCGATTTGCTAGAAAATAGAGCGTGGATTCAGAGCAGGTGTTCGGTGGCGGTGAGCCGCAACGGGTGGGCAGTTTCCGGTTCTTGCTGGACGGGCAGCGGTGGGAATGGTCCGACACCGTCGCCCAGATGCACGGCTACCGGCCCGGCGAGGTCACCCCGACCACCGAATTGCTGCTCTCCCACAAACACCCCGAGGACCACCCGCATGTCGCCCGGGTCCTGGACCGGATGATCAACGATGCCGAGCCGTTCAGCAGTAAACACCGCATCATCGACACCACCGGCACAATCCGCCAGGTGGTCGTCGTCGGCGACCGCCTGCACGACGACGCCGGCGCCGTGATCGGCACGACCGGGTTCTACATCGACATCACCGACTCCCACCGCAGCGACGTCAAGGACTCCGTCGACGAAACCGTCGCCGCCCTCGAACAATCGCGGGCGGTGATCGAGCAGGCCAAGGGCGCGCTGATGCTGGTGTACGGCATTCCCGCCGACCGCGCGTTCGACATCCTGACCTGGCGCTCCCAGGAAACCAATACTCGGCTCCGCACCCTAGCCGAACGAATCGTCGCCGCATTCGGCGAACTCGAACCCGACACCGGCCTGCGCACCCGGTTCGACCACCTGCTGCTCACCGCACACCACCGACCTCCGCGCACCACATAGCCACAACAAGTCACAGAATCGACCGGCGGTTCCCCGTCTGGGAGCTCGACACCCGCGAACTTGGGCCGGCACCTTCCGCCGCACGAAACGCCGCGGGCCGAACCATTTTCCGAGACCAGATGCGTGTTTCTACGCGGCCGCCATGTCGGGTGGGTGGGGAAGGTCGACGTCGAGAACGAAGTCCAGCCAGATCAGGGCGTCGGCCAGGATTTCCGCGCGCAGGGTGATGTCGAATTGCTCGGCCGCGGTGAGGGACTTCTCCCCCTCCACCACATCCTCGGCGAGGAACGCCGATACCGTCCCCAGCACCCACCGCTCCGACGCCGGCAGGGCGTCGCCGTGGACGTACCGTCGACCGTCGGTGAAGCGGACGTCGAGGATCAATGTCTGCTCCGGACCCGTGGCGCCCAGCCGGGCGATGATGACGCCGACGGTGGCGTCGACGACCCACGCGAGCACATCGCCGTATACCGGTCGGCCCACGGTCGGGTGCAGGTCCGCGCACACCCGGGATACCTCGCGCGAGAACCGGGCGGCGTCCCGGTCACCGCCCACCGCAACAGTCGACCGCCGAGAGTCGCGGCCGGCGAGCTGGTGGGGTTGCCTGCGTTCGATCCCATACAAGAGGGTGCCCAGGCCCGGGCCCCATCACGCAGACCAGCCGGTACGAAAACCCTTCATGGGAGACGACTTCTGGCGCCGACCCGGCCGGCGCAGCTGACCATCGCGATCCCGCGTGACCCGAGGGCGGAGGGAGGGACCAGCCGCCTCACCGTTGACGGTTCACTCTCAGCTGGTGCTCGGGCTGTCGACGTGGCGAGCATCGTCTCTCGGATGGGGCCGGTTGGTGCCGGGCTGTGGGTGGGGCTACCAGCGGTAGACGACGCTCGGGTTCGGCTCGTCGCTGCCCGGGATCGCGACCGGCGTCGCCGGCGTAATCAATAGGCGCACCGTCGAGTTCTGGCTGACGAAACCGACGAAACCGCCGTTGCCGTTGTCGAACAGGCCGCGGATGGCGTCCTCGAGGCCGTGTGCGGTCGCCGCATCGGCGAGCGGATACCGGACCCCGTCGTAGATTGCTTCGTAACTCATGATCCCTCTCCCGCCGCTGGTCGTGGTCTTCCCAGCGTAGAAGCGCCGCAGCGTTATCGACCCCCGTGCGGGCGCGAGAAACATCCACTTCTCCGGCTCGGCGGGACGAGGCATGTCACTGAGCGGCACGACAAGGCGTGCTCATCTCTTCGCAGAAGTCGATCAGGTGTCCCAAACCCAACCAGGCCTGCGGACTGTGGCCCGGGCAACGGAATGGTCAGTGGGGTGCGGCCGAAGGACGGCCACACCCACACTCCCGAGATCAGCACTCGGGCACACCGTTGGTCACCCATCGAACATCCCGCCCCCTTCGCCCGACCCGTCGACAACCCCTCGCAGGGGTGCATCGCAGGTACCCTCGGATCCACCGGACAGGGAGGTCAACTGTGAACGCAACGAAGAAGCAGAAGGTACTCACCCAGTTGGAACTGATGATCAACCCGACCAATCCGGACTTCGCGCCCCCAGCAGAGAGCGGTGAGCCAACACAGCGTCACGAACGCCTCCAAGAATTCCACCGGCAGGTGGCAGAAGCGGCCGACGACGACCCGATAATCGACCGAGCCGCTCGCGAGATCGGACTGCCCGAATAGAACATGCCTCACCTGGTCTCCGGGCAGGGAAGACACCGAGCCAGTCTTTGGTACCCACTACCAGCGCGAGAAACCGCCAGAGCCCCAGGCACAGTCGCCGGTCCAGGTACAGCGCAGGTGCAGTTGCCCTCGCTCGCGGCATCGACGACCAGACCACCCGAGCCACCCCGAAGGAGGATCATGACCGCCGCGACGCCACCAGAATCAGGTGCCACCAGCGACGGGAGTGCCTCTGCGTGTGCCCGACCCTGGCCGCTGCGCAGACGATCACGGTTGCCGTCGGTGTCGTTCGCCCTGGGGGTGGTGTCCCTCGCGTCGTTCTGGGTGTCCGGACTCGGGTTCGTCCTGGGCCTGAGCGCCGTGGTGTGCGGCGCGATCGCCGCATCCCGGTCCGGCGCGGCGGACGATGAGCCCGCCTCGCTGCGGGCGTTGCTCGGCGTCGTCACCGGAGTCGCGGGGATCATCGTGTCCGCGATCGCGCTGTTTCCCGTATTGGAGTACCTGTGACCGGCGCACCTGCCGTCACCCCAACTCCCTCGATCCTCGATCCTCGATCCTCGGTCTTCGGTCTTCGGTCTTCGGTCTTCGGTCTTCGGTCTTCGGTCTTCGGTCTTCGGTCTTCGACGAGGATCCGCACCGTCCGTGACCGCCGTTCCCGGCCCGCATCCGCCCACCCCCACCTCCTCCTTCGACACCGGCCGCACCGACGATGGGGTGCCGAACTCGGCGGCGCTGCCCGGGCCCGGGGAGCGGGTATCGCCGTGACCGTCGCCCTGACGCTGCTGACCACCGTGGTGTGCGCCGTCCCCGGATCGCTCACGCTGGCCCTGCTCGCGCTCGTCGCGGTCGCCAGCATCGCCGGGGTGACCATCGCTACCCTCTGACGACTGCCCGCATGCCGGGCTCGGCGACATTTGCACGTCCGGCCTGGGTTCACACCCCGATCTCCTACCTGGATGCCCGGTGTGGTGTTCGAATCATTCTCGCGGGGAGGGACTCTCAGGAAATTCAAGCCGAGCAGCTCGGCGACCTGTCGTCGAACGCGCCCAGGTGGCTCGAATGCAGGTTCACCGCACCCATCGTGGTTTCAGTGATGGAGAGCTGGAACGCCAGCATCGATCGCACCCCGAGCGCGGCCGCCGCCTGAGCGAACAGCGGACGGCGCTGGGCTGGACCAGGCACGCGGCTGGCCGCGGACGCGGGTCCCGAGAACCGCCACGAGAGGTGTCCACCGAGCGTGGGTGTGGGGTTTCAGCCATCGGACTCCACCAGTAGGCGTTCGCGGTCGTACTGCTTGCACCGCGCGACAGCCGCGTTCGCTGCCTCCTCGGAGCCCCACACGTAGGCGAAGAATTCTCGGTCCGTGCGACAGAGGTCATCGATCCGGGAGTCGATCGCTGCCGCGTATCGCATGAACGGCACCCGGGCGTGGGTATTGACCGTCTTCTTGCTCATGCCCAGCAGTTTCGCCACCTCCGACTGGGAAAACCCCCGAAGCAGGGCGTCCTTGACGAGCGCCTGATCGACGTAATTTTCGGCAAGAAATCGCAGATGCTGGACCACTCGCTGAGCGTCGCGGCGTCGGGTTGCGAGGTCACTTCCGTCAGGGCTGCCCATGCACCCGAGTATGCCGGTACCCGGCATGTACCGCAACGGTGCGCGTTCGTTCACTCACGCATTCCGGTGTGGTCCACGATGGTTGCCGAGGTCGGAGACCTCGGGAACCGGGGCGTGAACCACCGCTGTCACCTACTTCGACTCACCCGGGGAATTCGCCTCGCCTGCGCACAATCTCGGTCGAGAGTGGCGAGTCGTATCCCGGAATGTGTCAAGTCTCGACCCGACGGGATACGGCTCGCACCTTCTACGTTAGACCGCTTCCGAGACCGACCTCAATGACCAGTTCGGGGAGGGTTTCTCGCCGCCGAAGGGTGCCCAAGCCAGTGAACGCGGTTTCACATCGGTCAGGGGGTGGGACGGTCGGGACCACATCATTCTTTTCCCGGAAGTCGGTCAGGTCGCCGGGAGCAGCACCAGTGTGCGACGGGAGGGGTGCATATAGGGCGGCCGCACACCCATCCGCCCCTCCCCACCCGTTCGCAGGTCGCCGCGCTCGTGCTCGGGGAGGCAGGTCGCGGGTGCGGTGCGGCCGAGTGTGCCGTCAGGGTGCAGGTGCGCGAACTCCCACGGGTCGGCGTCCGGGTGTTCGGTGACCTCCCAGGACAGGATGTGGCCGTGTCCGGCGCCGCGTTTCTTCCCGATCGAGACTATGGGCGTCAGCAGCTCGGTGATCGCGACCGGGTCACCGACGGCCCGCCACACCAGGTGCCGGGCGATCGTGAGCGGGAGCGGCATGACGCGGGAGCGGTAGCGGCCCTGGCGTTCGGACACCAACGCCGGCAACTCCGCGGACATCTGGCCCAGGGCCTGCTGATCCGGACGGGCGGACCAATACTGCACGTGCGGGCCCGGGACCTCGTCCTCCGGGTAGGCGAATGTCGCCGCCCAATGCCACCCGTCGCCGCCGTCGCCGCTGCAGCGGGCCAGCGGCAGATCCAGATCGTCCGGCACGGTGTCGAGACTGTAGGGGGTGCAGTCGGTGCCCGCTTCCCGGGCTGCGGCCTTGGTGTTCTCGCGGATCTCCGAGGCAAGCAGGCCATCGAGGCTGATGCCCCACGGCACCGCGTGCGCAACGCCGGCGGCCATTCGGGCCCGGATGACCAGCGGCACCATCCCCGAAGCGATCGACAGGGTCATGCCGGGAGCGAGAGCAGCATGTGAAGGGCCTCATCGCGGCGTGCGGCGACGATCTCCCGCCAATCGACCACCGGAGCACCGCCAGAGGGTGGGTCGAGGGTGGTGGCGATCTGGCCGTGGCCGATTCCGGTCCGCCCACCGAGCCAGCCGGTGCGGGTGAACTCGGCGAGGACGTCGGCGGTGAAGGCGTGGTCGAGGTCGGAGCCGCGGACCAGTTGCGCCCACGATTCGAAGCGGGTTCCTGGCGCGAGCGTTTCAATGTCGTATCGCATCATCGGTGACCCCGACCCGCCCGTCTCGGTGTCGGGGTCGACTGTGGTGCCGGCGTGACCGGTGGTGAGGTCGTCGAGGTGTGAGTAGGACTCGAGGGCCTCGATGTCGAACCGGGACGGCAACGGGCCCGGGTAGGTACGGCGCAGGATCGGGACGGCTTCGGTGACGATCGGCACCACATGCCCGACGCGCAGGCAGCCATCGATCGGGGCGGCGCCGACGGCGCCGCCGAACACGCTCAGCTGCGGGATCAGCTCACGCAGTTGGTGCAGGCGGCGGCCGGTCACCGGCTCGGCGGAGGACTTTACGATCGCGCCGCCATTGCGGAGGGTATGCGCAACCGCCAGCGGCAACTTGCCCTCGTAGCCCAGAACGTCGCGCAGCAGTTCCTCGCCGATCCGGCGCAGCACGCCGCGGAAGGAGTTGCCGGAGATCACCGGGACCAGCTCGACGGACCCGTCCGGCTGCAGGATTTTCATCCGCCGACCAATCGCGGTCGTCCCGATCAGCTCCCCGCGGTGCGAGATCGGGGATTTCGCGGTCATCTCGATCTCCCACACCCGCGTCACGCTCACGACGCCAACCCGTGTTCGATGCGGGCGGCACGGACCGCGTCGGCCACGATCCGCGTGCGCAACGTCAGGGCGGTCGTCTGATCGCGCATCACCTGCAGCACCGGCCGCGCCTCGCTCGTGAGCAGCATTGCCAGCTCGGAGCGTTGCTCGTCGGTGCGCGGGGCGGAGCCGAGCCGGGCGGCCGAGGCGGTCCACCACTGGTGCAGGTTGATGCTGTTGTAGGTGGCCAACCGCACCCGGGTGGGTAGCAGGGTGTCCCAGTAGTCGCCGCGGCGGGCGGCCACCCAGTTGCGGTCGGACCAGTCGATTCCGTAGTGCAGCAACAGCACCAACCGCTCCGCCGCCTGCGCGGCGGGGTCGGTCAGCCCGGGTAGTTGTGGAACCGCGGCCAGCCAGCGGTCGGTCACTGACAGTGCGTTCTCCCCCGACATAGTCATCACCGCAATGCTAGAGAAGAATCGACGTTTTCTCGAGTCGAGAGCTCATCAGCCGATGATCCGGCGAGGTCACGGCGCCGGAGTGTGCTGGTGCTATCGGGTGGCGCGGAGGCCGACCTCCCACCACGGGTCCGCGTGCCGCCACGGCGCCAACAGGTTCCAGTCGTCGAAGACCTGGGGCCACTGATCGGCCGGGAGGCGGCGCACCACGGAGTAGGTGGGGGTGGTTCCGCGGAGCATGGTCTCGGTGAAGCTGTGGCCTCGAAGCCGGCACATCACCTCGAGGCGGCCGGCATCGTCTGCCGCCCATGTCAGCCGGCCGTCGTCGACCGTGACCGCGCCCCACATGGCATCGGGTATCAGGTGTTTGCGGCCGGGCCGCAGCGGCACGATCACCGCGGTATCCGCGCCGAGGGTGGTGGAGAGCACCTGGTGTAGCAGTGCGGGGTTCGCCGGCCTCAGTGTGGCGGGATCACGGGTGACGATATGCGCGGCGACACGCAACGTCCGGTCTCGGTATGCCCACGCGCACACCTGACAGAGTTTCCGGGCGGACAGATTCGTCCAGGATTCGAAGCCGGTGAACCGCCGGGAGATCACCTGCCCGACCGGGAACATGACCGGTGTGGTGTGGCCGCAGCGCGCGCACCCTGTCGTTCGGTCGTCGGGTGTTGCCGCGTCGACGGGCCCGGCGGCGGCGGTGTAGGCGGCCCAGACGACATCGGTGGCGGCGGCGAGGGTCATGGCGGCACCGTAACCTGCCAGGTGTGGTGGATGCAGCCGACGCCGGCCTGGACCTGAGCGTGCTCCGTGGGTTGCGGGCGCCGTCGTCGAAGGCCGGTCCGGCCGCCATCGACACCATCCTCACGCGAATCGAGGCGCACCTCGCCGCCCATGACGGGTACGTCGCGTTCTCCGGCGGCAAAGATTCGCTCGTCGTGCTCGACCTGGCCCGCCGGGTCGATCCGGATGTGCCGGTGGTGTTCTTCGATTCCGGTCTCGATTACCCCGAAACCTACGACTACCTCACCGAACTCGCCCACCATTGGCGGCTGGATCTGCACCGTATCCGCACTGATCCGCCGCTGCTCGACGTTCTCGCCGACTCCGGGTTGTGGGACCACCACGCGACCGCCGCCGTCACAGCGGCCGCGGTGGATTTGCACGAGGTGCTGATCACCGAGCCCGCCCGCCGCGCCCATCAGCTCCTCGGGCCGGGTGAGTTGTGGGGCGTGCGGGCCGACGAATCGACCGCCCGCCGCCTCCTCTACACCCGCAGCGGTCTCCGCGACGGTGTCATCGTCCGCGCGGACGGCACCACCGCGTACGGGCCGATCTGGAACTGGGCCACCACCGACGTCTGGGCGCACATCGCCCGACACCGACTACCCGTCAACCCCGTCTACCCCCGACTCCGCGAACTCGGCGTGCCCGAACACCAGCACCGGCTCTCGCACCTGATCGACGGCGGTCACCTCGACCGCGGCCGGCTGACCTGGCTGCGACGCGGCTGGCCCACCCTCTTCGAGCAGATTGCCGACACGCTGCCTCGCATTCGGCAGATGACCTGACTGCTCTATTACTGCGAACAACGTCGGTGACGCCGGAGTACCTCGGGCGCGGACGGTGCCGCCCTCGTACGTGACTGCGCTGCCGATGGTTTCACCCACGGCATGTCGCACTGGTGAACTCAAGTGGGAAGCGAGATGTTCGAGTGCCTCGGCCGGGGTGACCGCCCAGCGCGTCGATGACGTCGCCCGCGACAGCCGATCCATGAGGTCTCCCGGGTCCCGTCACTGCTGTACTACCTGAGGTAGTGTCTCGTTTACTGCGGTTGCACAGGATGAGCCGGAGGCGTCACCCCTGCTGGGGGTTGGTGTCTCCGGTCTTTTCTTTCTTCTCCCGTGCCCGTTTCTCGGCGCTCAGGCGCACCTTCAGCTCGCGGCGGACGCGCTGCTTCGGTGTCTCCTCCGGCTCGGGCTCGTCGTCGACAGGCCGGTAACGCGCGCGGCGGAGCAGGATGTCCGGGTTGACGACCAATTCGGGGCGGCCCTTGCCGTCGGTGAACAATCCCATCACAACCCCTTCTCGTCGGTGATGTCTTTCAGTTGCACGATCATCTGCTCGCCGATCGACCCGTCCGGGCGGCGGTAACGCCCCGGGCCGGAGGAGATCACCTCGAACCGCATCCCGCGCGGCAGCAGGTGCGCGGTGTCGTCGACCGAGTCGGAGCGGCCCAGATACATGCCCCGGCCGGTGTCGATCTCGAACACCACATCACGCTCGGAGAAGGTTTCCTCGAGCTGATGAATGGCGTGGGTGGTCATCGTGTGTCGGTCGAACTCGAGGCGTGAACCGGGCTGCAGGGTCGACGGCAAGTTCACCGCCTCCCGTGGTGCCGTGTGCGGAAGGCGGACGGCGGCGTAGAGGATGTGGCCGCGGTCGTTGAAGCGTTCCGCGGTCTGAATCGCGCGATCGACACGCTGCACCTGGGAGCGCATCGTCTCCTCCAACTGCTGGGCATCGCCCCGCCCGCGTGAGAGCGCACCGCCGACCTCGTCCCACCGGTCGGGGTCGGTGATCAGGTTCTGCACCGCGGTGTACCCGACCTTCGGCAGCTGGGTTTGCGCCCGGTTCTTGTTCACCGACCGGGCCTTGCGCTGCCGCGAACTCGGGGGCTGGCGAATCGAATCCGGGATCGGCAGCTCCCGGCGTTTCCGCTCGGGCACCTCCGGCACCGTGGTCCGGGGGAAGGCTCGTTCGAGGTCTTTGCGGGCGCGGGTGAATGCGGCGTCCTCGACCATCCGGTCCAGTTCCCGGGCGCCGTCGCGGTCGGCGGCACGGTCGTCATAGTTTGCTGCCGTGCGGTAGCCGGCGGGCTTGGCCGCGGGGGTGGTGCTGATGCCGGCCTCGGGGTCCAGGTGAGTGTCCCTGGTGTCGGGGCTGATGCTGTAGGCCACCCGTCGCCTCCCCGCCTCGGATTTCGCCCCGTGGATACGACGAAGCGTGGCAGACGGGCCTTAGTAACCATCTGCCACGCTCGGACCCACACCTGGTGGGTGCCACGGCGAACGTGCGTCATCTGGCGACCAAACCATCAACAACGTTCGGCGTGCGTACCGCCGGCGTCGCCGCCGGATGCCCGAAACTATACCGAAAGATCGTGCCCAGCATCAGGCTCCGCCACCGGCGAGGACCAACAGTGCACCCACTCACGTACGGGCCGCTACCGTCAGTGGGTATGGGGACCACCTTCCACGGGCCGAGCCCGTGGCCACACATCACCCGCGCGATCGGCACCCGCGGCGCCCGCTACGCGGCGATCGCCTACCTCGGCCAGGACGCACCCGATTTGCTTCCCCTGCGCGCCGGGGACCTGTTGGTCGTCAACGCGTCCAAGGCTGCGATCCGGGCGCATGCCACCTCCCCCGCTGCTCTCGCGTACTACGTGAACAAGGGGGTTCGGGTGCTGTCGTCGCCGACCCTGCACGCGAAGGTCATCGTCACCGGTCGGCGGGCGGTGGTTGGGTCGGCGAATGCCTCCGAGAACTCCGCCTTCGCCGACGACGCCGTCATCATCACCGACGACCCCGAGGTGATTGCTTCGGTGCGGACGTTCATCGACCGCATCGACGAGGTCACCGAAGTCGATGAGGTATTCCTCGACGACGCCGCCCGGGAGTGGGAGATCGGCCGGGCGGTGCCGATCCCCGGGGTGACCGGTCGAATCCGTGACCCTGAGGCCGAGTTTCTGTCGGTCCCGGTCACCCGGATGTTCGTCAAGCATGCGGTCGATTACGAGCCCAGTCCCACCGAACAGCATGTGCTCGACGAGCGCCGGTCGCGGCGACCGGCCACGGTAGGGCCGGCGGTGAAGTACGCGCTCGAATCGCTGCGCCTCGACCGAGCCAGCGCTGTCCGGCGCGGCGGCGTGGTCGTCTTCGTCTCCGTCGACGACGGGTGGGTGTATCCGCCGGCCGTCGTGGTGTCCGACCCCATGAAGATCCCGCGGTCCGGTGGCGCGGTGCTGTACTTCCTGCGGATCCGCATCGACCTGACGCCGCTTCGCCTCACCGAGGCCGAGAGGGCGCTCACCGATCTCGGGCACCCTGGCTCACGGCTGCGGATCGATCACTTCGTCCGCTCCCCCAGTCTCCGGACCGACCTGCTCGCCTTGTGGGATCTCTGACCATCAGCAACACCTCGACGGGAGGACTCGGCTGCGCCGGAACCGCCGAACCCGCCAGCGGAACGCTAGACGGCACGAGCAACCACGACAGTGCTGCTCGCCGCTCGAGCGATCCCATGCGGCGCTGCCGCCCGCCGACAGGGTGAACCGTCCTCACCATTGGTGGTCGACCCGTCGTTCGCGGTCGACCCGTGCCCGAGCAGGGAGACGGCTCCGCACTCCGGTCAACACTCCTCATCGTGTGCAGTCGCCCGCGGTGTTCACCGAATCATGCCGACAGAACAATGCATTAGCACTCCATCGCGGGGAGTGCTAAATTCTCTGCGCGGTGACATCAACCCGCACGAACCTGCAACGCCCAGAAAGGATCCGCACCCCGTGACCGCCGTCCCCGGCCCGCATCTGCCCACCACGCAGCCCATCCGCGCCGCCGGTCGCGGCGAGCCCGCGCCGACCGACGTGGCGCTGCTCGAGTCCTGGGAAGCGGGTATCGCCGTGATCATTGGTCTGGCCGTGCTGACGACCCTGGTGTGCACCGTCCTCGGGTCCTTCCCGCTGGCTCTTTTCGCGCTCGTCGCGGTCGCCGGCGTTGCCGGTCTGGTCACTGCCGCCCTCTGATCCGGCCGGGATGCCCCGTCCGCTGCCTGGAGCGGACAGATACGCTCCTCTGGCGGCAGCACGCTTGCGGTGGATGTGCACCCTGATCTGTGTTACCGGCCTGCAGGTTGTGGCCTCACATCACTTTCTGGGAGTGGGACTCTCAGGAGATTCACAGGCATTGTGGTGCCGGGTGATGCGACGATGAGGCATGCGCCGCCATCGTTGGCCGGCCCTCGCGCCGCCCACCACCGGAGGGATTGTCGTGCACGCGGGCATGCCGATCGCGGCGGAGAATGACCTCGCCCTCGAGCTGTCCGCGGCGACCGCGTTCGCGTCCGGGTTGCTGCTGCGGTTCACGCTGTGTGTCAGCGGTGTCCGCGCCGACTTCGCGCGCTACGAAACCCGGGCCCTGACCGACCCCGGTGACTGGTCGGCGCAGTGGTCCTATCTGGCCGTGCGCGTCGGCGCCGACGACCTCGACGGGTTCGCCGACGCGTTCCACCCGATCCCCGACCCCGCCTCGGAGGGATCCGCCCAGTATCGGACCACGCCGCAGTACTGGATCGGCACCTACCCGACCACCGGATCACTGAACCTCACCACCGGGTGGCCACAGGTCGGACTCCACCCCACCTCGGTCACCCTCACGCTCGGTCCCAGCCCCTTCCCCACCACCGCGTTCGGGTCCGGTGCCCGTCGATGACAGGTGCGACAATCCCGTTCGACGAAACGGAACGCCCGCGCCGCCGGTGACGATCTCCGATTGTCGGAACCTCCCGGCTCACCGAGCAACCTTGGGGTGTCTGACGCTCAGCCGAGGGGTCCGTGCACATCAGGCAGGCATCGGATGGTCTCACGAACAAAGCCGCAGGAAGTCTACGTTTTGCTATCCTAGCGCTGATAGCTAGCAGCGCTACGCTAGCAAACCGTGTCCCGCGCACGTGCGATGGCGATGCCTACCTTCCGCGGCACCCACCGTCGGCATCGAAGCAAACAGGCACCGGGTACCTGCTCGGCACTTCCGTCACGGTGATGAATCTGCAGCTGGCCCTCCCCTGCCACCAGGTCCGCCCCCATAGTCGCCACTGATCACGGGTGGAATCGGTAGTGGCGGATGGTCGAACGAGGACAGGATGGCCTCCGGCCACAGCAGGACCACCGCGGCTCCGATGAGCAGCATCCGTGCCGCGAGACGGCACCTCGGGGCGTGGGGCCTCTCATGCTTCACCCCGGTCGAGGATGTCGAGCGGGACACGGTTGCGGTGGCTGATCTCCCACCGACCGGCTTCGAGATCGTCGAGGAGGTCGCGGCACTGCTGATCGGTACTCACATCCATGCTGTGTCCGATCACGGTGACCGGGCCGCGGATTCCGCTGCGCCAGTCGATGACCGTGTAGACGAACTCACCTTGGGTTGCGAAGTCGCGGTGGCGGGTGCAGACGACGAAGTTCTCCGAGAGGGCGCGGACGGTGTAGGGGCGGCGGGGTTCGATACCGAAGCGGATCCGGTCACCGGGGGCGAGTGCGATCGGGGTGGTCGGTGATCCCGTGGCGTTCATCAGGGTCACCACGTACCCCGCACTGTGAACCTGGCTTCGGACAGTGTTTGTGTTCCTCGCTGGTTCTCGGCGAGGGTGCCGCGATCGATACTCCCGCGGCCCAACCCGATTGGCCGGAGCCCGACGTGGAAGCCGTCACTGTCCTGGTCTTGGTGTGGGCAAGGGTAGATCGACAGGCCGCGACGCCTTTCGTGGTGGGTGCGGGCGGCGCGGGCATCCCTGCGGGTGAAGTAGGTGCGTTTATCGCAGTGCGGGCAGGTCACCCAGCAGGAGGGGCGGTGGGCGTGAGGGGCCAATTTTTCGGTGCTCCTGTTCGGGCGGGGACGACGCCGCGCACTGTAGGGTCTCGGGCTGAATTTCATCTTCGAACGCCATGACTGCTGCGTTCATGTTGTCTCACAAGGCCTTCACCTCGTCGTTGTCTCACGTAGTCCCTCATTTCCTTGGCCGAGTCGTGTTTTTCCTCGACACGGCAACCGCTCTGGCCTGCCAGGTCTCAGTTCCGTGAAGTCCGAGTGCAGTTCGCTGTGAGATTGGGAAGCGCGGCGTGAGACGCTACACGCGCGGTCGGGATCGTCAGGCGGCGCGGGTGATCTGCAGGGTCAGCCAATCCGAGACCCATTGGATGGCGTTGCGGCCGGCGTTGTCGACTACCAGGTGCTGGTAGCTCTGGTGTGCGCCGGAGGCGAGGAAGCTGGCCGCGTTCAGGCCCTCACCGACGACCGCGGCGAGGTCCTCGGCGCCCTGCGAGCGCGCCATCGTCGACACCGATCCGGCGAGTCCTTTCAGGTCGAGGGTCTGCGCCTGGGTGGTGATCGCATTCCCGACCGGGTTGGCCGCCTGTTTCCCCAGGAGTGTGGGGTCGGTCTTGCCGGCTGTGCCGGTGAGCATGTTCGCGGCCACCGAGGCGAGTTCGAGGCCGAGTGGGAGCAACGCCGTGGTCTGCGCGGCAGCACCCACCGGGTCGGGGAGAACCCCGGGCGGAGGGAAGAGTTTGTCCGCGGCGGCCCACGCGATTTCCTGGGCCTGACCGGCGATGTTGGCCAGCTTGATCACGTCGACGTTGCCGAGAACGCTGGTGACCAGCGCCGCGATCTGGGTGTACCCCGTCGGGTCCGGGATGATCGCGAGGATCTGGGAGATCCACTTCAGGTCGACACCGGCGACCATCTTCACCACCGGTGCGAATTGCACGTTCAGTTCCCGGGCGGCATCGCGGGCGCCGCGGACATCGCCGGCGGCGATCTTCTGCGGAAGCACGGTCAGGTTGTGCAGGATCGCCGGTATATCGAGTGCGGTGACCCCGGTAACCACGTTCAGGGCCTGGTCGACTACAACTTTCGGTTTGAGCACCGACAACACGCTCGACGCGGCGGAGAGGGCATCTGCCGGGGTGGCGGCGACCGGCGCGATCTGGCCGCCGAGCGTTGCGGCGGTGCCCGCAAGTTGCGAGATTTCGGGGGCGGTGGCGGGCAGGGTGGTGGTGCCGTTGTTCGCGAGCGTGGCTGCGGTGTTCGTGATCGTGGCCACCGAGTCGAGTGCACCGGTCAGGTCCGCGTGACCGGCGGTGGTGAGGATCTGGGCGGCCGCGTGTTCCGGTGTGCCCACCGGTGCTGCGGCCAGGGTGGTGGTGGCGGCGGTGTTTGCAGCTCCGGACTGCAGCAAATCGACGAGTGGGCTGAGCGTCTTGGATAGTGAGGTCGCGGTGTCGGCGATCTGATGCACATCCACCGTCCCGCCGGTGTCGTTGCCGGACAGTTGTTTTCCGAGCGCGTCGACAGTGGATCCGAGACCGGGCAGGTCGGAGCCACTGAAATTTGAGGTCAGCGCGGTGGCGACCGCCGCGTCATCACCACCCGCACCGGAACCACCGCTGGTGTTGGTGGTGCTGGGGGTCTTCGACAGGATCGACCCGAGGGATCCGAGGAACGGGTTCGCGCCCTTGCGGATCGAGCAGTACAGGTCGTTCGGATCGCAGATCGAGGCCACCCGACCCGACAACGTGCCCATGCCCTGTGACCGGGGACCGGCGATCCCCTCCCCCGACGTCGTCGGGCCGACCGTCGCAGTGCCCTGCGTGCCGGCGCCCGGGTCGGCGAGCAACGCCACCCCGAGGACCCGATCCGCATCGACCGGTCCGTGAGCGTTGCCGATCGCCGACGCGAGATCGCCTGCCGCGTCCGCACCTTGGGAGTACCCGGTGATCGTGATCTTCGTGCCCTCGCATTTGTCGGCGTAGGACTTCAGCACGGTGGTGGCCTTGTCGACCGCGTCGAGTTTGCTGTCGGCGTAGGTGTGGCCGTTGTCGAACGCGCGCGCCATGTACGGCAGCGTGTATGTCTGTGCGCGGGCACCGTTTTTCGCCTCGATCGCCTCCGCGACGGGGGCCAGCATCCCCACCGGCCGGTTCGGGTCGGCGTGCTCGTCGGTCTCCCAGGTTCCGGGGATGAGCAAGTTGAACGTCGACGCGCAGCCGACCGGGTCGGCGTGCGCGATCGCGGGCGCGCAGATGAGGGCGGTCCCGCACAGCACGGCGGTGATGGTGGTGACTGCCGCGAGCCGACCTCTCGTCGACCGTGCCATCGTCCGGACTCCTATCGCGCTGCCACCAGTGCTCTTCCGGATTCAGTCTCGGATAGCAGCCCTGCTCGCAGCGACGACCCCCGCACGCGGTCGGGCGTGTCGGCTATGGCCGTCGACATCCAGCAGTCGGGGTCTTGCAGTCGTCGGCCATGACCTCGGCCGGGTACCGAACTACTCCGGTTTCTAAGGACGGCAGCGATCTCCGTTCTCGGTGTTCCGTCCTCGAACATTCGCGGGATCTGGCGCGCTTTTGGCCGGGGCCATCTCCGCTGGTTGGCGCCGACCCGACCGCCGACACGCATTGAG
Organism: Rhodococcus sp. NPDC057529; assembly: GCF_042802055.1. Taxonomy (NCBI): domain Bacteria; kingdom Bacillati; phylum Actinomycetota; class Actinomycetes; order Mycobacteriales; family Nocardiaceae; genus Rhodococcus; species Rhodococcus sp. NPDC057529. Next base: position 27,000 of record NZ_JBHVEY010000047.1, read on the forward strand.
AGACAACCCGATATAGCGCATAACTATCCAGGGCACGTCGATTACCCCAGTTCGAGATGCCTTCACCGTGACGGGGCTATCGAAACCGTGCAGCTCAGCTCAATCAGTAGTGAACGAAGGAGAGACGAGTCGGAGCACATCACGCAAGCGCGCGCCGTAGCATTTGACCGATGGCGGAAGAGTCGACGTTCCTACCCAATAAATGCGGCATACCTTCCTTCTGCGATTTAGAGGCCCACCAGATCGCCTGGTTCGCCGCCAAGGCATTCGTCGGTGCTGGATCACCCCAACTCGCAGGCGGAGCGGATCGTCAACAATTCTTGAATCTGGTTCGTCTTACAGATCGGACGATCGTTAACTTCGTACTGTCCCGTGAGGAATTACAGGGGTACATCGCCCACAGACATGAGGGCGACTTCGGTAGCCTGTTTGCCTCAGTCTCACATGTGGAGGCCGGCGTGACCGCCCTCGCCCGTTGCCTCATCTTCGCCGAAGCACTGATGAAGTCAGATACTGCGCCACCAGTCGAGCGCAGCGAACTACCTCCAAAACCTCTCCGAGAAAGAATCCGCAAGCTTCGAAACAAGATTGAGCACTATGACGAGGACATCGCCCATGGAACTATCCCAACTGAAACGATGCCGATGCTTCATGTTCTCGATGATCGTGTCCAATTGACGTCAATCTCAATCACATGGCCGGAAATTGATGTAGCAGTGCGGCTGATTCATTCTCTGACAGCGCGGCTAATAGCCCTCTGAAGGGCCAGCCAGAGCGTGTCACGATGACGCAACATCACCGCGTCTCACTACTACAGATCTCAATAATGGCCATTACTGAGGCACCGACTGAAGCTTGCTTGAGACATCTGCTCCCGCCGTGTCGAGATGATCGACCCTGCACAGGCCTGAAAAGGACCGACATCTGCAATGCAAGCAATGCCAGCATTGATTGCATTTGAATCTAGTTGACTCCCCCGCCACCGCGATTGACGTGTCTCACGGCCGGATTTGCGAATGCTCGACCCCCGCACCTGCAACAATCGAGGATGCGTAGTCGCATGTCGGCGCTGAATCCGTATGGACCACCCGGGGGCCGGAATGAGCCTGATCACTACCTCCCGAGAAGAACTGCTCGACCGCACCGAAGTGGCGTTCACACGATTTCGCGAACTGGTCACCGACGTACCCGCCGATATCCGGGTCGGCGACGGCACGTGGTTGACCAGCGACGTGGCCCGACACCTCGTGACCGTCTTTCGCCGCTACACCGAACGCCCATGGCGCAGCCGTGAGGGACTCAGCGCGACCGTGCCCGAGGTCACCGCATTGAACCACGCAGACGTCGAAGCGCTGGCCACCCTCCCACGGGCCGATCTTCTCGACGCACTCGACACCGAGTGGGAGAAGTACCGCGCCCTGGACATCACCGTGGACAACACATTCCCGTTTCACTTCGGCGCCACGATCGACGGAGCCGGGGCTATGGGGAACATGCTGGCCGAATTGCTCATTCACGGATACGACACCGCGACAGTTGCGCATCGAAGCTGGCCGATAGAGGACCGCGATGCCCTGCTCGTACTCAATGCCGTCTTCCAGATCGCACCATTCCTGGTGAATCCGGAACGCACGGCCCGTGTTCGGTCTGTGGTCGAGTTCCGGATCGGCGCCGGCCACCCCCAGGTCATCACCATCGACCGAGCACACGCCCGCATCGAGGACGCGGCCGCAGTCGGCGGCCGCCGCGACGCCATCGTCGCCGGCCCCGCCGCAGTGGTACTGCTCAACCTCTACCAACGCATCGGCCTTGTCGCTGCGACCCGGCGCGGTGTCCGGCTCCGCGGCGGGCGGCGGCCGTGGGTGCTGGTGCAGTTCCCGAATTGGTTCCTGGTGCCGTAACCCCGACACTCGATTCACTTCGGTGTCTCAACTCCCGACTGCCTCAGTAACGAATGATATCTTTAGCCCGGTGCGGTTGTGGTCTGCTGAGCTGGGGTCTTGCGATGTAGACGTTGTCTAGAACGGAGGCAACCGCCCGTGCTGGGCGGCTCCCTTCGCCTGACGTTTGTTATCGAGTTGATGCAGTCACGTTGGAGTTGTTCGCAAATTTGTGCGGCTCGCTCGTGCGTGTCCGAGGGCGAGAGCAAGCTGGTGTCTCAGACTCGCGTTCTCCTCGGTGAGTGCTCGTATGCGATTGTGTGCGACAGCCAGCCGGGTGTGTAAGGAATCGGTGGTCGCGCGATCCCGGGTCCGGACTGGTGGCCGATCCCGCCGACCTTCGGAGCGGAGCCGGATGATCTCCTCCCGCAGGTCGGGTTGGGTATAGAGCCATGATCGTGAAACCCGAGCTTCGGTGGCAACGGCTTCGAATGTAACTGGGCTTCCCTCATTTTCGAGTTTGCGTAGGGCGGCAACTGCTTTCGAACGCGTCAACTCGTGCCGACGCTGGGCGGCTTGGTGGATGTGGTGGCGGTTGTCAGCTCGCATAATCGCCTGCGCTCGGCTCACGTGCAGGATCGGCCCCGCGCTCGTCGTCGAGTGTGCCGATAATCGAGTCGAGATTGCCGAGGACTCGGGTGTTCATCTCGACAAGTCGTTGCTGACCGCGGGCTTCGGCGGCGGAGATGATCTGCAGGATCTGGGTGCGGTGCTCACGGTGCTGGGGCAGGAACTCGGCGGTGGTGATGAACATAGGGCAGGTCAGGCATGCGTTGGCGTGGGGGCAAGTCTTCTGGACCGGCAGGCCGCAGTAGCCGTTCGGCAACGCCTGGGTGGTGCGGCCGAGGCGTTGCTTGGACCAGGCTGCCTCGGCGAGCGGACCGTCCGGGTCGAGGGTGACCTCGGCGCCGGATGCATTGACCTTGCGGGCGGCCTCCCAATGTCGACGTATCGACGTGTCGCTCAACCTGGCGTAATGCGCGGTCATTTGGTGTGAGTCGTGGTCGAGAATGCGGCGCACGACCTCTTGCGGGACGTCGAGGTTGATCAGTCTGGTGCCCAGTGTGTGGCGGAATCTGTGGGGGCTGACCACGGCGGGGTGCCCGTGCTCGTCGGTGATGGTGCATCGCGCGACCCACCGTCGCAGCGACGTGCTGTAGGTGTGTGTGCTGATATGCCCGGTGCCGGCGGCATTGGGGTGCCGGGGTGGGAACAGGGCGGGCTCAACCGGTCGATGCAACACCTCGATCACGGAGGTGTGGCGATGGGATGCAGCAACAAGCAGATGCGTGAGGCGCCGGTGGGTGCCA
>NZ_JBHVEY010000048.1:0-28479 GCF_042802055.1 Rhodococcus sp. NPDC057529
GCACCACCCGTTCGCGACCACCAGCCACCTCAGCCGGGGCCGGAATTCGTGACGATCAGTGGCCGAACTGGGGCCTACTCAGGTGACCACACCCAGGCACCAGCCGGGGCCGAAGAAGGGGGGGATGCGGTCCCCATCAGGGGGCGTTCCGGGGTGCACTGGAACTACACCTACGGCTCTGTACCCACCGAAGGCGACCCGTCGGTGGACGTGTATGCCACGGGCAGCCGGAATGGCGCGCGGCGGGCGTATCGGCGGGGTGTGCTCGCCGGCGACGAGTCGGACATCCTGTTCCGAGGGCACCCGCACCGCACGCCAGACGCAGCGCGCTACCGGCTCGGCGGTGAGCGTGGCCGGAGGATCACTGCGCGAAACAGTTTCTCGGCAATTGGTGCACCTGGGCTACCACGGGCAGCCGCTGCACCCGGACAGTGGCCGGAGCACCCTCGACCTGTGTCGGGCACCAAGGATCGGAGCGGCAACGGCGAGACGGGATCCGGTTTCATATTGGCGTCCGCCGGTAACTGCGCGCAGCCACGCCCACGGTGGCCGGGGTGTGTGGACATCGCGCAGTGTCGGTGACGACCTCTACGCTCACGGTGCACGATGGCAGGTGGAAGCGACGAAGGACGCGGACACTGTGTCCCCGGTCGCCGTGGACGGTTGCCACCGGTGCCGGATCAGCTGAGGACGGGAGATCGACATTCATTCACACAGCCAGGACTTTTATCTTGCGGAGATGACTCGTGCCACAGAGAAGGCTCGCACGCTGAACCGCGTGCAGTGGGCGTTCATTGCCGCCGCCGGTGCCTGTGCGGTGCTCTATCTCGTGTTTGACGCGTGGTGGTGGTTTCTGGCGATGGTCTTCGCGGCGGGAGCGGTTGTCGTGGCGATTTTTCACCTCCGGGTGGTGCGAAAGGGGTTGAAGGCGTCCCGCGCGTTTCGTGCCGTCGGTTCGACGGACCCGCAACACCGGGAGGGCTGACGTCGGCCTCGTCAGATGTGGTGAAGGAGATCGAGGTGAAGGCGCGGTGATGGTGGCGTGTGCTATCCACCTCTGTCATTGGTCACGAAATTCCCCGGGTTGAGGGTGTGTCCGTCCCGTCATCGGATGGGGCGCAATTATTGTGATTGCTTTGGGCCGCTTCGCTATCCGGCGTGTATGGCACGGTGGCGGAGTAGGTCGACGTTGGCTCCCCCCGGGGTGGCATTGGCACAATCAGCCGCATGGGCCGATTGTGCGCCGGTGTGCGCAGCTCCGACGGCCGTCGTCGATAGTGCGGCCCGATTATCCCCGCTCATGGCCTGCCCGGCTGTCGGCCTCCAGTGGCATGACACCCTGTGACGTGACTTCACGCCCGCCGACCGCCTGGGAGGACCCGCACCGCCATGACCACCTGGACCCTCTGGATCGGCGCCGTGCTGGTCGTCGGCGGCTCTGCCGCCCACCTCACCCGCCAGGCGGTGGCGGCCCGGGCCCTCTGGGTGCTCGCCGTCCTCGCCTTCGTGGCCACCGTGGTGGGGGCCGTCATCGTGTCCGAGGTCTCGCTGCCGCTGCTCCTGATCCTCCTGGTCGCGATTACGGCGACCGTCGCCCTGGTCTCCGTCACCCGGCAGCCGGCACAGCCGGTCACCCGGGAGCCGGCACGGTCCGTGGCCGCGCGACGGGACGTGCAGTGATCACCGCGGTCTGCGCCATGGTTCTCGGTCTCCTGCTCGGGGGTTCGGACCTGGCGGACCGCTGGCGCACCCGCCGGTCGGAGCGGGCGCGGATCGCCGAGATCGCCGCCGGTCTCGACCGATTCCAGTGGTGGGTGCTCGAAGACCTCGCCGACGCCCGCCAGGCGTTTTTGAACCGAGACCGTACAGCAGGGGACGAGCAGGTCCGGGCGTTCCTCGCGGCCCGCGATGCCGCCACCCGGGTCGGCATCCCCGACGAGCTCGCGGTGTACCGGCTGGCGGACCAGATCATCCACGACCGGGACCGGCACGCCTGCATGTAGCGAGGTCCGCGCAGACACCAGAACGGTCCCAGTCGAGTTCCACAGGCGCGGTACACCGCCGGCGGCCTCCCCGTGCCCTGCTGGATGCACCCACCATCTGCGTAGGGTGTTGGATCGGCCCCCGGGCGCACATCACCGGAGGCGGTGGTGGTCGGCTTCCGCGCGGCTGGATGGGGCGGCCTTGCCGTCGCACCGTCTGTTGCCATGCGTCCTCGAGCCGCGCCGTAGCCGTCGTCGTCGATCATGTTCGGCGGGCCGGCACCACCGGGTGAGCGGTGGCGGTGGTCGTGGGCCGAGCAGCGCCTGGCCTGCGCGCAGAATACGGCGAGTTCCGCCGCGCACCACCCAGGCAGGGCGGTTCGGCACCCCCATCTCGGTCCTCACCCGTGGTGAGGTCGGTGTTCGTCTACTGCGTCGGATCGTTGCGACCACGGAGTCGGTCCCGGTAGTCGTGCAGCCGGACCACCGCCGAGGGCTCGGGGTCGACGAACAACAGACTCTCGTCCCGCAGGATCCGGGCGGCGACACGATCGCACCGATACGCGAACACTGCGATGTGTTCGGACGCGGTGACGTCCTCCGCCAGCCGCAGGGGAAGGCGCGCGATGCGGTAGCCGAGTCTGATCGCGTTCAGCGGTAGCGACCTCATCGTCGTCATTGCACGATGCTAGGCCGGCGCCCACACCAGTGGACGAATCCACCCGCCGATGGTCGCCGGACCCGCTGTCGGCCACTGAGCTCGGCGGGGTTACCTGATACTTCCAGTACTGTCATCGGATCCGGACCGACGAAGAACGCGAGGAGTGGATCTGTGGCACGCAAGGTCGTGGTGGAGCTGGTCGACGACATCGACGGCACCGTGTTCGGTGACGACGGCGAGAGCATCCACTATGCCGTCGACGGCGTCGAGTACGTGATCGACCTGAAGGACGAGCACGCGAGGGAGCTCCGCGAGACGTTCGAGTACTACATCGCCCACTCCACCCCGGTCGGGGGCCGTAAACACCGCGCGGACCGGTCGGCCACCCCGGTTCCCGCGCGGCGGTCGTCGGACGAGACGAAGAAGATCCGGGCCTGGGCGCGCGGGCAGGGCTACGAACTGTCTTCGCGGGGCCGTATCCCCGCCGAGATCGAGCAGGCCTTCCTCGACGCCCACTGACCACGGGTGACCCGTCCTCAGGGTCGGTCACCGTCGGCGAACACACCAGCTGCGGAATACCCGCGCAGTTGAACAGGCCGATGGTGGCGCGCGCATACCCCGGGTACCGCACCGGAACAGTCGCCGCGAGCGACCACGTGCTGCACGTCGTGCCGTCAAGCGGTGGTGACGATCCGAATCTCGGGATCGCTGTCGCCGGTGCGCATCCGGTAGTGCGGACAGCCGACGACTTGGTGGGGCACTCGGATCGGCTGCCGGTCGGTGTCGAGGTAGAGCCGGTAGGCCAGTTGCCCGTCCCGGTGCTCGCCGGTGTCCGGGTCGACGGCGCCGAGGAAATACCCCTGCCCGGCGTCGGCATCGGCGAAGATCGCCCGCGCCCACTCGTTCGGTTCGGCGACCGGGAGATGCCGCGGCAGGCCGGTGGCGGTGTCGACGCTGTGCACGAGCACGGTGACCACGCACCCCGATGCCGCCGGCGCCCACGGTGCGGCCTCGACCTCGAACACCGTGAGCGAGGTGTGGATCCGCAGTGCGACGTTCGTGCCGGTCCGGGCCGGGGTGGTGATGATATGCGGGTGCGCCGACGGCTCCAGTGTGGTCAGTAACGGCAGCGCTGGAGGGTGCTCGGCGGGGAGGTCGCCGGAGGGAGCGGACACCAGCACAAGGCTACAAGTTCACCCGTTCACGGTGTCCCGCGCGATCACCCGCACGGCGGCAACGGCACGTGCTCGTGGACACGAATACCCACGAGCTGTGTGTGCGCTGCGCTGATTCTCAGGCCGGGTAGGCGGCCGCAGCCGGGAGATCAGGGCTTGGCGCTGATTGTCTCCGAGACCACCGGCCTGTCGGCTCTCCGCGAGGGGGAGGTCCCCGGGCTGCTGTGTGGCCTTCGCCCCGAACCGGGCTGCGACTGAGGACCGACAGTTACTTCGAACGCATGTTCGAAGTGCGTGTTACGCTCTCCCTTGCGGGGCGGGTGGAGGCCGAGCGTCTCGGGAAGCATCCGCCCTGCGCCAACTTCAGTGCCGAGGTGAGACCGATGGACAGTGTGATGAGCAAGGCCGAGGAGCTCGATCGTGTGGTGGGCGAGTTGGTGACTCTGGATGAGCAGCGCGTGGGTATCGGTACCCAGCTGGTCGATCTCGAGCACTATTTCCGTAAGGCCGGCTATCCCGAGTTGTCGCGGCGTACGCTGGATGCCTTCATGACGCGGTACCTGGGACGCGTCCTCGAGCTCGCCGACGGGATGCGCGAATAAGGGTGGACCCCACCCGATGTCGACCTGACCGCGGAACCGTAGCCGCACGCTCTCCTGTCGGTCGTGATGTGTACTCTGTGCGCAGTTCCGGGGATCCTCCCCCCAATTCGATTCTCGGAACCCCCGCCCCGGCGTCACCCCCCCGACGTCGGGGCACCCCAATGCCCGGACATCTCACCGGACCGCCGACCGTCGACAGCCGCGGTCCTGCGGCCCGGCCACGGCCACGGCTGTTCGCCGCGCCCGCCGAGCAGCTCCACCGTCACCGACAATCACGTTCGTGCCATCCCTCGAGAATGGCAGGCGAGCGGTGGCGCAGCCATGCCACCAGCCCGGATGGGTCCGCAGCGCCCGGTGCTGGCCGGATCTCGTCCAGCCCGGCGCTCACCCCGTGACCCCGACACACCAAATATGCGTGCAACACTGCGCGTACTAGCGCGTGTGATCATGCGTGCATCGACTAGTCTGGGTCCGGCACAGCCACGGGGGAGCAGGAAAAGGAGTGGGGTATGGCGCAGACCGGAAAGCGGGGCGGTCACTCGTCGCGGCCGAGCGACAGGGGCCGAACGTCGAAGCCGCGCACCGATTCCCGAACCACAGGAGGTCCCGTCGCCGCGGCACCCACCGAGGGGTTGACGTCGAAGCTCGAGTCCCGCAGGGGTCCGGTGAAGGTGCAGCTGAACACCTGGGTGTTGGCGTCGACGGAGGCCCGGTTGAAGTGGCTGGTGAAGAACCGTGGGTTCACGGTCACCAGCGTCGTGGATGTGGCCCTGCAGGAGTTGCTCGACCGCTACGACGTCCCGGAGGCCGATCCCGATGGTCGGATCGGGGAGCAGTGAACCGATGAGTCGTCCGTGGGAGCAGATTGCCCTGTTCGACGTGCACCAGCCGCCTCCGCCGGGTCCGGCCACCGACGAGGCCGCCGAGATCGACGCGGAGGACACCGCCGCGGAAGAGTCGCCGACACCTACCGCCGATGCGGAACCATCGACACCGACCGCTGACGCGGACGCGCCGACTGTGCCGGAGCCCGAGCCGACAACACCACTGAGTCGGCCGGTGTGGGAGTCGCTACCGGTCGGTGTGGAGGCGGATGAGCACGCGGTGATCGTGACCGCCGCGGGAACGTACACCCCGTCGGGGCGGGAGTTGACGGGTCCGGTCGATTCGGTGGGGAAGTTGGACAAACTGGTGCGCTGGGCTGCACTGAAGCCGCTGGGTACGCCGCCGCAGGTGTGGATCGTCAACCAGGGCGCGTGCGAGGCGTTGGGGTGGGTGATCGACCCCGGCGACGAGGACGACTTCAAGGACACGGAGGCGCTGCGCACCCGCGCCGCCACCGACCTGACCGCGGTCCTGCAGGCCACCCTGACACCGATGCTGAACGCGGGCTGGGAGCTGCGCGGCGATCCGGGGCACGTGGTGCACCTGTCCCGGACGATCGGCAAGTTCACCTCGATGGTCGATGTGGTGCTCGAGCCATACATGTGGACGTACTGGAACAAGGACTTCGGCTGGAACAACCGTCTCGGCGACATGGGGATCCTCGGTTCACCCACCGCCGGAACGTATCTCCCCGACGACGACCTGCCCGCGGCCCGGGAACTCGGTCGCCGGTTGGCCTGGTGTGCGAAACACCTCGGGGTGCTTCCGGGGCCGACCCCGGCGCGGACCGGTGCGGCGATCGTCGACAAGATCAAGCGGGAACGCACCCGGACGGGCAAGGGCCTGGTGGTGGCGACCTCAGGGCCGGTGCCGCCGCTGGACGGTGCCCCGCGCGGGGACCTCGAACCCGCGGCCGGGTGGACCCGGGTCCCCGACGAACAGGACCTCGAGGGCACGTGCCGGTTGGTGTCCATCGACCAACGCGCCGCGTACCTGGCGTCGGCGGGGATGCTGGAGTTCGGGTACGGGCAGCCCGCCCATGTGACCGGTGGGGCGGCGGCTGCGGCGGCGGTGGGGGAGAAGGGGGCCCCGTTCGGGTTGTGGCGGATCACCCTCCCGGCGGCGCGGACGTTGTCGCTGCCGGAGAGGCTGCCGTTGCCGCACCCGCACATGCTCACCGATCAGCCGGTGCAGACCTGGGTCACCTCGGTCAGCCTCGACGGGCTTCGGGAGCCGGTGGCGGGTGGGGGGATCGGCGCCGACCTCGACGACCTGGAGATCGCGGAGGCGTGGGTGTTTCCGGAGCAGGGCCGGGTGTTGGACAAGTGGGCGAAGATCCTGCGTGAGGCGCGGAAGGTGTCGGTGGATACCGGGGATGCGGCGACGAAACGATTCCTCGGGTCCTGCTACAAGGGCTACATCGGGCGGATGGTGAACCCGGACATGTGGACCGCGACCCGGATGGCCCATCATCACCAACCTTTGTGGCGGGCGGCGATCATTGCGCACTGCCGGTGGCGGGGCCGGCGGGTGGCGATGCGGATCGGCCGCGAGCACGGGCGTTGGCCGATCCGGACGGTCACCGACTCCTGGGTGTATCTCCTCGCCGACGGTGAGGATATCGCGGATGAGAGTGCGGCGTTGGGGAAGATGTCGGTGGAGAAGGACACCCCCCTCACCGAACCACTCCTGTCCGCGCTGGCGTCGGCGGAGGATGTGCACGAGGTGAAACTGGCGATCAATGCGGCGTTCGCCGACGACGACTTCGAAGCCGACGACGACTTCGAAGCCGATGACGACTTCACCACCGATGACGAGAACACCGACGACCGGGAGGGGGTGCTCTGATGGCACAGCATCTTCCGCGGCCGCGCACCACGAAGCTGCCGCAGCAGGCGGTCGGTCTGGACGGCCTCAAGGTCTCGGTCGCCGACGCCGCGACCAGCGGTGTCGAAAAATCCAAGCAGGTCAAGTCCGGGGGTTTGGCCGGGCTGACCAGCAAGGTCTCCGTCACACAACTACGCAAGGAACTCGGGAACGAGGGGTTGCGGCAGGCGGCGATCGATGCCGGCCGCACCCCGCCGTCGGCGCGCACGTTGCGCCGGTGGGCGCAACAGGGCCGGATCCCGCACGCGGATGTGCTCGAGCGGGCCCAGCGGCGTGCGGCGATCGAACGCCTCGGTGGTATCGATGCGGTGGCGGCGATGATCGGCCGGTCCCGTTCCGCGGTGTCGCGGTATCGGTCCGGGGAGACGAACGAGTTGCGGGCCGATGCGAGCAAGAAACTGAAATCCGTGAAGGCGCAGGACATCATGAAGCGAGCCGGGGTGTTGCGGCCGGACGGCACCCCGAAACGGGCAGTGATCCGGGTCCGGGGCGGTGTGATGGTCCGCAACGGTGCCGACGAGGGGTACGACTACCGGGTCCGCACATTGGATTTCGCGAACTCGGACACCCCGTTCAGCAGCGACGAGTCCCGTGAACTGGCCGCCGCACTGGCGAATGATGATCACGCCCGCGTCGTGGCGTTGCTCGAGCGGCACGCCACCCTCGACTACCCGGAGAACAAGGGCTTCGACAGGTACAGCGACCAGTTCGGGTTCCACTTCGACCACATCGATTCGGTCCACATCGACTGGATCTGATCACAGACGTACCGAAACACGGGGACGTGGCGCTTCCGCAGCCCAGCACGCAGCAAGCGCTGCTAGGCTGCGGAAGCGCCACGGGAACACACTGCGGGGTCGGGTGGCAGACGCTCTCGAATGAGGGGCTCGGCGATAGGCTCCGAACGAGTTCACTTATCGCACACAGACTTTCGATGCTGTATGAGCAGATCTCGGTGTACGGGTCGAACGCGAATCAAGCCCTGGATGATGTCGCGTCGGAGTGAGGGGCAACGTCCCGGTGAGGAGGTTGCTCTGCCGATACCTGAGGTGCGTCCGGATCCTCACTGGACCGTTCCTTGGCCTCGGTGCGCGTTGTGATCGGTGGGCCAGCCAGATGTGCGTAGAGTTCGATTGTCCGTATCTCTGCGCGTGCTGCGGCGAGTCTTGTGAGCGTCTTGTGTGCGGCGGGGAACAAGCGCAGGGGATGGAGTAGGAGGCCGAGACAGGCAAGGATGGCCTCCGCTAGCAAGAAGGGCATTCGGTCTCCTGTGAGCTTCGGTTTCAGAATATTCGTTGTGCACTGTTGAAGTCACGGCGCTACCGTGTCCATGACCTTCAGGGAAATGGCAATCTCACCCTCCCCCCGAGGGGTTGTCGACCACACGAAGTTCTGACGCGGCGGTATCGGGCGCCCGATCCGCGTGTTGATAAGCGAGTTTCCACAGCGCAACGGCTGCGAGCCATGCGACGACGAACATGCCGGCGATAAGGTAGCCGAACAACTCGAAATGATTGGCGAGAGATCCGTACCAGCTGACCCAATGCCAGGTCATACCGAAGTGGTCAGTGAGAGCGCCGGCAAGGTAGACCGATGCCACGAATGCACCGATGACAACGGTCATGGCGGTGGTGGACAGGTTGTAGTACAGCCGCCGTCCGGGGCTGCGGTATGCCCATGAGTACGCCCGAGTCATGATCAGGCTGTCGGCGGTGTCCATCATCGACATCCCCGCGGCGAACAGAAGGGGCAGCGTAAGAACGGCGGCGATCGACATGCCGCCGTTGACTGCAGTGGCGGCCGACAGTGCGAGAAGTGTGACTTCGCTGGCAGTTTCGAGTCCAAGGCCAAACAAGAAGCCGAGAGGCGCCATGTGCCAAGACGATTTGATCAAGTTGCGCGCGCGGGATCCGAGTACACGGTTGATGAGTCCCCGGTTCATCAGGTGATGATCGATCTGTTCGCCGCGCAGTGTGCCATTTCGATAGTCGCACCACAGTCGGGCCAATCCGACTAGCACGACTGCATTGAGGACTGCGACGAGGGCGATGAACGTAATAGCTACGAGGACCGATATGGTTCCGCCGACGTTGCGCAGTCCGTTTAGTCCAGTGTCACTGAGGTTGGCGCCGGCGAGGGCGACAAGTATGGCCAGGATGAGGACGACGGCGCTGTGCCCCATTGCGAAGAAGAACCCCACACCGACGGGCCTCTTCCCTCGAACGAGCATCAAACGAGTGGTGTCGTCGATGGCGGCGATATGGTCGGCGTCGAAGGCATGGCGCATGCCGAGGATGTAGGCAAGAGTGCCGGCACCGGCGAATCCGCTTGCCGCTGCGAGATTGGTGCTCTCCCACAGGTACAGGCTCCATCCGGCGATGTGCAGGACGGCGACGGCCGCTGCGATTGCAGCGAGACGTGAGCGTTCGACGGTAGTCCATCGTGCGTCGAAAATGGAGCTCGTGGTGGCCGCCATGATGGTCCTTCGTATCGGTAGGAGCAGGAGAGAGATAGAGAGCAAACCTCTGTCGCTGGCCGCAAGTAGATACACCGCGGCCGGAAGGCGAGGACAAGCGCGGGCAGGACACGGGTCGGGGTGCCGCAGCGCGGTCGGAGCCCAACTGAGGCGTGATCACAACCATGTTGTGATGGATTGCCTCAGGACATGGCAACTCATTCCCACGCAATTTAACTGACCGCTCAAGGTCCACTGCCAAATCGTGGACATCCCGCTCAGCGGAGGGTGCTGGTCCGACGCTTCAGATGGGGACACTTCGCGGTGCTACGTCACAGAGAAGGGGTTGCAATCTTTCCAGCTGCGCCTGTGGCCTGCTCCAGGCTGCGACCGACTCTGAGAATCTCGTCTTCAGCGAACGGCCGTCCGATGATCTGAACCCCCATCGGAAAGCCTGCAGAGGTAAGCGCGGTTGGAACTTGCAGCGCTGGAAGGCCTGTAATGTTGGCGGGGATGCACATTCGCGAGTATGCGGAGGTCGCTCCTTCCATCGTCCCATCCTTCCACCGGAAAAACGGGTCATCTCGCGGTAGAGCAGGGCCGGGTGTCGAGGGAGCCAGTAAAACGTCGATCTGGTCGAACATGCGGCACCAATCCTGTTGGATGCGTGTGCGCAGTCGCATCGCGTTGATGTAGTCGGTTGCCAGTACGACTTCACCAACCTCCAGCATCTCCCTCACGTCGTCCCCGAATAGCTCAGGACTGTTCCGCATCGCCTCGTGGTGATACGCCGCTGATTCCGGCAACACGATGGCCCACTGCGTCGATACCATGTGCTCGGCGCCAGGAACTTCTACGTGAACAAGATGCGCACCCATCGCCTCCAGGTGAGAAGCGGCCTGGTGGAAAAGGTCGTATGCCTCGTCGGTGATGCGGTCGGTGTAGTAATTCGTCGGGATCCCGATGACAGTTCCGGCGATGGACCCATCAATGTTGTGCAGGAGATCCTGTAGCGGGCGATCGACCGAAGCAGGATCGCAACGATCGTAAGCGCACATCGCCGACAGAGCGATGGCGGCGTCCGTCACGTTTCTCGTGATGGGGCCTACATGGTCGAGCGACCAGGCGAGTGGCGCGACACCTGCTCTCGATACTCGTCCGAAGGTCGGCTTCAGACCGACGGTTCCACACAGAGCTGCGGGGATTCGAATGGAGCCACCTGTGTCACTACCGAGAGCTACATGCACAACACCCGCTCCGACGGCTGCCCCGGACCCTCCGCTGGAACCGCCAGGAATGTGCTTCGGATTCCACGGATTCCCCGTTTGGGGTGTAATGCTCGCGTAGGCGAACTCATGTGTCTCGGTCTTGCCGACAACGATCATCCCGGCAGTGCGTAGTTGCGCGACCGCAGCGCTATCTACCTCCGGAACGTTGTCGGCACGTTGACGAGAGCTGCAAGTGGTGCGGACACCAGCGGTGTCGAAGATGTCCTTTACCGCCAGGGGGATTCCATGGAGTGGTCCTCGGTATCTGCCATTCGCAATTTCTTGCTCGGCCGTTGCCGCTTGCTCGAGCGCGAGTTCCGCGGTGATGGTAGCGAAGGCAGTGATCGCTGGCTCGACCTGTTCAAGCCGCGTCAGTGATGACTCGATGACTTCGACCGGCGATGCCCGCCTGGTCCGGACGGTTTCAGCGAGGTCGCTGAGACTCATTTCGTACAGTTCCACAAGAGTTCCTCGACCGGGTATGCCTCAGGTCCATGAGGCGTTGAAGCTGGATGCAGGTATGGTCTCGCCGAGATGCGCGCCTGATGTTCGATGAACCAGCGCGAGTGTGCGGCTGTAGAGCTCTTGCTTACTAGCTAAACGCGTTTCGTCGAGAGCTAGGCCAGCCAAGGCGAATAAAGTAGACAGCTGCTCATCAGGGAAGGATGGTTCTGCGCTTTCTGTCATCGACCAACCATGTCTTTATCAGGAGTAACTGCTGGAGAGATACCCACGGGATCGCGCGCGGCCTCGTGGTGATTCCTATTAGCTGGCGTGGAAAGCACCTCATGAGTTCGAACCTCGAGTTCTGATGCCTCGACGAGTCCTAGGGACTCGACGAGACCTTCCAGAGCCAGAAGCCATCGCTCGTAGTAGTCCCAGTCGCCGGTGGTGTGATGCTCGGCCTCCCACGTCCTAATGGATTCGATCAGCCCGGACTGGAATTGGTCCCACCGAAAACTGCCTTGAGCGTGTAGCGCGGTGGCAATGCTGAAGGCCCGGATTTCCCACGGGTGGTTGAAGGCCATCTCGCCGGAATGTCGCGGAATCCGTTCATTGAAAGGTAGTTCGTCGACAAGGTCTTCCAGCTGGTTCTTGTTGATCGCGGATGTGTCTACATGTTCAGGCACTGGTTCACGCCTCACTCGGGGTACGAGGAACGGAGACACCGATCAGCGAGTCACGAGTGACAAGTTCCGCCAGCTCCCCCTCTGTGAGTCCATCGGTGTCGTTCGGCCGACCCGGGAGCACGAAGTATCGAAGCTCAGAACTTGAGTCCCATACCCGGACCTCGACTTCCGGCGCCGGAGTGTATCCGAACTCGGCCATGACCCCACGAGGTTCGCGCACAGCGCGGGCGCGATAGGAGGGTGACTTGTACCAGTTGGGTGGAAGCCCCAGGACCGGCCAGGGATAGCACGAGCAGAGTGTGCATACCACGAGGTTGTGCACCTGGTCAGTGTTCTCGAGTGCAATCATCTCGTCGCCTTCGAGTCCGGTCGCGCCCATCTCGCGGCATGCGCTGCTGGCATCCTGGAGGAGCCGGGCCTTGAATTCGGGATCCGTCCATGCTCGTGCAACTACCTTCGCACCGACCTGCGGGCCGACCTCGTTCTCATACACCGAGGACATGTAGTCGATTGCGTCGGCGGAGATGATCCCCTTCTCGACCAGGATCGATTCCATCGCCTTCACCCGTGCAGCCAGTTCCTCGGGACTGCGCGCGCTCGGGGGAGCGAAATGCTCTGTGCTATCGGACATAACTTCACACCTTTTTCTTGTTTGCTCGTCGCTCAGGCCGCGAGGAGATACGGCTCCCACACATCGATGTTGACCGTGGAGTTGCTGCCTTCGGTGGCCCACAGCTCAGAGGCCGAGAATCGCACGGTGTACAGAGGCTCGGGCCGTTCCCCCTCGTCGACCGCGTGGGCGTCAGGAAAGACGAATGTGCCGCGTACTGCCACGACCTTGCCGCGTCGGCCGCGCACGTAAGCGGCTCGTCTCGTGTGCGTGACGGAGACATCCGGGCGCACGACTACTTCGTCGCCGACCAAGAATGAGGGTTCCTTGTGTGCCTCGCGGCGGAAGACGTTCCCCGATTGGATGAGTTGTTCCAGAAACTCCACGAACTCCGGATTTGTGGTGATTGGCACCGACTCCTCAGGATGCGTCAGGAAGTGGGCCGTTCGCTCCTCCAGGTCAGCAGGATCGATGACTCCAGCTTTGATCGCGAAATGGAGTTCAGCGTGCAGCCAGTGCTCGTAGTACGGCGTCGTGAGGTAGTCCGCCGGCGCCATCATCTCGATCTCTGCACGCCATGAGTCGATATTGAACAGCCGCTGCCGTGCTAACGCGGGATAGGAAACGAACACAGTCCGCTCCCAGTCTTCGGCGAAGACAGGCTCGGTCGCGGGCGGGTCTACTTGCCCGAAACCCGCACGCCCTCCGAGATCATGTATGCCGTCCACGTGGTGCTCCTTCGGTGACTCGCCACACTGGGCGCCGCTGCAGGGTCAGCCGCGACGGTGGAACTGCGTCCCGGTTCGGCGCGGTGCATACCCTTCGTCCTCGGCAAGGAGCAATCTACACCTGGCATAGTGACGGCACAACCAAACGATACCGAACCCAGGTTCGATCAATAGGGCGTCCTCTAGCGGATAGCTCCGGTCACTCCACTGCCGTGGTGAGAGCCTATTCCCTCGCGAGATGGATTAGGCCAGATCTGCCTGATCGGCGGCCTGCACATTTGCGAGTGCGTCGAGCCGGGGAGCGTGAGCGGGCCTATTGCGGCTGTTGGGTGGTTTACCCAGGACGATCGCGACCCGCCGTTCGTTGTCCAGGTTGTGGCCCCGCACGACTCGCTGCCGTTTGATCTCTTGCTCGATCCCGGGCGGCAGTACTTTCCTGACTGCGATCGCTGGGATCGGGCGTGAGCATCGAGGTAGAGCCTGGTCGCCGACCGAAGCGAATTGCGGGCTCGACTGGATCAGTCCTCGTGTCCCCGGGGTTCGGGTAGTGCATCGATGGTTGGCGTTGGTCGAAAACAAACTCAACTTTAGGGTATTGCCGTGCTTAAATGTCGTCAGTATGCTCCATTCATCCAGAATGTTGCGACTGTATGTGGTTCGAGTGATTGGTCGTGGCCGGCGCCTCCGGGTCATCCCGTGGTCGCTACCACGCATACGACGGCCAGTCATCCAACCTCGGCCCGCTCGAACGCGAGTTCACGCTTACCAGCGCAACCGTCTCATTCAGAAGGAGTTCCACGGTGCATCAGAGACAGCCCGCAGCGGCCATACTGGAGAAGAAGGTGACCCGTCGATCGCTGTTGCTGGGAGCTGGCGCCCTGGGGGTCACTGTCAGCGCGACGGGCTGCGGCATCCTATCCAATCCTGCAAGGGCAACCACGCAGACTGCCTACTCCGACTCGGAACTGATGCTCGTCTCGGTCATTCAGACCTCAACCAACGATTACATGCAGGACTGGGCTTTCGGATCGCGCGTGTATGCCGACCATGTCGGCCTTCCGCTGAGGGTGATCAACTCGAATCTCGATTCATACCAGGAGTATTCACAAATTCAGAGTGTCGCCGCGACGGGTAAGAAGGTCATCGTCAACCTGACGCCGATCAACAGCGCCGATGTACCGGGCATCGCCAAGAGCGTGGCGAGGGCGGGCGGCTACTTGGTCAGCACGTGGGATAAGCCAGACGGCATCACGCCACAGGACGTTGGCAACTCCTGGGTCTCTCACATGGGCTACGACGGAATTCAGATGGGGCAGTACATCGCTGAGAAGCTCTTCGAGAGCATCGATGGCAAGGGGGGCGTCATCGCCTTGAAAGGCCCTCTCGGCTCGAAAACCTCGAATGAGCGCTACTACGGACTACAGCAAGCGCTCAAGAAATTCCCCGACATCGAGTTGCTCGGTTGGGAGGCTGCCAACTGGGACCGCCAGACAGCCTACGACAAGACTCGGTCACTACTGTCCCGCTTCCCGGGAAAAGTCAAGGGTATCTGGACGGGCGGCGATGCCATGGCGCTAGGAGCGGTCGCGGCAGCGGAGAACGCCGGAGTGAAGGTGCGAGCAGTGGGGGCCGACGGCCTCCAAGAGGCACTCCAGAACATCAAATCAGGAGGGCCGATCGTTGCAACCTGGTACACCGACGGTGCCTACAGCGGAATGATCGGCCTGGCCATCGGGCACGCCGCCGCACGGGGAGACCTCGATGTCAGCAGCCTTTCCTCGATTCACCGCAATGGGACGTACCGGCAAGTCGGCGTGGATGCATCCAATGTCGACGAATACCTGACTCCCCCCACACCTCGGTCCTTGATCGCAGCACTCGACAAGGGCCTCTACGACCGACTGATCGGTGAACCGATCACCGGATTCTGACCCCCAGGCGCTTGGAGCCATACGTGACTGTCCTAAGCAACAACACCAAAGAACCGTCCGTCACCCACCGTCTGCGAGCTCGAAAGCGCGGCGGTGCGCGTGCCTGGACGCAGTACGGCACGGCAATCGCCACTCTCGCGGCGGTCATCGTCTTCACCATCCTCAACCCCGGTGAGTTTCTGTCCCGCGGCAACCTGCTGACCATCATCGATCAAATGGCGATACCTCTGATCATCATTTGCGGGCTGACCTTCGTCGTTCTCGCGGGAAGCGTCGACCTATCCATCGAAGGGGTGATGGCGGCTGCCGGTCTGACGTTTGTCCTGCTCTCAGGAGACTCGTCGAACGCCATCGACCTAGGATTTGCTGCCGTGATCGTGGCCGTCCTAGTCGGACTGCTGTTTGGACTCGTGAATGGGCTCATTCACACCAAGCTCCGAATCCCTAGTTTCATCCTCACCTTGGGAACCTGGTACGTGGGCCTGGGTGTGGCTTCGATCCTCTACGGCAGTTCCGCACCCACGCTGGAGGGAAGCCCAACGGTGGACTGGCTGGCGGGCGAGACCCTTGGACTCTCCCACGCCTGCTGGATCGCGATCGTTATGGTCGGCAGCTGTCTCTCCCTGGTCAAGTGGACAGCGTTTGGCCGCTACTCATATGCGGTCGGTAATGACGAAAAAGGAGCCGAGGTCGCCGGTGTACCGGTGCGACGATTCAAGGTGTATTTCTTCGCGTTCGCCGGCGTCTGCTCGGCGACAGCGGGGATCATCGGCAGCGTCCGGCTAGGTGCAGGTCTCGTAGAGGTGGGATCAGGGCAGTTGTTCTTCGCCCTGACCGCTGTTGTCGTCGGAGGCACAGCGTTGGCAGGTGGCCAGGGCGGAATCGGGCGCTCGGTCGTTGGTGTCCTCCTCCTGACAGTGCTCAACAATGGACTTGTTCTCTCCGGGGCCGATCCGAGCATTCAGCAAGCACTCTTCGGAATCGCCATCATCGTCGCTGTCGGCGCCGCCGCGTTCCGTCAGCGCAGCATCACACGGGTGGTCAAATGAGCAAGAAAAGCACCTCAGCACTCGAACTAGACAACGTCACAAAGAAGTTCGGGACCAAGATCGCCCTCGACGGTGTCTCCCTCCGCGTACATCACAACGAGGTCGTGGGACTCATCGGTGAGAACGGAGCGGGCAAGTCGACCCTCCTGAAACTCCTCGCCGGTCTCCACTCACAGGACTCCGGCACGGTGACGATTCACGGCAAGCCAGCCCAACTGCGCTCGGCAGCCGATGCAGCCGCAATGGGGATCGGTGTCGTTCACCAGGAGCAGTCCCTGATCACGAACCTGACCATCGCGGACAACGTCACGATCGGTGGACCGACAAGGACCTCAACGAAGGCAGGTCGGCTCGGCCTCTATCCGTGGCGTCGGCTGCACGCCGAGGCCGCGGAACTGCTGGGGCGGATCGGCATAGACCTCGACCCGCGCACCAAAGTTGAGCGACTCTCGTTCGCCGAGCGTCAGATGGTGGAGATCGCGAAGGCTGTCGGCGCGGGATCCCATGCTGGGCAATCGCCGATCATCATCCTCGACGAACCTACCTCCGTGCTCGAGGCCAAGGAGATCGAGACGCTTCAACACGAAATCGATAAGCTCCGCAGCCTCGGTTCGGTCATTCTCGTGTCGCACCGACTGCAGGAAGTGCTGGATTTCACCGACCGGATTTACGTCCTCCGCGACGGAATGGTCGTCGCCGAACGTGTGTCGTCCGAGACACATCCAGATGAGCTGTTCGAACTGATGACCGGGCGAGTCGCCGCTGCGGCGCGGCCACCGGCGCGTAGCTTCGAGGGCACCGCTCCCGTCCTGGAACTGCGTGATGTCGTATCAGACGGCGTCCATTCGGTTTCGTTGAGCACTCACGCGGGGCAAATACATTGCGTGGTCGGGTCGACCTCCTCAGGTGCCGAGCAACTCGCGCGCCTTCCATTCGGTCTCTTGCCGTTGTCTGCCGGGCAGATGCTTGTCGACGGAAGTGCCGTCACGTCCCGAAGGCCCCGTGAAGCAATCGCCGCAGGAATGGCGTACTTGCCGAGCGAGCGCCGACTCGAAGGGGTGGTCGAGGGTCTAACGCTGGAGGAGAATCTGACCCTGGCGCATCCGCTGCGCCGAGCCCCCGGCGTGCTCGATCTCAAAGGCCGCCGCACCCTTACCAACGACTGGATCAGTCGCCTCGACGTCCGGCCGCCGTCCGCGATTGCTGACATCGCCGAACTCTCGGGGGGAAATCAGCAGAAGATTGCGTTGGCGAAGTGGCTCTGTGCTACGGATCTGCGAATCTTGGTTCTTGACCATCCGATGCGGGGTCTCGACCCGGGGGCGATCGAGCATGTCAAGACCGCCATCCGCAAGGCGGCCCAGCAGAAGGTCGCCGTCCTGATGGTGGCGGACACTCTCGAAGAGGCGCTCGAGATCGCCGATGTCATCACCGTTATGAAGGACGGGAAGGTCAACGCCAGGTTCGATCTGTCCACGCAAGAGCCCACCTTGAACGACCTACTCGAGAAGTTGGTATAGATCGTGAGTGAAACTTCAACGCTGCAGCAAACTGCGTCGTGGGGCGCGGCACCGGGCAACCTTCCGGGAAAGAGCCTACGAGATCTCCGTTCTCAGCTCGTAGTGGCTATGCCACTGCTCGTCCTGATCGTGCTAGTGGCTGTCATCAGTGTCATTGAACCAGCCTTCATACCGGGGGGCGGTATCAGAGTCACTGCAGTTCAGGCAGTGCCGATCATTCTGCTGGCCAGTGGTCAGATGTTCGCATTGTTGCTAGGCGGAATCGACCTCTCCAACGCGGCCATAGCCCTCTTCTGTACCGTCCTGTCTGCGAAGCTGCTCATCTCGGTCGGCGGCGTCGCCCCCATACTCACCATCGCGGCGGGCGCCCTCATCGGGGCTCTTGTCGGGTTCCTGTCCGGGTGGCTGCAGGTACCGACATTCGCGGTCACACTCGGTGCGATGGGGGTGTGCCAAGCAGGTTCGCTCATGCTGTCTGGCCAGAGCACTGTCAACGCGAGCGACGATCTTCACCCAGTCGAGTGGATGCTGAACTACCGCCTTCTGGGACTGGAACTGGCTGTCTGGATGTCCCTCGGTATCTGCCTTGCGCTCTGGGCGTTCCTCCGCGGCACCGTCATCGGCCAGCAGCTCCGATCAGTGGGCCTGAACGAGCGGGCATCGATTCTGTCCGGCGTGGGAAATCTCCGAGCCAGGGTGGTGGCATACACGGTCTCTGGAACACTCGCTGCCATGGCGGGGATCTTCCTCGTCACCCAGCAAGGGGCCGCAGGGGCCACCGGTGCGGGCGGCTCGCTTCTCCTGCCGGGTATCGCGGCGGCAATCGTCGGTGGTTGCGCCGTCACCGGTGGGGTCGCCCGTCCGATCAATGTGCTCATCGGATCCCTGATTCTGGCGCTGATTCCGATTGGATGCGCAGCCGTAGGCGTCGACCCCAGCATGCAGCAGCTGATCGTCGGGCTGATTATCGTTGTTGCGGTAGTCATTACGATTGATCGGCGCCGACGGGGAGCGACGAAGTAGGAGCACCGACGGGTGAGGCTTCCATCGTCATAGATCATTCCTACCTTGGCTGACACCGAGGTGGGAATGATCGAATCCGTCTGACCAGAGTGCGGTTCCGGTCTGCCGGCGTCCGATCGACGGGCCCAGCATCGTCGACGACCCCGCGGTCGTCGAACGGGAGACCATGTATGCGCGGTCGCTCGGGATGACCGGGCGACTCTGCCTGGACAGCGCCCACGCGGAATCGATCAACACCACCCTTGCCCCGCCGCCGAGGACGTTGCGCGGGCACGGACGGTGATCACCCGACTCCGGGCGGACGGGCGCATGCCACCAAGGGCAGCGACCTACCCAAACGTCACCACGCGCACCGAACAATCCATCTCGCTCCCCGGTTCGGCGTCGCCGGAGTCCCCTCCGCGGTGACCAGGTGACGGCGAAGCGCCCCGCAACCATCGTCACAAGGAGACCGCTCGTGCAGATGTCGATGTTCGTGGTCATCGGAGACACCGGCGCCGCCCGCCAGACCTGCGCCACGCTCACCGGACAGGGGCACCGCGTCCATCACCTCGATCGCCCGGACGATGACACCCTGCGCACCGCCTGCACCGGCACGGTGGCAGGTATCGCGGTGCTCGTCCACGACGACGTTATGGCCCTACGCTATGCCCTGGCGGCGGCGCACATCGACGACACCATCCCCATCATCACCAGTGTCTTCGACCGCACCATCGCCGACCAGCTCACCAGCCTGCTTCCCCACTGTGAAGCCGTCTCCCCAGCCGACCTGGCGGCACCGGCGCTCGCGGGTCCGTGCGTGAACGCCGAGTGGCTCGCCGCCCGTGCACGCCGGGGTGTCGTCTCGGCCGCGTATCTGGGGGACACCGGGCCCGCCGCACTGGCTTTTCCGGTCGAGACACGTCCGCTCCGCAGTCAGTTCACGGACAAGCTTCTCGGCGTGCTGCGCCCCCTCGATATCGGCACCCGAATCCTGTTCGGCGGCTTCGCCGGTCTGAACGCCATCCTCGTCCTGGACTGGCTCTGGCTCACCCTCGCCGGGCATCCCGTGCTCGTGTCCCTGCACGAAGCCGTCCGGGTCGTGACCACGGTCGGGCCGGCGAGCGCCGACCACGCCACCGCCGCCTACAGCCTGTTCGGTTGCCTGGCCATGCTGATGGCCGTGGTGTTCACCGCGATGTTCACCGCCGGCGTCGTCGACCGACTCCTGAGCCCGCGGCTGGCCGGCATGATCGGACGACGCACCCTCCCGCGATCACATCACGTCATCGTCGTCGGACTCGGACAGGTGGGCCTGCGGTTGTGCCGCGAGCTGCAGGCACTCGGGGTGCCCGTCATCGCGATCGAACGCAACAAGGACGCCCCCAATCTACGGCTGGTCCGCCAGTTGAACATCCCCACCGTGGTCGGACACGGCGGGGATCGGAACCTCCTCGAGCGCCTGGGAATCCACCACGCCCGCGCATTGGCGGCCGTCGGATCCGACGAACTGGGCAACCTCGCCGTCACCGTCGCCGCCCAGCGTGTCGCGCCACGAGTGCGCGTGATCCTACGGGCCGGGGAGCAAGAGGCGATCTCGGAAACCCGGTCACTGCTGCCGCTCGGAATCGTCCGCGACGTCAACAGTCTCAGCGCCGCCTACGTGGTCGCACGCCTACTCGGGATACCGGTCGATGCCGTCGTCACCGACGGAGCCACCCCGTTCCTGAAGATCGCGGGCACCGGCTTCGTCGAGATGCGGGTGCTCACCGGCCTGCACTGCACCCGCACCGGACCAGATCACCCGCGCCGGTCGATCGAGACCTCCGCGGCGCCTCCCGCGACGTCGGCGCGGCAGCCGACGGCGACCCGAAATTGACGGGCTGACGGGGTTTTGGGCGATTCGGACTCCGGCGACGTTCGGAGCAGGGGCACCACCCCATTAGTGTCGCAGTTGTCATCGTTGACATCCGTAAAAGGTCGGCTGTATTGTCCATAGGTCCGGTTGTAGCCGATTATTTAGGAGGGAGATCCGTGTGAGTGGCGAAACGAACCCGACCGCCTCGGGTGGCAAATCCCGGGTCCTGGTCTCGAGCGTGATCGGCAGCGTCATCGAGTGGTACGACTACACGCTCTACGGCACCGCCGCAGCGCTGGTGTTCAACCACTTGTTCTTTCCCCAGTTCAGCTCGGGAGCGGGAACGGTGGCGGCGTTCGGATCGTTCGCGGTCGGGTTCATCGCCCGCCCGATCGGCGGGTTCGTCGCCGGTCACTACGGCGACCGCATCGGCCGCAAGGCCACCCTGGTGATGACGTTGCTCGCCATGGGCATCTCGACCACCCTGATCGGGTTGTTGCCCACCTACGAGGCGATCGGGCTGTGGGCACCGACCCTGCTGATCGTGCTGCGCCTGGTCCAGGGATTCGCGGTCGGCGGTGAATGGGGCGGTGCGGTCCTGATGGCGGTCGAACACGCACCCCGCAACCGGCGCGGCCTGTACGGCGCCTGGCCGCAAACCGGGGTGTCCGCGGGCCTGCTGCTCGGCACCGGAGCATTCGCCCTGATGAACATGCTGCCCGAGGAGCAGTTCATGAGTTGGGGATGGCGCGTGCCGTTCCTGCTCAGCATTGTCCTCGCCGGCGTCGGGCTGTGGGTGCGGTACCGGATCACCGAATCCCCGGCCTTCGTGGAGGCGCAGCAGACCCGGCAGGCGCAGCACGATGTGGTCAAGGCACCGCTGATCGAGGTCTTCCGCCGGCACCCGCGCGAGCTGCTGATCGCGATCGGCGCCCGCTTCGCCGAGGGCGGAAACTACTACGTCTTCACTGTCTTCATCCTCGCCTACATCTCCGAGCACGTCGGCGCACCGCGCGGGACGGCGCTGACCGCGGTCCTGATCGCCTCGGCCCTGGACATCGTTGCCCTGCCGATCGCGGGGCTGGCCTCGGACCGGTTCGGCCGTCGACCGGTGTACATCTTCGGTGCGGTGTTCATTGCCGTCTCGGCGTGGCCGTTGTTCGCGATGATCGAGACTGGTAATGCCGTCGCGATTGCCGCGGCCATCTCGCTGTTTCTGGTGTTCGGGCATGCCGCCGTCTACGGTCCCCTCGCGGCGTTCTACGCCGAATTGTTCCCCGCCAACGTCCGCTACAGCGGTGTGTCGATCGGCTACCAGGCCGCCTCGATCCTGCTCGGCGGGCTGACCCCTCTGATCGCGAGCTCGCTGTTGCTGTGGTCCGGTGGCAGCTCGTGGCCGATCATCGTGATGGTGGCCGGGTGCGGTGTGATCGCCGCGGTGACCATGCTGTGCGCCCCCGAGACGAAGAACCGCGATCTCGCGGCCATCGACAACCGACCCCGCTCCGCGGACAACCGACCCCGCTCCGCGGACAACACCAATTCACACTCGATAGCGAAGGTGTCGCAGTAATGACTCAGAAAATCGGCCACTTGGCCTTGATGACCGAACCGGGCCAGCTGTCCATGGCCCAGTACGAGATTCCCGAACCCGCACCCGACGCCCTTGTCCTCGAGATTCTCCGCGCCAACGTGTGCGGCTCGGAACTGCACATCTGGAACGGGCACCACCCGGTCAAGAAGCGCGGCGGACTCGGACACGAGATGATCGGCCGCATCCACTCCCTCGGTGCCGAGGTCATCACCGACTATGCGGGCGAGACCGTTTCGGTCGGTGACCGGGTCGTGGTCACCTACTTCCAGACCTGCCAGCGCTGCGCCCGCTGCCGCGGCGGACAACCGAACCTGTGCGACAACGCCTACCAGTTCTTCGGCAAGCAGCCCGAGGAGTGGCCGCACTTCCATGCCGCCTTCGGCACCCACTACTACGTCCACCCGCACCAGCACTTCTACAAGGTCCCAGACACCGTGCCCGACAGCATCGCCGCCGGCGCGAACTGCGCACTCTCTCAAGTGATGTTCGGCATCGACCAGATCAGCCTTGCCTACGGCGAAACCGTCCTGATCCAGGGCGCCGGGGGCTTGGGCCTGAACGCGGCCGCCGTCGCGGTCGAGCGCGGCGCCCGGGTCATCGTCGTCGACGCGGTCCCGGCCCGTCTCGAGCAGGCCAAGGCCTTCGGAGCCGCCGATGTCGTCGACATCTCCGCCGTCACCGACCCCACAGAGCGGCTGGCCGCAGTGCACGAGATGCTCGGCGGCGAAGGACCGGACGTGGCCATCGAGGTCACCGGTGTCCCCGCCGCGTTCGCCGAAGGCCTCGACCTGCTCCGCCGCGGGGGCCGCTACCTGGTGATGGGGAACCTCTCGCCCGGCCGGACGGTGCCCTTCGACCCCGGCTACGTCACCCGCAAGGCGCTGACCATCAAGCACGTCGACCGCTACGAGGCGCGGTACCTGAGCAGGGCACTGACCTTCCTCGAACGCCACCAGTCGGCCTACCCGTTCGACCAGCTGGTCGACGCGGAATTCGGCCTCTCCGACGTCAAGGACGCCCTCGACGCGTCGGCACAGCGGAAGGTCACCCGGGCGGCGATCACCATCACCGGCGCCCCCGAACCGGCGGGCCGACCGGTCACCGACCTGCATGCCGCCTCGGCGCGCTAGCCCCGCACAGCGGACCCCCTGATGAAAAAAATGATTGGAACACCATGATGGACAAGCTCGACCACTGGGTATCCGGAGCCTCGCTGGCCCCGAGCACGGATGACTACCTCCCGGTCACCGACCCGGCCACCGGCACCACCGCCCGTCACATCGCCGTCGGCGACGAGCGCGATGTCGACGTCGCCGTTGCCTCCGCTGCGGCCGCCGTCGAGGCCTGGCGGCAGATTCCCGCCCTGATGAAGGGGCGCCTGTTCGCCGAGCTCGCCCGGGCGATGCGCACCGAAGCGGCGGAGTTGGCCGCCCTCGAGATCAGTGAGACCGGCAAGCCGCAGGCGTTGGCGCTCGGCGAGATCGAGAACTCGGCAACGTATTTCGACTTCTACGGTGGCCTGATGGGGATGCCGTCCGGGGACACCCTCGACGTTGCCCCGGACCAGCACGTCTACACCCGCCGCGAGCCGTTCGGGGTCATCGGGGTCATCACCCCCTGGAACGTGCCGATCAACCAGGCCGCTCGGGCCTGCGCCCCGGCGCTGGCCGCCGGCAACACCGTGGTGGTCAAGCCTTCCGAGAGCACCTCCTCGTCGACGGTGCGGCTCGCGCAACTCGCCTCCGAGGTCGGTTTCCCGCCCGGCGTGTTCAACGTCGTTCTCGGCACCGGTCAGAGCGCCGGCGCCGCCCTGGTCACCCATCCGACCGTAGCCAAGGTTGCCTTCACCGGCTCGGTGCAGACCGGGCGGGTCATCGGCAAGATCGCCGCCGAGCGGATCATCCCGGTCACCCTCGAACTCGGCGGAAAGTCGGCGAACATCATCTTCGCCGATGCCGACCTCGACACCGCCGTCGACGGCGCGGTCAAGGCCTTCACCGCCAACGCCGGACAGGTGTGCTCGGCCGGCACCCGACTGCTCGTGCACCGCTCCATCCAGGACGAAGTGGTCGGCAAACTCGTCGACCGCACCGCCCGCGTCCGCGTCGGCGACGAGATGGGCCCGCTGATCACCCGCGACCAGTTCCACCGCGTCCAGGAATTCTTCAAGATCGCCGAATCCGAAGGCGCCCACGCGGCCACCGGCGGCACCGTCGCCGCCACCGCGAACGAGACCGGCGGTTTCTACGTCGACCCCACCGTGTACACCGGCGTCGACAACTCCTCCCGCCTCGCCCAGGAGGAGATCTTCGGCCCGGTCGTCGTGGTGATCCCGTTCGACACCGACGACGAGGCCGTCACCCTCGCCAACGATTCCGACTACGGCCTCGTCGCCGGGGTGTGGACCCGGGACGTCTCCCGAGCCCTCACCGTCAGCGACCGGCTCCGCGCGGGCCAGGTCTTCGTCAACACCTGGTCCACCGGCTCGGTGCAGACCCCGTTCGGTGGTTGGAAGAACAGCGGCTACGGCCGGGAAAAGGGCGTCGAAGCCCTGCACCACTACAGCCAGGTCAAGTGCGTGACCGTCAAACTCGACACCCCGGGGGACTGACCGCCCGATCATGGGAGCCACCGACCATCGGTCCCCGAACGTGCCCCGCTCCGCGAAATGCGGAGCGGGGCATTTCCATCTGCACGGGTATCACTCTTCCCGCTCGGTACCCGAGGATCCACGTGCTTCGAATCGCTCGGCGCGTATGACCGTCCGGACTCGGAGCGAGTGCCGCTCCGATCGGTGAGGAGTGTTTGCCGGGCGCCACAACGGAGCGCGCGGTGGTGCCCCTCAGTAGGCCGAAGACGGCTTGCCTGGCCGCCACACACCCGAACGCTCCACCCGGTGATCTTCCGCTGCGGTCACCCGGGTCGAGTGTGGGAAGTGCTGTCGGCGGCAACAACCCGTCCGGACGGATCCGGCTTCCGGGTTGTGCCGGGCGGCGGCAGGATCCACCCGGAGGCGATACTGTGGGCGGCCGGCGCCTGTCGTGCAGCGCCCCGTCGGAGCTGACCGAGCCCTGGGGCTGCGAGTGCCGCGCAGCGCCGGTAGGAAATGACCCTCTACGCGGCGTGCTGCACCGCGGGGCAGCCGACCACCGCACGGTCGGTGCTTCGGGGCATACGACAACGGTGGCCGCCGGAGGATGTCCTCCGACGACCACCGTGCGGTAGTCGAACTGCGTTGCCTGCTACTGGGCCGGGCAGGCGACCTGGTCTTCTGTGTCGCCGGTGTCGGCGGCCACCGAGGCGGTGTCGCGTCCGGGGCGCACGTCCCGGGAGGCGAGGACCATCAGGCCGGACAGCACGCAGGGGATGGCGCCGAAGATCAGGGCGGCGATCTGCCAGTGCCCGCCCGCTCCGAGGATTGCGGTGGCGCCGGCGCTGGCGAGGACCGCGCCGATCGGGCCGATGCCGGTGACGAACGAGGCCCCGGATCCGCGGACCGCGTCGTCGTAGCTCTCGCCGACGAAGAATAGCAGGCAGGAGTACGGGCCGATCAGGAAGAACTGCCCGATGCTGTACATCGCCACGACGATCACGACGTTGCTCGGTCCGTACAGCATGGCGGTGAGCACCAGGCCACCGATGACCCAGCCGGCGGCGATCACGTTGCGGCGTCCGAAGCGGTCCCCGAGGAACCCGTGCACCAGGTAACCGGCGTAGGCGACGCTGTTCGACAGCAGCAGGATCACCAGTGAGTTGCCGAACGAGATGCCGTGCACGTTGACCAGGATCGTTGTACCCAGCACGCTGAAGACCTGCGTCGGGAACCAGTTGAGGATGTGGCTGGTGCCCAGGACCAGCGAGGTGCGCCGGGCCCGTCCCTGCAGCGCGGCCCGCAGCCCACCGTGGGTGGACGCGGTCTCGACCTTGACCGTGCTCCGCGCGGCGCGGGCCTTGCGGAGCGCCTCGAACTGCGGGCTCTCCCGCAGCCGGGTCGCCGCCAGGGCGACGATCAGCGACGGGATCGCGGCGAAGACGAAGCACCCCTCCCACCCGATGATCGGCAGCAGCACCGCCGTCAGTCCCGCGGCCAGCAGGGCGCCGATCGGCCATCCACCCTGGACGAGGCTGTAGACCAGTCCGCGTCGTTTGGCGAGTTTCTCGTTGTCGCAGGAGGAGTAGAGCTCGCTGAGGTAGGTACCGTTGACGCCCTGCTCGGCGTAGCCCAGCCCGGACACCGAGCGGATGCCGACGAGCAGGGCGGGGCTGATCATGCCGGCGAGGGCGGTCAGCGCCGAGGCGACGCCCGCCCCGCCGACGGTGAAGACCATGCCGAACCGGCGGCCGAACCGGTCGACGATCGGGCCGACGCCGAGGGCGACGACCACCGATCCCAGGGCGACGAAGGTGGCCATCTGCGCCTGGCCGGCTTCGTCCAGTCCGACCGACTTGCCGATCTCGGGCAACAACATTCCGAACAGGATGAAGTCGTAGACCGCGAAGGTCCACGCCAGGAACGCGATGATCGTCGCGTAGCGGACGTCGCGAAGGGTGACCGGCGTCGCGGTGGCGGCGGGGGAGCCTGTTTTTGGCATGGGGGTACCTCAGAGGGAGGGAGGAGGTCGAAAAAGGGGGGGAGGGGGGCTTCGTCAGTGACCGAAAGTCATCAGTGCGTGGACGCGGCGGTCTGCAGGCCAGGTTCTGCTGTGGCCTGGGACTTCTCGCGGATCTCCTGCAGGATCGGCAGGAGGTATTCGCGGAACTTCGGGTAGTCCTCGGTCACCGGGAAATGCCCGAGCTTGTCCATCGCCCAGAACTTGGCGCCCTCGACGAGGTCGGCGAGCTGCTGGGTTTCCGCGGGGGAGGTGTTGGGGTCGTATTCCCCGGTGAGCAGGTAGAGCATGCACTTGGAGGTATCGATCACGCGTGCTTCCTCGGCGGAGACATTGTGGTCGTAGTAGTAGTAATAGAGGTCTCCGGCGAAGATGCCCGGGCCCCCACACATGTACTCCCACTGGATTTCCCGGGCGTTGGCCTCGGGGGTGTACGGCGAGATGTTCAGCATCATCGCGGCGCCGATCGAGTTGCGGCTGACATTCGGGTTGTCGAATTCCTTGCGGATACCGGCCATTCCGACGTCGACGTACTCGGCGGCCGAGCGCAGCGCGCCCTCGACCGCGATCGTCGCCCGGTAGTTGTCGGGGTGCTTGGAGGCGAGATCGACCGCGAGGTGACCGCCCATGGAGCTACCGAGGTACACCGGCCGGTCGAGTTCGAGCTCGCGGGCGAGGGTGTTCGGGAAGTCCAGCATGAAGCTCTTGGTCATGTTGTATTCCTGGGTCCACCACTCGACGCCGTGCGGCGGCAGCGACTTGCCGTGATACGGCAGGTCGAAGGCGATGACCCGGAAATGCTTGGTGACCTCGGGATCGCACAGCAGGTGGCGGTACTGGCGGCCGTCGGAACCGGCGGTGTGCCCGACGAGCAGGGGAATGCCCTGACCGGCCTCTTCGTAGTAGACCCGGTACTCGATGTCGTCGATGGTCAGGTAGATGTACTGGCCGACGATGGGGTCTGTCTTGGGCATGTCAGTGCTCCTCGTTGTGCACGGCCCGCAGGATCTGCATCATGCGGTTGAGCGCCGGAAGGTAGGCGTAGGTGACGTTGTTGTCGCTGATCTGCAGGCCGTGCTTGACCGCGCACGACTGCAGGCTGTGGTGGAAGGGCTTGGGCTTGTCCTCGAGCATGGCGTCCCACAGGTTGCGTGGGCCGCTGACCTGGATCTGCCGGCGGCTTTCTTCAGCGGCGCCGCGGCGAGCGCGGGCGAGGACACCGTCGGTGATCTCGAGGACGTAGGCCTCGTCGTCGCTGTTGAGTTCGATCTGGCCGTCGAAGTATCGAATTTCGCGATTGAACTCGGGGTCGCGTTGGGCGATCTTCTCGAATGAGTCGATATCGAGAACCGACATGGGGAGGTTTCCTTTCTGCAAAGCGAGCGCCGTGACGGAGGACCGCACACGTGGGGAGGGGCCACCTCGCTGACCATCCGTTCGAGCCGGGTGCTGCGCTGGGGCGTTGCCTCGTAGAAGCGACGGTACGCGGTTGTGATAGCCGACACAAGTCCGATTCGATGGAGACCGAACCC
>NZ_JBHVEY010000049.1:0-26529 GCF_042802055.1 Rhodococcus sp. NPDC057529
ACCAGGCGCCTTCGTCCAACCTCGTGTCCCCCGCCTTCCGGCCGGGGTCGGTGTCCGTGTCGCTCTGACCTGGAATAAGTTACGCGAAGGGAAACGAGAACACCAAATCGCCAGGTCAGCGTCGCTATTCGGCCGATTCAGGGCACCCAGTACTTGGCAGCCAGCTCCTCGATCACCCGATCTCCCTCCGATGCCTGTTCCAACGTCGCGAGGTCGGAGTCGATGGAGACCAATCGTGGGTCGTCCCCCTCCGCCTCCTGGACTGGATGCCCCCCGTCCTCGGCCAGCTGACGCAACAGCTTCTCGCGCACCCGGTCCTTCAGCGAATCGCTCATATCGAAATCATGGTCGCGCGGCGATGGGTTGTCGAGAGTGCAACGCGGTCACTCCTCGGTCTCGTCCGGCGCCTTCACGTTGTCGCTCTTGCCGAAGACTCGCAGCGCGGTCGGAATGAGGACGATCAGCGCGCCCAGGATCGCGATCAACGAAAAGACCTGCATTGCCATCTGTGAACCGACTCTCTGTTTCGTGCCCGCGGCGACCAGGTGTCAGACCGGCGCGAGCCAGCTTCCCCAAGATGTGTTCCTGGTGACGGTAAACGCCGCAAGGAGAATGAGCACACCGACTGTCACTCTCGGTCCCACCACGAAGATGCGGTCGCGTCGTCCTTGCCAGCGGTGACGTGCCCAGCCGATCCAGGCGAAAATCATGACCGCGATGAACGGGACGATCAGAACATTGCCGGCGACGGCCGCGCCGAGGTCGAGGTTGGTCAGGTCGTGCACCGCCCGCAGCCCTCCACAGGCCGGGCACCACCACCCGGTCAGCGCGTAGACGGGACAGAAGCCGTACGAACCCGGCTGGTGCGGGTCCCGGAAGTGGAGGACGGCGGCCGCAACCACGGCGCCGGCGGCGACAGCGGCGGGTGCTCCGAGCGCACGCAGACCGACCGCCCGCGTCGCCGGAGTTCCACTCTGGGTGTCCACCCGTCCAGTCTTCCCGATTCTTCCGATCTGCGGTGGATCGGACCCCCGGAGACGACTCTGGCCCTTCCCGACTGATCGGGAAGGGCCAGAGGACCGCTGAGCTGCCTGAGAGAATCGAACTCTCGACCTTTTCATTACGAGTGAAATGCTCTACCGACTGAGCTAAGGCAGCGGTGCCTTTCGGCGGTGGCGAGTCTAGCGCCTCAACCCCGAGTATGCGAAAACGGCTCCCTGAACGCGTCGCCGAGAGTGGCCACCATGGCGTCGACAGCCCACTGCGGTTTGACGTTGACGGTGATCGCCTCACGGCACTCGAGGACCGCTTCGATGCACTTCAGAAGGCCTTCCGGGGTTGTTCGCGACGCGAGGTCGGCGGCCCGATCGGCCATGTCCGGGTGATTCGCGGCGGCGTTCGACTTCCACGTGACGGCGAGCGCGTCGCGGTAGAGACCGGCCAGATCGATCAGTGCGCGGTCGAGTGCGTCACGGCCCGTGCGAGTGGCCCGGGACTTCTGGCGCTTCTCGAGATCCTTCAGCACACCCGCCGAGCCGCGGAGCGCTCCGGCCGCCCCCTTACCGGTACCGCCCGCGCCCAGAGCGGTGCGCAACTCTTCGGTCTCCTGCTCGTCCCGGGCGGCACTCATCTCCTTAGCCTCCGCGTCGGCGGAACGCACCAGTTCTTCCGCAGCGGCAAACGCGGTGGCGGGCCGCAGCGCCGCGACCGCCAGGTCCAGCGCGTCCTTCCGACGCACCTTGGCGTTCAGATCCGTCGCGAGACGCCGCGCCCGGCCGACATGGCCGCCGCTGATCGAGGCCGCCAGTTGCGCGTCTTCAGGGGCCAGCCCGTCCCGCTCACGCAGGACCTTGGCGATGGAGTCGGCCGACGGCGTCACGAGATGGATGTGCCGGCAGCGCGACCGCAGCGTCACGGAGATGTCCTGCGGGTCGACGGACGGAGCGCACAGCAGGAACACGGTGCGGTCCGGTGGCTCCTCCACCACTTTCAGGAGCGCGTTGGCCGCACCCTCGGTGAGCCGGTCCGCGTCCTCGACGACCACGATCTGCCAGCGCCCGGTACTCGGCCGGCGCGCGGCGGTCTGCACGATGGCGCGCATCTCCTTGACACTGATGCTCAGGCCCTCGGGGACGACCTGCCGGACGTCACCGTGGGTGCCGGCCATCGCGGTGGTGCAGGCGTGGCAGACGCCGCAGCCGGGAGTGCCGTCGCTCGTGCACTGCAGGGCGGCGGCGAAACACTGCGCCGCCACCGACCGACCCGAGCCGGGTGGGCCCGTGAACAGCCACGAGTGCGTCATCGCGGAGCCCATCTCGCCGACTCCACGACGGGCGGCAGTCGCCGCGGCCGTCAGTTCGGACTCGACGTCCTCCTGGCCCACCAACCGGTCGAATACCGTCACCGCGCCAGCCTAACCGGCACGTGCGACATCCCTACCGGCCCGAGGTACCGGCTCACGCCTTCTTGTCCGCGGCCTTCTTCGAGGCGGCCTTCTTGGCCGGCGCCTTCTTGGCAGCGGTCTTCTTCGCGGCCTTCTTGGCGGGGGCCTTCTTCGCAGCGGCCTTCTTCTTGACGGGGCCGCGGGCACGCCGATCCGCGAGCAGTTCCGAAGCGCGAGCGTCGGTGATGGACTCCACCTCGTCGCCCTTGCGGAGGCTGGCGTTGGTTTCACCGTCCGTGACGTACGGACCGAACCGGCCGTCCTTGATCACCATCGGCTTCTCGCTGACCGAGTCGACGCCCAGCTCACGCAACGGCGGGGTGGCGGCGGCCTGACGCCCGCGGCGTTTGGGCTCCGCGTAGATCTTCAGCGCCTCCTCGAGGGTCACCGTGAACATCTGGTCCTCGGTGGCGAGGGACCGCGAGTCCGTGCCCTTCTTCAGGTACGGGCCGTAACGGCCGTTCTGCGCGGTGATCTCCTCCTTCGACTCCGGATCGACACCCACCACACGCGGCAGCGACAGCAGCTTGAGGGCGTCGTCGAGAGTCACCGTCGCCAGGTCCATGGACTTGAGCAGCGAGCCCGTCCGCGGCTTCGGACCGGTGGCCTTCTTCGCCGCCTTCTTCGCGGGCGCCTTCTTGGCGGCGGCGGTCTTCGTCTTGGTCGTCCCGTCGGACGATTCGTCGGTCACCGGCACCACGGCGGGTTCGGGCTCCGGTTCCGGCTCGGGCAGGATCTCGGTGACGTACGGGCCGAAGCGGCCCTCCTTCGCGACGATCTCGTGCCCCGTCAGCGGGTCGACGCCCAGCTTGCGACCCTCCTGCGGAGTGGAGAACAGCTTCTCCGCGTACTCCGGTGTCAACTCGTCAGGCGGAAGGTCGTCGGGCAGGTTGGCGCGCTGGGAGACGAGGTCGCCCTCGGGGTCGTCCGGGTTCTGGACCATCCGTTCGAGGTACGGACCGAACCGTCCGACGCGGACGTGCACTTCCCGTCCCTCGGAGTCGTCGAAGAGCCTGATCGAGTTGACCTCGCGGGCGTCGATCTCCTCGAGGTTGACGCCGACCATCTTCTTCAGGCCGCCCTCACGGGCCACCGAACCCTCGGCTCCGTGATCGCCGCCGAAGTAGAAACTGCTGAGCCAGTTGCCGCGTTGTTCGCGGCCACCGGCGATCGCGTCGAGGTCGTCTTCCATACCGGCGGTGAAGTCGAAGTCGACCAACCGTCCGAAGTGCATCTCGAGAAGGCCGATCACGGCGAACGCCACCCAGGACGGGACGAGCGCGCTGCCGCGCTTGTAGACGTATCCGCGATCGAGGATGGTCTTGATGATCGACGAATACGTGGACGGGCGGCCGATGCCCAGCTCTTCGAGGGTCTTGATCAGGCTCGCCTCGGTGTACCGGGCGGGCGGGTTGGTGGTGTGGCCGTCGGGGTCGAGTTTGGTGGCGGTGACCGCCTGGCCCTCGACGAGAACCGGCAGACGCGACTCGGCGTCGTCGGACTGCCCGCCGGCCTCCTCGTCGACGCTCTCCACGTAGGCCTTCAAGAATCCGGCGAACGTGATCGTGCGGCCCGATGCGGAGAACGTGCACTCCTCGCCGGTGCCCGCGGTTCCGGTGATCCGCAGCGTCAGCGTCGTGCCTCGCGCGTCGGCCATCTGCGACGCGACAGTGCGCTGCCAGATCAGCTCGTACAGGCGGAACTCGTCGGTGTCGAGGCGCGAATGCAGCTGACCGGGGGTCTGGAACACGTCGCCGGCGGGGCGGATCGCCTCGTGCGCCTCCTGCGCGTTCTTGACCTTGCGGGTGTACTGCCGCGGAGTGTCGTGCACGTACTCGGCGCCGTACAACTCGGTGGCCTGCGCCCGGGCGGCAGCGATCGCCGACGACGACAGCGTCGTCGAGTCGGTACGCATGTAGGTGATGTAACCGTTCTCGTACAGGCGCTGCGCGATGCGCATGGTCCGCTCGGACGTGAATCGCAGCTTGCGGCCCGCCTCCTGCTGCAGCGTCGACGTCATGAACGGCGCGTAGGGCTTGCGGGTGTACGGCTTGCTCTCCGCGGAGGAGACGGTGAGATCGACACCCGCGAGGGACTCGGCCAGACGCTGAGCCCGCGCCTCGTCCAGGACCGTGACGGTGCTCGTCTTCAGCTGTCCGTCCGAACCGAAGTCGCGGCCGGAGGCCACCCGGGACCCGTCGACGGTCACCAGACGCGCCCCGAAACTGCGGGGGCTGGCGTCCGCGCCGGCGTCGAGAGTCGCGGAGATGTCCCAGTAGGAGGCCGAGCGGAACGCCATCCGCTCGCGTTCCCGCTGCACGATGACGCGCGTCGCGACGGACTGCACGCGGCCTGCCGACAGCCGCGGCATGACCTTCTTCCACAGCACGGGGCTGACCTCGTAGCCGTACAGACGGTCGAGGATGCGGCGGGTCTCCTGCGCGTCGACCAGGTCGTTGTCGAGCTCGCGGGTGTCCTCGGCCGCGGCGCGGATGGCAGGCTCGGTGATCTCGTGGAAGACCATCCGGCGAACCGGGATCTTCGGCTTGAGCGTCTCGAGCAGGTGCCAGGCGATCGCTTCGCCCTCGCGGTCGGGGTCGGTGGCGAGGAAGAGTTCGTCGGCGTCCTTGAGGAGGCTCTTCAGCTCCGTGACCTTGGACTTCTTCTCCGGGCTGACCACGTAGAGCGGTTCGAAATCCTCGTCGACGTTGACGCCGAGCCGCGCCCACGACTCACCCTTGTACTTGGCCGGGACGTCGGCTGCTCCTCGCGGAAGGTCGCGGATGTGGCCGACCGACGCCTCGACGACATAGTTCTTCCCGAGGTACGGGGCGATCTTGCGGGCCTTGGTCGGCGACTCGACGATCACGAGGCGGCGAGGCTGGCCGGACGCTCCCGCCGCACCCTGTGCACTGCCGTTGTCCCCTTTAGCCACGTGAAGCCCGAGCCTTCCTGAAGTCGATCGCTGCCACTCGACAGTTGTGCAGACAAACCCTTTTATACCCGGTTCGCCTATTACTAGAGTGACATACCCGGAACCCATCCTCGCAGATCAGTACCGTCTACACGGCTCTACACGTGGGGCCAACCGGTACGGTCGTCCACGTTTCCGGGAGCCTCGCCGATGCTCTCGACGAGTCTGCCGAGCCTACGCCGACCCGAGATCCGGAGCCCCGGACCGGACCCACGGGTGCCGATCAGCGTCGGCGCGATGCCCGCCCGCATCAACGCCTGCGCCAACGGCGCGTGGGTATCCGGGGCGTGCGGATCGAGTCCGAGGACGAACCGTTCGCCCTCCGCTTCACCCCTGCCCGACGCAAGCGCCCACACCCTCAGCTGACGCCCCGACGGCACCCAGCCGGAGGGCACCGCCTTCACCGCTCCCCTCGTCCACTGGTCCGCGAGAGGCCGCAGGTCGACGACGGACGCGGTGCGGACCAGGGGGCTGCCTTCGTCGCTGCGCGTGATCTCGACCTCGAGTCCGGCCTGCTCGATCAGCTCCGCGATCGCCTCCGCCCGCCACTGCGCGTCGACCACGATCGAGATGCGTGCCCGCCCGCCGGACGTGACCACCTGGCCCGTCGCCGCGAGCAGACCGCACAGATCGGTGACTGCCGGCGGCATCGCCTCCGCGGAGAAGAAGGAGAGCTGGCTCACTGAAGTACCCCCTTTGCCACGGCACCGTTGCCGTGAAAACGACTCGTCCCCCACCGCCTCAGGCGATGGGGGACGAATCAGACGCGGCCGCGAGGACCCCGCCTATCTGATTTACGTGTTCACGAACGTGAACGGCAGAATCAGACTGCGCGAACGCCGGTTGCCTGGGGACCCTTGGTGCCCTGGCCGACCTCGAACTCCACG
This sequence comes from Rhodococcus sp. NPDC057529, assembly GCF_042802055.1. NCBI lineage: Bacteria > Bacillati > Actinomycetota > Actinomycetes > Mycobacteriales > Nocardiaceae > Rhodococcus > Rhodococcus sp. NPDC057529. The sequence continues at coordinate 6,305 of NZ_JBHVEY010000049.1, forward strand.
CGCTGGTTCTCCTCGAGGGTGCGGAAGCCGCTGCCCTGGATCTCGGAGTAGTGAACGAAGACGTCAGCGGAGCCGTCTTCGGGTGCGATGAAGCCGAAGCCCTTTTCCGCGTTGAACCACTTCACAGTGCCCTGTGCCATGCTTTTCCTTCTCTTTCTAACCACCGGATTCGGCGGACAGCACATACAGTCCGCCGGGCCGGTTCCGACCGCTGTACTTCTAGATTTCCCCCTCAGGAAAAGCAGAGCACCGCGTTCGCAACATCGATCCTGCGAACGTTCACTCTTTCAAGCCTACGAACACAGAAGCTGCGACCAGTTGTAGTCAACCATGAACTCCGGGAACGCAACAGTCGAAATCCGAACAATTCACACAAAAAGTTGATCTTGTAGCGAACAGGCACGGAACTGGGCATTAGCGACGGCGTCGCGACACCCCGGACGACAGGCCTCCGGAGGCACTCGTTATCATCAAATGCGCAGGTCGTGGCGGTGTGGAAGCTACTCGCCCGTCCCTACGACAGCCCGGAGACTTCAGTGAGCACACCGTTTTCACCCCGTGACGACAGTGGAAATACGGGCGAAACATACGGCCGAACACTCCTGAACCGAGTCCTCGAGGGTGTTCCCCGGGACGAAAAGCCGCTCACTTTCGCCGCAGAAATGCCCGCCCGGACTTCCCAGCTGTCGGAATGGCCGGCCTGGGCGCACCCGAGCGTCGTCCGGGCCATGCAGGAGAACGGGATCGCCCGCCCCTGGACCCACCAGGCCGCTGCCGCCGACCTGGCGCATCACGGCACGAACGTCGTGGTGTCCACCGGCACCGCCTCGGGTAAATCCCTCGCCTACCAGCTTCCGGTACTCACCACTCTGGCAACGGATCCGCGGGCGACCGCCCTCTACCTCTCGCCGACCAAGGCGCTGGGGGCGGACCAGCTCCGGGCGGTGACGGCACTCATCGACTCCGAGGTCCTGGACGCCGGGGACGACCTGCGCGGTGCGTACCCGTGTGCGTTCGACGGCGACACCCCACTCGAGGTGCGGCACTGGGCCCGGGAGAACTCGCGGTGGCTCTTCACGAACCCCGACATGCTGCACATCTCGCTTCTCCGGACCCATCAGCGATGGGCGCACTTCTTCCGCAATCTGGCGTACGTGGTGATCGACGAATGCCACTCCTACCGTGGCGTCTTCGGTTCGAATGTCGCGCTCGTGCTGCGGCGGCTGCGACGCATCGCGGCGCGGTACGGCGCCGACCCCGTCTTCGTCCTCGCGTCCGCCACCACCGCCGACCCCGGGGCGGCGGCGTCGAGGCTGATCGGGGCGCCCTGCGCCGAGATCGTGGAAGACGGTTCGCCGCACGGTCCCCGGACCGTCGCGCTGTGGGAACCCCCGCTCATGCGGGAGGTCACCGGGGAGAACGGGAGCCCGGTCAGGCGGCCCGCAGGCTCCGAGGCCGCCCGCATCATGGCCGATCTGATGGTCGAAGGCGCCCGCACGCTGACCTTCGTGCGCTCCCGCCGGGGCGCCGAACTGACCGCGATGGCGACCAAACGTCTACTCGGGGAGATCGATCCCGCACTCGCGTCGCGCGTCGCGTCGTACCGGGCCGGTTACCTCGCCGAGGACCGGCGTGAACTCGAGACAGCCCTCGCCGACGGCACCCTGCTGGGCGCGGCGACGACGAATGCGCTGGAACTGGGCGTCGACATCGCCGGCCTCGACGCCGTCGTCGTCGCCGGGTTCCCCGGCACGGTGGCGTCGTTCTGGCAGCAAGGCGGCCGGTCCGGCCGGCGCGGCGAAGGTTCGCTCGTCGTGCTGGTCGCGCGAGACGACCCGCTCGACACGTACCTCGTCCATCATCCGGCCGCGCTGCTCGACAAGCCCGTCGAGGCCACCGTCACCGACCCGAGCAATCCGTACGTCCTCGGCCCGCAGTTGCTCTGCGCGGCAATGGAACTACCACTGTCCGACGCGGAGGTCGAAGCGTTCGGGGCACTCGACGTGCTCGCGAAGCTGTCGGAGCAGGGACTGATCCGCCGGCGTGTACACGGGTGGTTCGTCACCGCCGGCACAAATCCTCATGGCGCAGTGGATATCCGGGGTGGAATCGGAACCCAGGTTGCGATTGTCGTGTCGGAATCCGGACGCATGCTCGGGACGGTCGACACCGGCCGCGCTCCGGCCACGGCGCACCCCGGTGCCGTGCACATCCATCAGGGCGAGTCGTACGTCGTCGACGAACTCGACCTCGACCAGGGTCTCGCCCTCGTCCACGCGGAGGACCCCGACTGGACGACGTCGGCCCGCGAAACCACCGAGATCACCGTCACCTCGGTGCTCGAGCAGAAGCAGTTCGGCGACGTGGAGGTCGCGCTCGTCGAGGTCGAGGTGACCCATCAGGTGATCGGGTACCTGCGGCGACTGTCGTCCGGCGAGATCCTCGACGCCGTCGAACTGGACATGCCGAAGCACACCCTCCCCACCCGCGCAGTGATGTACACGGTCACCCCGGAACTTCTGCTGCAGGCGGGTGTTCCGGCGGAGCGCGTGCCCGGGGCGCTCCACGCCGCGGAACATGCGGCGATCGGTCTCCTGCCCCTCGTCGCGGTGTGCGATCGAGGCGACATCGGCGGCGTCTCGACGGCGTTGCACGCCGACACCGGACTTCCCACCGTGTTCGTCTACGACGGTCATGCCGGTGGCGCCGGATTCTCCGACCGGGGGCACGCCGAACTCACCCGCTGGCTCGGCGCGACCCGCGAAGCGATCCGCTCGTGCGAATGCACGTCCGGGTGCCCGTCCTGCGTGTACTCGCCGAAATGCGGAAACGGCAACGATCCCCTGGACAAGGACGGGGCGATCCGGGTCCTGTCGGCGGTGCTGGACTCGCTCGGCTGAGATACGGGCCTTCCGATCAGCGCAGATACAACCGCACCGTGTCGATCACGTCGCGGAGCAGGTGAATCTCCTCGCCGGTCGGCGGCGCGGTGACCGTGACATCGTCCGCGACCTTCAACTCCCAGCCGGTCTGGGCCCGCACGTCGTCGACGGTGACCCCCTCGTGCACGCTGACCAACTCGAGTTCGTCGAACGGGCCCTGCCGCGACAGCACGCCGAGGTTCGTGAACACCTTCGTCACCCCGCGACCGCGGGGGGCGATCCCGTCGCCCGCCGCCCGGGCCCGGACCGGGCTCGGCGACGTGCAGAAGTCGAGTTCCGCGGGGAAGGCGCTCGGATCGTGGCGCCGCATCACCACGAAGATCTCGCCGGCGTTGGGCATGATTTCCACGGCACCACCGGCACCGGGCAACCGGACCGTCGGCTTGTCCCAGTCGCCGATGATGCTGGTGTTGAGGCTGCCGTACCTGTCGATCTGGGCGGCGCCGAGAAACCCGACGTCGACGTTGCCGCCCTGCAGCACGTACCCGAACAACGCCGACATCGACACCACCGACTCCGCACCCGACACGACCACCGAGTCGGCGATGCCCTCGGCCATCGCGCTGGGATGGGCGCCGCACACGCCCGATTCGTAGATCAGTTCGACGTCCGGGTTGCTGGTCCGCTTGGCCAGGTCGACGGCGAGCGTCGGCAGTCCGACGCCGGCGAAGACACGTCCCTTCCCGGCGAGTTCACGGGCGGCGACGGACACGATGACCTCGGTCGCCGAGATCCCTCCGACTCGTGCTGTGGTCATTTTCTGCTCCCGTAGTCGACCGGTTCGGACAATCGAGGCGCGACGGCGAGGTCGTCCCAGTAGTCGCCGCCGAGTTTGTCCAGGTACTCCTCGTGATTCGCGGTGCCGTGGACCCACTCCTTCAGCCACGCCTGGAGGAGTCCCGAGTCCTTGCTGATCGCGGTCCAGCGCCGGTAGAACCCGCAGTCCCGGTCGTAGTAGCCCTGCACATAAGAGGGGTGCGCCCCACGTGGACAGACGACGACGGCGTCGACGGCGTGGGAGGGGATCACCGTTCGGTTGGGGTCGGAGCGGACGACGTCGTCGTCGACGATCTCCTCGACGACCACGATCGCCTTCCTCGCGGCGTAGACCGCCTCCTGCTGGACCCCGGAGATCCCCCAGATCTGCACATTGCCGTGACGGTCGGCGCGCTGCGCGTGAACGATGGTGACGTCCGGGTTCAGCGGCGGAACGACGTACACGGTGCCCTCCCCGTACGGGTCGTCGACCAGGCGAATTCGGGGATTGAGCCGCGGAAGATCGCTTCCGGCGTAGGACCGCAGCGGAAAGAACGGCAGACCGGCCGCGCCGGCCTGATAGCGGCAGACCATTCCGTAGTGGCTGTACTCCTCTACCTCGAGCGGCACCGGATCGTGGCGCTCGATGCGTCGTCGCAACTCGTGCAGCGACCCGGCCGAGCCGCTCGCGAAGAACGACGCCACGAGCTTGGTGACGCAGCCGGCGGCCACGAGTTGATCGGACACGATGTCCGGCGTCATCCGGCACAGCGTCAGGTTCTGGCGCTGCTGCCGGATGATCTCGTGCGCAGCCGCGAACGAGATGAGATGCGAGAAGCCCTCGAGGCACACGGTCATGCCGTCGTCGACGTACGTCTCGATGGCCTCCGCCATGCTGACCACTTTGCTCATTGCCATGCCCTTCTCCGGACCGGCCGGACGTCGCTTCGGGACCGTTCCGACCTGATTACCGCCGTCGCGCTCAAAAGTGTTGACAGTTCTATTGCTCGAACTGCAATAGTTCTGTCGTGGAGATTTCTCAGATCACTGCCTTTCTCGCGGTCGCCGAGGAGTTGCACTTCGGCCGGGCCGCACAGCGCCTGCACTCGGCTCAGCCCCCGCTGAGCAGAACCATTCGGCAACTGGAGAAGCAACTCGGGGCAACCCTGTTCGACCGGAACACCCGGAACGTCCGCCTCACCTCCGCCGGCGAGGCACTGCTCGGCCCGGCGCGCGAGATCCTGGACGCCTGCCGGCTCGCGGAGATCGCCGTCGCCGCCGCCGGGCGCGGCCAGATCGGCCGGGTGCGCATCGGCTTCTCCGGCGTCTCGTCCCATCTGCTCATCGGACGGTGGGCGAAACTCGTCCGACACACTCATCCGGGCATCGAATTCGTCTTGAACAGTTCCGCTTTCGCGAGCGAGGCACTGAACAAACTCCTCGACGGAACCCTCGACATCGGTCTGGGCCGGTGGATCTTCACCCCGCCCGGCATCGCGTCCCGTGTCATCCTCAACGAGGACTTCGTGGTGGCCGTGACCGCCGACCACCCGCTCGCAGGCAAGGACGGCGTCCGGATCGAGGAGCTGGCGACCGAGCCCTGGGTGGCACTGCCCGCCGATCCCGGATCCGCGCTGCGCGACTCGCTGCAGAGGGCGGCCCACGATGCCGGTTTCACACCCCGGATCGTGCAGAGCGCACCGGACTCGATGTCGTTGATGGCGTTGGTGTCCGCGGAAGTCGGCTGCGCGTTGACCGTCTCCTCCGTCGTCGAGAACGTCAACAACCCGGATGTCGTGTTCCTCCCACTGGTCGGAGGTCCCAGCACTCTGCAGTTGCGGATCGCGTGGCGAGCGGACGACGACAGCGCCGCGTTGCGGGAAGTCCTCAGGCTGTCCGAGGAGGCGTTGCCTACTCCCGAAGGACCGCCCACTCCGGACTGACACCGCGCGGTCAGGAGTGGGCTGTCGCATGTGCCTGCCCTGCGCTCGGAGTGCCGTCGGCCTCGTCGTCGTACTCGACGTCGAGTTGCAGTTCGTCGGCGTCGGATTGCTCCGCCGTCGACAACCGGCGCGCGTCGTATCCGGTCCGGTTCAGGAGCAGCAGCGTGCAGACCAGCGACACGACGGCGTAGCCGGCCGACACGAACGCGACACCGACGATGTTGCCGGACGAGTTGAGCATCCACTGCGCCAGCACCGGGGTACCGCCGCCGACGATCAGCGAACACAACTGGTAGGCCGCGGACAGTCCGGTGTAGCGGATGTTGGCGGGGAAGGCACGCGCGAGCACACCGGCGATGGCGCCGTAGAACATCGAATGCGGAATGGTCGCGAGGCACATCGCCACCACGGCGACGGCGAAGTTCTCGGTCCGGATCGCGAAGAACATCGCCGGCATCAGCACGAACTCGGGAATCACCATGATGCACATGGCTTTCCGCATATCGATTCGGGACACCAGGACGGCGCCGAACGGCTGCACGATGAACTGCACCACGAGGGCGATCGCGATGGCACCGAGGAACGTGCCACGGTCGTAGCCGAGTTCGCTGGTGGCCCACGACAACGCAAAGGTGTTCTTGAAATACGTCACCTGCGCCAGGGGCAGCGCGCCCGCACCGAGCAGGACGAGGACCCAATGCTTTCGCAGCACCTCACCGATCGGCAGTGCGACGGTCTTCTTCCGCTTCAGCACGGTCTTCATGGCATCCGACTCTTCGAGTTTGAGGCGGATGACCATGCCGACGATCACCAGGACCGCGGAGATCAGGAACGGGATTCGCCAGCCGTACAGCACGAATTCCGGGGTGGGCATCGCGGAGAGCAGGAAGAACGCCATCGTGGCCAGAAGGTTTCCGGCGGGCGACCCCTGCTGCGCGAACGCGGAGTACAGAATTCCCTTGCCCTTGGGTGCGTTCTCACTGGCGATCAGGACGGCACCGCCCCACTCTCCACCCACGGCCACGCCCTGAACGACGCGGAGGAAGACCAGCGCGACCGGCGCCCACACTCCGATCTGCGCGTAGGACGGCAGGAGACCGATCCCGACCGTGGCGGTCCCCATCATCACGAGCGTGATGACCAGGGTGGTCTTCCGGCCGATCTTGTCGCCGAGATGCCCGAAGACGATGCCACCGATCGGTCGGGCGAGGAACCCTGCCCACAGCGTGACGAACGCGAGCAGGGTGCCCATGCCCGCCGGCAGGGTGTCGGAGAAGAACACCTGACCGAAGACCAGGGCGGACGCGGTGCCGTAGATGTAGAAGTCGTACCACTCGATGGTGGTGCCGATGAACGAGGCGATGCCCGCTCTCCGTGCTTTCGTCTCGGCCTCGGTCCGCTGCGGTGGTGCCGTGGTCATGTAGTGCCCTCTCTCGCCAAGGGGAGTGGTGTGAATGGAAACCAGCTCGCTTCAGTGAGACTCGCATCACAGGATCCATGCCGTCCAATACTTCTCCGGCCGAGGATTATTACCGATCTGGTCATAATCCGGGAAACCCCGCGCACGCTGGAGCGATGGGCGTCACCAGTGCCGCCCCGCCGTCGACGTCACTCCGCGGGGCCCGCCCTCGCCACCGCCCGGGCGTCCCGGACCCCCGGCACGGACAGCAGCACCGGCGCGGTGACCGCGACCTCCACGTCCCAGTCGTCGACCTCACAGGACACGACCTCGGTGCGCATCCGCCCCGCGACCTCCCGCGCCGCGTCGCACGCCGCGTCGGTGCCGCGGTCCAGAGCGACGGCCGCAGCGAGAGCGGCCAGATCCGCGGCCGACTGCGCGCGGTGCCGCACCGCCACCGCCGAACCGACGTGCACCAGCATCGCCGTGACCACCACCAGGGCCGCGAGCGCACAACACGCCAGCACCGTCGCGGCCCCGCGGTCGTCGGAGATCCCCGCACTCACCGGCCTCCCCCACTCCACCCCGGCACCGTGGGTTCGAGAGCGGCCACCGCCTCCGCGGAGATGGTCACCAGCGGAAGAAGTGGGCTGTGTGCCCGCACAGTCGCGACGACGAACTCCCCCTCGGTCCGTACGGACACGTCGGCGCCGCCCGGGGCCACCCTCTCCGCCGCGGAGATTGCCGACTCGTGATCTCCGCGGGCGGCGAGCCGGGCGGCCTCGCGCGCCGAATCGACACACCGGACATGCAGCGTCACCGCGGTGATCGCGCCGACACACAGCACGACCACCGCGACGATCGACGCGATCGCAATCGCCGCCTCCACCGTGACACCGCCCGCGTCCGACCGGCGCAGGTTGTCGGCGAACCTCATCACACCGCGGTGTTCAGCGCTTTGTCGATGATGTTCGTCAACGCCGTGACGATGCTGTCGCCGGTGACGACCGAATACAGGACGGCCCCGAACGCCGCGGCCGCGATGGTGCCGATGGCGTACTCCGCGGTCGACATGCCGTCCTCGTCCGTCGCGAGCAGAGCGAGGTGGGCCGTCAGTGCCCGCACTGCCGCCAGAGACCGGATTCCGTGTTTCATGATGTTCCCCCTTCAGAGTGACCGGCGCAGCGGTTCTGCGCCGGAAGTGTCTGCGTGTCACAGCAACCCGCCGTCCAGTACGCGCGAGGCGAGCCCGACGACGACCGGGATGATCCCGAGGCAGATGAACGCCGGCAGAAAGCACAGCCCGAGCGGACCGCTGATCAGCACGCCCGCCCGTTCGGCCGATGCCGCCGCCAGGTGCTCGACCTGGGTGCGGCCGTCGGCGGCGAGTTCCGTCATCGAACCGGCGAGCGACGAACCCGATGCCGCCGACCGTCGCGCCATCCGGGCGAGCGATTCGGTGGCCGGGTCCGACGCCGCCGCCTCCCACGCGGTCGCCGCGTCCGCGCCGAGCGAGAGCAGGTCTGCGGCACGGCGAAGCGATTCCGACAGCGGCGCCGGCGCGGACCGCGACACCGCCTGCGCCGCGGTCGCGACCGGTAACCCTGCGCGCAGGCACGCTGCCAGCAGGTCGAAGGCGGCGGCGGTCGCGAGCGGGTCCTCGCGGCGTGTGGGGTCGTCCGCCGCGGCCACCGAATCGCCCGGACCGCCGGTGTCGCCGCGCAGTCGCTGCACCGGTGATCTCGGTGCGGGGAGAACCACCACGGCACACGCGAGGAGAAGTACCGCGCCCCAGATCATCCCGTCACCCGTCCGGTGATCCGGTCGGTCCACAGCAGTCCCGCGCACACCAATCCCGCACCGAGCAGCAGCAGGATGCCGCCCACCCCGCCGCCGAACAGCACCGCCAGCGGAGACGCCCCCATCATCTGACCGAGACCGACACCCAGGAGCGGCAGGCCGGCCAGCACGGTCGCCGTCGCCCTCGCTCCGGCGAGGGACGCCTCGGTCCGCTGACGGAAGCGACTGCGCCCCAACAGGTCCGTCCGCGCCGCCTCGAGCAGCTCCGCCAGCGCGAGACCGTGCGCGTCGGCCACCGCCCAGATGTCGGCGATCCGCCCCAACTCGGTGCCGACCCGGGAGTCCGCGATCCGGAACCCGTCGGCTGCGGATCCCCCGAGCCGCGAGCGTGCCGAAGCGGCCCGGAACGCCGCCGACACACTGCCCACCGATTCGTCGGCCGCCGTCCGGCATGCCGCGGCGGGATGCGCACCCACGCGGAGTTCCGCCGTCACCACCTCGAGGCCCGCCAGGACGACGCGCAGATCGGCGTCCTTCGCTCGGGCCGACCGACGTCGCACCGACCTGAACCGCACTGTCACACAGACGATCACCGACGCCAGAACGGCGCAGATCCCGCCCAGTTCGTACACGACCGGAGCGCACACGAGTGCGGCCGGAACCGCCCAGGGCAGACCCATCCGCCGCCGGGAACCTCCCCGTCCGGCAACCGCGAGCAAGCGCGGACGCGACCGCGCGGACGGCACCGCCAGTACCGCACACGCCAGCACCATCAGACCTGCGATCACGACGCCTCCCCACCCGCCACCGCCGGTTCCCGCCGAGAACACCAGCGGCGGAGCCGGTCCACCGCCGGCCCCTCCCCCGTGTCGTGACTCCAGGCGGGAACGATCGTGACGCGTCCGTGCTCGTCGCGAGTGACGACACCGATCTGCGTCAACTGCCGTGCTCCGCTCGACGACCGGTGGACGTGCAGGATCACCTGCACGGCCGCGGCCAGCTGACTGTGCAGCGCCGCGCGGTCCATTCCGCCCAGTGCCGCAAGCGCTTCGAGCCGGGCAGGCACCTCCTCGGGCGAGTTGGCGTGCACCGTTCCGGCGCCACCGTCGTGACCGGTGTTGAGCGCCGTCAGCAGGTCGACCACCTCCGCGCCCCGCACCTCACCCACCACGATCCGGTCGGGTCGCATACGGAGGGACTGCCGAACGAGATCCCGGACGGTCACCTCGCCCACGCCCTCGACGTTGGGCGCCCGGGCCACCAGCCGGACCACGTGCGGGTGCGTCGGCGCCAACTCCGCGGCGTCCTCCACACAGACGATCCGTTCGGCCGGATCCACCGCGCCCAGCAACGCGGCCAGCAGCGTGGTCTTCCCCGCCCCGGTGCCGCCGGTGACCAGAAAGGCGAGGCGTGCGTGCACGATCTTCACCAGCAGATCGTGAGCCGCCTCGGTGACGGCGCCGCCCGCGACGAGCGCGCCGAGCCCCTGGGTGGCCGGGCGCAGCACCCGCAGCGACAGGCAGGTGCCGCCCTGAGCGACGGGCGCGAGGACGGCATGCAGCCGTACACCGAACGAGCCGTTCCCGACGTCCCGCAGCCTTCCGTCGACCCACGGCTGAGCGTCGTCGAGGCGGCGACCGGCCGACAGCGCGAGCCGCTGGGCGAGTCGGCGCACCGCCGCCTCGTCCGTGAACCGGACCGCTGCGCGTTCGAGTCCGCGGCCGCGGTCCACCCACACCCGGTCCGGCGCCGTGACGAGCACGTCCGCGACACCGGGCTCCGTCAGCAGCGACTCGAGCGGGCCCGCACCCGTGAGTTCGGTCATGAGCACCCGCAACGCACCGAGCAGGTCGGTGTCGCCGAGCACGCCGCCGGACTCTGTCCGGATGGCCGCGGCGACCGTCGCGGGTGTCGGCTCGCCGGACGTGTGCGCGAGGCGTTCGCGCACACGGTCGAGGAGGTCGGGGGTGACGAGGGAACTCATGCCGCCCACTCCCGGGTCCGCGGTCTGTTGCCGACGGTATCGAGGACCGCGTCGGCCGCGGCGCCCAGCGGGGAGCGCCGCCCCGGCCGCAGACCGCCGTGTTCGAGCATTCCGGTGAGCGCGCGCTCGGCGCGCATCGATGCGATCAGTTGCAGGTCGAGGACCTCCGCCACGTCGGCGCCGCGAAGCCCGCCCGGTGCCGGGCCACGGACCACGAGTCCCTGGTTGGGATTCCGTTCGGTGATCCACTGCGCCACCTTCCCCGCGGCGATGCAGGCTCGGACGGTCGCGGGCACGACGAGGACCACGAGGTCGGCGAGTTCGAGGACGACTTCGCTGACCGGGCCCGGGAACCGCGACACGTCGCACACGACCAGGTCGCCGGCCTGTCGCCCGGCGTCGGTGACAGCGCGGACCGCGGCCGCCGTCGGTCCCGCGCCGTGCCCGGTCCTGCTGCAGGCGAGGACCCGCAGGTGCTCGCCGCGGGCGGGCAGTGCGTCCCGGAGCGCGCCCGCGGATATCCTGCCGCCTTCGATCGACAGTCCCGACCACCTCAGTCCTGGCACGTCCTCGATGCCCAGCAGCACGTCGAGCCCGGATCCCCACGAGTCGGTGTCGAGCAGCAGTGTGGGCTGCGGCCGCGTCGCCGCGGTGAGGGCTGTCGCCGCCGCCAGGGTGGAGGCGCCGGCCCCGCCGCAGCCGCCGACCACGGCGACGACGGTTCCGTCCGCGTCGGGCCGCTGGGGCTGCTCGCCGAGAACGGCGACCAGGGCCGACTCGTCGTCGGGCACGGCCAGCACGTGTTCGGCGCCGACCGCGGTCGCGATCCGCCACTCGTCGATGCCCGGCGGGCCGTCGCAGAGCAGCACGACCCGGCGCCGGCGCGGGAGGCGGTTGCGGCACGCGGCGGCCGCACGCGCGTCGAGCACGACGATCGGCGCGCTGCCCCAGGCGTGCCGGGCGTCGGCGATCTCGGTCTCGTTCAGCGTCCGGTCGGCCGCCGCCGCTACGCGCCTGATGCTGTGCAGCAGCGCCGGATCGTCGACCAGCACCAGCACTTCACCACCGTCTCGTGCGTCCATGCAGCGAGCGTGCCTGCTGCCGGAGACCCGCGGCAGGTGCCGTGCTCGAATTGTGGACAACTTCGGGGCTGTGGATAAAAACTGGTACTACCGCACCAATTTCTTGGGAGCAGGGCGCGCGGGGCGGCGGACCGGCCGCAGACAGAGGACGACCCTCGCCAGGGGGGGAGGAGGCGAGGGTCGTCAGTGTTCAGCCCCGGGGGGTCGGGCTGAACATCGTCCGGATCAAATCCGGACATCAGCAATACTACACCTCCCCAGATCAGTATTTGCAAGTTCAACTGTTCAAATGTTTTACGGTGTCGGAGATACCGAACGCCCCTGTTCCGGGCGGTTGCACGGAACACGCACCCAGGGCCGAAGTCCGCATATCCTTGGACATTGTGACCGCGAAGCCACAGAGAAGTGCCAAGACAGGTCGACACACCGAAACGGGTCGGGTTGCCGCATTCTTCGACCTCGACAAGACGATCATCGCGAAATCCAGCACGCTCGCCTTCAGCAGACCGTTCTTCGACCAGGGCCTGATCAATCGACGGTCCGTCCTCAAAAGCAGTTACGCACAGTTCTTGTTCCTGCTGTCGGGCGCGGACCACGATCAGATGGAGCGGATGCGCGCCTACCTCACGAGCATGTGTGCGGGCTGGAACGTGGAGCAGGTCCGGTCCGTCGTGGCCGAGACCCTCCACGACATCGTGGACCCCCTGGTTTTCGCGGAGGCCGCCGACCTCATCGCGGACCACAAGCTCCGCGGTCACGACGTCATCGTCGTCTCGGCGTCGGGCGAGGAGGTGGTGACGCCGATCGCCGAAGCACTCGGGGCGACGCGCAGCATGGCCACCCGCATGGCGGTCGCGGACGGGCTCTACACGGGGGAGGTGGAGTTCTACTGCTACGGCGACGGCAAGGTCGAGGCGATGCGGCAACTGGCCGACGAATGCCACTACGACCTGTCGGTATGCTACGCCTACTCCGACTCCGTGACCGACCTGCCGATGCTGACCGCGGTCGGCCACCCGACGGCCGTCAACCCGGACCGGGCGCTCCGGAAGGCCGCGGCCGGAAACGGTTGGCCCATATTGACTTTCTCGAATCCGGTCTCCCTCAGGGCGCGCCTCCAGGCGCCGTCCGCCACCACCGTGGCGACCACCGCCGCGGTGAGCGTCGGGGCCCTGGTGGCGGGCGCATTCACCTATGGAGTGTTGCGCCGCAAGCGCTGACCGCCGCAACCCGCGACACGGTCACAAACCTAATTTGATACTTGATGTGAGGGGGGTCACGGGGTACAAAGGAGTTACGGAAGAACGGAAGGCCAAGGTCGACCCAGAAGAGAAGGATCGATCTCCCGACCAGGATTCCCAGCACGGGCACTAGGTACCCACGCGAAGCATAAGCCACTATAAGGGCAAAAGCGTTGTGGGCCTGCGAGACTCGAGTCTTCACCGGCAAGGACCCTGCACAGGTTGCAAGGACGACCCGACGATATTCGGACTCTCGCCGAGGCCACCCACACAACCCACCATTGCACGCTTGGTAACCGGTTGTCCGTGCTAACGGGCGGCGAAGTCGACACCAGTCGGCAGCGCCGCCCGTTTCACATGTTCGGGAACATGTTGCCGTGCAACGGATTCCAGTCAGCTCGCCGCCGCTTCCGCGATGGACGTGGCCTCGCGGGCTCCGGCCTCCAGCGCACCGCAGCAGAGGACGACCCAGCTCCCGACCCCCTCCGGTTCGCCCGAGGCGAAGGCCGCGGCCCCGTTGCGGTACGCCTGCTGCCGGCGCAACCAGCTGACCTCCGGAACCCCGAGATTGTGGGGATCGAGCCCACTCGACACCGAGACCAGACGGGACGCGGCGCGCGCGACGATGCCGTCGCCCACCCCGAACGGCCTCAGCGTCAACAATTCACCGTGCACCACTGCCGCCAGAATCGGTGCGGGTGCGGCCGTGCCCCCCGTCACGAGCTGAGCCAGACCGTCGAGTCGCTCCGCGACACCGGCCCCGGCTCGTGGCCTGCCGAGCAACTCCTGATCCTCCACGAGATCGGCCGCGGCGAGCAGATGCAGCCGCGCGAGAGCCTGCAGGGGCGCGCGCTGCCAGGTGGACTGCAGAAGCGTGAGCGCGTCACCGTCGAGGGCCTGCCCGACGCGCAAGGCACCCGACAGGATGGGGTCGCCGGCCTCACCGGGGGTAGGCAGCTCGGTGCTGCCCCCGTCCAGCGACGCGGAGGCGCGGGCCGCCCTGACGGCCGCCTCGGCCGCGGTGGTCGGCCAGCCGCGCCGGTTGGTCTTGTGGCGGTGAACCGCGCCGAGCGCGTCGCGCGCACGGTCCGCGGCTTCGCGGACACCGGGAAGGTCGACGAGGGGCTGCAACGGGTCGCTCACGTACCGGAACGCTACCCGGCGCCGCCGCGGGTCAGGCGCCGAGCCGGATCGATCCGCCGGGAATCGCGTCCAGCAACTTCCGCGTGTACTCCTCCTTCGGCGCCGTGAAGACCTCGTCGGTGGTGGCTTTCTCCACGATCGCGCCTGCAGACATGACGAGCACGTCATCGGCGATCTGCCGTACCACCGCCAGGTCGTGGGTGATGAACAGATAGGTCAGACCCAGTTCCGCCTGCAGGTCGTTCAGCAACGTGAGGATCTGGTCCTGGACCAGCACGTCGAGCGCCGACACCGCCTCGTCGCACACCACCATCTCGGGCTGCAGCGCCAGCGCCCGGGCGATCGCCACTCGCTGCCGCTGGCCCCCCGACAACTCGTTCGGGAACCTCCGCATCACCGAAGCCGGCAGCGCCACCTTGTCCAGCAGGTCGCGGACCCGCGCTTCCCGCTCCGCCTTCGTCCCCACCTTGTGGGTGCGCAGTGGCTCCTCGACGGTGCGGAAGATCGAGTACATCGGGTCGAGCGTGCCGTACGGGTTCTGGAAGATCGGCTGCACCCGGCGGCGGAACGCGAGCGTCTCCCTGCGGTCCAACGTCGCGACGTCCTTGCCGTCGAACACCACATTCCCCGATGTCGGAGCGAGCAGTCCCAGCACCATCTGCGCGACCGTCGACTTGCCCGACCCGGACTCGCCGACGATGGCCGTGGTCGTGCCGCGCCGGACCGCGAACGAGACGTCGTCGACGGCGGTGAAGTCGGTGGACTTCCGTAATCCGTGGCGGATCTTGAACACCTTGGTCAGCCCGGTGGCCACGACCACGTCGTCCGTGGCCTTGCCGAATTCGACGCCGATCTGCCCGTGCTGTTCCGCCTCGCCCACCACCTCGAGCGCGTGCTCCCGGATGTCCGCCCGGGCCAGCGAAGAACTCCGCCGTTGCGACGCCAGCGACGGCGCCGCGGCCACCAGCTTCCGGGTGTACGGGTGACGCGGCCGCTGCAGGATCTCCAGCGCGGGCCCCGCCTCGACCACCCGCCCCTTGCTCATCACGATCAGGTGCTCCGCCCGCTCGGCGGCCAGACCGAGATCGTGGGTGATGAGCAGGACCGCGGTGCCGAGGTCGTCGGTGAGACCGTCGAGGTGGTCGAGGATCTGACGTTGGACCGTCACGTCGAGGGCCGACGTGGGCTCGTCCGCGATCAGCAGTTGCGGGCGTGCCGACAGCCCGATGGCAATGAGCGCGCGCTGGCGCATGCCCCCGGAGAACTCGTGCGGATACTGGCCCAGCCGGTTCTCGGCGTCGGCGAGCCCGGCCTCCTCGAGGAGTTCGGCGGCACGCGCCTTCGCGGCCTTACCCTTCGCGATCCCGTTGGCTTCCAACGCCTCCTCGATCTGGAATCCGACCTTCCACACCGGGTTGAGGTTGGACATCGGGTCCTGCGGGACCAGGCCGATCTTCTTCCCGCGCAGCGCGACGAACTCACGCTCGGACGCCTCCGCCAGGTCCTGTCCCTCGAACAGGATCTGACCGCCCGTCACCCGTCCCGTCCCGGGCAGCAGGTTGATGATCGCGTGGGCGGTGGTGGACTTGCCCGAACCGGACTCACCGACGATCGCGACCGTCTGCCCCGGATACACCGTGAGGCTGACCCCGCGCACCGCGGGCACGAGCCCGGAATGGGACTGGAACGACACCTCCAGGTCCCGGATCTCGAGCAGCGGCACCTCGTCGCCCGAATTCTGCGGGCCGGCCGCATCGTTCGCGGTCATCGCGCTCACCTCTTCCGGGCCTTGGGATCGAGTGCATCCCGGAGGGCGTCGCCCATCATGATGAAACCGAGCACCGTGATCGCCAGCGCGGTCGCCGGGTAGAACAGGATCGGCGAACCTTGACGCAGCGTGACCTGGGCGGTGCTGATGTCTCCGCCCCACGAGATCTCGGTGGACGGCAGCCCGATGCCGAGGAACGACAGCGTCGCCTCGGCCACGATGTAGATGCCGAGGGAGATGGTCGCGATCACGATGATCGGGGCCAGGGAGTTCGGCAGCACGTGCCGGATCAGGGTGCGCACGTTCGAGACGCCGAGCGCCCGCGACGCCATCACGTAGTCGTTGCTCTTCGCCGAGATCACCGCGCCTCGAGCGATTCTCGCCATCTGCGGCCACCCGAACAGGGCGAGGACGACGATCAGCGTCCAGATGGTGCGGTTGGTGAACAGCTGCATCAGGACGATCGCCGCGAGGATGAGCGGGATGCCGAAGAAGATGTCGGCGACCCGGGACAGCAGCGAGTCCACCGCGCCGCCGTAGAACCCGGCGACCGAACCGAACACCACGCCCACCACGAGCACGATCGACGTGACGCCGACACCCACCAGCACCGACGCCCGCGCCCCGTGGATCGTGCGGGAGTAGATGTCGCAGCCCTGCTTGTCGAATCCGAACCAGTGGCCCGCCGACGGTCCCTGCATGCTGAACGCGAGATCGCAGAACCGGGGATCCGTGCTGGTGAACAGGTCCGGAAACGCCGCCACAGCGACCACCACGACGATGATCACCGACGCGACCAGGAACAATGGACGCTTACGGAGGTCGCGCCACGCGTCCGACCACATGCTCGTCGGCGGCTGGTCGATGTGGACGGCGTCGGTCTCCCCCGGCGCCGCCACTTCCTCGGGCGCCACGAAATGCGCCTGACGGGTCTTCCGGTCGCCCGGGCGGGCGTCCTCCACTTTCTCAGACATAGCGAATCCTCGGGTCCAGCGCGGCGTACAGGAGGTCGACGATCAGGTTGGCGAGCAGATAGATGACGATCAGCACTGTCACGAAGGACACCACCGTGGGCGCCTCACCGCGGGTCACCGCCTGATAGATCGTGCCGCCGACGCCGTTGATGTTGAAGATGCCCTCCGTGACGATCGCGCCGCCCATCAGGGTGGCGAGATCGGCGCCGAGAAACGTGACCACCGGGATCAGCGAGTTCCGCAGCACGTGCACCTGCACCACCCGGCGCCGCGAAAGACCCTTGGCCGTCGCTGTTCTCACGTAGTCGGCGGTGAGGTTCTCGGCGACCGACGTCCGCGTGAGCCGGAGCACGTACGCGAACGACACCGACCCGAGGACGAAGGCGGGCAACAGCAGATTCTTGAAACTGGTGTTGCCCCCGACCGTCGGCGGCACCAGCCCCCACTTCACGCCGATGAAGAACTGGGCCAGGAAACCGATGACGAAGATCGGGATCGCGATGATCACCAGGCTGACGAGGAGGACGGAACTGTCGAAGATGCCGCCCTTGCGGAGCCCGGCGAACAGGCCGAAGCCGATCCCGAAGATCCCCTCGATCGCCAGTGCCATCAGTGACAGCTTGATGGTGATCGGAAAGGCCTGCGCCAGGACCTCGCTGACGGGGCGACCGGAGAAGGACGTGCCGAAGTCGAGCGTGAAGATGCCCTTCAGATACAGGAAATACTGCATCAGGAACGGTTGGTCGAGGTGGTACCGGGCGCGGAGCTGCGCCGCCACCGCGGGGCTGAGGGCCTTGTCGCCCGCCAACGCGGCGATCGGGTCGCCGGGAAGCAGGAACACCATCGCGTAGATCAGGAAAGTGGCCCCGATGAACACGGGAATCATCTGGAGCAAACGGCGACCGACGTACCAGAGCATCGGATCACCTCCTATTCGTCGGGGACCGTGACGTCAGGAATCCGGAGCCTCGGCCCGTACTCCCGAACGGGCCGCGAACTGACAGCTCGCGGCCCCACCCGTCGGAGAACTTCCCGTGCGTCAGTTCTTCTCGATGTCCGAATACATCGGGATGCCCTTCCAATCGATGACCACGTTCGACACGTTTTCGGACCAGCCGCTCGCCGCGTTGCGGTACCACGTCGGGACCGCGGGAAGATCGCGCAGGAGAACCTCCTGCGCCTGGTTCAGCAGGTCCTGGGCCTTCTCGGGATCGACCTCACCCGCGGAGGCGCGCAGCAGGCGGTCGAACTCGGGGTTCGAGTAGTCGCCGTCGTTGGAGCTGCCGCCGGTCTGGTAGTTCTGTGCGAGGAAGCCGTACTGCTGCGGGTAGTCGCCCTGCCACCCCGAACGGAACGCGCTGGGGATGGTCCGGTTGGTGGCCTCCGTGCGGATCTGCGCGAACGTCGGATACTCCTTGCCCTTCGCGTCGATACCGAGGGTGTTGCGGATGTTGTTGGCGGTGGCGTCGACCCATTCCTTGTGGCCGCCGTCCCCGTTGTACGCGATCTCGAAACTGCCCGACCACGGGGCGATGGCGTCGGCCTGGGCCCACAGCCGCTTCGCCGCCTCCGGGTCGTACTTCAGGTTGCTGTTGCCCACGAGCGAATCCGACCAGCCCTCGATGGCCGGACTGGTGAAGTCGAGCGCGGGGGTGCGGGTGTTGTTGTAGATCTGCTGGGTGATCTGGTCACGGTTGATCGCCATCGAGATGGCCTGCCGGCGCAGCGTGCCCTCCTCACCGCTGAAGTGCGGCAGACGGCCCGGGATCGTGAACGTCTCGATGGTCGCGGACGGCTGGTTCACGGTGCGACCGGGCAGGTCGGTCTCGAATGTGGTGACGGCACTCGGCGGCACCTGGTCGAGGACGTCCACATTGCCCGCGAGCAGATCCGTGTAGGCCGTGTCGAGGCTGTTGTACATGACGAAGTCGACGCCGGCGTTCTTCGGCTTGCGGTTGCCGTTGTAATCGGGGTTCACGACGGTGTCGATGCGCACGTTGTGCTGCCACGCCCCGGGACCCGACATCATGTACGGACCGTTGCCGACGGGATTCTCGCCGAACGCGGCCATGTCCTGGTACGCCACCGCGGGCAGCGGGTAGTACGCGGCGAAACCGAGACGGTCCGGGAAGGCGGACTCGGGTTGCTTCAATTCGATCGTGAACGTCGAATCGTCGACCACCTTCAGTCCCGACATGGTCTGCGCCGTGGGGTTCTCGGCAGCTACCTCGTCGTAGCCCTGGATCGGGTCGAAGAAGGATGCCTGGAGCTGCGCGTTCGTCGACAGCGCGCCGTAGTTCCAGGCGTCGACGAACGAGGCCGCGGTGACGGGTGTGCCGTCCGTGAACGTCCAGCCGTCCTTCAGTTTCACCGTGAAGTTCTTGCCGTCGGTCGTCTCGATGGACTCGGCGACCTCGTTGTTCACACCACCGTCGGAGTCGTAGGAGACGAGCCCCGCGAACAGCGCATCGACGACGCGGCCACCCTGATTCTCGCTGGTATTGGTGGGAATCAACGGATTCTGCGGTTCACCCGCCCAGGCGTTGACGATGCCGCTGCCGCCTCCGCCCGTCGAGTCGCCGGACGAGCAGGCGGACAGCATCCCTGCTGCCAGGCCGACCGCCAGAACGGCGGTTGCCACACGTGTGATGCGCAAGACGTTCCTCCCAGATCTGCATGGTTCCGGGCAGCCGTGCCGGGCGCAGCCCGAACGATGGGATGACGATAAGTCAACGTTTCAATCTGTGTGGCCACGACGGGTGAAACTCGCGGAATCGGCACCCGATCGAAACATCGTCTGCAGAGAGGTCGCCACTCGTCGTCCGCGCTTGCCGTCCGTCGCGCCTATTCGACCGATCGTCGCAGAATATGGGCATGCAACCCTGTGCAACGGTGCGCTCGGGAGCCCTTGTGACTACCCTCACACGTGCTAGAAGTGCCGAATTCGAGACTGGAAAGAAGGCCGGCCCACAATGACCAGTGCAGCACAGGCGAGCGGAGCGACGGGGAAGGCCGCACAGGCGAGCGGAGCGACGGGGAAGTCCGAACCGCACGACGGCATCCCGGTGGCCTACGCGCCGAGCCCCGAGTTCACCGCTACTGCGAACGCCGGACCCGAACTCCAGGCTGCCGCAGACGAGGACCGACTCGCATTCTGGGCGACCCAGGCCGAGCGCCTGCACTGGCACACGCC
>NZ_JBHVEY010000050.1:0-26105 GCF_042802055.1 Rhodococcus sp. NPDC057529
CGCGTTCACCGACGACGACGTCGTCGTCGACCCGCACTGGCTCACCGAACTGGTGGCCGGGTTCGGTGCAGGGAACGCGGTGGCATGCGTGTGCGGGATCGTCCCGAGCGGTGAGATCCGCACACCCGCGCAGGCGTACTTCGATCAGCGGGTGGGGTGGGCGAGTTCCTGCGCCCCCCGGTTGTTCGACCTCGCGCACCCACCCGCCGATGTGCCGCTCTTCCCCTTCCAGGTCGGGATCTACGGCACCGGTGCGAACTTCGCCGTCGATCGGCAGGCCGTGTTCGCGCTCGGCGGTTTCGACGAGGCACTCGGAGCGGGAGCCCCTACCGACGGCGGTGAGGACCTCGACATGTTCTTCCGCGTACTGCACTCAGGGCGGCAGCTGGCGTACCGGCCGGGGGCCGTCGTGTGGCACCGGCACCGCGCGGACAACGAGGCGCTCGCCGTTCAGGCGCGCGGCTACGGACTCGGACTCGGTGCCTGGCTGGCCAAGATCGCGGCAAACCCGCGCACCGCATGGCTCGCCGTGCGCATCGCGGTGCGGCAGGCGCCGACGTTTCTCCACCTGTCGCGGAAGATGTCCCACGTCGCCACCCCGCCGGACGGCCTCGCAGGCCACCTGCCGGCGGGGATCGGAGCCACCGAGCTGCGCTCCATCGCACGCGGACCGTTCGCCTACCTGAAGGCCCGCATGGAGGGCCGGGATCCGGCGCCGATGAAAGGGGTGACCCATGACGGCCCGTCCTGATCTCGCAGGCACCGAGTCCGGCGCGGGTCGCGCCGACGGCACCCGCTTCGCCACCTGGTTCGGAACGGACGACGCACCGCTGTTCGGCGTCGTCGACCTTCCCGCCGACGGCCGGTGCCGCGGTGCCGTTGTTCTCTGCCCGCCGATCGGCAAGGAACAGGTCGACTCGTATCGCGCAATGGTGTATCTCGCGCAGCAATTACGCGCGCAAGGTCTGTTGGTGCTGCGGTTCGACTACCGCGGCACAGGTGATTCTCCGGGCTCCCAGGACGATTCCGACGCGGTCGCCGGATGGCTCGACAGCACCCGGCGGGCAGTCGAGTACGTCCGCAGCTGCGGCATCACGGATGTCGGACTGGTCGGCCTTCGGGTCGGCGCCCTCCTCGCCGCACAGGTCGCGGCGGCGTGCGGTCCGGTGCGGGCCGTGACCCTGTGGGATCCGGTGATCCGTGGTCGCGGCTACCTGCGCAAGCAGACCGCGCTCCACCAGATGGTGGTCGGCCCGGACGACGAAGGCGATCCGCGCGTCACCCTCATCGGCGCGGTGCTGGCGCCGGCCGCGGCGTCGGCGCTGTCCGCGATGAGCCTGCGCGCGGCGACCCCGCCGCCCGGCGCGAAGATCCTGATGGCGTTGCGCGAGAGCGACGTCGATTCCGTCGGGACACGCGAGACCGTCGCCGCCTGGAACGCCGAGACGTTCACCGTCCGCGACTACGAATCGTTCCTCGAACCGGCGGACTTCACGGTCCGGCTCCCGTTCGGCGACATCGATCGGATCGCCGAATGGATGTCCGCATCCTTCGGCGACCACCGCACCGGAACCACACTCGAACTGCGCGCCACCGCCGTGGTGGATCGGACCGTCGACGGCAGGCAGGTCGTCGAGACGCTGGAGTTCGCCGGCGCGTCCGAGCTCTTCACGATCCGCACATCCGTCGACTCCGGGCGGGGAGCGAGGCCCGACGCTGCGGAGCCGACGGTGATCTTCCACGGCACGGCCAACGAGCACCGTGTGGGTCCGGTCCGGCTGTGGGCCGAGACCGCGCGCGAGCTGGCGGCGCACGGGATCGTCAGCGTTCGCTTCGATCGTCGCGGCACCGGCGACACCGGCCTGGTGCAGCACGGCGAATGCACCACCATCTACACGGACGAATCCCGGGACGACGCCGTCGACATCATCTCCGTCAGCGGGGCACAGCCCGGCTCGGTTGTGCTCGCCGGGATGTGCTCGGGTGCCTGGAATTCGAGCTACGCCGCCCTCCGGCGTCCCGTCCGGGCAGTGGTCCTGGTCAACATGGCGGACTGGACCATCACCCGTAAGGCGTTCGTGAAGCAGTCGACGATGGACACCGACCGGACGCCCCTGGCGGGTGCAGCGCTCGCGCTGCTCCATCGGCACGCGGCGACGGCGAAGAAGTACCTGCGGCTGTGGATGCCGTACCGCGGCTGGTTGTGGCTCGGCCGGGCCGGGCTGCTGCAAGTGCCCGAAGTCATGCTCGCTCCGCTCAACGAACGCGGCGTGCACACCACCGTCCTCCTCTCACCGATCGACTACGCCGCGTTCGTCGAGAACCACGGCGAGCGCAGCCTTCGCCGATTGCGGCGCGCCGGCTGGAACGGACGACTGGTCACGTACCCGACCGGCGATCACTCGCTGTACAGCACCGCCCTGCGGGACAGGGTCCTGCGGGACCTCCTCGCCACCGCTCTCGGCGAATTGACCGCGGACCGTGTCGACGACGCCCGTGACGGTTCCCGGCCGGAGTTGGCGGGATAGCCATGGGAGCCCCGACAGCGACGCAGTCGCAATTGCACGCCAGACATCGCGCCGAGCAGCCCACGCGCTCGGCAGGGCGGAATCTGCAGCTCAACTCGATGGCACTGATGCTGTCGAGTGTGGTGACCGGTGTCCTCGGCCTCGCGTTCTGGGGCACGGCGGCGCGGTTGTTCCCCGCCGACCAGGTGGGGGTGGCGTCCGCGCTCATCTCGACGGCGATCATGCTGTCGACGCTGTCGAATCTCAGTCTCGGCTCGATGTTCGAGCGCTTCCTGCCGGTGGCCGGTCGCCGCGCGGGACCGCTCCTGGTCAAGGGTTTTGCCGCCGTGGCCACACTCGCCTTCGTGTCGGCTGTGGGGCTCATCGTCCTCGGCCCGCGGGACACGCTGTTCGAGAACAATCTGGAAATCGCGATCTATCCGGTGTTCGTCGTCGTCCTCGCGCTCTTCGCGCTCCAGGACCAGACCGTCTCCGGCCTGGGCGTCGCCCGCTGGGCGGCGTCGAAGAACGTCTTCCACGCGCTGGCCAAACTGCTGGCGGTCGTCGTGCTCGCGGCGTCGGGTTCGGCGCTCGCCATCGTCGCGTCCTGGGGAGTCACCGCGGCGATCGCCGTGGTGGTCCTGCTGACGGCGATGGGGTTGCGCATCCGGTCCGACCCCCGATACCGGCAGGAACCGGCGCTGCCCTCGAACAAGGAACTCGGGGTGTACTTCGGTTCCTCGTACGGCATTTCGGCGCTGGGGGCCATTGCCCCGCTCGTCGTCCCGCTGATCGTCGTCACCCGGGTCGGTACCGCGGCGAACGCATACTTCGCGGTGACGTGGTCGATCGTCAGCGCCCTCTACATCATGGTGAACCTCATGGTGGGTCCGTTCGTGGCCGAGGCCGCCGCGCATCCGGACAAGATCGTCAGCCTGTCCCGCCGGTTCGTCCGCACCATCGCCGTGATCGCGGTGGTGGGCGGGCTCGGTCTGGCCTTCGTCGCCCCGCCCGCGCTCGGATTCATCGGTGCGGAATACCGTGCGGAGGGAACACCTCTGCTCCATCTCGCCGCGGTGTTCGTGCCCCTCGCCGTCATCGGCGCCGTCTACGACGGTCTCGCGCGGGTGTACCGCCGGCTGACCCTCGCCGTCGTCACCCAGTGCCTGGCCACGGTGGTGATCATCGTCGGCAGCCTGATCTTCAGCGCGTCCGTCGGCGTCGCGGGGGTGGGCTGGGCGTATCTCGCCGCCGAGACACTCACCGCCGTGATCCTCGCCGGACCGCTCATCTCCTGGCTCCGCCGACTCCAGAACCGCGCCAGGTGGGAGCGATGGCTGGCGAAGAAGAGCGTGAACCAGAAACCGATGTGGCAGGTATCCGATGTCGATGCATAGAGCGAGCTCCCGCGACCTGATGCGGAGCGGCAGTCGCATGATCACCGCGATCGGTCCCGTCCGCCTGCCGAGCATCGGCGAGATCCGGGACACGCTGACCGTGCTCGCGCACGCCGGGGGACGCCGCACCCCGATCGGGCTCGTCCCGGCCACCGAGTCACGACGGTGGGAGCACCGACCGCAGGACTTCCTCGGGAACGTCCGGCAATTCGGGCCGTGCACCCGGGAGGAGGTGCCTCGGCTGCTGACCCGGCTGGCACGCGCGGACGCATCCGCGTCCCCGCTGAACGTCGCGGTCGCGGGTGACTTTCTCCTGCTGGACATCTCGCACGGACTCGGTGACGGCCGGCTCGCACTGGCCCTCGTCCGTGCTGTCGCCGGCGGACGCAGCGGGACGCCGGTCCCCGAATGGGCCCGGACACGTGACAGCGCACTGCCGCTCGCACGCGCCCTGACCCGGACCTTCGCGACGTCCCCCGCCCGCGTCGCTCAGCTCCTCGAACCCCGGCCCTCCACCACACACGAGGCCGGTCCCGTCCAGACCGTGCCCTGGTGCAGGTCGCCCACTGCGGTGGTCGAGTCCGCCGTGTCCGGAACCACCGCGGAACTCCGTCGCTGGCGGGATCGGGAACTGCCCGGGGCGTCGGTGTCGTCGTTGCTGTTCGCGGCCGTCGCGCGGGCGATGCGCAGTCGCGGTCTGACGGTCGACGACAAGGTCGACGTCCTCTTCGACTGCCGCCGCTACCTCCCGGGCAGTGCGACGGTGAACGGAAATTTCGCGGCCGGAGTGCGGTTCGCGCTGTCCGACCCCGGAGATGCGGCCGAGATGAGTGCGGCGATCGCGCAGGCCACCGCGTCGGGCAGGCCGCTCGCCTCGCTCGCACTCAGCATCGCCAAGTTCCGCAGGCGCATGCGTGCCGGTACGGCACACACCGAGACCGCGCACGTCGCGGCGACGCCCCGGGTGAGGCTCGTGTACTCCGACATGGGGGAGGCCGCATTGCTGGCCGATCTCGACTGGACCGACGAACCCGGCCGGCGGATCGTCACGGCGCTGAGCGAGCCTGCCGATCCGGCGTCGATCGTCTTCACCTCGGTGCGCCGAGGTCCCGAACTCGACGTGTCGGCGTCCTTGCACGACAACGTGTTCGACCCCGAACTCGTCCGCGACGCACTCGCCGACGCCCTGTGCGACCCACTGTCTCTCCTGTCTCGAAGGATTGTCTAGCCATGCCCTCACACGTCCTGGAGACATCGAAGCGAACCCCGCTGTACCTCACTGTCGCCGTGCTGCAATTCTTCGTCGTCGAATTCCTCGTCGCCGGAACCTGGCGCGGTCACTACAGCTACTCGGCCAACTTCATCAGCGATCTCGGTGTCCCGTTCTGCGGCACCGACGGCACCGCGCCGTGCAGCAGGACGTCGCTGCTGATGGACGCGGCGTTCGTCGTGGCCGGTGTCGCGTATGTGGTCGCCGCCGTTCTCTGGTACCGCATCGAGCGGGTGCTCCCGCTCGTTCCGGTGGTGTTCCTCGTGGTGGCCGGAATCGGCGGAGTGGTCGTCGGTCTGGCGCCGTCGAACACGCACTGGGAGGTGCATTCCCTCGGCGCGACGCTGTTTCTCATCTTCGGCAGTCTCTTCACGCTGACGACGGCGCTCACCGTGTGGCCGCAGATGTCGGGCCCGGCCACGTACGTCGCCGTCGCGCTGGGGGTGCTCGGACTGGTCGGATACTTCTGTTTCACCTACTCCTGGGACCTCGGTCTCGGTGTCGGCGGCATCGAACGGGTCGCGGCGTACTCGGCGATCCTCGGCTTCGTCGTGTGCGTCCACCTCGTGACACAGCTGCAGTCCGTTCGACGTTCGGCTGCCGTCCGGGTCGGAGACAAAGCCGGTGCATAGACAGCTGAAGCGTCCACGCAGAGCACGCGCCGTGTCGTCGGCTGCGGTGTTCCTCGCGTTCGCCTGCGTCGGCGCCACCGGGTGGTACGCGTCGAACGATGTCGCGCAGGCATCCGGGACGGGCGAGTCGGTGCTCATGTTCGACGATTTCGTCGGGGCCGCCGGAACCTCGCCCGACCCCCGGTACTGGGGGCGCGCAGTCGGGGGAGGAGGCTGGGGCAACGACGAGGCACAGGTCTACACGGACGATCCTGCCAACTCCCGGATCGACGGCGAGGGCAACCTCGTGATCGAAGCCCGCCGCGACGGATCCGGCTACACGTCGGCACGGCTGGTCACCCTCGACCGCTTCGCCTTCCAGTACGGACGTGCCGAGGCCCGCATCAAGTTGCCGACGGGGCAGGGCCTGCACCCGGCGTTCTGGTTGCTGGGCACGGACGTCGACCGCGTGGGCTGGCCGCAGTCGGGGGAGATCGACGTGATCGAGACGATCAACGACGCGTCGTTCCACCACAGCGCGCTGCACGGCCCGTCCGCGGACGGCACACCCTGGAATCTGAATGCCGAAGGCAGCGAAAACGTGTCGGACGATTTTCACGACTACTGGGTGGAGCGGTCGCCGGACCGGATCACGTTCGGCATCGACGACGCAGTGACGGGCGACTTCTCGCGTGCGGACCTGGATCCGGGGCAGGAGTGGGTGTTCGACAAGCCGTTCTCCCTGTTGCTGAACGTCGCTGTCGGCGGACGGTGGCCCGGCGACGTCGGAGCCGACACGACGTTTCCGGCCACGATGCTCGTCGACTGGGTGAAGGTGACCGATGAGTGATCTCCTCAGTGCGCAGCGCCTCGACGCGCGAACTCCGGAGCTGTCCCGGTACTACGACGTCGCCGCCCTGGCGTCGGCGGTGGCGGGACTGGCATCGCTCGCACCCCTTCCGTCGCCGGTCAGCGCCGTTCTGCTGACGATGTTCGTGCTGAGCGGCCCGGGTCTCGCGATCGTGACGTGGTTGCGGATACCGGTCGCCGCGTCGGTCGCGGCCGTCCCCGTCCTCGGGCTGTCGGTGGTGACCGCCGCGACGACCGTCCTGGCCTGGTTCTACCGCTGGCCCGCCACCGGTCTGCTGCTGGTGATGGTCCTGGCCGTCGTCGCGTCCGCGCTGCGGCATCGGTGGCACGACACGGGCGCCGGCCCGGTTCGCGTGGTCACCCTGCGGCAGGCGCGGTTTCGGCTGTCGCAATGGGCGCACGATGCCCGCCGTCATCGACCCCTGATCCTCGTCGCAGTGGGCCTCGCACTGTGGGTGGCCGTGCTCTTCGGGCTCGGCACCACCGAGTACTCACAGTTCGGTCTGCTGTTCGTCGGGAGCGGGCCAGGGCTGGTGGTGTGCGCGCTGATGATGGTCGGCGCGTTCGTCTGGGCTCTCCGCGAGAGGGCTGTCGGGACCGCTGCCGCCGCCGTGCTCGGTGTGATCGTGGTGGAGCGGCTCACCCCGACACTCGTCACCGACGTGCCCATCTACGGGTGGACGTACAAGCACCTCGGCGTGGTCGACTACATCCAGCAGTTCCAGACACTGCCACCCAAGGGTGTCGACATCTACGGTGAGTGGCCGGGCTTCTTCACCGCATTCGCGTGGTTCGGCGACATCACGTCGGCGGACATGATGTCCGTCGCCCACTGGTTCGCGCCGGTGATCCACGTGTTGCTGGCGATCGTGATCGCCGCGATCGCCCGGCTCCTCGGATTCGACATGCGGGTGGCACTGACAGCCGCGATGGTGGCGGAACTCGCCAACTGGGTGGGGCAGGACTACTTCTCGCCGCAGGCCATTGCACTCGTCATGGCGCTGGGTGTGGTGGCGCTCCTGGTCGTGTCGACGGAGCACCGATCCGCAGCGTACCTGTCGATCCTCGTCTTCGCCGCCCTGGTGCCCACCCACCAGCTGACCCCCTACTGGCTGTTCGGCGTCACGGCGGCGCTGGCGGTGACGCGGAAGATCCGTCCGCGGTGGCTTCCCGTGCCCTACTTCGCGATCCTCGTCGCCTATCTCGTACCGCGGCTCGACATCGTGGCACCGTACGGGCTGCTGTCCGGTTTCAACCCGGTCGACAACGCCGCCAGCAACGTGACCGCCGTCGGCACGTTCGGGAAGATCTTCACCTCCGCCGTGTGCCGTTCCCTGTCCGCGGGCATCATCCTGCTCGCCGTGGTCTGCGCCATCCTCCTCTGGCGGAGCAAGCGACCCGCCTGGATCGCGACCGTCATGGGGTTCAGCTCGTTCGCGCTGCTGGCGGGTCAGAGCTACGGAGGTGAGGCGATCTTCCGGGTCTACCTCTACGCCGTGCCCGGCTGCGCGATCCTCATCGCACCGATTCTCGTGGACGCGCTCACGATCAGGTACCGGTCCGGATTGCTCCGCCGAGTAGTCCCCGTCGGGCTCGCGAGCGGATTGGCGTACGTGACATTCGCGGGCCTGCAAGGCTATTACGGGCTGTGGTCGCTCGTCGTCGGATATCAGTCCCAGGTGACGTTCGCGGAGGACATCCTCGCGAACGAACAGCCACCGGCGACGATCATGTCGCTCTATCCCGCGGGTCTGCCCACTCGGGTCAGCGCCGATTACATCAAGTTCGCCGTCGTCGACAAAGATTTCGATCAACCCCTGCTGGCCTTGCCTCCGACCTTGCTGGAGGGTTTCCCGCACGGCGGCCAGATCGAGATGCTCACCGCGGACGCGGCGGAACGCGACGGCGACACGTATCTCGTGTTCGACACGCAGGGCACGGCCGCCATCCGCTACTACGGTTATCTACCGGACGGATCCGTCGACAACTTCGAAGACCAATTGCGATCCAGCCCCGACTGGTCGGTGTCCGCGCAGGACGACAACAGCACGATTTTCCGGTACACGGGACCGCGCCGGTAACGGTCACGTCGCGTATTCGGTCACGACCAGTCGGGGCGGGCGCTTAGCATCGGCACATGCAGCGGATGCGGTCGGCCCTGTTCGACATGGCGTTGACGTGCTCGGTGGCGCTGTGCGCGCTGTCCCTCACCCCGGTTGTTGCCGCCGCCGCGCCCGGCGGTGGAGGCGTCCGGACCGCCTACGCCGGATACACCGTGATCGGCAGCGACGAATTCGACGGACCCGCAAACGCTGTACCCAATCCGCAGTTCTGGGGGTACGACCTCGGAGGCGGCGGGTGGGGCAACAACGAGAAACAGGTGTACACCGACTCCCGCCAGAATTCGCGACTCGACGGCAACGGTCGTCTCGTCGTCGAGGCGCGCAGAAACGGTGGCGGTTTCACGTCGGCTCGGCTGGTGACCCGCGGAAAGTTCGAGTTCACGTACGGGGTGATCGAGGCACGGATACAGGTGCCGTCCGGCCCGGGAATCCATCCGGCGTTCTGGACGCTCGGGAGCAACATCAACAGCGTCGGGTGGCCGGCCTGCGGCGAGATCGACATCCTCGAGGTGATCGGGGACGGTTCGCGATACCACGCGGGAGTGCACGGCCCGACCGTCGGCGGCGGACACTGGGAGCGTTCGACGGACGGCTCGATCGGCGCGAACCTCAGCGCGGGTTTCCACGACTACGCCCTGATCAAGGCGCCCGGCCGCATCTCGGTGGGCATCGACGGGAACATCGTCGGCACCGTCACCACAGCGGACCTCCGTCCCGAGGAACGCTGGGTGTTCGACGCCCCCGCGTATCTCCTGCTCGATGTGGCCGTCGGCGGGAGCTGGCCCGGCCCGGTCACGTCGTCGACGCGCTTCCCCGCCACCATGCTGGTGGACTGGGTGAGGTTCTCCCAGTGACGTCCGAGACCGGCGAATTTTCGGTGTGAATAGAATCGACTTCATGGCCGTGTCGAACTCCGAGTGCCGTTGCGGCCACCCATTCGCCGCTCACGAGCACTACCGTAAGGGCACGTCCTGTGCGATCTGCGACTGTCCGAAGTTTCGGCGGCCGTTGCCCCGGTTGATCCGGAAGCTCGTCGGCCGCTGACCGCGCGGAATTCGCCCGGAGACGGCCGCCCTCGCCGAGCGTCTCGTCGCTCCGGCCTCGGTGTCGCCTTCCTGCCGTGCGACGGTATAACATACTTCAAGTATGTATAACTGCTGTATTGCAGTACGTGCATCGTGTAAAAATGGGCATCTAGAAACTTTGTATCCGATTACGCAATGAACGAATGCGTGCGCAGGTGCGGCAGACGGCAGTTCGGGTGGTGGCGATGGGACGTCGGACAGCCGAGCGAGCGGGGACCTCGTCGACTGCCGAGGCCGTGTGGCGAGGCGGTCTGGGGGCGGTCGCCCTCGTATTCGCCGTCCCGGCGCTGCTGTTGGCGCTGGCTCTGTGGCGGGGTTGGGATGGAGCGTTCGCGACGATCGTGGTCGCCGACGGGAGCTTGCTGGTGTTCGCGGTGGTCGCCACCGGGTGTGCCGTCAGGGCTGCCTGGGTGGGGCGTGGCGTGGGGCGCAACAGCTGGCTGGCGTTGGCGGGTGGGCTGGCGGCCTGGTCGGTCGGCCAAGCCATCTGGTGCTACTACGTGGTGTGGCAGGGAAGCGATCAGATACCGTTCCCCTCCTCGGCGGCTGCGGCGTACCTGCTGTTCCCGGTCGGCGCGTGCGCGGCGCTGTTGCTGTTTCCGGTCGGTGACAGTGGGCAGTCCCGGACCCGGCTGATCCTGGACGGAATCATCGTGGCCGGTTCACTGTTCGTGGTGTCGTGGGCGAGCGTGCTCGGCAGCGTGTACCGCGCCGGGAGCGACACACCCGTCGCCCTCGTGTTGTCCCTCGCCTATCCGGTCGCGGACCTGGTGATTGCGACGATGGCGATCGTGGTGCTGACCCGAGCGCGGGCTGGGCAACGCCTGACCCTGGGACTGCTGTGCATCGGGATCATCCTGATGGCGTTGTCTGCCAGCGCAGTCTCCTACCTGACCGCAATGGGCACCTATCACAACGGCGGTGTGACCGACCTGGGCTGGGTGGCCGCCTTCGTCGCGATCGGCCTGGCGGCGCTGTCGAGTACCCGAGCACCGTCACCCGAACCGGTTCCGGTGCAGATTTCGTCCCGGGCGCGGTTGTGGTTGCCGTACATTCCGTTGCTGCTGGCTGTCGGTGTCGGCCTCCAGCGGGAGTTGCCCAGCCTGGGCTCCGGGCCGATTCCCGCGGCGATCGTGGTCCTGGTATTCGCCTTGCTGACCCGGCAGTTCATCGTGTTGGCCGAGAATCGTCGGCTGTTGCTCACCGTGGCCCGGCAGGCATTTCGCGACCCCCTGACCGGGCTGGCGAACCGTGCGTTGTTTCTCGACCGGCTCGACCAGGCCGTGCAGCGCCGGCGGCGGGAACGGACACCGATCGTGGTGCTGTGCGTGGACCTCGACGATTTCAAGACAGTCAACGACAGCCTCGGTCATCCCGCAGGGGACGAGTTGTTGATTCGCGTCGCCGAACGGCTCACCGGGTGCATGCGGAGCACCGACACGGTGGCCAGGCTCGGAGGTGACGAGTTCGCTGCGCTGGTCGAAGGGAGCGTCGAGGACGCACTGTCTGCCGCGGATCGTGTACTGGAGGCATTCACCCCGCCGTTCGTCATCGACGGTGTCGCACTGTCCATCCGCCCCAGCATCGGGCTCACCATCGCCACGTCCGACGTCCCCGACGTGACGACCGAAAGCCTGCTCAAACAGGCCGACCTCGCCATGTATGCGGCCAAACGCTGCGGTGGTGGGTGCCTGCGCAGTTACGTGCCGGACCCGGTCGACCCCGGCGAGATCGAGGAGCTCACCGATGTCGACCGCCCGGCACACCGTCCCGTCGTCGTCAGCCCCGTCGAAGCCGCACACACACCGCGGCACGCGCGTCCCCCGGCCGTGCCGGGAAGCGACAGCGTGCCGGCGGCGACGATCGCACATCGCCTGCCACAACCGATTCGGGCGAACTGGGTGTCGCCGTCCGACCCGTCGCGGTGCGGCGTCACGGTCCGGCTCGGGATGCTGCTGATCGGTGGGGTTCTGTTGGGGATCTCGCTCGGGTCGCAGGATCAAACCGGGTGGAGAGTGCTGCACGAGGTGTTCTACGACGGACTGGCCCTGAGTGCCGCGCTTGTCGTCGCTGCTCGTGCATGGTGGGTACCGACCGAGAACCGAGCGTGGGCGCTGATCGCGCTGGGCCTGACGAGCTGGGCTGTGGGCGACGTCCTGGCGACGTCGTGGGTGCCCGAGGGCCCGTCGCCCTCGGCGGCCGCTCTGCTGACGTTGGCGTTCTACCCACTCGTGTATGCCGGGCTGGTGGTGCTGCTGCGCGCACGGGTGGGGCGGCTACCGACCGAGATCTGGTTGGACGCCGTCACCGCGGGGTTGACGCTGGCGGCGCTGGAGGTTGCCCTCGCATTCGGCCCGATCGACACGGTGGCGGGCCAATCGCCCGCCACGGTGATCGTCGGGTTGGCCTACCCGGTGGGGGACGTGCTGCTGCTGACACTCGCAGTCGGGGCGCTCGCGGTGCTGGGGTGGCAGGCCGAGCAGCGGTGGGCGCTGCTGGTCGCGGGGTTCGTGCTGTTCGCGGTGGCCGACACCGCGTACCTGTTCCGAAGTGCTGCCGGACACGATGTGGAGGTATGGCTCGATGCGCTCCCACACCTCGCCGTACTCCTCGTTGCCGTGGCGAGCTGGCGAGCCCCGGGCCGCGAGAAGACGGGTCGGCCACCGGGACCGGCCATCTGGGTTCCCCCGCTGGTGTGCACCGCCGCTGCAGTGGGGCTGCTGATCCTCGACCACGATGCGCGACTGCCGCGGCTCTCGGTGGTGCTGGCAGCGCTCAGCCTGGTCGCGGTCGCGGCCCGATTCGCGGTGACGTTCCGGCACGTGGTCGTCCTCGCCGGCAGTCATCGCGAGGCGAGCACCGACGACCTCACGAACCTGGCCAATCGGCGGGCGATCGTGGCCGCGCTGACGGCCGCGTACGACGACCAGGCGGCGCAGCCGACGGGGCACCACAACCGTCCGGGGTCCGGTCCTGGTCTGCTGCTGATGGATGTGGTCCGCTTCAAGGAGATCAACGACTCGTTCGGACGGCACGTGGGCGATCAATTGCTGCGGCAGGTGGCGGACCGGTTGTCGCGGTCGGTGCGACCGGGTGATCTGCCGGCACGCCTCGACGGGGACGCGTTCGCGGTCCTGCTGCCGGCGGGGACCGATCTTACAGGCGCCCGGGCCCTGGCGGGCCGTGTCCTCGAGGCATTTCGCGAGCCGTTCGACCTCGACGAGGTCACGGTGCGTATCGAGGCGTGCATCGGGATAGCCCTCTGTCCACAACACTGCACCAACCCCCAGGACTTGCTGCAGTGTGCGGGGGTGGCGGTGTATCGCGCCAAGTGCTCCCGCCGCACGATCGCCGTGTACGACGCCGGCGAGTACCAACGCAGCATCGAGGAGCGGCAGACCGTCGACGAGCTGCGCACCGCAATCGCCGGTGGCGAGCTCACGTGCTACTACCAGCCCAAGGTCAGTGCCTGCGACGGCCAGGTGCACGGCGTCGAGGCACTCGTCCGGTGGGAGCATCCCCTCCGCGGCCTCCTCCTGCCGGACGAGTTCCTGCCTCAGGCCGAACAGTCCGGACTGATGCGGCCACTGACGACGAGAGTGCTGGAGCTTGCGCTGGGTCAGGCGCGGAGCTGGCTCGATCGCGGTATATCGCTGACCGTCGCAGTGAACCTGTCGGTCACCAATCTGCTCGACGTCGACCTGGTCGCCGAGATCAACCGGCTCCTGGACGACCTTCGGTTGCCCGCCGACACACTGATCCTCGAAATCACCGAAAGCGTCCTGATGACCGATTACAGGCGTGCCAGGAGGGTGGTCGAAGCCCTGCAAGGGCTGGGAATCGGATTGTCGATCGACGACTACGGCACCGGCTGGTCCTCCCTCGCGTACCTGCAGGACCTGACCGTCGACGAACTCAAACTCGACCGGGTCTTCGTCGCGCGCCTCGCCAGCGACCCCCGGTCGGTCGCAATCGTGCGTTCGACGGTGGAGCTCGCGCACAGCCTGGGTGCGTCGCTGGTCGCGGAAGGTGTCGAAGACGAGGACACCCTGCGGGCCCTGCGCCGGTACGGCTGCGACGTCACCCAGGGCCACTACCACGGCCGGCCGTTGCCGCCCGACCAACTCGACCTTCGGTTGATCGGCGGGCACCGGTGACGCGAGGCGTCGTCCCGGCTACGTGAACAGACCCTGACCCCAGTGCTGCCCCTCGGCGAGACCGGGCGGGCAGGCGAAGAGTGCGGAACCGACGTGCTGGATGTACTCGTTCATCGCGTCGTTCCTCGACAGGTTCAGCTGCATCGGCACGAACTGTTCCTGCGGGTTGCGGCAGTAGGCGATGAAGAAGAGTCCGGCGTCGAGGTGGCCGAAACCGTCGGAGCCGTCGGTGAAATTGTATCCGCGACGCAGGATCTGGATGCCGCCCAGTTCCTGCGCGGACGCCAGCCGCACGTGGGCGTCGACGTCGATGACCGGGTCGTGCCCCTTCTTGGATTCGAGGTCGAGTTCGTCGAACTCGGTCTTGCCGCTCAGGGGAGCGCCGCTGCCCTTGGACCGTCCGATCACGCGTTCCTGCTCGCCGAGCACGGTGCGGTCCCACTGCTCGATGAGCATGCGGATCCGCCGCGCCACGAGGTACGTGCCGCCGCCCATCCACGCCTGGTCGTCGCCGGAGGCCACCCACACGTTCTGGTCGACGACGTCGGTTTCCTCCGCCTTGATGTTGTTGGTTCCGTCCTTGAACCCGAACAGGTTCCGCGGGGTGTCCTGGGTGGTGGACGTGGATGACGTGCGGCCGAAGCCGAGCTGCGACCAGCGGACCGAGGCCGTCCCGAACGCGACGCGCGCCAGGTTGCGGATGGCGTGCACGGCCACCTGCGGGTCGTTGGCGCACGCCTGGATCGCGATGTCGCCGCCGCTGCGCGCCGGATCCAGGTTGTCCGCCCGGAAGTGCGGAAGTTCTTCGAGCGCCGCGGGTTTCTTGGACGCGAACCCGAATCGGTCGTCGAACAGGGAGGGCCCGAATCCGATGGTCAGCGTCAGCTGGGACGCCGCCAGGCCGAGCGCCTCCCCGGTGTCGCTGGGCGGAACGTACAGGCCGTCGCCGATGGCCCCGTCCGGGGTGGCCTCCTCGCCGGCGGTCATCCGCTCGGCCATGACGGTCCATTTCTTCAGGAGCGCCTCGAGTTCCTCCCGGGATTTCGTGGTGACGTCGAACGCCACGAAGTGCATCCGGTCCTGGGCCGGCGTCACGATGCCCGCCTGGTGGTCGCCCCGGAAGGCGACGACGTCGGCGTGCGACAGCGGCGGTTCGGCGGCGGTGGCGCGCCCGACCAGTGCACCGGCGCCTGCCAGGGCGGCTCCCGCCCCGACGGCGCCGAACAGACGTCGTCGGGACATGCCCTTGCGCTCGTCCACCGTGGTGGTCGTGTCGGTCGTACCGGTCGGATCAGTCATGATCATGCGCCTGCTACCACGCCCTGAACCTGGCTGACCTCGGCCGAGAGGGCGTCGATCTTGCGCGAGAGTTCCTGGCGCTGTTGTTCGTTGACAGTGTCGTAGAAGACGAACCCGTCACCCTGGCGGTACTGGGCGAGTTCGGCATCGAGGTCCGCGAAACGTTGGGTGATGTTCGCGGACAGTTCGGGATTGCGTTCGTCGATGATCGGCTGCAGTGCGGCGACCGCTGCTTGCGAGCCGTCGACGTTGGCCTGGAAGTCCCACAGGTCGGTGTGCGAGAAGATGTCTTCCTCACCGGTGATCTTCGACGTCGAGATCTCGTCGAGCAGCCCCTGCGCGTCGCCGGCGATCTTGGTGGGGTCGATCGTGTAGTCCTCGGCGTTCACCTGGTCGGCGAGATACTGGACGTCGACGACGAGTTGGTCGGCGATCGCGTTGGTGTCGGGCTGCGGACCGGTCACCCACAGGTCCTTCTCGAGCCGGTGGAAACCCGTCCACTCCTGCCCGGGTTCGAGGTCGGCCTCCCGCAGATCGAGTTTGGGGTCGAGTTCGCCGAAGCTCTCCGCCTCGGGTTCGATGCGCTCGTAATACGTGCGGGAAACGGGGAACAGGGCCTTGGCCTGATCGATGTTGCCGGCCTTCACGGCGTCGACGAACTGCTGCGTGGTGTCCTGGAGGGCGACGACCTGACTGCGGATGTAGCGGCGGTAGCCGTCTGCCGCCTCGGCGAGCTGTCCGCTCTCGTCGGAGGCGCTCATCGAGTCGCCGGTGACGGTGAAGTCCTGGCGGATGCCGTTGCCGACCATGCCGGGCTTGCACGCGAGCTGGTAGGTGCCGGCGTCCGGCAGGGACACGATGAGCTGGCGGGTGAGCCCCGGACCGATGTTCTCGACCTCACCCATCGCCCGGTCGCCCTCGGCGTACACGTAGAACTCGGTGACCTTGCTGCCGTTGTTGGTGACCTGGAACGTGCTGTTTCCGGTGGTCCCGGAGTCGGCGCTGACGTCGCAGGTCTCGTCGCTCGCGGTGACGGTGATGTCGTCGGTGCTCGCCGTCGACTTCTCGGTACAGCCTGTGAGGGCCAGCGGCAGCACGGCGACCGAGGCGAGGGCGAAGGTGGATCGGCGCATGGTCTTCATGGGCGGAAGTTGCCTTTCACGAAACTGTTTCGTCGGGTGAGGGGGAGGCAGTGCGCTCGGGGGCCGCGGAGGCCGTCGGGGGTGCGGAGGTCGCGGGTGCGCGTGTGGGCGCGGAGACTGGCCGGAGGAACAGGAACAGGACCACGACGACGTACACGACCCAGGCGACGGCCTGCAGGACGGTCGGGTCGGGCCGGAAGTTGAAGATGCCGGCGAGGACGGTGCCGTACCAGCTGGAGGCGTCGTATCCGCCGGAGATGTCGAACGCGAGTGCGGAGCCGCCGGGCAGGACGCCACCGACCTGCAGGGCGTGGATGCCGTACCCGAGGATTCCGGCGGCGACGATGATCAGGAAGATGCCGGTGTATTTGAAGAATTTCGCGAAGTCGAGGCGGACGGCACCGATGTACAGCAGCACGGTGAGGGCCGCCGCCGCGACGATGCCGAGCAGGAGACCGACGAGGGGCCACACACTGCCTGCGGTGTTCTCGGCGTACCCGACCATGAGGAGCGCGGTCTCGACACCTTCTCGGCCGACGGCGAAGAACGCGAGCGTGAGCACGGCGATCGGACCGGCGACCAGTGCCTTCTCCATGCCGGCCTTGAGGTCGTGGGAGATGGTCCGCGCGGCCTTCCGCATCCACAGCACCATCGTGGTGACGATCGCGACCGCGACGAGGGAGGCGACGCCGGCGATGATCTCGGCGGTCAGTCCGGTGACGGTGGAGGTTCCGTAGTGGATGACGAGGAAGATCGCCGCCACCATCGCCACGGCGATGCCGACGCCGAGCCAGACCCATTTGAGTGCGTCCTTGCGTTCGGCTTTCACGAGGAATGCGGCGAGGATCATGACGACGATGCCCGCCTCGAGACCCTCGCGCAGACCGATCAATCCACTGCCGAACAGCTGCGTGGCGATCGACGGCGCGGTCCCTGCGGCGAGAACTGACATGCACACTCCTGATCGAGGCGGGTCGAGCGCGAGTGACCGGCAAGGTTGGGTAGGCAACCTTGCGGTAGGCAAGGCGAACCTTAGCCCTGTGGAAAACATACACCGCGTGAATGCGTCCGAAGAACCCCTCACCAGCACTTTTACAACTCTTTACCTTCGATGTGTTGCCGTGCCGTGACCCGTATTCGGGGTGGGAGCCGTCTCGCCTGGCCGGGATCGGCGAGTTCGGTGTGGATGATGGAGTCGTGACCCGATATCCCGCGCGGCCGACACGTCGTTCCCGATGGCCCGGACCGCTGTTCGCTCTGCTCGCGGCGACAGTGGTCGTGGCCCTCGCCTACGGTGCGTGCTCGCGGGAGCAGCAACCGAGGATCGCCGTACCGGAAGGCATCCCACCCGGTCCCGGTGCGGCGACCCCGCCGATCGACATCAACGCGCCGGGACGGTCCGCGGATCAACTGCACGAGTGGTCCGCCGGACTGGCCGACTCCATCGGCGTCGGAAACACCGCCCTCGAGGCGTACGGCTACGCGTCGGCCGTGATGGCCGAGACGAAACCCGAATGCGGGATCGGGTGGACCACCCTCGCCGGAATCGCCAGCGTCGAGAGCCGGCACGGCACGCACGCCGGTTCGACGGTCGGGCCGACCGGGCAGGTGACGCCCGAGATCCGGGGCATCCCGCTCGACGGCGGACCCGGCGTCGCCGAGATCCCCGACACCGACGGCGGGGCGATGGACGGCGACCCGGTGCACGACCGCGCCATGGGTCCCCTGCAGTTCATTCCCGAGACCTGGAAGAGGTGGGGTGTCGACGCCAACGGTGACGGCGTGGCCGACGCCGACAACATCGACGACTCGGCGTTGACCGCCGCCCGCTACCTGTGCGAGCGGGGCGGCGACCTCACCTCGGCGGAAGGCTGGCAGTCGGCTCTGATGGCCTACAACCTGTCGGGGGAGTACCTCACCCTGGTGCGCGACCGGGCGTCCGCCTACTCGGTCGGGGTGCGCCCGTAATCCTCCCACCACCGCTTCGTGACCTGATCGACGTCGTTTCGCTAGGCGCCGCGCGGGCGGATCGCCGTCGGCGGGGCGCGCCATCCCGCGCCGCTTTCGGTGTGCCGTTACGCTGTGTCCTGGCACGATCTGGTGTCCTGGCACGATCGGACCGGTCGGTGCACAGTGCGAAGCCCATATAAGGAGAATCAGCAAGTGTCCATCATTGAGCAGGTCGGAGCCCGTGAAATCCTCGATTCCCGTGGTAACCCCACGGTGGAGGTCGAGGTGCTGCTCGACGACGGAAGTTTCGCTCGCGCCGCGGTTCCGTCGGGTGCCTCGACCGGTGAGCACGAGGCCGTCGAACTCCGTGACGGCGGTGACCGGTACAACGGCAAGGGTGTCGAGAAGGCCGTCGAGGCCGTCCTGAGCGAGATCGCTCCGGCCATCATCGGCATCGACGCCACCGAGCAGCGGACCGTCGACCAGGCCCTGCTGGACGCCGACGGCACCCCGGACAAGTCGCGTCTGGGCGCCAACGCGCTCCTCGGCGCGTCCCTCGCGGTCGCCCGCGCGGCCGCCGAGTCGTCCGGACTCGACCTCTTCCGTTACGTCGGCGGCCCCAACGCCCACGTCCTGCCCGTCCCGATGATGAACATCCTCAACGGTGGCGCGCACGCCGACACGGGTGTCGACGTCCA
The DNA here is from genome assembly GCF_042802055.1 of Rhodococcus sp. NPDC057529. NCBI lineage: Bacteria > Bacillati > Actinomycetota > Actinomycetes > Mycobacteriales > Nocardiaceae > Rhodococcus > Rhodococcus sp. NPDC057529. The sequence continues at coordinate 19,110 of NZ_JBHVEY010000050.1, forward strand.
GGAGTTCATGGTCGCCCCGATCGGTGCCGCCACGTTCAAGGAGTCGCTGCGCTGGGGCGCCGAGGTGTACCACGCCCTCAAGTCGGTGCTGAAGGAGAAGGGCCTGGCCACCGGTCTCGGTGACGAGGGCGGCTTCGCCCCCGACGTCGCGGGCACCAAGGAAGCCCTCGACCTGATCAGTCTCGCCGTCGGCAAGACCGGTCTCGTGCTGGGCACCGACGTGGCGCTGGCACTCGACGTCGCCGCCACCGAGTTCTACACCGACGGCACCGGCTACAAGTTCGAGGGCAGCAACCGGACCGCGGACGAGATGGCGGCGTTCTACGCCGAACTGGTCGACGCCTACCCGATCGTGTCCATCGAGGACCCGCTGGACGAGGACGACTGGGACGGCTGGGTCGCGCTGACCGATCAGATCGGCAACAAGGTCCAGCTCGTCGGTGACGACCTGTTCGTCACCAACCCCGAGCGTCTGGAAGAGGGCATCGTCAAGGGCGCCGCGAACGCGCTGCTCGTGAAGGTCAACCAGATCGGCACGCTGACCGAGACCCTCGACGCCGTCGACCTCGCGCACCGCAACGGCTACAAGACGATGATGAGCCACCGGTCCGGCGAGACCGAGGACACCACCATCGCCGACCTCGCGGTCGCCGTGGGCAGCGGTCAGATCAAGACCGGCGCCCCCGCACGCAGCGAGCGCGTCGCCAAGTACAACCAGCTGCTGCGCATCGAGGAGAACCTGGGCGACGCCGCCCGCTACGCCGGCGAGGTCGCGTTCCCGCGGTTCGCGTTCGAAGGCTGACGTTCGACCGTCGAGTGAGGGGTGTTGGGGTAGGTGGCACAGCGCGGCAGGCCGCGGTCGTCCGGAGCAAGTCCGGGCGGCCGTGGCACCGGGCGTGGTGAACGGGCCCGCGGAAGCCGCGCGGACGGCGCTCCCGGAGCGCGACGCCCCCGCACCACCAAGTCGACGACGCCGGGGCAGGCCGACGGCAAACCGGACGCCGTCGACAGCGCCGACACCGGCAAGGTGCTCCCCGGTCGCGCCCGCCCGAGACGGGTGGGCGCGACCGGGGCCGCCCGCATACCTCGATCCGAGCACACGATCCTCGGGCTGTCGACGGGCCAGGCGCTCGTCCTCGTCATGGTCGTGCTGCTGCTCGCCCTCACCCTCGCGGTTCCGCTGCGCAACTACCTCACCCAGCGCGGTGAGGCGGATCGTATTGCTGCGGAACAGGTTCAGCTCGAGAAGGACCTGAAGGAGCTGCGGATCCTCGAGGAGCGCTATTCGGATCCCGCCTACATCGAGGCGCAGGCTCGCGGCCGGCTGCGGTGGGTGAAGCCCGGCGACACCCCGTTCCAGGTGCAGCTGCCCGGCGACTACAAGGAGCCGGAGAAGCCGGAGGAGAAGGACGCCGAGATGGCAGGCCCCTGGTACTCCGACCTGTGGAAGACCATTTCAGAACCGCCGGCCGCGCCCGAGGTGCAGCCGGCACCGGCTCCGGCGCCCCCCGTGGTGCCGCCGCCCGTACCGCCAGAACCAGGAGAACCCACCGGGTGACCACTTCGTCCGACCCGTCCAGCCCCGTGCCGCAGGAAGACCTCGACGCCGTTGCCGCCCAGCTGGGCCGTGAACCGCGCGGAGTGCTCGAGATCGCGTACCGCAGTCCCGACGGCACACCCGGCGTCGTGAAGACCGCGCCCAAACTTCCCGACGGAACGCCGTTTCCGACGCTGTACTACCTGACGGACCCGCGACTGACCGCGGAGGCCAGTAGGCAGGAGTCCGCGGGGGTGATGCGTGAGATGACCGAACGTCTCGGGCAGGACCCGGAACTCGCGGCCGCCTACCTGCGCGCCCATCAGTCGTATCTCGCCGAGCGCGACGCCATCGAACCCCTGGGAACGGACTTCACCGGCGGCGGCATGCCCGAACGCGTCAAGTGCCTGCACGTGCTGATGGCGCACTCGCTGGCGAAGGGGCCGGGCGTGAACCCGCTCGGCGACGAGTCGGTGGCCCTCGCCGCGTCCGCGGCAGGCGGAAAGCTGAGGGGCACCGCGATTCCCGCGGACTGGCCCGGCATCGACGACATCGAAAGTCCCGAGCAGTGACGCGCGTCGCCGCCGTCGACTGCGGCACGAACTCCATCCGACTCCTCGTCGCCGACGTCGACGAGCAGGGGGCACTGCACGACGTCCGCCGCGAGATGCGCGTCGTCCGACTGGGGCAGGGCGTGGACGCCACCGGGCGTCTGGCGCCCGAGGCCATCGAACGCACGCGTGTCGCGTTGACCGAGTACGCCGGAATGATCGCGGACGCCGGCGCCACCGCCGTCCGCATGGTGGCCACGTCCGCCACCCGCGACGCGTCCAATCGGGAAGACTTCTTCTCGATGACCCGCGACGTGCTCGGCGCCGTCATCCCGGGCGCCGGGGCCGAAGTCATCACCGGCGACGAGGAAGCACGACTGTCGTTCAACGGGGCGGTCGGGGAACTCGATCCTTCCCAGGGGCCGTTCGTGGTCGTGGACCTCGGCGGCGGTTCCACCGAAGTGGTGCTCGGCGACGAGTCCGGCGTCCATGCCGCCTTCTCCACCGACATCGGATGCGTGCGCATCACCGAGCGCTGCCTCCACGACGACCCGCCGACACCCGCACAGGTCGAGGACGCCCGCGCGTTCGCGCAGGAACGGCTCGACGAGGCGTTCGCCCGCGTCCCCGTCGAACAGGCCCACACCTGGGTCGGCGTCGCCGGCACGATGACCACGATCGCCGCACTCGCGAAAGAACTGCCCGAATACGACGCCGAGCAGGTGCATCTCTCCCGAATCCCCCTGCCGCGACTACGGGAGGTCTGCAACTCGCTGATCGCCATGACCCACACCGAACGCGCCGCGCTCGGCCCGATGCACCCCGGACGGGTCGACGTCATCGGCGGCGGAGCGATCGTGACCCTCGCCCTCGCCGACGCATTCGAGAAAAAGGCCGGCATCGACCAACTCGTCGTCAGCGAACACGACATCCTCGACGGAATCGCCTTGTCGATCGCCTGAGCTAGGGTGATCTGCGCACGGTCACCGAGCAACACCCTCGGCGACCGGTAGCCCCTATAGCCCAATTGGCAGAGGCAGCGGACTTAAAATCCGCACAGTGTCGGTTCGAGTCCGACTGGGGGCACCACCATCGTGGGCGACTATGTGAAGGTCAGCGGTCGCATGGTGGAGCTTGACGTTCAAGTCACGCGCCGCTTGCCTACATTTTGCCCACACTCTCGTCGAGACGTTTTGCCACGTCGGCGAGATCGTCATCGGACAGATCTGCGTATACGTCGAGAGTCCTTGCTGCACTCTTGTGCCCGAGCATCTTCTGCACGGCCTTGACGTTAGCGCCAGCGCTGATCGCAGGCGACGCCGCGGTGTGGCGCAAATCGTGCGCGGTCACCCTCGGGAACAGGGGAGTGGTCGGCTTGCCGCCCTCGGCTTCGCGTACCTTTTCTGCCGCAACCTGACACCTCGCGACCGCACCGCTCAACCACGAGTCGTAACTCGAAGGCGGGCCAATGTGCCCACCCGTCGCCGACGGCCACAAGAGATCGTCGGGCCCGTTGCCCGTTGCCCGTTGCCCGCGCATGCGCGCGCAAGCTCGGCGACGAGGAACTTCGGCAACGGAACGCTAGCGTGCTTATGGTTCTTCAGCGTTCCGACAACGATCTCGCCGCTGACCTTCATGGCGTACTCGTAGAACGTCGCGCGCTTGCGCAACAGGTCGAGATCGCGCACACGGAGTCCGGCAGCCTCGCCCCACCGCAGGCCGGTATAGGCGAGCATCAGCACGTGCGCCCGCCTCCTCGGCAAGTTCGAGCGACTGGCGGTGCGACAGATAGACGTTCCTCTTGGCAACCCTCCGCGGGAGCTTCACGCCGCGTGCGGGATTGGAGTGGATCAGGCGATCCTTCACCGCATCGTCGAGGATTCGGGCGAGCACCCCGTGGGCGGTGAGGACGATCGTTGCACCGCGCTTGGAATTGAGGTCGGCGACCCAAGCCGATACCTCGGTGAATCGGATCTGACCAATTTGAGTTGGTCCACCGCGGCTGCACCTGCACCTGCACCTGCACCCGCCACGCGCTTTCGAGGGAACGGAATCCACTCTGCTTCCTGTGCCGGCGCGCTGTCAGTAGAGCTAGTTAGGTCCGAGGTCGCCGATCGTCAGGCGATCAGCGGATGGCGAAACGTACGCACCACGGCGGATGTTGAAGTCAGTCTCATTCGCGAAGGCTTTCGCCGCGAGGAGCGGCAGCCGTTGACGTGCAGCACCGACCTGTACGCCGATCGCGGCGAGGAGTACCTGAGCTGCCCGCATTGCTGGACGCATCACCGCGTGGCCGATCTCGATCGGGCGATTCTGAAGCACATCGACGATCAGATCTCGACGATGCCCGAGCTCGTCCTCGGGCTGCGCGCGATGCGTGAGCCGGTGCCGATCGGCACGCTCTACCCATGGCACTCGCGCAGCGATCCGCCCGGTCGGAGGCGGATTGCACGATCTCGTCGTTCTGGATTCACCGGGACTCCCCTCCGCTGTTTCGCGTAAGCGATGTCAGGTACCTCGCGTCAAGACGTATGAGTCCCTGTAGGAAGATCATCGAATGAGCGACGGATCAGGCAAGTTCGTAATTCCAGCGAAAGCAGTGGCTGGCGCGTCGACGTTGGCCTCAATCGGGTTACTGGCGACGCTCGCGGTGGTCGTCAGCGTGCAGAACATCGACGTGCTCAGTACTGTCGCGCTAGCTCTCGCGATCATGGCGTTTGTCGTCCAGCTAATTGTGTACATCATCCAGTCAATCTCCGCGGCACAGCAGTTGCAGAACGCTCAGAAGCTCCATGGCGACATGATGGAAGTGCTGCGAGGCATCCAGGAGAAGTCGACGGCGTTGGAACGTACCGTTCAACTCCTCCATGATCAGGTCATCGAAGAGTTTCGTGGCAAGGCTCGTTCGGAAAGGCAACTTGGTCGATCATCCTCCACGGAGTTGGCCGCTATCGAGGACTCACTTGCAGCCTTAGAAGCTCCAGTTTCTTTGCAAGCCGACCGGTCCATGACGATAGACCCCTTATCTGTAGATCGACAAAGTGACCAATACCCGCCGGCTTTGCCTGTCCCGGAGGCCGAGAAGATGCGCGCTGAGTTGCTTTCCTGGCCTGGGCCGGACGATTATGACGAGGTCCGTGAAGCGTGGAACGAGTTGCCACCGACTATGCGGCAGTCGTTCTTTGTTGATCTCAGGGATCTTCTGAGCGCCACCAATAACAAGCATTTTGGACCGGGCCTTTCGCTTGACCCTGAGACTTCTCCCATTCGAAAGGCCGGCCTCGTAGATAAGGTCAAGGGCTGGAGGCTGCAAACTCCAAGCGAGAAGGGCCGACGGATAGGAAGACTGCTGACAGCAGAGGGCCCCGCACCTGATGGATTTCCTGAAGACCTACTTCGTCTCCGCGAAGAGATCCGGGACGCGGAAGAGGCTAGTCGTGCTCGCATGCGGAACCGAAGAGATTGAGTTGAGTCGTTGCCTGCACGCCCCTCGCGCCGCCACGATCTGACTGCGGGGCTGACCTGCATGCAAGGATGCTTTGTAGTGAGACGACCTATATCCACTTCCTGAATCTCTCAGCGTCCACAACGTGCGCCCGAGTTTTCGTTGTAGCCCGCTGCTCGACAGCGCGATGTTCCGATCGGCTCGGGCGCACGTCTGTCCCTTGCTCTGTCAAAGTCACCGCCCGTTCCGAACTGATGGGGCCCACGGTATCCGAGTACCGCCGACCCGTTTCCCGGCGTAGCGGCTCCGAGCAGGTTCATCTTCCCGTCGCACGAGAGGTGCACTCGATGGATCTCTATCGTCAATTCGTCAAGTCGATCGCCAAGATCACAGCGGGCGTCATGCACGAGCTCGCCTTAGGCATCAACGCCGAGGCCGGCGTGCACCCGACCGTGGTGCACATTCACATCTATGCCGAGGGCACCCCGTCTGCCGGGGGAGTGGATACCGATACCCCTTGACCACCCCGACGCCGCTAAAACCGGTACTGATCCTAACCACACGGCAGCGGTATAATAATGCCTGGATGTCGAGTACATCGGAGAACCCCGAGCCTGAACCGAAGGCGGTATTCGTCGTATCGCCGATTGGTTCACCCGGCTCCGTCGAAGCCGTCAACGCGAGTCTCACGCTGGAGTACATCATTCGCCAGGCATTGCCTGCGCCGGAATGGGATGTAGTCCGTGCAGACGAGGAAAAGGACCCAGGCTCGATCACTCACATGGTGATCAGCCGAATCGTCAATTCCGATCTCGTAGTCGCCGACCTCAGTGACCACAACCCTAATGTCTTCTACGAACTCGCAGTTGCGCACGGTTACAAGAAGCCCGTGGTTACGATCATGACCGCTGGCCAGAAAGTTCCCTTCGACATTGTGGATATGAGGACGGTCTTCTACGACCTGACGAACCCGGCGTCCGTCCACACTGCTAGGGAGCGTCTTGAACATTCCGCAAGGCATGTGCTTGAGAATCCGACACCGACGAACCCACTTGTTGGGTATGAGATGTTTTCAACAGCAAGCAACAGGGCGGATGCGTCGCCATCGGACAAACTTGAGTTTGGAATGACTCAAATCCTTCGTCGACTTAGTCACATCGAGTCTCGACTCGACGAACCTGGCGGGACACGACGCCGCAGCACCAAACCTTCGGCAGTGGAGAACCTATCAGCGGAGGAACTTGCAGAAAAACAGGACGAAATTCGGGCGAATCTCCTGCGCGTTGCTGAAAGGATGGAGAGATACAACGGCTCGACTTCGCTGGAATGGGGGCCGAGAATGCGCGACGCGAACTAACCAGAGAACTCGCTAGTGTGTCGGTCCGGAAATTATCGCTGTAATTACCTATGGTGTTGTAGTGGCGGATTTCGGGCGTGATGGCGAGTTTGTGTTGACCGGTGAC
>NZ_JBHVEY010000051.1:0-836 GCF_042802055.1 Rhodococcus sp. NPDC057529
AGCCTGCCCACGCCTTCGGCGCGGCCGAGCCCCGGCCTTCGGCCGGTGTGTAAAGCGGTGTGTTGCAATAGATTTCACATGCGGTTCTCGAAACACATTGCAATACAATGCTTTTCAAAACTGTTGCTGTGCAACATATTTCGATAACGAATTGAAAACTGTTGTGCCGTAAATACATTCGGATTTAGTGTCTGATTTAACCGATATGCCCGAATTATGTTGTGTTCGTTAGGTATACCTAATTTGTGTTCACGGGGGTGGGTGCTCGGTCTGGGGTCGCTTGGTAGGTGGGCGCTTGGTCTGGGGTTCGCTCGGTCGGTGGGGTGACGACAAAAGGTGACGCTTAGCGATTCCAAGCGTCACCGGGTGCGGTCGGAAACGTGCAGGTCAGACGATTTGGCGAGAGTAGGGGTGACGCTTGCGAATTTGATCGTCACCGAGCAAAACATATCTTGACCTGTGGAAATAAAGAAAAGGTGACGATGGTGACGATTAGAGTCCAAAAATTTATCTACGCGTGTGAGGGGGTGACGGGGATAGCGGGTACGTGGGTGCGTGTACGTGGAGAGAGAGAAACTGGTTTTTTTGTCGTCACCATCGTCACCAACTCGAATCAGTGCAGGTCAATGCATGTTTTTGGGGTGACGCTTAGATTTCTACCTGTCACCGAGGTTCGCGGGATAGTGCGCTGACCTGCACTTACGTGGGTGACGATGAGGTGACGATGACCGTCACCGCCGAGCGTCACCGCCGAGCGTCACCGCCGAGCGTCACCGCTCCCCCGGCTCTGCCCTCGGCGACCAGGGCGACGGGGCAGAGGGCAGAGGGCGGCGGGC
>NZ_JBHVEY010000051.1:934-15637 GCF_042802055.1 Rhodococcus sp. NPDC057529
GTCGACCTCGGGGCGCGTGGCGCTCGTGCAGCTCGGCGGGCCGACCTCGGGGCGCGTGGCGCTCGTGCAGCTCGGCGGGCCGACCTCGGGGCGCGTGGCGCTCGTGCAGCTCGGCGGGCCGACCTCGGGGCGCGTGCGGGGCGTTGTGGTGTCACACAAGGGTGCCGAGGTGAAACGGCAGGTCGGGTAGTCGCCGGCGCCGGGTCGAAACTGTGGGGAAGCACAATCGGCGTGCTCTCGGCCTTTCGCTCTGTGCAGATTGATCCGCAGATTTTGAATGGTCTCTGTCGAATGTCGTTCCGAGGTTGCCGGGATGCGCGGTGGGTGCGGTGGTGCTGGGTCGGTGGTGGGTGTCGGTGAGTCGTGGGTGAGTCCGGTAGGCGGTTTTTCATCGGCAAGGCTGTGGGATCGGCGGAGCGCAGCGGAGAGGATTCCACAGTCGCGGCAGCCCGACGTTTCCGGTGTTCTCGTGATGGTGTGCGGCTCGGCGTTGTGGTGTGGGTGTCCGTCGTGTGCCGGGCTTTTCGTCGGTGGGCCGGGATACGTTATGTGTGACCGTTAGTAACCAATGCATTGGGGGGTGAAACGCGAGGATGAAAGATGATGTCGAACAACCTGTGGGGGACGTTCGAGCCGGAACGTGTGTTGATCGGGACAGGCGAGTTGCGGGACCTCGCGGAGTTGCACGGCCCGGATAGTGGGTACGCGGAAGTGTGGGCGCGGATCGTGAAGAGCCAGCGGCGTAAGGGGTTCGTGCCGGATGGGTCGGGCAATTTCGTGCGCGCCGTCCGCGTGCGCCGCCGAGTGCCTGCCCGCAGTCCTGCCGCGTAGCTGTCGGCCACAGAGAAGCGCCCCCGGTTCGCCACAGATGCGGCGTCCGGGGGCGTTGTGGTGTTCGGGGTAGGTGTTCTCAGGCCGGGACGGCTACGCGGGGGTTCACGACGGGCAGGCTTTCGACACGGTGAGTGCGAGCGCCGAGGTACTGCGCGGCAGCGTCGACATGGGCAATGCAGACGGTGAGCCGGTGGCCGGTCTCGCCCTGCCCGCTTTCGTCTGTCTGGACGACGACGTTTGAGGCGGCGTCTCGGCATCCCTCCGCCTTGCATCGAGGGGGTCGCGGTTTCATGTTGGCGATGAGGTCACCACGGACGGGCACCCCGTCGCGGCGCAGCAAGTCGGCGGCGTTCGGGATGTGGGTCGAGCACGCGTGCACCGTGCGGCGCTTTCCCGAGGTCTGATAGATGACGGCGGTGACGGGCCGTCCGCAGTGCTCGGCCTGGCAGATGGTGGGCCGAGCTGGGGCGGGTCGCTGTGCCGCTGACGGGCGGCGTGTGGGGGCTGTGGTGGCGACTGCGGGCCGGGCGGCAGGTTTGGGGGGAAGTAGCGCGGCCGGGTTCGTGGGCGCGCCGAGTAGTGCCAGGGTCTGCTGGCCTATGTCGAGGAGGGTCGGCCCGGTCGGCTCTGCTCGTTCATCCTTGCGGCGTTTCAGTGCCTTGCGTATCTCGTGCTCGGACCATCCCAGCTCGCGCAGCTCTTGACGGGCTGCCCGGTTCTCTTGGCGCTGCCACTGCTCGTCTGTTTCTGGCGCTACGTCGGCCCGCTGCCTGCGCGGCTTTTTTGCAACGTATCCAGGGGTGGGTTCCGGCAATGGCTGTATCGGATTACCGGGGCGCGACATAGGGACCTTTTTCGCCGCCCCACATGCCTTGCATCGAACCGTCATCCTGGCCCGCGCCTTTGTTGTAAAGGCTGTGGAGCACTTATTGCAGGTGAGTGTGAACTCGGGTAGCGACCCGCGCGTAGTTCTCTTTTTCTTTGTGCGTGGCGTAGTCATGGTGAGGTCTCTCGGTCGGGGGTGTGCGGTCTCGGCAGTAACCGGGCTGGAAGGTGTGCGCGCTCGGCGAATGTTCGCGCGGTACCTTACTTTTCGGTGTGTATCCCCAGGTTACAGGGGGTGATTCGGAAATGTTGGGGGTGGGCCTCGCGACACGCGGTATGTGTCTGGTGCAGCCTGGCGGGCCGACCTCGGTCGGTAGAAGCTCTGTCGAATGTCTGTTGCGATAGCTATTCGACTAGCTGTGCAACCGTCTATGGAATGGCCGAAAAAAAGTCTATGGAATGGCGGTAAAACATTCTGTAAAAACGTCTATAGGAACGAAAACCGGCAATTATCGACCGCCCGAAACGGGCAGAATATCGACCCGAAGCACAGCGACACGCCCCTGACCTCGAATGCTTTGCGGGCGGCGTCGAGTCGCTTACTGTTGCAGGAATTACAGGCATGTAAGACACCGAGACACGAGAGGGGCGCGGCGCAATGGGTAGACCGACACTGACCGGGCAGCACGGAGTCGGGGAGTCGCCGAGGGTGTTCGCATCACTCCCCCCGCGAGACATGGCAGTACTGAGGAGCCGAGCGAAGGCGAGAGGTCTCACGCTCTCGGCATACGTCCGTCAGCTCTTGCTGGACGGGATTTACCCGAACGGTGCGCCGAGTGAGGCTGAGTCTGAGGCAGTGGAGGCGCAAGCGTCGTGACTGTCCTCGGCAGCGTCGTCGACCGCGCGCCGGTCGGCATAGACGACGACACCACGGGTGCCGTTGCGCCCGGTGTCGTGCCGGGGTTCTCTCGCACGCTGCCCGTCCTTGGATCGCACCCGGTCGCACGTACGCCGATCGGTCGGCGACTGGTCGGGCGCGGTCGGGCGCTGCTGGGAATGGTGAGCGGTGGCCGGTGGCCGGTGGCGCTGGACGGGATTCCATCACAGCTCGGACCTGACGACACCGCGCCGAGTGACCACGGACCGGAGCACGACGTTGCGCCCGGTTCTGTACCCGAGTCGGCGCACCGTGCCGCGCTAGTGCGTGACCTTGCGCCGGGGTTCTCTCGCACGCTGGCCGACCTCGAAGCGCACCCGGTCGCACGTACGCCGATCGGTCGGCGACTGCTCGCACACAGTCGGGCGCTGCTGCGCCGAATGGTGACGGATAAGACGTGGCCGGTGGCACTGGACGGCGTGCCGTCGCAGCTTTCCGACGTACTCGAGCAACTTGGACGACTCGCACGACACACGGGCCGCACGTCGGGGCCTGTGTTCGCTCGCGTGGCGGCCCGAATCGCTCTGCTCGTCACATTGCTCGGCCGTGGCCGATCGCTGCCCGTAGAGGGGCGCTCAGGCCGTAGTCGGGCGCTGCCGTGGCAGGACTACACCGACGCACCGAGTCAGCCGAACGCACCCCCGTACGCACTACCCGCGTACGGCCACAGAGAACACGCACACGAACCGATGTAGACGACACGACTTATCCCAGACATACGAATGCCCCCGCAACACTTTTGGCCGAGTCAGCGGGGGCAATCGTCCGAGACCACCCGAGAGGGCGATACGAGCATGACGATACCAAAGACGAATGACGGCGACGGGGCGGAAACGCCCCAGGCAGTGAGGTCGGCCGGGGGCCGGAACACGCGTGAGCGTGCGCCCCGGTCCAGCTCGGCCCCGCCGAAGACGAGCGCTGACCGTGTGAAGGCACTCGCCAAACTGGCCCGCGATCGGTACACGGTCGGCCGCTCACTAGAGGGCCGCGTGTTCGTTACCCCGAAGTCGGGGCCGCGCGTGAGTCGCTGGCTGACCGAGAACAGCGAAGAGATCGTTTCCGACCTGGCGCTGTATCTGCGCGACGTCACCGGCGAAGAGTTCAGCCGGACCGAGCGGGATAACGCGCTGCTGTCTCTGCGCGACGAGGCGCGGGCCGTTCCCCCCGTTCGCACGGCGTCACGCATCGCCAACCCTCGGCCGGGCGTGATCGCGGTCGACATGTGCAATGACGCTGGTGAGTGCTACGTGATCACGAAAGATGGATGGTCGATCACGACCGATCCCGGTGACGATGTGGTGTTCATCCGTGGCGAGAACGCCCGGCCGCTCCCGAGGGCTGTCACGGGCGGCGACCTCTCCCGAATCTGGGAGATTGCGAACGTGCCCGAGGAATCGCGGCAGTTGATCGTGTGCAACTGGCACACGGCAATGCAGCGCTCGGCCGACCATCCGATTATCTCGCTGGTCGGACAGGCCGGATCGGCGAAAACCTCACTGTCGGCGATCCTTTCGTATCTGCTGGACCCGATTGAGGGCGAAGGGTTCGACAGTATGCCTATCGCGCTGCCGGAAGACCCGGCCGAAATCTACGCGTTGGCGAGTAGTCAGTACTTCATTCCGTTCGACAACGTCGACAGCATGACGAAGCAACAGCAAACCGCTATGTCAGTCATTGCAACGGGCGGCATCTACGCACGCCGGGAGCTGTACACGACCGCACGTATCTACCGCGCGCCGGTACGCGGCTGCCTGATCCTCGCGTCAATTGACCTCGGCAAAGTGAAGCCGGACTTTATGGACCGCGTGATCACTGTCGAGATTGAGCCGATCCCCGGTGGTGTCTTCCGCGACCGCGCCGAGGTCAAGGCGGCGTTCGACGCAATGCACGCCGACGTGTTGGGCGGACTGTTCGACCAGGCCGTTTCCGTTCTCGGCGTATACGACCAGGTACAGAAGAACATGCAACAGCTGAAAATCCGCACCTCGCGACTGTCCACGTTCTCCTACACGCTGGCATCGTTGGATTCCCTGTACGGCACAAGCGCTTTCCCGCAATTCATGCAGGAACAGGCATCACGACAGGCCGAGTCGGCGACGGGTGACGCGCTGACCGCGTGCGTTATGGCGCTGATCGACGGGCAGGCTGGAAAGTCGCGCACCTACTCGCCTACTGAATTGCTCTCTGAGCTGGAAAAACAGCGCAAGGAAGCCGATCCGTTCGCACGTACCCCGATGGGCTGGCCCGCGAACGCACAGCACCTCACAAAGCGGATCAAGGAAATGGAGATTCCCCTGGACCGGGCCGGATACTCGGCCGCGTACCGGCGCACGAACAAGGCGCGTGGGTGGGTGCTGGCGCGCAAGCCTGCACAGGAAACCGCACCGACCACGGGCACTGTCGTGCCGATCAATCGCGGCACGCACGCACCGCACACGAGCGCCCCGGCCGCGCCTGAACAGGTGGCAGTGCGCACCGGAACGGACGACGTAGACACCGTGACCCCGGCCGCAACGTCGACCGCTAGCGCTCTGTCGCACCAATGCCGCCACCTTGGCGACCGTGGGCACAGAGAGTGCCAGCGCAACCGTGCCAAGAGCGCACCTCTCGCGGTGGCGTGCTCGTGCGAGTGCCACGACGAGCGCGGCGACCAGGGCGACGCACCGACGCCGACCGAGCCGACCTCGGCAGCGCCGACCGAGCCGACCTCGGCAGCGCCGACCGAGCCGACCTCGGCAGCGCCGACCGAGCCGACCTCGGCAGCGCCGACCGAGCCGGGGGCGTTCGAGCGTGCCCTCGCGCGGGGCGACGTAATCGACTCGTCCGAGCTGCCTCGCACCCAGAAAAAGCGCACGGGCACGGAAGCGCTGTCAGAGTCGGCCGCTCGTCGCACGGTGGGCGCTGGCGGGCTGTACCGCAAGCCGATGCACTACACGGCACGAGTGACGGCGTATGTCGACCTCGGGGCCGGTGTCGTCGCTCTCGACACGGGGAACCGCAAGACGGTAGCCAAGCGCGCAAGCCTGCTGAAAGTCATTGCGGCACTGCCCGAGGGCGTCGAACGTATCTCGCTCGTCGGGCACTACGTGGGCGGCTCCCCCGATTCGCACCGCAAGTGGTGCACCGCTGGCATGGCCGAGGAATACGACGACCTCGGCGCATTCGAGGGGATGCCCTACCCGCTGTACCTGTACCGGCACCGTGCGACCGGCCGGAAGATCGAAATCCGTCGAACGGCCGAGTGGCTGGGCGAACAGTCCGAAACCGATCCCTACTCGGCGAACGATGCACGGGACGCGCTCGGCATCGTGACGGCACGTCTGCGCGGCCGATTCGGCAAGGGTGCAGCGCTGCTGAGTTCACCGACCACGACCGGCCGGGTACTGCTCGAATCGAAACTACCGATGCGCTACACGTCGGCCGAGCCGGTGCCCTCACTCTCGGCCGAGCACCGTGAGCTGTACCGGTCGCACATGACCCAGCACCGACGCGAGGTGACAGCGCTCGACAGCGCGGCCGAGCTGCCGGGGTTCGCGTACCTGGACGGGCGTTTCATGTTCGCGGCGCTGACCCGCAACGTGGGCACCGGACCGGGGTCGCTGGAATACCGGGGAGAGTTTCAGCCCTACTCGCGGGGCATCTGGAATATCCGTTTCACCGTGCCCGACAACTGGGCGCACGTCGGGCTGTTGTCGGCAGTGACCGACGATGGTCTGATCTGGCCGTCTACCCCTGGCAGCACGTGGGAGACGTGGGCGGAAACGGCCGAGGTAAAGCTCGCTCTGCAGAACGGCTGGCGAGTCGAGTTCAAAGAGTCGCTGTTGCTCGACACCCCGAACGCCGATCCGCTGAAAGCGTGGCGTGACGCGCTGGTGGCGATCCGCACCGACATTGCGGCCGACGTTCAGGTTCCCGACCGCGTGCGCAAGCTCGCTGCCGGTGCCGTGCGTGACATGCTGCTGCACGCGATCGGTTCATTCAACACAGGTGCCGCGCGTGAACAGACGCGGCGGGTAACGGCGGCTGAGATTCCCGCGAACGTGCTCGACGCCGAGCCGGTGGGCGGTGGCCTGTTCAAGATCACCGAGACCGTGGCACGCAAGGCCGGTGACGAGAAGTGGCAGCGCCCCGAGTGGGCCGGGAAGATCTGGGCCGAGTCACGCGTACGCATGTTGTCGTGGCCTCCGAAGCCGGGCGCGAAACGCGCTGACACGCTCTCGGATTGGGCACCGATTGGCGCGCTGCACTTGCCCCGTGAACAGGTGCTCGGATTCTACGGTGACGCTGTGTATCTCACGCGTGACCCCGAGTGGGCCGACGACGGGGCCGAGGGCCGCTTGCGGGTCAAGGGGCAGCTTGCGGGACCGCTGCCCGTTCCCGCGACTGAACATGATCTTTTCGACTTGGCACGACGTAGCGAAGGCAGCAAGTAATGGCGCGCAAATTCTCCCCGTCCGAGTGGATCGGCCGACTGAAAGAGCGCGGATTCTCGCGCAAGGAAATCGGCGAGAAGATCGGCAAATCGAGTGCGTACGTCGGCAAGGTCGAACGTGGCGAAGTCTCGGGCCGAACCGTTGAATCCGAGCTGCGCAAGGTTGGCCGGTCACGGGCGAAGCCGGAAGCGGTAAAGGCTGTCCAGCGCGAAGAGCGTTCGGCACTGCCCCGCCAGCGCAACACGTACCAGGAAACGCCCGGCGGGTTCGTCGCACAGACACACGCGGGCGCTCCCCTGCTGAACGCATTGCGCCGGGCCGCGAACCGTGGTCTGACGGTTTCGCTGCTGGTGACGTTCGCGAAAGCATCCAAGTACGGCCGACCGGCCGAGGCAGACAGCCGGGTCCGCATGTATGACCACGGAATCAAGGCCGCTGACCTGCTCCGAACGATCGGCGACGACAACCCGGCACAGGTGCTCACCGACATTGCGCTGTCTATGCAGCAACACGGGCGGACGATTCTCACCGACGCCGAGGGTCTGGGCGGAATCTCGCTGACCGCGACGAACCTCGGGGGCAACGATGGGCTTCTGTGACACGTGCGGGGAGCGCCCCCCGATTCGGGGCGGACGGTGCCGAGAGTGCGCCCGTGAGGTGGATAACGGCCGGTGGTCTATCCGGCCGACACAGGCGGCAATCCTCGGGGCCGGGGCGGCGTGCGTGTACTGCGCTGCCCCGGCAACCTGTGCCGATCACATTCGGCCACTGCGGCACGGGGGCACGCACGAGGTGGGCAACCTTGCCCCCGCGTGCAAGGGATGCAATCTGAGCAAGGGCAGCAAGTCGCTGCTACAGCTACACGCCGACGGCGTTCGCGGATTCACGCAGAATCGCGGGGGCGTACCGCTGGCGCAACGCCGGATAGAGCGGGATCGGGTGCGGCACGCGCTCGGCGTATCCGGCAGCGTGCGGGCCGAATTTCTGCGCCAGCTCGGGGAATGGTCCGAGCTGGCCGGGGCCGGTGAGGTGCCCTGGCTCGGGCTGTACTTGGAACCGCTGTTCACGCACTGGACCGACAAGCGGCCGAGCCGAGACGAGATGCGCTCACTCGGTTTCGTGCTGCACCGAGGGGCATGGAACTACCGAGGGGCGACAGCGACGACGGGGGCCGCACGGTGATCACGCTGGAACTGGGCCGCGAACGGTGGATGGATCGGGCGGCGTGCACCTCGGAGGGCGTGGACCCGCAATGGTTCGACTTCCGAATAGACCTCGGCGACGGGGTGCACGAGGACCATGCAAGCCGTCGCGCCCGACACGAGCGGGCCGAGCGCGTGTGCGCCGTGTGCCCGGTGCTCGCGACGTGCTCGGCGTGGGCCGAGTCGAACCGGGTCGACGGTGTGCTCGGCGGGGCGCTGTGGGCGTTGGACGTTCCCAATGGGCAGTCGCGTCGGCGGGTCGGCAGATGGCCGGGGCGGGCCGCGTGAGTGCGGCTGATCGGCTCGCGGCCGGGTCTGATGACTCGGCCGCGTGCGCGTTGCTGGCCGACGTGCTCGGCGCGTCTCGGCTCGTGCGGCCGACCGCGTGCGGGCGCATGGTGGCCGCACTGACCGTCGACCACTCGGCCGGGCGGGTGGCGCTCGTGTTGTCGGACGGCACGGGGCGACTATCGACGCCGAGGGATCGGGCCGACTGGATCGGGATAGCCGAGACGCTGGCGCGGCTCGTGCGCTCGGCCGGTGTGCTCGTCGCTGTGGATCCACTCCGAGACCTCGGGGTGTTGGCGGCGCAATTCCACGCGCACCGCGTGACCCGCTCCCCCGCGCTGCCGGTGACGCTGGCCCCGCTGGTCTGCTCGGCGCAATCGGTCGGGCTGGCAGACCTCGGCGACCAGGGCGACGTGTGGACGCTCGCGGAAACGCTGCTCGCGGCCGGGGCGGCTCGGGCACGGATACCGACAGCACGGGCAGCGTGACCGGCCGAGGTCGGTGACGGCGCGTGTGTGCTCTGTTGCCGACCTCGGGGACGTTCGTCGTTGTTTGTCACTACTCCACAACAGCGCCGAACCGCGCCCAACGGGGCAGAGCAGGGCCGAATGGAAAACGTGAGGTCAGAGCGTCGGGCGGTTCGGCCGGCGACTTGCCCGCGGTTCGGCCGACGACTTGCTGAGGCTGTCACTATCCGACAAACCGGCGGTTGCGGCCGAGTGGCGACGGCTGACCGAAGGGGCCGACCTCGGCGACCGGAGCGAAGGGGCCGAGCTGCTGGCGCTCGTGTGATGTGTGCGTAGGTGTGCGCTCGGTGCTGACGTACGCGACAGGCGCACCTGTGACGCGCGTGCGTGGAGGTGCGGCGCGTGGAGGTGCGGCGCGTGGAGGTGCGGCGCGTGTGTGGGAAAGTGGCAGACCTTTCGGGGTATGTCATCGGGTTGCCATCGTGGTTGCCCGAATGTGGTACCTCGGGAGGCTCTATCTGCTCGCCCGGCCTCGTCCCTATCTGGTTCTTGAAACCTGGGTTGACCTGCGATGACATACCGGCGCGACGCGCTGGGGGTTTCCGTTCTAGGCGTTCTCGTCGCGGGTGTGTTGGGGCTGACTCCGAAGTTTGCCGTACTGCCGTATCTACCGTATAGCCGTATAAATTGTTTGCCGTATTGCCGTATGTCCTTACCGCCTTATATGCCGTAAGTACGGTACGTTCCGAGGTGTGAAACTAACAGTGTCCAGCCTTAAAGGCGGAACCGGGAAGACCACTAGTGCGGTATGTCTGAGCCTTGGCCTCGCAAGGCGCGGACACCGGGTGTTGCTGGTCGACAGCGACGGCGAACAGCAGAGCAGTCTGAAATGGAGTGAGCGCGCCGAGTCCTGGCCTACCGAGCAAGTGACGGTTATCGCGTGGTCGGGCCGAGACCTCGGCCGACGCATTCGGGCTGTCGCCGACGATTACGACTCGGTGATAGTCGACACCGGCCCGAGCAACCGAGCGGTTCTCGCGGGTGCCCTCGGGGCGACCGGCCGACTGCTCGTGCCGTGCGGTCCTCGGTCTCTCGACGTCGCGGAACTGAGGGCAACCCTCGATATCGCCAGCGAAGTTGATCAGGTGACCCCCGTCTTCATGAACGTTCTTCTGACGATGGTCAGGCTTGGCACCCGCTCTGCCGACGACGTGCGAGACGTGCTCGAGACCGACCTCGGATACCCCCTGTTGAAGTCCGTGGTGCCCTTGCGTGAGACCTACGCGCACATGTTTGCCTCGACACCCGACAACCTCGGCGCATATGACGACGTGCTCGAGGAACTACTCGCCGACGACACCGAAACAGTGAGGGCATAAGCGCATGGCAAACAAGCGACCGAGCGAGGTTCGCTCAACACTCGCGGCGGCAGCATCCGAGCGAGTCACTACCCAGCCGGAACGGGAGAAGGAAACCGAGCAGGGCAGTGCTGTCCAGGGGAAGCCCGACACGGTAAAGACGACTCTCATTCTCACGACCGCTGAGGTAGACGACTTTGATCTACTCGCGCGGCGGGTGCGAACGGCGGGCAAGGGTGCGAAGCGCATAGCGAGATCGGATCTCATTCGGGCAATGCTCACGTTCTCGCTGGAAGACGAAACGATGCCTATCGAGCTTGCCGAGATCGTGAAGCGTCAACAGCAAGAGCAGAGGCAGCGCCGGTCCGTATAGCTGTACCGCCGTATTGCCGTACTGCCGTATTTACAGCATCCCCGCATCCCCGAACCGAGACCGGGGCCGGGGCTTCACACACCGAGAGGCGAGAAGATGCATAGCTCTGACCAGGGCAAAGAGGACGTAATACACCGCAAGGTAAGCGCCGGTGAGATTCGTATTGTGCGGATCACGACGGATGGAACGGCGACAGTCGAGAGTGTGCAGCGCTCGGGGGAGGTGTACCGCGGAATCGTGGGCGGCTGGATTGAGCGGGTCACGCTGCCCGCGCCGTTCGGTGCCCTGTATCTGAATGAAGAGGGCAAGCTGTCCGGTCTCGCGCCGAATCCGGTAGCCGAGCGCGTGCTACTCGGTGCGGGTGCGAACTTGCTGCCGGGGGACTATCTCACCGGCAATGCGTTCTTTGTCGGTCCCGTGAATGATGCGGGCAGCGATACCGACGTAACGAGTGCTCTGCTGGACCTGCTCGGCCGACTGGCGGTGAAGCTGTGAAGCCGGGCGCGCGTTGGTTCGCGCTGCTGATTCCCTCGCTGGCGGCAACGGTCCTCATCGCCGGTATTTCGTTCTGGCTTTCTTTCGAGGCGCTGGCAGAGCTGGCGGCAATGGCGGGCACGACGGGCGCGCGCGCCTACGGCATACCGTTGGTGGTTGACGGGCTCGTGGTGGTGTCCACTGCTGCGGCTGGCGCGCTCGTCGGTGCGGCGCACTTGTACGCGTGGTCGGTGCTGATTCTGGCGAGCGTTGCGTCGATCGTGGGCAACGCGCTTCACGCTGTTCTGTCGCCACACGAAACGGATACGTCAATCGCCGTTGCCGTGGCCGTCGTCCCACCCGTCTCGTTGTTACTCGCCACGCATCTCAGCATGATGTTGGTACGTAGGGCACGAGAACAGCGCGGTAATGACCAGGTGGCCGACCTGTTCTCTCACCTGTTCGACGCCGAGCCTGCCGACGCCGCCAGCGCGCCCGAGGTCGGCCGGAAACGGTGGTGGAGTCGGGGCAAGGTTGCCGACGTGCGCCCGGCCGCTGCCCGAGTGCCCGAGCCTGCCGCGTCGGCCGAGGTTCCCGCGCCTGCCGTGCCCGAGCCTGCCCCCGAGGTGCCCGACGTTCCCGAGGTTCCCGCGCCTGCCCCCGAGGTGCCCGACGTTCCCGAGGTTCCCGCGCCTGCCGTGGCTGAGCCTGCCGAGGTTGGCTCGGTCGCCGAGGACGTGCCCGAGGTTCCGCGCCCCCGTGCTCGTCGTGCAGCTCGGCCGCGTGCGGGTGCCGTGCCCGAGCCTGCCCCCGAGGTGCCCGAGGCCCGGCCGCGTGCTCGTCGTCCGCGCTCGTCTGCTGGTGCGTCTATGCCGGTGCCCGAGTCCGTGCCGGTGCCCGAGGTGCCCGAGGTGTCGAACGTGCCCGACGTGGCGGCTGAGCCTGCCCCACGGACTCGCCGCGCGTCTCGGCCCCGTGCCGCTGCCGTGGCCGCGCCCGACGTGCCCGAGGTCGGCTCGGTGCCCGAGGACGTGCCCGAACTGGTCACCACGGGCAGCTGACCCGCTCACGTATGTAGCGCCCCCGGTCGGTATTCGGCCGGGGGCGTTCTCGTGTCTGCACGCGGCTGTGCTGTGCTGGCAGACCTCGGGGGAGTGGTTGGCCGACGCCGTGCTGTGACTGTGCGTGAGGTGTCTGACCCCGGTTCAATATCTGCACTTGGTTCTGTGTGAGTCCTGTTGAACGCGCACTGTCGGTAGAGGATTCGTCGCTGCCCGCGCGCTCGAGATTGTCGCTCAAAAGATGTAGGTTCACAGCACACGTTCAGATGACGTGCGCCCCGCGACGGCACAGACCGTCAGTCAATCGGCGGCAATGTGGCAAGAGACGGAGTAATCGACCATGGGTGAGCACGGGTGCGCTTTCGAGACGCGGGCGCGGCTGGACGGCGGGGCCGCGCGCCCCGGTCGGCGTTGGTTCCCTTTCCGGCGTGCGAGGGTGACTCGCCAGCATTGCGGGATTCCGCGTGTGGGAATGGCGGCGTGCCGTGCTGGCGCGTTCGCTGACAGGCGCTCGCCTGTCTTCGCATCGTGGGTAGAGCCGACGCCCGAGGGCGGTTCACGTGTGGTGCTGCTGACTGCTGATGACGTGCTCCCGTACATCTGACGCCCCCGATTCCATGCGCCCCCGGTCACGCGGCCGGGGGCGTTGTGGTGTCCGGGGCGCGTGGCGCTCGTGCAGCTCGGCGACCAGGGCGACGGGGCCGAGGTGACCTCGGGGCGCGTGAGGGGCGTTGTGGTGTCACACAACGGGGCCGAGTGGTGGCCGAGTGAAACGGCAGGTCGGGCAGTCGCCGGCGCCGGGTCGAAACTGTGGGGAGACACAATCGGCGCGGGCACGGGCACGGCCGTCGCGGCGTTGTCTGCCGGTCCTGTGTTCGCGCCCGAGGTGGGCCGGTGCTCGGTCCGGTGCTCGTCGCTGCCGACCGGGCGCGCCGCGTGCTCGGCGTGCGGTCGGTGGGCGGCTGCCGTGTGGTGCTTGGTCCTGTGTTCGTCTGCTGCTGTCCTCGGCCCCCGTGCTGGCCGCTGTGCGGCGTGCTGCGGTGCGCCGGGGATCGGTCCCGGCCGTGGCCGTGTGTGCCCGGCTGGCCCGATCCGAGGTGTCCGCGCGTATGGCATTGCGTACATCTTGCGCGTACGTCAACGTACGTGATCGGCGTACGATTGACGTATGACTACAGCACAGAGGCCCGAAGTATCGGTTACGCACGCGCGTGACCATCTGTCGGCGACCATTGCCGAGCTGGAAACCGCGCAAGCGATACAGCTCGTGAACCGTGGCCGAGTCGTTGCGGTGCTCGTCTCCCCTGAGCGGTTCGAGACCATGCTCGACGCTCTGGAAGACGCCGAAGATTACAAAGCGCTTGCCGAGCACGCGGCCGATCCTGACCCCGATCTGATCCCGTGGGAGGACGTGAAACGTGACCTCGGACTTGCCGGGTGAGTGAACGCTACAGCGTGCAGATTCCGCGCAAGGTTGCGAAAACCATTGCGTCACTGCAACGGACGGAACAGCGCCGCATCCAGGGTGCGATAGAGATACTGGCGGACAATCCGCGCCCCCCGAGCTGTACAGCGATGGTCGGTTACGCAAATACCTATCGTGTGCGGGTGGGGACGTATCGAATCATCTATGAGGTGCGAGACCGTGAGCTGATCGTGATCGTCATACACGTCGGACACAGGAGAGACGTGTACAGGTAGACGCACCCCCGCGCCCCCGGCCGAACTGGTCGGGGGCGTTTTCGTGTGCCCGCTGCCTGCCGCTGATCCGCCCGCACGCGGCCGATCCCCGGCCCCGGGGTGCCCGAGGTTGCGCCGGGCCGAGTCGCGCTCGTGACGTTGCCGCCGGGGGCCGAGTCACGCTCGTGACGTTGCGCCGGGTGCCCGTCGCTGCTGTCCTTCGGCCCGCGTCCCTGCCGCGACGTGCGCCCGGCCGCTGTGCTCGGCCCGCGCTCTCGCTGGCCGTGCGCCGAGGTGCCCGACGTGTGCCGGGTGCCGGTCCCGGCCGCGCCCCGGAACCGCCCCGCTCGTCCCGGCTGTCTTTTTGCCGGATACGTGCCCGAGGTGCCCCGGCTGACCGATCCGGTGTCGTGCTCGACCCTTCCGATACCGGGATGCATTTAACTGCAACGACATTCGGATAGAGGGCCGTTCAAAGAGGCGCGCACCCATCATTTAGGCACAGAGATTCTGTAGAATTTACCGGAACAAGTGTCTAGATGTCAAATATCAAGGTGTGTTATATCGAAAAATGATGCACGACAACAACATTCGAGAGTGCGCTCGAAAAGTGTTGATTAACAATAACTTTCCGCAATTCGATCGAAAACTATTGGTAGATAAAACATTTCGATGACGCATTGAAGGCCGAAGGCCGAAAATGCGTGCACCACAACGGTTTTCAGAGCGGCCGAAGGCCGGTCCCCGGCCGCGCCGAAGGCGTGGGCAGGC
>NZ_JBHVEY010000052.1:0-14203 GCF_042802055.1 Rhodococcus sp. NPDC057529
TCATCTCGACAAATCCTTCACGATCGAACCTCCGGGTAGTACAGTCCAAACTAGCCCACACCCTGGACTCAAGTCCAGAATTAGACACAAATCTAGCCCTCGAGGCATTTGACGTCCTGCCCCACACGATCTAACCGTGAGTCTGCTCGTCCACCCGTGCCAGCACATCCAATCCCCGCCCCAGGAGTACATAGCGATTAAGTCAGTCGCAGACTGATCGGACTCGGCTCGCTCGGGTCACCGATCGCACGTCGCATTCACGAGTCCGGGTACGACCTTCCGGTCTGCGACCGGGACGCGGACGCCTTCGCGGACTTCACATCCCGGGGTATTCGCACAACCCAAACTGCAGCCGATTGCGCCGACCTGGTCCTACCGCTGGTCGCCACACCCGAGCAAGCGCGGTCAGTCTTGCCAGGAAAAGGCGGCCTCGCCGAGGGGGGCTCAGGAGACCATCGCCCCTGGTTGCCATGATGAGTACCGTATCCAGCGAGGTTGTTCGGGAACTCGCCGCATCGGCATCTCAGGCCATCGTTCATGCCCTCGACGTGACCGTGAGTGGTGGTGCGACGCTAGCGCTCACAAGGGCTCTGACCGTTCTTGGGCGCCGGCGATCACGACGACATCGCGGACGCAAGCCCCGCCCTCGCCGACCTCGACGCGATATACGAATGCGGAGAGATTGGAACCGAGCAAGCCCTGAAACTGATCAACAACATCATCTGCGCCGCGAATTTCGCTATCACCGGCGAGACATTGCGGCTCGCCCTTGAATGCAGACTGGACGTCGACAGCGTCACTGCCGTGCCGGATGTGAGCACCAGGAGGAACTTCATGTCAGACGGCCCTGGGACTGCACAGTCTCACCTCCGACAGTGGACTCCAAACAGGAAGGCGTTCGATTCGTACCTCTCGATCCTCCGCAAGGACTTTGGCCTGGCGGCCGCGATGGCCACGAGCACGAACAGTGGGCCGTACGTCGGACTAGCCGGCCTATCCGCATTGATGAGCTCCCTGGGAAGCGAGACCTACGAACACTGGCGAATCGCAGCCGGAGCGCCCTCACCCGAGGAGAGTCTCGAATAGAGCACTGACAGTGGCAGAGAGCAACACCCCAGCGAAAGCGACTCACCGTTCGACTGGCAGTGCCGCCGGAACAGCGCCGATCACAGCCGGCGCCGGCGGCTTCCACCAATTGGCATAGCCCAGCATTGACGGACCACACAACCCAACTTAGACTGGGATCTAGATTTAGACACTGATCTATTACCCAAGCTGGATTTACAGCTGGAGAGGCGGCCATGTTCGACTCCGCATTTGCAGAGCGCCTGGTGGGCGGGCCTTTGGATTTCGAGCCCGAGTCCTTGCAGCGTCGCTACGATATGGAGCGCGAACGACGAGTGCGGCCCGAAGGATCGGCGCAATACGTCGGCGCCACAGACGCTTTCGCGAATTACAGTAACGATCCCTGGCTTGAATCGCCGCTGCAGCGGGATCCGCTCGTCGAGCACACCGATGTCATCATCGTGGGTGGCGGTTTCGGCGGCTTGGTCACCGCCGCACGACTTCATGAAGCCGGATTCCGCGACATCCGCTTTATCGAGAGTGCCGGCGACTTCGGCGGCACGTGGTACTGGAATCGCTATCCGGGCGCCATGTGCGACATCGAGGCACATATCTACATGCCGCTGCTGGAGGAGATGGGATACGCGCCCAAGCATCGTTACGCCTACGCGGACGAACTCTTCGAGCACAGCCAGGCGATCGGCCGGCGGTACGGTCTCTATGAGAAGGCGTGCTTCCAGACGCGAGTCGAGTCCACCCGATGGCGAGCCGACATCGAGGGTTGGGAGGTGACCACCGACCGCGGCGATCGCCTGACATGCAACTACCTGATCATTGCCGCCGGACGGCAAAGCCTGCCGAAGCTGCCGCGAATCCACGGTATCGGCGACTTCCGCGGTCACATCTTCCATTCGAGCAGGTGGGACTCCACCTACACCGGCGGAGCCAACGATGGGCAGCTCACCGGTCTCGCCGACAAGCGGGTCGCAGTAATCGGGACCGGTGCGACGGCAATTCAGATCGTTCCTGCCGTCGCTCAATGGGCCGGCGAACTCCTCGTCTTCCAACGAACCCCCTCGACGGTGGGCCCCAGGGATAACTGCCCCACGCCGCCGGACTGGGTTACCGCACCGGAACCGGGATGGCAACGGCGACGGCGCGAGAACTTCCAGAGCTTCATTCTCGGGCGAATCCCGCCAGTCGACGAAATCCAGGATGGCTGGACAGATTTCAACAAGCGAATCCTGCCACCGCGCGACGAGTTGGAACGTGAGTTGGGAAGGCCACTGACCGAAGCCGAGGCCGACACTGCCGCTCGTGTCATGGACTTCAAACTGATGAACCATCTCCGCGATCGAATCGACGAGACGGTCAAGGATCCGGCAACCGCCGAATCACTCAAGCCATGGTACCGGTGGCTGTGCAAGCGGCCGGGTTGGCACGACGACTACCTCCCAGCGTTCAACCGGCCAAACGTCCGCCTGATCGATACCCACGGGCTAGGGGTACAGGCCTTCACCGAGCGTGGACTTGTGACTGGCGGCGACGAGTACGAGGTCGACGCGGTGATCTTCGCAACCGGATTCGAGGCTGACATCAGCTATACGAAACTCCTCGGATTCGACCCGATCGGCAGCGCAGGGGTCTCCCTGAGCCGCCACTGGGAGGAGAAGGGCACACGGACCTGGTTTGGGATGATGACCGACGAGTTCCCGAACCTCTTCTTCGTCGGCGCCAACCAGCAAACCGCCGCTGCGTTCAATGCCACGCACCTGATCGACGAGCATGCCGGGCACCTCGCCCACATCCTGCGAGCCGTCCGGGATCAGGGCGGTCACCTCGTTGAGCCGACGAGTGAAGCCATCGACGAATACGTCGACTTCCTGGCTAATTCACAGACCAACCAGAACTTGGTGAAGTTCTTTGCCGAGTGCACTCCCGGATACTTCAACAACGAAGGACGTGCCACTCGAAACGAGGATCTGTTCGCTGGTGGACGGTGTGCCGACCCGCTCTTCTACTACCGCATGCTCGAGTCCTGGCGGACGGACGGGAAGCTGACAGGATTGAATGTCGCTGCGCGACACGAACCCGCGACTGCACCCTGAGGTGCTGTAAAGCTGACCGCTGAAGTCGTTGTATAGCGAGAAGGGCCGGTGTGACCTGAAGTCGAAGTCGCACGGGCCCTTCTCGGTCGTCTACCCCGCATCACTCCCGACTCGGGTCATGCCTTCGTGGCGGACGAAACAGATGATTGCTCCCACTGCTACGCGGAAACAGGGAACCTGATTGTGCCGAGGCCACCGCCCTCCTTATCGGTAGCTCTTGCCCACATCGAGGACTCTTCCACCCTCCGAATCGCAGAGAACTAACCGCTAGACGGTATGGGGGGTGGCTGGGGCCTCGCTCACATGTGAACGTGGGTTACCGACAGGAATGTGGTCCTGGCCGGTAGGGCCACAAGATGTGGGAGGCCCCAGTGATGAGTCAGCGTACGAGCGCGGTTGTCCCTGGCGGGACGCCCATTCAGCAATGAAAATGATCTGCGGCGACGGTGGGACCGGGCCACCCCGTCGGCGCGGGCACGCGGACAGCAAGGCAACCGCCGCCTGTACGATCGGTGGCAGAGCTTCGATCAGCGACGAAAGCGACCGGTGGTCGCCAACACCGCCATCGCCCGTGAGCTCGCCGGCTGGTGCTGGTCGCTGGCGATACTCGACGGCTGACCGCCGCCGTCCACAAGTGTCCGGATGACCCACCAGGGTGGTGACGGCCAGCGCCTGGGAGTGACCCGCGAACGCTCTATGAGCAATCCCTAACTCCACATTGGGATCACGCTCGATCTCTAGACCCGCGAACCACTCCAGCCGAACAGTCCGTCTTGCGGTAACCAACCCGCGCATATCAGACTGACAAACGCGTCGATGCCGACACGCTCGCCACCACCCAGGGGCCTTTTCGGTCAAAAGGAAGCGGCGTCCACGACGACGGTCGTGGACGCCACTTCACTCTGCCCTCTTGACAAAACTGATTCCATATCAGAGCGTATCTGCTATTTGCGGACGCGGTGACGTAGCGAGGAGTACGCCACCGAGAACGGTGGTGGCGTACTTGTCGTAGCGCGTGGCGATGCCACGCCACTGCTTGAGACGCCCGAAACCACGCTCGACGGTGTTGCGTTCGCGGTAGCGGTCCCGGTCGAACGCCGACGGCCGACCCCCGGCCAATCCTTTCGCCTTGCGACGTCGGATCTGGACACGGAGTTCGGGGATGGTATGCGCGATTCAGCATTCCCGCAGGTGCTTTCGGGCGCCCGGGTGCGAGTACGCCTTGTCAGCCAGCAGGCGGAACGCTTTGGTGTCGTGAGCGCGATGCGCGTCGAACAACGGCACCAGGTGGGGGTGTCGCCCGCCTGGTGCCGGCGAGAGCTTGGATCGTGGCGCTCAGCCCGCCCGGGAATCAACCGATGGTCATTCCACGGACGTCCCCTCCAACCAGCCAATGCAGGGAGGACGGGCTCGATCACAGGCCACAGGTCATCGGAGATCTCATCGGCGCGAAACACTCACCCAGCATCACGAATCAATCACCGAACATTAGGGCCCGCATGGTCGACATCCACTTGTGCCGCTCCGCCTATTCGTTGTTGAAGTCCAGTGACCGCGTGGTGATCGTCAATATTCGGTCGATCGCCGGCACGGTCGGCATGTCCGATCGTTCCAGCTGCAGCGCGGCGACGGCGGAAGCAAACACGCTCTACCCGGACCGGTCGATGGACTGGAGGCCAGAGATTCCAAACAGAACTAGGTCCACCATCGCCAGTAGCTCAGCCGCCAGGTCGAACGGCTCCGGATCGTCCCCGATCCATTGCGACAGCACCGCAAAGTAGGAGGTAGCTGCCAAAACTCCTGCTTGATGAGCATCTACATGTTGGGGCGCCTCGCCAGCATCCTGAGCGTCCTTTACGAAAGAGGCCAACTCGGCGGCTAACGCCGGATTAGCCAAGAGGTTTAGGTTATGCAAGCACGCATTCATCAAAGCTACTGTTTCCGAACGAGTTTGCTCGCTTATCCGGCTCATTTCCATCATGTAGCGCTTAAGCGTCTCGTCCAGCGAGTTCTTTCTGAGCGCTTCCGGGCGAGCAGCAGCGGCGGCGCGCTGACGGCGACGAACAGTCCATTCATCCAAGAAAGCGGTCTTGCGCGCAAAGTAGTTAAACACCGTCGCTCGGGCAACATCAGCGCGATCCGCAATCTGTTCCATCGTAGTGTTGTCGTACCCCTGCTCAATGAACAGCTCAACGGCAGCAGCATAGACCTGGTCGTATCTCTTGTTCCGGTGGCGTGTCCGGCGGTCCGGAGCCTCAGGCTGATCGCTGGCCGCAAGCGTGGCACGGCTGGTCGACGAAGTCATGTGCTGTCCTTGCCCCCCGGTCTAGATCTGAGTCAACAATTGTATTACAGTCTAAATTTTGCACCATACCCCGTCAAGCGACACCAGAACTGCCGACTCAGTGCGATCGCCTACAATCAACAGTTTTCGCACAGGTGAGACGACCGTTCGCGGTCCCGGTGCGCGCCTGCGGACACCCGGAGGAAGACGAAGAAGCCGCGATGTCGCTGATCGAGACCTCGCACGATCAATGACACCGCGGCCTCCTCGTCACCTCGACGGAGCAGGAGTCACAATCGCCACTTGTGGCCCACTCCTCGGGGTACCGCGGCACGCGCATCCTCAGCGGGGTCGCCGCGTTTCGCGGCCCCCGCCTCTCATTCGACTGCGGGGGATGCTCCGACGTCGTTCAGGTCCTTCTGCCGCGTCTCCCCTAGAGCGAAGGTGCAGACAAGACTGAACACGAGGATCGCGGCCAAGAACACACCGTAGTAGTTCACGCCGAACGAGGCCGTTATCGCAGCACCGATCATCGGAGGGATCGCGCCACCGATGATGGTGGCAATGTTGTAGCTGAAGCCGGCCGCCGAGTATCGGTAACGCGTGTGGAACAGCTCTGTCAGATAGGCACTTTGAGCGCCGTACGGAATCCCACCGAGCACCATCGTGCCGATGATTGCGATCAGAAAGGCTGCAATTGATCCGGTGCCGAGGAAGGGGAACACCAGCAGTACCCAGACGACGGCAAGGGCAGTCGAGGTCAGAATGACGCGCCGGCGGCCAAGTCTGTCGGCGTACACGCCACCGAGCAGGGTGCCGAACGCAACCGACGCTCCACCCGCGATACCCACGAACAGGATGGTCGTCCGGGTCAGCTCGAGGGTTGTCAGACCGTAGTTGGGCAGGTAGGCGAGCGCAAGATAGTTGAGCACGGGAACCACAGAGGCCATCCCGATGGCGAGGAAGATCTCACGAGGTTGGGACGTTAGCGCATCAATGAACGGATGCCGTACCGGGCCGCTGCGGGAAACCTGGTTCTTGAATACCGGGGTCTCTTCGATCTTCAGCCGAATGAATAGACCGACGCAGATGAGCAGACCGCTGGCCAAGAAGGGAATGCGCCAGCCCCAATCCATGAACGTTTCCTCGCTCATCGCCAGTCCGGTCACCAGAAAGGTCGAGTTGGCGAGTATGACCGAGAAGCCGGCACCCAGCGAAGGAGTCATCGCCCAGAAGCCGCGTTTCTCCTGCGGCGCGTGCTCGGCGGCAAAGAGTACGGCACCGGCCCACTCACCGCCCGCACCCAATCCCTGGAGAATTCGCATCAGCATCAGGAGAATCGGAGCCAGGATACCGATCTTCTCCGTTGTCGGGATCAAGCCCACACATACGGTCGCCACACCCATCAGCATCAGCGTGGAAACAAGGGTCTTCTTACGACCGAGTCGGTCTCCGAAGTGGCCGAAAAGGATCGAACCGAACGGTCGGGCGATGAACGCCACACCCAAGGTCGCGAAGGCGGCAATCGTCCCTGCCGCTGTACCGAGTGCCGGGAAGAACACCTTGGAGAACACCAGCGCCGCTGCCACGCCGTAAATATTGAAATCGTAGAACTCGATAAGCGTTCCGGTGAAGCTTGCGAATCCGACGCGACGCATTCGCCGTCGCGAAGACCTTGTCTCGCCATCTCCAGCTTCCACCGCGTCATTTAACGCTTGTTCGGTCATGTTTGTCTCCCTGCCGTGATGGCATGCGCTGAACGTTTGGATTTAGAGCGGGTTGTCGCCAACCGCTTCGATTCGATACACCGGCTCTTCACCTATGGCCGGACTACCTGTGGTTCCCGGAACCGCTGATCCTCCGCGGCTGCGATGCATCCGTCACAGTGGGTCACACCGGGCTACCCAGCTTCTCCACCGGAGTCTTGTAAGACTCGGGTGCGGTCGCAGCTGCAATCGAGGCAAGAAGGCAGCACACAAGGACCATGACGGCCACGGGGACCCAGTTGGTGCTGCCCTTGCCGATCAGTGCCCAACCGATCGCAGGAGCGAAGCCTGCTAGCGCAAATCCGACCTGCGTACCAACCGCCAGACCGGTGAACCGAACCTTTACGTTGAACATTTCACCGAAGAACGCCGGATAGACGGCGTTCGCTGCGACAGTCAACAGCCCCATAACCACAATTCCGGTGAGGAAGATCAAACCGACATTTCCCGCCGTGATCGCAGCCAGGTAGGGGAAAATTGCCACACCGCTGCCGAGCGTCCCACCGATGAAGACGGGCTTCCTGCCGATGCGATCGCTCAGTGTGGACATCAACGGATAGGCGACGAGAGCCACAGAGAACGAGGCAACGGACACCCAGAGCATGGTGGTGCGGGAGATCCCCACCTCAGGGCTGGTAGCAAAGGCCAGGCCGAACACTGGAGGAATCTGAAACAGGACGGCAAACAGCGACGCAACAAAGACCCTGCTCACAGCGGCACGGTGAGTACGGAACATGGTGCCGACCGGTGACTTGACGATCTCGTCGTGCTCTTTTGTCTCCTCGAAGATCTCGGGCTCGTCGAGGTGTCGTCGCACGAGGAAGGCCGCGACAACGAGCAGGAAGCTCGCCCAGAAAGGTGCTCGCCAACCCCACGACATGAGAACGTCGTCAGGCATCGCAGCAACGATGCCGAACACGGCGGTCGCGACAAGGAAGCCACCGGCGGTGCCTGCCGGCATGAAGCCACTGAAGAACGCTCGGCGCCCCTGCGGCGCATGCTCGAGGGTGAGTGCCCCGGCTCCGGCCTGCTCGCCCGCGACAGAAATGCCTTGCATGGTGCGAAGGACTATGAGGAGCACCGGAGCCCACACCCCGACCATTTCGTAACTCGGCAAGCAGCCGATGAGGAACGTTGAGGTACCCATCAATCCCAGGGTTAGCATCAGCATCTGCTTGCGGCCCAGTCGGTCGCCATAGTGCCCGAGGACCGCCGCTGCCACGGGACGGACGATGGATCCGATGGCAAAGGTGGACAGCGACAGCATCATGCCGATGTACGGATCGGCGGCCGGGAAGAATACTTTCGGAAAGACAAGCGCGGCCGCCGAGGCATAGATGTAGAACTCGTAGTACTCCAGAGTTGTCCCGAGGAGGGCTGCAGCGGCGGCTCGCTTCACCTTCTTTAGGTCCTGGGGCGACTGCGTCCTGGCTGTCAGGTGCGAGTCGCGATCCCTTGGCAGCGTTGTCATCTGACGATCCTCCGAGTGCGATTGTGAGCGAAGCCGACCTCGGTCAGGCGATGTCCCTGCCCCGACCGACGTGCTGCCGGGGCGCTGGGTTACCAAGAAGTCCGTACCGAGGATCAAACTTGGACTCAAAGCTAAGTGCGGACTCCAGTCTGATTGAGACGCGGCTCATAGTCAAGATGCTGAGTGGGATGGACTACAAGCACTGGGGAGGTCTCTGAGCAGGGCAGTACCGTTATGAGCGCGCAATGAAAGCGGACTGAATTTGGCGGTCCCCGCCACTCCCGATGATTGCCTGGTCACCTCGACGTCAGCCCACGCCTTCTCCAGAAGGCCACGCAGCCGACCGCAACGCCGATTAGGCAGCCGACAGCACTCACGACCAGAGCGGACCGCGGGCCGAGATGCTGACCGATGAATCCGAAGACAGGCGCACCAAGTGGCACAGCTCCGAGCAGCGCCATCGTATACAGCGAGGTGATCCTGCCACGCACGATTGGATCCGTACGCAGCTGAATGGTGGCATTTGCCGCGGTCGCGAACGTGTAGACAGTCAGTCCCGTGAAGGGGACGGTTAGCGCGTACGCCAGGAAGGATGGAGTTAACGCTGCGACGAGCTGGATGCACGCGTAGAGCACTGCCGCCCCGACCAACAGAGACAACGAGGGGTTCGGCCGCCGCGCGGTCAAAAGCGGACCCACCAGCGATCCGATCGCCATCAGCACCCCCAGGATTCCGAACTCCTCAGCGGCCTTGCCGAATTCCTGAGAGGCCATGAGTGCGCTCAAGATCGTGAAATTCATCCCGAACATGCCGATGAAGAACGAGACGATGACCACCAACTGGAGGTCGGAACGGGTGCGCAGGTAGCGGAACGCCTCGACTACCGCGCCGCGACGCTGCCGTGTCTGGTCGGGTGCCGGATTCAGCAAAGCCATGTCGAGACTGAACAGCGCGGTTATCGACGCACCATAGCTGACAGCGTTGACGAGGATGACCCATCCGGTTGCGGACGCGCCCGAGCCGAGGGCGGCGATAACAATACCGGCCACCCCTGGGCCGATAAGTCGGCTGGCGTGAAATGACGCCGAGTTCAACGAAACGGCGTTGCCCAGCTGCTCGTGGCCAACGATTTCGGAGACGAAGGATAGCCGCGCCGGCGTCTCGAGGGCGCGGCCGATTCCAAAGAGCAAATTGAGCAACAGGATCTGCCAGAGCCATACCGCACTGAGGACCGCGAGCAGTCCGAGCGTCGCCGAGAACACCGCCATGACCAGCTGGCTCATTACGATGATCCGTCGCTTCGGGATGCGATCGGCGAGCGCACCTGCCCACAGAGACAACACAAGCGTCGGAGCCATCTGGAGCGCGATGGCGGCCCCGAGGCCGACACCCCCTCCGTCCACTTCCAGCACGAGCCACGCCATTGCTGTGCTCTGCATCCAGGTACCAATATTCGAGATGAATCCACCAACTGCATACAGCCGGAAGTTTCGCACGCTCAGGGATCTGAACATTGTTCTCATGCAGGCGGGTCGACTTTCCGTCGATGATTTTCGTTGGTCGCCACAACGGCAAGGTGCCAGGGGAGGAGAATTTCTGGCCTCACCGCAAGCGTGTCGAAACCGCGTCTATGCAGCGAGGTAAGCCCCCTACAGGGGGTCCCCGCCACACGAACTGGGGGTCGTTCTCCGCCGCGCCTGGAGCGGACTCCCGGCAACTGAACAGCGGGCGTTGCAGGTGTCGGTTCTTGGCCGTCGACGCCAGCGCCCCCGCGTCGTCAGCCTGACGTGTGCTTGAGTACTTCGCCAAGCAAATCGGCCAGCCTGTGTTCGCCCTCGATCGTCTCGCCGCCGAGTTCAAGGAACGCTGCAATACCGGCAGCCCCCTCGGGGGTGCCCGCCATCTGTTGGAGTGAGAAGTTCTCGGCCCTGAGTCCGTCCTCGATAGGCAGGCGGTCGGAGTTGGCGATCAATTGCTTGGTTCTGCGGATCACATCGGGAACACTCATCGCGATCCGGCGAGCCATCGCAGCGACGAACTCGTCGATTTCCGCTGCGGGCAGGGCACGGGTGACATAACCCCAGGAATCCGCCGTTTCGGCATCGAGATCGAGAGCACCGAGGATCAGTTCCATCGCACGGGTTCGACCAACCAGGCGCGGCATGAACTGCGTGGCGCCACCGCCGAGTCCGGTTCCCAGCGGCACGCCGAAGCTGTTGAACACTGCCCCACCAATGGATGCATAACGCAGGTCGCAAGACATGGCGATCGTGGCGCCACCACCGGTCGCACGGCCTTCGACTTGTGCTATAGATACCTTGTTCATTGACCGAAGACGCTGACAGATCCGCTGCACAGGGTTCATCGGAGCCTCATCGACCGATTGGGGCACCGCCGATGTTTTCAGGACACCGAGGTCTTCGAACTTGGCATGGCAGATGAAGAATCCAGGCGTGCTGCTCTTCAGGACGACGACGAGGGCTTGGGGATCCTGCTCCAGTTCCGATGTGAATCGATCGATCTCACTCAACAGTTCGCTGGAGATGAGGTTCATGGGTCCGTTCGCCACTGTCGCCGTGACGATTCGACCGTCGACCTCGACGCCGATCAGGTCGTACCCATATGAGGACAACTGCGAACTCCTTTTCGAAATGGCGTCATTGGCGCCGACGACCCGATCGAACGTCTCGAGTCACGCTTGCGATTTCGGATACTGCGGTGCGGATGCGAACTGACCCTCATCACCAACCTGACAGGCGGTGAAGGGCTCCGGGTCACAACCGGCTCAACGGAAGTGCTGTTGGTCGATCACGCGGTGGTCGTGGCTGGGGATGACATCGGCGCCGAGCACTTCGATCTTCCGGAAGCTTTGCATGTAGTCACCGAGGTTCGTGAAGGACGAGGGGATGTGCTGAGCATGCTCGTCACCGGTCCAATTCTCGTAGCAACTGACGCAGTCACCGGCAATGAGGTATGTCCGATCGGAGGCCTGAACAACCACTCCTTGGGAACCCGGCGTATGACCCGGTAGGTGCACGACTTTGATTCCGGGGGAGATCTCGGTGTCGCCCGCGACAGCGCTGACATTGCCCAACACTTTCATCCAGTCAGGTTGCATACCTGGCCGGCGTTCGTACACCTTCCGGTTGGGTTCGAAGGGATTCACCGCATACTGGAGCTCGGCGTTCTGCACCAACACTGTGGCATTCGGGAAGAGATCGTTGTTTGCGCAGTGATCCCAGTGGAGATGCGTGTTGACGACGGTCCCGACCTCTGAGGGGTCGATCCCGGCAGCCTCGAGCGCCGCGAGCGGATGCTGCGAATCCGGCCGGCTGAGTTCGATGCCGTGCCGCTCGCGCGCAGCGTCTTCGCCGCAGGTCCCGGTGTCGACGATCACCGTGTGATCGCCGCCGGTGACGGCGAACATCGTGATCGGGACGTCGACTCGCTCGAAGTAGCCACGCTGATATGTGAGGGCTGCCTTGGACAGCCCCATTAACGTCCCGATGTGCAGCGCTTGAATCTTCAGACCCACTATTGGTCCCTTCGTGATCTCGAAGAAGCTGTGGAAGAGGTCATTTCACCTGTGCTACATCTTGTCCGGATCTCCCAGTAGCCCTTGCGGCACGTCGACGGTCTTGCTCGCGAGATACTCTCCGACGCCTTTGGCCTGGGCGTCGATTCGCAGGCAGGATGAAACGCCGTCCTCGAGCCAGCCGTATACGAGGAAGTTCAGCCCCAGCAGATTCGGGAACTCGTGACGCTCGACGCGGAGCCCGTGGGCTTCGGGAACGAGCTCGGCGAATCTCTCGACCGTCAGGTACGATCTGAGCCACGCGTATGCCCCGGCAGATCGGCCCCAGACCCCCACGTTGGCCTTTCCGCCCTTGTCTCCTGATCGGGTGGCGGCGACAGAGCCGAGAGTCACGCGCCTGGCCGGGCCGTCGGGTATGTCCGTATCAGGCGCAGCCGGTTCCGGTCGCGGGGTCTCGTTGATGTCGCTGAAGTCCGGCCACTCGACTTCGCGGTCCTCGACACCAGCGATTCTGACGATCGGATGTAGGACGGACTTGTCGATCAGGCAAGGCCACTGCACGCCGTAGAGCCGTTCCTTCTGGGGCGGAGTGGTCATGTAGAAACCGGGGATACTCGCCAGGCAGAGCTGGACTATTTTGTCGGAGAAGGCTTGTCGACTAACCTTTTTCACGTCGCGGTCACGCACGTTGAACGTTACAAGCGCGGTTGCCTCGTCGTAGGTGCCATCCACTTCCCGGGCAGGGCCGATGACTGTCATCCTGAATCCGTCGAAGTAGTCGGGCCCGCCCACGCGACCTTCGACCTGGCGACGCAGCCAGGCAGCCTTCTCTGCGACGTGTCCGCCGGTCAGACCGATCGTCATCGAGTTTCGGAAGCCGCCTTCGTAGGTCAGCGCGAGCTTCGTAGTCGATGTCGGGCGCGACCCCTTGACACTCCCGATCTCCACACGATGTCCGCCGAGGTCTGTGAGAGTAAGCGACGTGAGGTGGGTGACGACGTCCGGATTCTGATACTCGGCACCACCGATCTCGTAGAAGAGTTGCGCCTTGATCGTGTCCACTGTGACCACACCACCCGAATCACCGACCTTGGTGATCACGCTGCTTCCGTCGGGGCGAATTTCCGCGATCGGCAGACCCGGATAGCCGAGGTCTTCGTACTGATGGAAGTGTGAGTAGTTGCCGCCGGAGGCCTGTCCGCCACACTCGATTACGTGGCCCGCAACAACGGCCCCGGCGAGCTGATCCCAGGCAGTTGCTTCCCAACCGAAGTGCCACGCCGCCGGCCCCACCACCAATGAGGCATCCGTCATTCGTGGGCACACGACGATGTCGGCGCCAGCGTGGAGCGCTTCGACGATCGGCCACGCCCCGAGGTAGGCGTTGGCGGTCATGATTTCGTGCTGGCCGAGATCGAGGACCTCACCGGTGTCGATATTCGCCAGCTCCGCGGTCTTGCCGAGGTTGCCGGCGAGTTCCTCGGTCAGGTCGTCGCCGACTATTGCGGCAACTGTCAGGTCGAGGCCGAGACTTTCGATGACCGCACGGATCTCGTTCGCGCATCCCTCAGGGTCGAGACCGCCGGCATTTGCCACGACCTTCACCCCGGACGCAGCAATGCGGGGGAGGTTGTCTCGAAGTTGTGTGACGAACGTGCGGGCATATCCGGGGGCGCCGCGCATTTCGTTCTTGCGGAGGATGAGCATCGTGAGCTCGGCGAGATAGTCGCCGATCAGGACGTCGACGCCGTCCTGGAGCAGGATGCTCATGTTGTCCGGACTGTCTCCGTAGAAGCCGGAAAATGCACCGACGCGTAGCACGCCGTCACGGTCAGATGGGGTTTCGGTCACGGTCTCAGTTCCTCAGCGTTCGATGTTGTCAGAGTTCGATCTTGTTGTTGTCCTGGCCGAGCTTCGGTGCCGGCGACTTGATCTGACCGGGCGTCCGGGACAACCGCGGGACCGGAGCCGGCA
>NZ_JBHVEY010000053.1:0-13892 GCF_042802055.1 Rhodococcus sp. NPDC057529
AGACCCCAAACCCTTCGTCTGGCGCAAGACCGCGGAGGAGATCCTCGACTCCCTCACCAAATATATGGCGAAGATTTCCGGACCGGCACACTAGAGTGCGGCGTTCTTGTCGAACTCGGTGCCGAGTTCCTTCGCGACGCGCTTGAGCAGCGGCACGATGTGGTCGGCCGACTCGAGGGTGACGCGGGCCGCGGGCCCGGAGACGGAGATGGCGGTGGGCGTCGGAGCGTTCGGCACCGGCACCGAGAAGCAGCGGACGCCGATTTCCTGCTCGCCCTCGTCGATGGCGAAGCCGCGTTGCCGGCTCAACTCGAGATCGGTGATCAGCATGTCCGGGTCGGTCAGCGAATTCTCGGTATACGTCGTCATGCCCGTCCGGCCGACCAGTGAGCGCACGGCGTCGTTCGACAATTGCATGAGGATGGCCTTGCCGACACCGGTGCAGTGCGGGTACACGCGGCGGCCGACCTCGGTGAACATCCGCATCGCATGCTCGGACGGCACCTGTGCGACGTAGACGGCCATGGTGCCGTCGAGGACGGCCATGTTCGCGGTCTCGCCGGTGCCTCGCACCAGTTCGGACAGGTGCGGCCGCGACCACGCGCCGATCAGTTGCGTGGCACTCTCGCCGAGCCGAATCAGCTTGGGGCCGAGCGCGTAGCGGCGCGTGGGCAGTTGCCGCACGTACCCGCGGTTCATCAGTGTGCGGATGAGCCGGTGGATCGTCGGAAGGGGAAGTCCGGCCAGTTCGGCGAGTTCGCTCACGCCGATGGACCCGCCGGCGCTCGCCATGATCTCGAGTATGTCGAATGCGCGCTCGACCGACTGCACGCCGCCGGCCGCGTTCTGACCGTTCGTCATGTCTGGCTCCATCCTCTGACTGCCTCGGGGTGCCTCCCCCGGGAGCCCCCCATTCTTTCCGTCAGGCGGAAAGGGCGCTCCGTATGACGATAGCGCGGTTGCGGCGGATCGTGCCGATTCCTTCGCTACATCGGTTGACAAACCGCGGTGTGACGGCGTTCACTATATCGAGATACGAAATACAACTTCCATAATATGGAAAACACCAAGCCCCGAGGGAGGGCCCCGTGTCTGAAGTCGAAATCGCTGCGAAACCCACAAAGCAGCGTTGGTACAGATCGCTTTTCGTCCAGGTGCTCATCGGCATTGCCCTGGGCATCACCACCGGAATCGTGTTTCCGGAGTTTTCCCATCACCTGGCGCCACTGGGTGAGGGGTTCATCAAGCTGATCAAAATGGTCGTGTCCCCGCTGATCTTCCTGGTGATCGTGACCGGAATCGCCAAGGTCGGCAGCATGAAGGCGCTGGGCAAGATCGGCGGTAAGGCGCTGCTCTGGTTCACTGCCGCGACCACGTGCGCGCTCGGTCTCGGCCTGCTGGTCGGCAACCTCGTCAAGCCGGGTAGCGGCCTCAACATCGACCCGGCAACGCTGGACACCACCGCACTGGACGAGAAGACCCAGGGCGGGCACCTGCCCGGTGGCGTCGAGTTCGTCATGCACATCATCCCGACCAGCGTGTTCGACGCCTTCGCACAGAACAATCTGCTGCAGGTACTGCTGTTCGCGGTGTTGTTCGGTGTCGCTCTGGCGTCCTACAGCGAGTCGGCCCCGCCGATCCTGATGGACGTGATCGACCAGACGCTGCACGTCATCTTCCGCATCGTCGGCTACATCATGTACCTGGCGCCGCTCGGGGCATTCGGCGCGATGGCCTTCACCGTCGGCAACTACGGGGCCGGCTCCCTCAAATCCTTCGGAATGCTCATCCTGGCGTGCTACGGCGCGGCCGTGATCTTCATCGTCGTGCTGTCGATCGTGGTCAAGCTGATCACCGGCGTGAATGCGTGGAAGTTCATCAAGTACTGCCGCGAGGAGTTCATGCTCGCCCTGGGCACCGGTTCCTCCGAAGCCGTCATGCCCCGCATCATCAAGAAGCTGGACAACGCGGGCTGCGACCGCGCCGTCGTCGGTCTGGTAATCCCCACCGGCTATTCGTTCAACCTCGACGGAGCCGCGATCTACCTGTCGCTGGCGATGATGTTCCTCGCGCAGGCCGTCGGTGTCGATCTCGGCTTCGGTGAACAGCTCGCGATCATGGGCATCCTGATCCTCAGTTCCAAGGGGATGGCCGGTGTACCGGGCTCCGCGTTCGTCGCCCTGTCGGCGACCGCCGCCGCGATCGGCGCGTTCCCGGTGGCCGCCGTCGCGTTGCTGCTCGGCGCCGACCGGCTCATGGACTCCATGCGCGTGTTCACGAACCTGCTCGGCAACTGCCTCGCGACATTCGTGGTCGCCAACTGGGAGGGTCTGCTCGACAAGGACAAGATGCGAGCGGTTCTCGACGGCAAGGTGACACCCGACGACCCGGACGACGTCACCATGCACCCGCACCCCGGGCACGAACACCTCGAGACCACACCGGCCCCGCCGGCGATCGAGAAGCCCGAAGCGCTGACCGTGAACAGGACCCCGGAAGGAACGGTGAACCACCATGCCTGACACCCAGCCCACCGTCGGTCTCCTCGGTACCTGGGGTTATCACGGTCTGCTCGACGACGCCGAACAGATCTCGGTCGACACCCCGTACGGTCCCACCTCCGACAACATCGTCCTGGGATCCTCCGGCGGCCGCCGGCTCGCGTACCTGACCCGCACCGGGCGGCACCGCAACATCCCGCCGCACCGGATCAATGCCCGCGCGAACATCTGGGCACTGCACAGCCTGGGTGTGCGGACCATCCTCGCGCCCACCCCCTCCGGCTCCCTGCGACCGGCGATCGGTGTCGGGTCGGTCGTCGTCCCCGACCAGTTGGTCGACCGCACCTGCCGCACCGACGACACGTTCCACGACGACGACGTCCACATCTCCTTCGCGGACCCGTTCTGCGTCCGCGGGCGGCAGGCAGTGGTCTCGACGCTCCGCCGGAGCGGCTGGGTGGTCAACGACGGCGGTGTTATGGTCGCGATCCGCGGCCCCCGATTCTCGACTCGCGCCGAATCCCGCTGGTACGCGGCCCAGGGCTGGGACCTGATCAGCATGACGCCGTATCCCGAAGCGGCGCTGGCCCGGGAACTCGGCATGTCCTACACCTGCATCGCCCTGGTCACCGATCACGACGTCATCAGCGACACCCCGTGGCCGGTCACCCAGGACCTGGTGCGTGAAGGACTCGATGCCAACACCAAGCGACTGCGCGAAGCGCTGCTTCAGGTCGCGATCGAACTGGCAGACAGGCCTGAAACGACGGCAACTGCCCACGGAAGAAGGAGCTGACGAATGACCGAATTATTCTGCAACGGTGGAGCGATGCGTGGCGGAAACCTGCATCACAACGTGTCTGCGCACACGTTCCTCGGCACGGTACGGACCGCACCGAACTACCGATTCTTCTCCGTACGTGACGAATTCCCTGCCCTCCTCCTGGCGGAGACCGGTGGCGCCTCGATCGAGGGCGAACTCTACGACGTGCCGATCGGCGACATCCGCACCGACTTCCTCCCCGAGGAGCCCGAGGAACTCGAGCTCACGGTGATCGAACTGTCCGACGGCCGTTCGGTTCTCGCGGTAGGACTGCGACCGGGCCTGCTCGAGAGCAAGGCCGGTGAGCTCACCGAGATCACCGATCACGGCGGCTGGCGACGCTACCGCGGTCTGCCCGAGCCCGACAACACCACCGTCTCCTGAACACCTCGAAAGCGAAAGAACAGCCGATGGACACCACTGCCTACACCCTGAACTGCTCGATCCTGCTCACCGACGTGCCGCTCCTGCAGCGCCCGCAGGCCGCCCGGGACGCCGGATTCGACGCCGTCGAATTCTGGTGGCCGTTCGACACCGCCGTACCGAGGGACAGCGACGTCGACGCCTTCGTGGCCGCGATCGAGAACGCCGGAGTGCAGCTCACCGGATTGAACTTCGCCGCGGGCAACATGCCGGCGGGAGATCGCGGACTGCTGTCCGACCCGGCGCAGGTGTCGGCGTTCCGCGACAACATCGACGTCACCGTCGGGATCGGAGAACGGCTGGGCACCAAAGCCTTCAACGCCCTGTACGGTAACCGCATCGACGGCGCGGATCCGAAGATCCAGGACGACACGGCCACCGAGAACCTGGCCCAGGCGGGCAAGGCTGCGGATCGTATCGGTGCGGTCGTGCTCGTCGAACCGGTCAGTGGCACACCGGCCTACCCGCTGAAGACCGCGGCCGAGGCGATCGCCGTGATCGACCGGGTGAAGACCGACCACGGTGTCGATTCGCTCCGGCTCCTCGCGGACCTCTACCACCTCGAGGTCAACGGCGACGACGTCGGCGCCGCGATCGATACCTACGCCGACCGGATCGGGCACGTGCAGATCGCGGACGCGCCGGGACGCGGCGAACCCGGCACCGGGACCCTCGACATCGACGGCCACCTGAAGCGACTGGCCGGGCACGGTTACCGCGGATACGTCGGACTCGAATACAAGGCGACGCGGCCGGACACGTTCGACTGGCTGCCCCGCGAGCAGCGCGCGACCCGCGCCGGCCGCTGACCCACCACCACCCTTCGACGGAATCGAGGAGACTCGTGAGCACTATCGCATTCATCGGACTCGGAATCATGGGCAGCCCCATGGCTGTTCATCTCGCCAAGGCCGGCCACCAGGTGGTCGGATACAACCGCTCACCGGAGCGCACCGCGGCACTCGTCGAGGCC
Source organism: Rhodococcus sp. NPDC057529 (assembly GCF_042802055.1). Classification (NCBI taxonomy): domain Bacteria; kingdom Bacillati; phylum Actinomycetota; class Actinomycetes; order Mycobacteriales; family Nocardiaceae; genus Rhodococcus; species Rhodococcus sp. NPDC057529. The sequence goes on from NZ_JBHVEY010000053.1 coordinate 4,721, forward strand.
GGGGGCGCCGCGGCGGACTCGATCGCCAAGGCCGTCGCCGGTGCCGATGTCGTGGCCGTCATGGTCCCCGACTCGCCGGACGTCCAGGCCGTCCTCGCCGGTGAGGACGGTGTGTTCGCGCACGCGCCGGCCGGCGCCCTGATCATCGACTTCTCCAGCATCCGGCCCGACGTCACCACCGCACTCGCCGCGCAGGCGGTCGAGCGTGGCTTCCGGCTGATCGACGCCCCGGTCTCGGGCGGTGAGGCAGGCGCGAAGAACGCGGCCCTGTCGATCATGGTCGGCGGCAAGGACGAGGACTTCGCCGCGGCGAAGCCGATCCTCGACGTCGTCGGGAAGACCGTGGTCCACGTGGGCCCGAACGGGTCCGGGCAGACGGTGAAGGCCGCGAACCAGTTGATCGTCGCCGGCAACATCCAGCTCCTCGCCGAGGCGGTCGTCTTCCTCGAGGCCTACGGTGTCGACACCGCGGCCGCCGTGGAGGTACTCGGCGGCGGACTGGCCGGATCGGCCGTCCTGAACCAGAAGGCGCAGAAGATGCTGGACCGCTCGTTCGAGCCCGGGTTCCGCATCGACCTGCACCACAAGGACCTCGGCATCGTGACCAGTGCCGCCCGTGAGGCCGGTGTCGTGACACCGCTCGGCGCGGTCGTCGCCCAGCTGATGGCCTCCGCTCGTGCGAACGGTGATGGCGGCCTGGACCATTCGGGACTGCTGCGTGGAGTGGAGCGGCTGTCCGGCCGCCCCTCCCAGTGACCCGTTTCAACTCGTAATCCTCGATGGAGAAGTGATATGCCTCGTATGCGCGCCGCTGACGCAGCGGTCAAGATTCTGGAACTCGAAGGCGCCACCCAGGCGTTCGGCCTCCCCGGTGCGGCGATCAACCCGTTCTACTCGGCTATGCGTGATCACGGTGGGATCAAGCACGTCCTCGCCCGCCACGTCGAGGGTGCCTCGCACATGGCGGAGGGATTCACCCGCGCCAAGGCCGGGAACATCGGGGTCTGCATCGGCACCTCCGGTCCCGCAGGCACCGACATGATCACCGGCCTGTACTCGGCGATGGCGGACTCGATCCCGATCCTCGCGATCACCGGGCAGGCCCCGGTCGCGCGCCTGCACAAGGAAGACTTCCAGGCCGTCGACATCGCGTCGATCGCAGGCCCGGTCACGAAGATGGCGATGACGGTGCTCGAGCCGGCCCAGGTTCCGGGAGCGTTCGCGCAGGCATTCCACCTGATGCGGTCCGGCCGGCCGGGACCGGTGCTCATCGACCTGCCGATCGACGTGCAGTTGGCGGAGATCGACTTCGATCCCGACACGTATCAGCCGCTGCCCGTGTACAAGCCGGCCGCGTCCCGTGCGCAGGCGGAGAAGGCACTCGACATGCTGGCCGCCGCCGACCGCCCGCTGATCGTCGCGGGCGGCGGCATCATCAACGCCGACGCCGCGGACCTGCTCGTGGAACTGGCCGAACTGCTGGACGTTCCGGTGGTGCCGACGCTGATGGGCTGGGGCACGATCCCGGACGATCACCGTCTCGCCGCCGGCATGGTCGGTCTGCAGACCGCGCACCGGTACGGCAACGCCACCATGCTGGCGTCGGACTTCGTCCTCGGCATCGGCAACCGCTGGGCCAACCGGCACACGGGCGGCCTCGACACCTACCGCAAGGGCCGCAAGTTCGTTCACGTCGACATCGAGCCCACCCAGATCGGTCGCGTGTTCGCACCCGACTACGGCATCGTCTCCGACGCCAAGGCGGCGCTGGAACTGTTCGTCGCCGTCGCGAAGGAGCGCAAGGCCGCCGGGACCCTGGCGGACCGCAGCACCTGGGTGGAGGACTGCGCCACCCGGAAGCGGACCATGCAGCGCAAGACCCACTTCGACGACGTTCCCGTCAAACCGCAGCGGGTGTACGAGGAGATGAACCGCGTCTTCGGCCGCGACACGAGGTACGTCAGCACGATCGGTCTCTCGCAGATCGCCGGCGGCCAGTTCCTGCACGTGTACAAGGCCCGCAACTGGATCAACTGCGGGCAGGCGGGCCCGCTCGGCTGGACCATCCCGGCGGCACTGGGAACGGTCGCGGCCGAGCCGGAGACGTCGGTGGTGGCGCTGTCGGGCGACTACGACTTCCAGTTCATGATCGAGGAACTGGCGGTGGGCGCGCAGTTCAACCTGCCGTACATCCACGTGGTGGTGAACAACTCCTACCTGGGGCTGATCCGTCAGGCGCAGCGCGCGTTCGACATGGACTTCTGCGTGCAACTGGGCTTCGACAACATCAACACCCAGGAGCGGAGCGAGCACGAGACGCTGCCCGCGGTGCCGAAGGGGTACGGCGTCGACCACGTCAAGGTCGCCGAGGGGCTGGGCTGCAAGGCGCTGCGGGTCACCGAGCCCGGCGAGATCGCCGGCGCCCTCGAGAAGGCACGTGAACTCGCCCGCGAGCACAAGGTCCCGGTGGTGGTCGAGGTCTTCCTCGAGCGCGTCACCAACATCGCGATGGGCACCGAACTCGACAACGTCGCGGAATTCGAGGATCTGGCGGAGAGCCGGGAGCACGCCCCCACGGCCCTCATGCTGCTGGACTAGGGGACACCGGACTTCCGCCGCATCGTCCGACGAATTCGCAACACTCAGCACACGAGGAGAATCATGACTTCCGATTTCACCGCCCTGCCCGACCTCGCCTCCCGAGCTCTCGGCGGGAGCGTCTCCGCCGCCAACGACGAACTGTTCGCCCAGCGGGAGAACCTCATCAAGGCGGAGGCCCCGTTCTTCGACCCCGCGGACTTCGGGCACAAGGGCAAGGTCTACGACGGCTGGGAGACCCGCCGCCGCCGCGACGACGGCCACGACTACGCGATCGTCCGCCTCGGTTCCGCCGGCATCATCCACGGCGTCGTCGTGGACACCGCGCACTTCAAGGGCAACTACCCGCCCTTCGTCTCCGTCGAGGCGGCGTCGATCGAGGGTTATCCGTCCATCGAGGAGGTCATGAAGGCGGACTGGCAGACCATCGTCGAGAAGTCCCCGGCCGAGGGACACAAGGAGAACACGTACGCCGTCGCCGACCGGCACCGCTGGACGCACGTACGGCTGTCGATCTACCCCGACGGCGGCGTCGCGCGTCTGCGCGTACACGGTGAGGTCGTGCCCGACCCCCGGTTCCTGGACGGGACCGTGGACCTGCTGGCTGCGGAGAACGGTGGCCGCCTCGTCGGCTGCTCGGACGCGTTCTACGCGTCGCCGGCGAACATCATCCTTCCCGGCCGGGCCCGGAACATGGGGGAGGGCTGGGAGAACTCCCGGCGCCGCGGGGGCGGCAACGACTTCGCCGTGTTCTCGCTCGCCGCGGCCGGTCGCCCCCGGCACGTCGAGATCGACACCAGCTACTACGTCGGGAACGCGCCGGGCTGGGTGCGGCTGAGCACCGCCGACGCGCGCACCGCCGACATCTCGGACGAGGGTGCGTGGACGGAACTGCTGCCGCGCACCGCCGTGCAACCCGACACCCGGCACCGGTTTGTTCTGGACGCCGCCGCCGCGGCCACCCACCTGCGACTCGACGTCTACCCCGACGGTGGCCTGTCCCGGCTGCGGCTGTTCGGCGATCTCGACGAGACGGCGCTGGCGGAGACACGGCGCACCTGGTGGGACGCGCTTCCGCAGACGCATCAGGCGCTCGTCGCCGACCAGGCGCCCCGCTGACCGAGCGCACCCCTACTCCTTCGACGAACCCGAGGAAACACCCATGCCCAACCCCAGTCCCGGCTACTCCATCACCGTTCGCGTCACGGCCCCGGTCGGCGCGGGCACCACGTCGACCCTCGCGGGGGCGGTGGCCTCCGTGAAGGGCGCCATGACCGCGCTGGACGTGGTCGAGAGCCACCCCGACCACATGGTCATCGACGTGACCTGCGACGCGTCCGACGTCGAGCATGCCGAGCAGATCGCGTCCGCGATCGCGGACGTGCCCGGCGTCGTGGTGGGCAAGGTCAGCGACCGCACGTTCCTGCTCCACCTCGGCGGGAAACTCGAAGTGGTGCCGAAGGTTCCGCTCAAGCACCGCGACGACCTGTCCCGCGCGTACACCCCCGGTGTCGCCCGGGTCTGCACCGCGATCGCCGAGAACCCCGAGGACGTACGACGGCTGACGATCAAGCGCAACACCGTGGCGGTGGTCTCCGACGGTTCGGCGGTGCTGGGGCTGGGCAACATCGGTGCCGCCGCGTCGATTCCGGTGATGGAGGGCAAGGCGGCCCTGTTCAAGCAGTTCGCGGACGTCGACGCGTGGCCGGTGTGCCTGGACACCCAGGACACGGACGCGATCGTCGAGATCGTCCGGGCCCTCGCCCCGGTGTACGGCGGAATCAACCTGGAGGACATCTCCGCCCCGCGCTGCTTCGAGATCGAGGCCCGGCTCCGCGACATGCTGGACATCCCGGTGTTCCACGACGACCAGCACGGCACGGCCATCGTGGTCCTCGCCGCACTCACCAATGCACTGCGGGTGGTGGAGAAGAGCCTCGACACGGTGAAGATCGTGGTCTCCGGTGTCGGCGCCGCCGGGCACGCGATCATCCGCCTACTGGTCGCGCAGGGGGCGACGAACATCGTGGCGTGCGGTCGGAACGGAATCCTCTCGCCCGACGACACGTCCGACTCGTTCCGCTCCTGGATCGCGAACAACACCAATCCCGAGGCCCGGTCCGGGTCGCTGCAGGACGCCCTCGCCGGTGCCGACGTGTTCATCGGTGTGTCGGCACCGGACATCCTGACGGGCAGCGACATCGAGACGATGGCGGAGCGGTCGGTCGTCTTCGCGCTCGCCAACCCGGTGCCCGAGGTCGATCCTGTCGCGGCGGGCAAACATGCCGCCGTCGTCGCGACCGGCCGGTCCGACTTCCCGAACCAGATCAACAACGTGCTCGCGTTCCCGGGCGTGTTCCGGGGTCTGCTCGACGCCCACGCCGTCGAGATCACCGACGACATGCTCATCGCCGCCGCCCGGGCGATCTCCGATTCGGTGTCCCCGTCGGAGCTCAACCCCACCTACATCGTGCCGAGCGTGTTCGACGCGGCCGTCGCCCCGGCCGTGGCGGCAGCGGTGCGCGGAGTCGCCGGCGCAGGGCGTGACGACGATGTCTGATCCGCTCGATCTGCTGTTCCGTGCCCCGCGGGTGATCACCGCGGCGGGGGAGGTCGCGCGCAGTGTGGGCGTGCGTGACGGCCGGATCGTCGTCATCGAACCGTACGGGGCCCGGCTCGACGCCGAGGTCGTCGTCGAACTGGGCGACGACGAGGTGCTGATACCCGGTCTCGTCGACACCCACGTGCACGTCAACGAGCCGGGCCGCACCGAATGGGAGGGTTTCGCGAGCGCGACCCGCGCCGCGGCCGCCGGCGGGGTGACCACGATCGTCGACATGCCGCTCAACAGCATCCCGCCGACCGTCGACGCCGCCGCCCTGGACGTCAAACGCCGGGTCGCGTCCGATCAGGCGTACGTCGACGTCGGGTTCTGGGGCGGCGCCGTGCCGGGCAACGTCCCGGACCTGCGTGCCCTGCACGACGCGGGGGTGTTCGGGTTCAAATGCTTCCTGCTGCACTCCGGCGTCGACGAGTTCCCGCCGTTGGATCCGGCGGAGCTCGAACTGGCGCTGAAGGAGATCGCCAGTTTCGGCGCGATGATGATCGTGCACGCGGAGGACGCACACGCGATCGACCGCGCGACGTCACCGGGCGGCGAGAACTATGCCGACTTCCTCGACTCACGGCCGCGGGGCGCCGAGAATCTCGCCATCGCTGAGGTCATCGAGCTGGCCCGGTGGACGGGGTGCCGGGTGCACATCCTGCACCTGTCGAGCTCGGACGCGCTGCCGATGATCGCGTCGGCCCGCAAGGACGGCGTGAAGCTCACGGTGGAGACGTGCCCGCACTACCTGTCGTTCGTCTCCGAGGAAATACCCTCGGGAGCAACGCAATTCAAGTGCTGCCCGCCGATCCGTGAAGCCGGGAACCGGGAACTGCTGTGGCAGGGCCTCGCCGACGGTGTGATCGACTGCGTCGTCACCGACCACTCCCCGTGCACGGTGGACCTCAAGCGATTCGACATCGGCGACTTCGGGGTCGCGTGGGGCGGCATCGCCTCGCTGCAGGTGTCGCTGTCCGCGGTGTGGTCGGAGGCCAAGCGTCGCGGGCACACCCTGAACGACGTGGTCCGGTGGATGGCGGAGAACCCCGCCGAGCAGGTCGGGCTGAACACGAAAGGGCACATCGCGCTCGGGTACGCGGCGGATTTCGCGGTGTTCGCGCCGGAGGAGGCCTTCGTCGTCGACGTGGCTGCCCTGCAGCACAAGAATCCCGTCTCCGCGTACGACCGGCGTGCTCTCGCCGGCGTCGTGCGCAGCACCTGGCTGGCCGGAAAACGGATCGACCTCGACGAGGCGCCCCGTGGACGGCTGCTCAGCCGCGGACTGGCCTGACCCGCCGCGCCCCTGCCCGCTGTCGCGCTGGAACGAAATATCCAGTGCGGCAGCGGGTTTGTCGTGTTCGGGGCGGTGCGCCACCAAGATATATCCTGCGGAAATCATTGACCGTCCACTGTTGCCTGGCTCACACTTGGAGGGACCAATGGAACAAGCTTTCCGTGATACGGAAGTTAGTTCGCCGCCACGCAAGGACAGGCACATGCTCATAGACGACACAGTCTCGCGGCACACCACCACCGTCGACCACACTGCCGCCGCCGGCCGTCACACGACGAGTCCGAAACTCTACAACGCGGACCTGGCACCGACGAAGGCCGCAGGCCGTCGCTGGGGTTCCTACAGCATTTTCACGCTGTGGACCAACGACGTCCACAACATCGCCAACTACTCGTTCGCCATCGGCCTGTTCGCGCTCGGGCTCGGCGGCGGCCACATGATCCTGTCGCTCATGATCGGCGCGGTCATCGTCTGCGTCGCCATGACCTACGCCGGATTCATGGGGCAGAAGACGGGCGTGCCGTTTCCCGTGATGAGCCGGATCAGCTTCGGCATCCGCGGCGCCCAGATCCCCGCGGTCGTCCGCGCGATCATCGCGATCGTCTGGTTCGGAATCCAGACCTACCTCGCGTCGATCGTCTTCCGGATCTTCCTCGTCGCCGTGGCGCCGTCCCTCGGCCGCTTCGACCAGAACTCGATCCTCGGACTGTCCAGCCTCGGATGGATCTGCTTCGTCGGGATCTGGGCGATCCAGATCGTCGTCCTCGTCTACGGGATGGAGGCCGTGCGCAAGTTCGAGAGCCTGGCCGGCCCGCTGATCCTGGTCACCGTCGGCTCGCTGGCACTGTGGATGCTGTTCCGCACCGACTTCTCCGTCGCCTGGGCGTCCGACAAGCCCGCGTCCGGCGGGGAGATGTGGCGGCAGGTCTTCGCGGGCGCGGCCCTGTGGATGTCGATCTACGGCACCCTGATTCTCAACTTCTGCGACTTCTCCCGGCGCTCCCCGTCGAAGACCGCCGTCGTGCGCGGCAACTTCTGGGGCCTGTTCGTCAACGTCCTCGCGTTCGCCGTCATCGCGTTCATCCTGTGCGGCGCCCAGTTCCAGATCGACGGGACGATCATCGACAGCCCCACCGACATCGTCGCCGCGATCCCGAACACTCTGTTCCTGTCGCTGGCCTGCCTCGCCCTCGTCATCGTCACGATGGCCGTCAACGTCATGGCGAACTTCGTCGCACCCTCGTACGTCCTGTCGAACCTCGCCCCCGAGAAGATCAGCTTCCGCAAGGCAGGCATCATCAGCGCCTGCATCGGCGTGGTCCTGCTGCCCTGGAACCTCTACGACAGCCCGGTGGTGATCAACTACTTCCTCGGTGGCCTCGGCGCCGTCCTCGGACCCCTGTTCGGCATCATCTTCGTCGACTACTGGTTCATCCGCCGCACCAAGGTCGACGTCCCCGCCCTCTATTCGGACAGCCCCACCGGAACCTACTACTACCGCAAGGGATTCAATCTGCGAGCGGTGTACGCCCTCGTACCCGCCGCCGTGGTCGGCACCCTGTTCGCGATCGTCCCCGCCTTCCATCTCGTCGCCCCCTTCTCGTGGTTCATCGGAGCAGGTCTCGCGGCGGCCATCTACGCCGTCGTCGGCGACCGCACCCGGCAGTACGTGGACGTGTCCGGCGAGTCGATCGCCGTGGACAGCGGCCACGGCGACCACTGACAGGAGATCTCGATGCGCATTCTCGTCGTCAACGTCAACACCACCACGTCCATCACCGACGCCATCGCCAAGCAGGCAGAGGCCGCGGCAGCACCCGGAACCGAGATCGTCGGGCTCACACCGGAGATCGGTGCCGAATCCGTCGAAGGGAACTTCGAGAGCTACCTCGCCGCGATCGCGGTGATGGACCGGGTGCGGTCGTACCGCGAACCCTACGACGCGGTGATCCAGGCCGGATACGGCGAACACGGCCGGGAGGGTCTGCAGGAACTGCTCGACGTCCCCGTCGTCGACATCACCGAGGCCTCCGCGAGCATCGCGATGATGCTGGGGCACAAGTACTCCGTGGTCACCACCCTCGACCGCACCGTGCCGCTCATCGAAGACCGGCTCCGGCTCGCGGGTCTCGACGCCAAGTGCGCGAGTGTGCGCGCCAGCGGTCTGCCCGTCCTCGCACTGGAAACCGACCCCGAACGCACGATCGAGGCGATCGTCGACGAGGCCGAAGCGGCCGTGCGTGAAGACAAGGCCGAGGTGATCTGCCTCGGCTGCGGCGGAATGGCCGGACTCGACGACCGAATCCGCGAACGCACCGGCGTGCCGGTGGTCGACGGAGTCAGTGCCGCTGTGAAGTTGGCGGAATCTCTTGTAGGGTTGGGACTCTCGACCTCGAAGGTGCGCACGTACGCGCCCCCGCGTCCCAAGCGGATCACGGGATGGCCGCTCGCGAAGCCCTAGTCATTCCACCGCCCTCACCCCGGGCGGACACACAGGTGCCCGACCCCGCGCCCGCAACGATGGAGTATCCCTTGCTCGAACAGGCCATTACCTCCGCCGACCGCCCCCGCGCGGGCTCCCGCGTCATCCGTGAGGGTGTTGCGTCGTATCTGCCGGATATCGATCCGGATGAGACCACGGAGTGGTTGGAATCGTTCGATGGTTTGTTGGACCG
>NZ_JBHVEY010000054.1:0-13878 GCF_042802055.1 Rhodococcus sp. NPDC057529
TCATCTCGACAAATCCTTCACGATCGAACCTCCGGGTAGTACAGTCCAAACTAGCCCACACCCTGGACTCAAGTCCAGAATTAGACACAAATCTATATCCTTTGGTGATCCTGGCTGCTCAGGCCGCCATTTCAACCCGTAGCGGGATCACCCGCCCGACGCAGGTCGGGCGCCGTTGTGCATGCGCTGGAACACCCGAGACTCGACGGCTTCCTGTCGCACACCTTCAGAGACTCCCGTCCAGTTTCGAACGTGCTGCTTCCGATACGCCGAGGCGGATCAGTCCGAACCTGGCTTATTCGACGCGTACCAATTGCCCGCAATCGTTATGCCGCCGTCGACGCGCAGAATCTGTCCGGTGACGAACGACGCCTCCGGCGAGGCCAGGAAATTGACCGCAGAAGCAATCTCGGCCGTCGTCCCGTATCTCGCCAGGGGTGTGCGTGCGATCACCGGTGCTGGGTCTACCTTGCCGGTGGCAATCATCTCCTCGGACAGAGGAGTCGTCACGAAGCCCGGCGCGACCGCGTTCACACGAACTGCTGGGCTCCATTCCACGGCGAGAGCGCGAGTCAAACCGTCGATCCCCGCCTTCGCCGCGCTGTAGCTGGAACGACCGGACATACCGACCGCGCCGGCGATCGACGAAATATTGACGATCGCCGCGCGGTCACTGGACTTCAACAACGAATAGGCGGAGCGGCACACGCGCATCGTTCCATTGAGGTGGATGTCGACCATGCGGGCCCATTCGCCGTCCGGCCCGTCGGCCGCCGCAATCGGTCGAGCGATACCGGCACAGTTGACAACCGCGTCCAACTGTCCGCCGAACGCATCGCTGACGCCGGTGAGTGCCGCATCCACCTCTCCCGCACTGGTGACGTCGGCTTTGAAGCCGGCCGACCCTTTTCCGAAGGCGGCGACAACCCGATCGATTGCGTCCTGATTCATGTCCAGGATGGCTACGCGCCCGCCTCGCTGAACCCATAGGTTTGCGACCGCAGCTCCGATGCCCGACGCTCCGCCCGTGATCAACGCGACGGGACCATGTGTGCCTGTCATTTGTTCCTTCTCCCAAATTCGAGCTGGATTCCGATCAATGCAGTGCCAGTCGGATCACTGGCACCCGAAGATGCGCCGCTTCGATTAACCAACGCGGTCGCGGGACGGCGAGGCACTTTGAAGGCGGCACGATCCGAAACCTGCTCATCGAGTTCGACCTCCGGCGGAGTAAGTTCCGCCCGCAGCCACAACATGTGGATTGGATACAGCGTGATCCTGCCGATGGCAAGCCGCGGATCTGCTCCCCTTCAGCCGTGACTAATCGCCGAAATTAAGGACCACTCGACCTCGGGTTCCTCCGAGTTCGAGCAGTCGATGAGCCTCCGCCGCCTCACAGGCTGGGAATGTGCGCGCGACGCGTAGCGACAGCTTCCCTTCCTCCACGAGCCGCCTCAGCCGGTCGAGTTTGTCCGTGTCCCGCACGTTGTGCCGCACCCTCACCGCATGGAAGGTAACCCCGTTGACCGGTGCAGATTCGAAGTGCCGGACGGTCACGAGGTTGCCCCCAGATTTCACGGCCCGGGCCACTTTTTCGTTGAGGACGGCTCCGTCCGCCAACCCGTCCAACCCATCGGGCGCGATCTCGAGGAATCGGTCTGCGACGTCGTCGCCGCGCTCGACGACGACGTCGGCGCCGAGCGAGCGGACGAGATCGCGGTCCTTCTCGGCTGCGTCGGCGATCACCTGGAGACCGGCAGCCTTCGCGAGTTGAACGACGTATCCGCCGTATGTACCTGCTGCGCCGGTGACGCCGATTGTTTGGCCACGATCGAGTTGAAGCGTCTCAAGGCTAACCATCGCCGTCAACCCGTTCATCGCCAGAGTCGACGCGGCGATGTCATCCACACCCTCCGGTGTCCGGACGACGGATTCGACCGGCAGGACGACTAATTCGGAGTACGCGCCGCGAGTTCCGCTGGGAAAGATCGCCCCGACAACGTGTTCGCCAACCTGCAGGTCGGTCTCAGTATTCGGACCGATCAGGTCGATAACCCCAGCCAGCTCCATGCCGGGTACCAACGGAAACCCCTGCTCGGCGAGTTCCGGGGCGGGCTTTCCATCGAGTGCGCGGATTCCCGCCCGCCGCAGGGTGTCGGTAGGGCTCACCGCTGCGGCGCCAACGCGAACACGAACCTCTCCCGGACCCGGGATCGGATCGGGGAGTTCGACCACTTGCAGTACCTCGGGGCCACCGAATTCATAGAACCCAATTGCCTTCATCTCGTATGCACCTTATTTCTCGCGTCGATCGACGGGTCAGTAGCTACGGGGAAGGCCGAGGCTGCGCTCGCTGATGTAGTTCAGGATCATCTGGTTGTTGATCGGTGCGATTCGCTGGATCCGGGTCTCGGTCCAGAATCTGCCGATGTGGTACTCACGGGCGTAGGAGTATCCGCCGAAGACCTGCATGGCGTCGTCGGCCGCCTGGAATGCGGCCTCGGATGCGAGATACTTCGACGCGTTCGCCAGGGTGCCGGCGGCGGCTCCGCCCTTCGTCTCGTACTCCTCGACAGCACGATTGACCACGAGACCCGCGGCGAGAAGATTGAGGTATCCACGCGCGAGCGGATGCTGGACCGACTGGTTCATGCCGATCTTGCGACCGAAAACGACGCGCTCGTCGGCATACTGTGCGGCGTTTTCGATTGCCCACCGGCCCATGCCCAGAACTTCGGCTGCGATGTAGAGGCGCTCACCGTTCAGGCTGTGGAGCAAGTGGTAGAAGCCCTGACCGACCTCGCCCACCACGTCGGCGCCCGAGATCTCGTGGTCGCGGAAGAATACCTCGCAGGAAGCCACGGCATTTCGGCCGATCTTCGGGATCGCCTTGATGTCGATCGTGTCAGCTTTGAGGTCGGTAAGGAACAGGGTCAGGCCTTCGCCCTTACGCTGGCCGGTCTCGGGGTTACTGGTGCGGGCGAGCAGCATGATCTTGTCGCCCTGGAGCGCACCGGTGTTCCAGACCTTCGTTCCGTTGACGATCCAGTTGTCACCCTGGCGGGTAGCGCGGGTGGAGATCTTCGTCGTGTCGGTTCCGGCATCCGGCTCGGTGACACCGAACGTCACGAACAGCTCCCCCGCTGCGATCTTGGGAAGGAATTCCTTGCGCTGCTCCTCCGACCCGAATTTCAACAGGGACGGCACACAGAGCTGGGGAATGTGGACGGTGCTTGCCGCATTCAATGCCCCTCCGCCGGCGGCCACCTCCTCGAGCACTGCGACCATATCGCCGATGGTCCCTCCGCCACCGCCGTACTCCTCCGGGATGGTAACGCCGGAGAACCCCGCGGCTGCGAACTCGTCGCGGAATTCCTGCGGGAACCGGTGTTCTCGGTCGCACTCCTCCCAGTACTCGACACTGAACTTTCCGCAGAGCGCCTGCACGGCCTCTCTCAGGTCACGCTTGGCTTCGAGGTGTGGGAAACGTTCAATAGGCATTTGTTCTCAGGTTCCTTTCGTAATTTATCGCTTACCGACCGGTCCACACCGGGACACGCTTCTCCGCGAACGCCCGTGGCCCCTCGGCGGCATCGTCGCTTGTGTAAACGCGGTGATAGAGGAGATGTGAGGCACGAAGCGCGTCGGATTCGCCCATCTCTGTCGCAAGTTCGACGGACTGCTTGGCGGCCCAGACGCTGAGGGGAGCGTTGGTCGCGATGACCTCAGCCATGTCGATAGCGGCGTCCAAGAGCTGGTCAGGCGAGACAACCCTGTTCACGAGACTGACTTCATACGCCCGACGTGCGTCGATAGGATCGCCCGTGATCAAGAGTTCCATCATGATGCGTTTGGGCACCATCGACATCAGAGGGACCGCCCACGGCGCCCCACGTCCGCGTTTGACCTCGCTGATCGCGAACCGGGCTTCCTCCGACGCCACCGCAAGGTCGCAGTTCTGTGCGAGCATAAATCCACCGGCCAGGGCGAACCCGTTGACTGCGGCGATGACCGGCTTCTCCAAACGGCCTTTGCTGCCAAGGATCACGAACGAATCCTCGGGTGGAACCTGCATTTTCGTCTCAGCCATCTCCTTGAGATCGCCTCCGGCGCAGAAGGCCGGACCGTTGCCGGTCAGGACGGCGCACCGGAACTCCGGATCCTTGTCGTACTGGTCGAATGTCGCCCGCAGGGCCCCTCGCAGCTCGGCATTGAGCGCATTCCGTTGGCCCGGACGGTTCATGGTCACGACCAGGACATGACCTCGCCGGGTCAGCTGGAGAACATCCGTGGACGGATACGCACTGCTGACTGGAGTGTCAAGCATGTCCAACCCTTTCGGTGCCATGGAGCTCAGGAGACCAGCTCGATGATGGTGGCGTTGGAGACGCCGCCGCCCTCACACATGGCCTGGAGTCCGTAGCGGGAACCTGTGGCTTCCATTGTGTTGAGAAGGGTGGTCATGAGGCGAGCGCCGCTGGCCCCGACAGGGTGGCCGAGAGCGATCGCGCCGCCTCGCTGATTGACCTTGGTGAGGTCGGCGCCGGTTTCGATCTGCCAGGCGAGCGGGACCGGCGAGAAGGCTTCGCTGATCTCGAAGGCGCCGATGTCGGAGATGGACAGGCCGGAGCGCTTGAGCACCTTGTGAGTGGCGGGGATCAGAGCGGTGAGCCTGTAGACCGGGTCGTCACCCGCGACCGACGCGGAATGGATACGGGCTCGGATGGGGAGCCCGAGCTTTTTGGCGACCTCGCTGGTGGTGATGAGCATGGCGCAGCTGGCGTCGCTGACCTGGCTCGCACTGCCCGCGGTCACGATCCACTTGAGCTGTGGGTACAACTTGGCCGCATCCTCGTCGTAGAAGACCGGGGCGAGATTCCCCATCGACTCGAGGGTGCCCCCGACACGGATGCCTTCGTCCTGGGACAGCTCGTCCATCTTGATGAGTTCGTTCTCGAACGCGCCGCTCGTCGTCGCGGTATGCGCCTTCTCGTGGCTCGAGAGGGCGAACTCGTCGAGCTGGTTGCGGGACATGTCCCATTTCGCCGCGATGAGCTCTGCACCGACGCCCTGGTGCGGGATACCGTCGCTGTAGCGCTTGTCGAAGAGGCTGCCGTAGACATCGGTTCCCTCGGGGGTGTCCGATCCCATCGGGACCCGGCTCATCGACTCCACACCGCAAGCGATCGCGATGTCGTAGCCACCGGCCATGATGGTGTGGGCTGCGAAGTGAACCGCTTGCTGGCTGCTTCCACATTGGCGATCGACCGTCGTGGCCGCGACACTGTCCGGGAATCCCGCCCCTAAAAGCGCTGTCCGTCCGATGTTGAGCGCCTGCTCGCCGAGCTGAGTGACGCAACCTGCAATGACGTCGTCGACGATTTCGGGATCGATACCGGTGCGCTCGATCAGGGCCGTCAGGGATCGGGCCAGGAGATCGGCGGGGTGGATGTCGTGCAGGGCGCCGCTGGCCCTGCCCTTCCCGATCGGCGTCCGCACTGCATCGACAATCACCGCATCGCGCATTGATATCTCCTCATGGTGTGAGTCCACCTCAGTCGCAAATTCGATGGACTGTCGTCTAACTTTGGATCTAAATCTATCGATTCTCGACGTAGTGGTCAAGGGGCGAACAGAGCGAGCACCGCTTCGAGGCGGGCGGGTCACAGCCACACGAATGTTGCCTCCGCAGCAAGCTCGGTCGATAAAGAAAGGCGCAGTCCCAGGATTGGCCCTGGGACTGCGCCGGCGATTCGTCGAAATCCTGCCTACGCGGATGCGTTCGGTGTCGCCAGCCGACGAGCCACCGGCCTCTCGTACGAGGGATCAAGCTTGTCGCGGCTCCCCTTGTGATTGTGAAGAAGGCGCTCCGGCATGGCAGCTGCGTCCAGTGTGGACTGCCACTCAAAGATCAACACCCGAGTCTTGATTCGCCACTCACCGTCACGGCGTTCGAACTCGTCGACGTAACGGCCCGCGAGGAGCTCCACCACGTCGGTTTCGAGGTTTTTGATCGACGCGAGAAAGTACGTCTCGCCCGACGCGTTGTCGTCACCGTCGAATTCGACCCAGTGGTTCGACAACGAGTGCTGACCGACCTCACGCACATTCTGCATCGGCAACCACCAGTCGAGGAAGTCGTCGACGGAGCCATTGACATGCCCGTGACAGCTGGTCGCATCCTCCCAGTACGCCGACCGAAACAAGTCGATGTCGAGACGATCCAGTCCACGGGTGTACCGCAGCGCACACTGCCAGATCGCCTCCTTATCGATGAGGCGCTGGATCGCGGAAACTTCAGTAGTCATTGGTCAACCTTCAAACTCGTCTGAGCAAGATCGTGGAATGGATCGATGTCGGGCTGCCGTGTCACGTGAAGATCCCGTGTTCGAGCACGCGCGGGTCATGACTCGGAATGACGGTGCAGCCGAGACCTTCGATCTTGTCGAAGCTGTCAAAGAACTCGTGCAGGTTGGTCAGGCCACCGGTCGGGATGTGAGCCAACCGTTCGTCGCCGTCCCAGTTGTCGTGGTAGGTGATGCAGTCTCCGGCAATGAGATAGCGATCGTTTTCAGCCTCGACTACCACTCCCTGCGAGCCGGGCGAGTGTCCGGGCAGGTGCACGAGACGGATACCGGGGAACAGGTCGACGTCGCCGGAGACGGTCTCGATCCGGTCGAAACCCTTCATCCAGCACGGTTCGATTCCGGGACGCCGTTCGTAGGTCCAGTGATTGGTGGGCAGCGGGTCGACCGCGTACCTCAGCTCCTCTTCCTGGACGAGGATGCGAGCGTTCGGAAACAGGTCGTTGTTCGAACAGTGGTCCCAGTGGAGGTGGGTGTTGATGACTGTCTTGACGTCGGCCGGATCGACACCGACGGCAGCGAGCGCAGCGAGTGGTTCCTGTTCGGGTGTACGAATCAGTGGGAAACCGTGGAGCGACTCGGTCTGCGCGGGCGTTCCGGTACCGGTGTCGACGATCACGGGGTGCTCGCCCCCGGTGATCAAAAACATGATGATCGCAATGTCCACCGTTTCTCGGTGGCCGCGACCGAAGGTGACAGCTGTCTTCGGGTGATCGGGCATGGTGCCGACATGAAGCGCCTGGATTCTGAGTGCCATGAGATTTCCCTGTCCTTGCGAACTCTAGAAGGGGCAGATGCAGTGGTGCAGCCGGGCGAGGTCTGACGGATTCTGCTCAGACTCGGAAGGTGGGAGACGTCGTCGCGCTTGCAGCAGATCCCAGGGTCTCCTGCCTGGGAGTGCTTCGGAGGGTCGTGAACGGACGATCAGCTCAATCCACCTCGCCTTCACCAACGCACGCGGGGAGCATCACCGCGAGCTCGGAGACGGTCCACTGTCCACCCTTTGTGATGAAGCCGTGCGACTTCCACGATTCGTAGACCTCAACGACACCGCCGCGACAGAAGAACACCTGCCCGCTCATCGAGCAGGCCTGGGTGGATAGGTAGGCCACAAGTGGCGCCACGTTGGCCGGTGCGAGCTCGTCGAAAATCACATCCGGGGCAATAGCTTCGATCTGACTCTTCATGGCGGTCACTTGGGCCGCCATCGGCGTGCGAGCAACCGGCGCAACACAGTTCACCCTGACACCGTAGGGCTCGAGTTCCTTGGCGGTCACCGCCGTCAACGACATGACCCCAGCCTTCGCAGCGGCGTACACCCCGTGCGTGGGAATGGCGTTCAGTGTCGACCGCGAGGTGGTGTTCACGATGGCCGCCGCGACCGGTCGGCCTGACTGGTGCACTGACCTCCAATAGCGGCCGACGGCGCGAGTGGTCAGGAAGCTGCCACGCAGATGAGTCCGGACCACCGCGTCCCACGCGGAGGTGTCGGTGTCGACGATGTCGTTCTCGTACCAGTTCCCCGCGTTGTTGATCAGCACGTCCACGTCGCCGAATGTGTCGACCGCCAGATTCACCAGTTCGTCGCTCGTACTCTCGTCGCCGATGTCACCGTAGTGAATGACGACTTCGGTCCCAAGTCCGGCAAGATGTGTGCGTAGCGTATCGAGCGCGGACTGCGCACCCTGTGACGATCCGGCGGACGCGACGTCGGTCAGCACGAGTCTCGCACCTGATCGAGCGAAGTGATGTGCGTACTCCCTACCGAGACCACTCGCCGCACCCGTGATGATCGCAACTCGGTGGTCGAGAGGTCTGCCGCTCACGACCCCGCGCCGTACCAGTTGCCGTCGATGGTGAGGCCACCGTCGGCCCGGATTGTTTGCCCGGTGACGAATGAGGCGAGGTCCGACGCGAGAAAGCAGATGACCGATGCGATCTCATCAGGATCGCAGAAGCGAGACAGTGGCGTGCGCGAAATAATCGGCTGAGTATTAAGTTTGCCGTCTGCGACCAGTCTGTCGATCATCGGCGTCTGCACATAGCCGGGAGCAACGGCGTTGACCCGTACATACGGAGCCCACTCCACCGCGAGCCCCCGGGTGAGACCTTCGATACCCGCTTTCGCTGCACAGTAGTTCGTTCGCCCAGGGAGACCCAGGGTACCCGCGATCGAGGATATGTTCACGATGGCGCCCCGCCCGGACGCCTTCAGATACGGGTAGGCGGCGCGGTTAACGCGCATTGTGCCGTTAAGGTGGATGTCAACCATCCGGACCCAGTCTTCGTCGGCTCCTTCGGCTGCCACGATGGGCTGAGCAATGCCAGCGCAGTTCGCCACCGCGTCGAGCGAACCACCGAACTCCGACGCCACCTTACCGACAACGTCGGCTACCTGCGTGTCGTCTCGAACATCCGCTACATGGCCGGTGACGCGGTCGTCGCCGAGGCGCTCGAGGGCACTCTGCACTGCATCATCGCTGATATCGAGGAGGGCGACACGCCCTCCACTCGTCAACCACCGGGCGGCAACACTCGCTCCAATTCCCGAGGCTCCGCCGGTGACGAGGAGGGTCTTCTTTTCCGCTGGTGTCATGATTTCATCAATCCTTCTAATCTGTTGCACGCCATCATTGGATGGTCGCGCCACTCTCGACCGGGAAGATCTGTCCGGTCACCACTCGCGCCTCTTCGGAGGCTAGGTAGACAGTCATGTGCGCCATATCGATCGGCTGACACGGCCCGAGGAGGTGCCGCTGGCCGACCTCCTGGACTTGGGGGCTCGTCTCGTAGCGCTCCTTGACACGAGGGGTCAGCGTCAAGCCGGGCGCGATGGCGTTGACCCGCACCCGGTCAGCGGCATACTCGACTGCCATGGACCGAGTCAGCGACGAAATCCCTCCCTTCGCCGCCGTGTAGCAATCCCTCCCGGGCGAACCGACCAACGCCATCATCGAGGTGTAGTTCACGACAGACCCGCCACCCGCGGCGATAATTGGTGGGATGCCATACTTACACAGGAGAAAGGTGCCGAAGAGGTCTCTACGGATCGTTGACCAGAACTCGTCCTCGGGCACGTCGGTTACGCGGGTATCCCGGCTCGTCGATCCGCCGGCGATGTTCACAACGGTGTTCAATTCCTTGAACGTGGCGAGCGTTCGCCCTACCGCGCTCTGAACGTCATCGGACTCACCGACATCGCACCGAAGAGCCAATGCTTGCCCGGACGCAAGGGCTGCCGAGCCGACGGAATCGGCGGCAGCGGCCTCGTTGATATCCAGGGCGACGACGCGGGCACCCTCAGCAAGAAAGCGCTCGCATACGGAGTGGCCGATGCCGCCACCGGCACCTGTCACAACTGCGACCTTGCCGTCCAATCTCACTACGTCTTCTCCTTCCGAAACCGACTATGTAACTGGCACAACGACATGCGCGCCAGCGGTAGTGGCTTGAGGCAGCCCAGGGTGCATGCAGTCAGCTGGGGCACACGCCGACGACTGCCATGACATCCAATTCTGCGCGACACCGATCACGTTAGACCTAAGACTATATTTAGACAAGAGTCTAATAAACACGTGAGCGTTCGAACCCGAGCACTCCAACTGCCACGAAAACGTGACGCCCATTGATGGCAGGTGTTCATCGGGATGACCAGATCCTCACTCGGAGTCAGCTGCCCATCCGGCGACGCGCGAATCGCCATCCGCCAGGCGTCGACACCGCATTCATGATGAACTTCCATGCCTGCCGGTGAAAGTTCTGGGAGCGCACTACCGGGAAGACGCAGCAATCCCGGGCGGTGACAATCATCGCGACCGGAATGGGCCGGTTATGCGTCCGACCTCCAAACTACGCCGTGGCCGAACGAGGACGTTCACATCCTGCCCCAACACCGGGAGATCACGATTCGGCGAGCCAAGCACCACATGATAGACTTGCGTGCAATGTTGGACGCTAGGGCAGTGATAATCCCTGAGATGCCGGACCGGCATGAGAATGCAGGAAATGAGCGCCCCGGCCGGCAAGCCGGATGGATAGGTGCGTTCTGATGGATCCCGAGACAGCGCCCGACCGACGTACGTCGCATCGGCAACGACGTCGCGACAAGGTTTATGACGCAGCCATCGAGCTATTCATCGAACAAGGGTTCGACAACACGACGATGGACCAGATCGCCGAACGAGCCGACATTGCTCGCGCCACGGTCTTCAACTATTTCGAGCGCAAGACCGCTCTTCTCGATGAGTGGATGGCACGCCGTCGTCAACGCGCAACTTCCGCCGTCAACAATGAGAAGACCGAAGACTCTTCGTTGGAGGAAGTCCTCAGGCTCTACATCACCGAGATCGGCAAGATTAATGGAGCACGTCGAGATGAGACCGTTGCACTCATGACGGCCTGCCTCGGCAACATCAATATGCTCGCTTATCCCGCCCTGGGCGATGAGCTTGCGATCATGATCGAAAATTCGCAGCCTGCACAGGGACCCCTTGATCATGCGGACGCCGGACGGGCAGGCATTCTCGCAGCGATCGCGTCCCGAATTGTACTCAGCCGCTGGATCGCTGAAGAACCCGAGCCTTTCGACCTAGAAACCGAACTGCTAGCGATGCTCGACGTGATCTTGCACGGCGTCCTTGGGCCGCTACCGAAGGATAATCGGCACGGCACATGCATTACGAAGGCGCTACATCCGGACGCGATCGGAACTCGCGGCGGAGCGCACCGACCACGAAAAAGCCGTAGCCCTAGCGGGATTCGCAATAATTGACAGTGGCTACGCAGCGATACTGATGTTCGATGACAGACCCGGCTGTCGAATGTGCATGCGCCTGGGCATGGTTTCACTCGATGTAGCGCTCTGCGTGGGCAGCCCCGTCGCGGAATCGGTGACCGTGCAGACAGCAAGTCCACGGATCGCCGATGCCAAACTGTGAACACCTGCCACACCCGGAGACCGTTGAAGCCGCTCGGCGAACCCTGCGATCTTCGTACGCAGGGAACACGAGACGCTTGTTTCCTCGTCGCCCGCATGCTGGTCGAATGCCGTTGGTGTCGTGGTTTGGTCGAAGTTCCGACGTTTCTACCTTGCTTTCTTGACGCTTCAGCGACGCTTCGTGACTAAATATGCGACTAGCAGCGCCGAATACCGTTCGGACGCAAACACCGCGTCATTGTCACCGGGACGAAACCTCCCGGATCTCCATGCCACAACCTATCTTCAGACCAAGTAGCGCTCCACCGTCGCTCAGGTAGTTTCGCCGATAGTCACCGCCCAATTTTCCATCGCTCCGGGGGGGGGTGACCGCGCCCTCGAACAATTGCAGCGCGGCGCTCATGGCAGGCCGGCGGCGGCGACCATTGACGCGAAGCGATTCAGTCCACTTTAGGTGTAGGTACATTCTTAGACGACCATCCACCCTTCGCCTTGCGCCCAGGACCGGGTCGTTCACCTCGTGGACCAGGACAGTCGGACAAATGACCGTTGCGATCATCGACACACGCGGCTACAGTCCGAGTACCCCTACAACTGGACTTCAGTCCAAACCCCACGAAGGTATGGAACCAACTTCGCTCTACTCAGTCTCGACATTCGTCTCTACAGCCGCCCACCTGCCTGCAAGGTGTTAGTAACATTCGAACCCCTCCGCCGTATCCGGCTACGATCGCCCACCCCGGCGGCCGCTCGACTGTGGCCTCGCGACCCGGCTGCCGATGTAAGGGACTACCGCGCGACGGGCGGATAGCAATCCTTCCGCACGTGTGGCTCCTGTATGCAGGGGCTTCAGCCCTTGCAACCGACCCGACTTCACCTACGGACCCTAGGACACACCATGACGACGCCACAGCCCGTATTGAAAGGCCTCTGGCACCCCGGATTGGACAAGTTGCGAGCCGAAATCGAGTCAAATCTCGCTGATCACACAGAAATCGGGATGTCGCTCAGCATCGATGTCGCCGGTGAGTCGTTTGCCGACGTGTGGGGCGGCTGGCGCGACGCTGAGCGCACCGTGGAGTGGACCGAGGATACCCTCGTGAACGTCTGGTCGACCACGAAGACCGTTTCGAGCCTGGCACTACTGATGCTTGTCGACCGGGAACAGGTCGACATCAATGCTCCGGTCTCTCACTATTGGCCCGAGTTCGCATCTCAAGGCAAGGAGAATGTGCTCGTCCGACACATCATGGGACACGCCTCAGGAGTGTCAGGATGGGAGACTCCGTTCCACTACACGGAGGCATTCAACCACGTGACCTCGGCGGCTCGACTCGCGTCGCAAGCACCCTGGTGGACCCCTGGCAGCGCCTCGGGCTATCACGCGACCAACTACGGACACCTTGTCGGCGAGATTGTTCGCAGGGTCACCGGCAGGAGCCTCGGGCAGTTCATCGCGGACGAGATCGCCGGTCCACTCGGCGCCGACTTCCACCTCGGGCTCGACGATAGCGATTTTTCGCGGGTGGCAACCATCTACCCGCCAGTCGGATTCGACCTCGCAGACTCGCTGCCGGACGCAGTCGACGCCTCCAAGTCAGACTTACGCGCACAGGTCGCCGCGAAAACGCTTGCCGGGTCGATCGCCGACATCGGGCTGGCGAACACGGCCCCGTGGCGACGCGCAGAAATTGGCGGGTCCAACGGACATACGAATGCCCGGGCGTTGAACACGATCTTCCGGACCGTGACTTTGGGGGGATCCGCGAATGGTATACAACTGCTCTCACCCGAGACGGTCGATCTGATCTTCGACACACAAACCGACGGCGTGGACCTGTATCTCAACCTACCGATTCGCTGGGGAGTGGGGTACGCACTGCCGTCCGCAGGTGTGCCCTTCATCCCAGAGGGCAAGACCTGTTTTTGGGGCGGTTGGGGTGGCTCGATGGTCGTTATGGACCTGGACCGGCAGGTAACCTTCACCTACGTCATGAATCAGATGCAACCCGGCACCATCGGCTCCGACGTGGTTGCGAAATACTTCGATATCGCCTATCGGTGCGTCGAGGATCTTCACACCTGAGAGATCGCGACCCATGCCCGGATATGCTGTGCGAGCGGCTGCGCTGTCCTAACTTCATTCGAGCGCTGACGTGGACACCCAGCCCGTTCATGCTTCCGCAAGGCGGGCGGGTTTTGTCCGCGCACCGCGGGCGGCGACCGTGATGCGCCCGAGGAACTCCGCCTTCAAGAAACGCCGTGTTCATGGCGCCCTTGATGGCCGAATAGCGATCCCTAGCCACTCCCGATCGGCGGAGTAGCCGTAATAATGCTGCGGTGCAGCAGTATTCGATACACTGCCTGTACGCAGGGTACTATTCGCGGACCGATATCTCACTCGGTTCACCTACGGGACGCGCAAGATCAGGGCGTCGCCCTGTCCGCCTCCGCCGCAGAGGGCGACGGCGCCGGTGCCGCCGCCACGTCAGGCCTTCCGCCTCGGCGCGCTCCTTGCTCATCACCACCACGGCGCAGGCGCCGTCGTTGATGGTCGACGCGTTGCCCGCGGTCACC
>NZ_JBHVEY010000055.1:0-12361 GCF_042802055.1 Rhodococcus sp. NPDC057529
AGACCCCAAACCCTTCGTCTGGCGCAAGACCGCGGAGGAGATCCTCGACTCCCTCACCAAATATATGGCGAAGATTTCCGGACCGGCACACTAGTGGTCGGTTTCATAAGTTGGCAGGGGGTTATGCCGCCTGCAGGTGTCGGTCGAGTTGTTCGAGGTGTCGATGAAAGTCGGTGATGGTGTGACGCTACTTGACCGGCGCAGCAGTGGCATTGCACCGATCGGCGTGGAACATCCTCCGTCCGAGGGACTCCGGGCCGGGATCATCTGGCGGTTCGGGTCGCAGAAAGCATTTCTGAGATGTGTGCTTCGAATCCTCATGAGCTGACCGCCAGTCGATGACTGAGTGGTCACTGTCTCGCCGCCAACTACTGAGGTGCTAGTGCGTTGACCACGAACGTTCACCGGTCAAGCCGCGGCTGCGCCAGCCCGTGGTCGGCCCCAGAGTTGTTGGCATTCGCTGTGGGTGCGGCGGTAGGTCGCGGGCAGCCGATGCGGCTTGGACCGCGGTGCCCACGCCGATCCGTGGCAGGGCCGGATCGACAACGGGCCGAACTGGTCGAACGCGAAGCACCGGTCCGGGTGCTCGGTGGTGACCTGCTCGATCCGGTCCAGCTTCGCGTCCTTGTCCGGGTCGGTGGACTCTTACCACGTGCGGGTGCGCTGGAACGTGATTCCACGCGCACGCGGGATCTGTCGCAGCCGCTCGCGCCCGATCCCCACGACCCGGGTTGTCGGCCAGGTAGGCGGCGAGTGTGCGCAGACTACTGCCCTCGAGAGTGCAGCAATCCCCGGACATACCGCCGGATTCTCAGCGATGTGTCACCCACCCCGGCCAACGTTCGCGGTCAACGCACTAGCCGCCGTGTTGCTCCACGCGTGTGGCCCGATACCGATAGCCGTCCTGATCGGCTAGCTGTTCCCAGTCGAGCGTGACGGTGGCACCCACAACAAGGCTGCGGAACCCATCTCCGACGATTTCGCTGTAAAAGGCCCAGCAACCGCCCGGTGTCTGAGCGGAGTCAATGACGCCCCACCCCTCCTCGTCGTTCCACATCTGCACGGTGCCCATTGCCTGGCCGGTGACACGGGGCAGGGTTGGAACCGGCTCCGCTAGATCCGTCTCTGTGATCTCTTCGACGGTGCCGTCCGCCCGGACCGTCCACGCTCTTGAGCTGAAAGCCTCCGGCTCGTCATAGGGCTGCTCTCCGGCCGGCCAGGCCCGACTGCATTCATATGGAAAGCCCGACTCGGACTGTTCGTCGCGATACCATTCGAATTCCACCTGTTGTCCCGTGGACAGTGCGGGGAATCCGTCTATTGCGACCGCCGCGAACAGGATGTGGCATCCTCCCGGGATATCGTCTCCGTCGATAACGCCCTGCATACCCTCGATGTCCCAGCTACGGACGATTCCTCGGCTTGGCGTCGGTCCAATATCTTCTGCGCCGCCATCAGGTACATCGGGAACGGAGGCAGGAATGAGGTCGGAGGCTGCAGCGCTGAAGAACACCCCCGCTGCCAGACCGGCAACCACCACTGCGCCGGTCGCGAACGAAAGGCGCTTGCGCACAGGGCTCCTTGATATCGGTGATCACCTACAGGTCCAGGTTAACCGGCTCGACGCTGTCCGCACGCACAGTTCCGGACTGAACCAACTCGCACACCGACACGATGAGTACCGGACACTCGGTGGATCGAATTGTGCCGGAGGCGGATCGGTGGCCCCCGCCCATGTCCTCGGCGCTCGGGCGCACGGTGTTCTAGTCGCCGATGTAGCCGGTTTCGGGGTCGATCTGACGAAGGAAGTCGCGAATCGACTCGCGATGCTCATCGATCGTGTCCAGCTGGTACGCCGATGGAGTATTTGCTCGGTCTTGAGTGCTGGAATACGCGACGCGGTGAAAGCTGGAGAATCCGTACCCTTAGTTCGGTCCGGCTTCCCAGTCATAGTCGCAGGCGCCTGGCTCCTGTGCACGGAGCCTCACCGTGAAGACCTCGCCGTCGACCGCCAGGGTGAACGGCCCCTCGTCCGCCGTCGGACGACTGTCACTCGCGGGCTAATCGTGATCCTCGACAGGCATGAACGCATCTTCGCACGTACCGAGCGTGTCGGATCGCTGTTCGAATCTCGGCGAGATCCGCCACGCCGACACCCCGGGCTCCTTCGGCCGCCACCGTCAGTGCCCTGTGCTTCCGGGGCCATGTGCACGGCTACCCGAGCACCGCTCAACGGTAGCCGGCGGACTGTGCATCATCGACGGCGTGGCCTTGAACGCTGAGCCCGCTGTTGTCCGGTCGTGTCAGACCCGTTCTTATTTCGGCTGGTCTGCAATGTCATTCACGCAGCTGACAGTGCATCGAGGGGTGTGTCGTCCCGCTGACGCCGTGGGTGTCCGCGGCGACACGATGTTTGCCAGGTGGTGTCCGCAAGCGAAACGAACCGATTAGTATGCGCAATTGATGCGACGGACGTCGGTTGTCGGCACAGGCCCTGTCCCGCCGCACGGGTTGTTGCGGTTCCGGGTCGAACGAAGGTGGTTGTGGTGGAGCTTCCAATGCTGTCCAAGGGGCAGAACCTGACCCTGCCTGCTGATGTGGAGCAGATCGATGTGGTGCTCGGGTGGACCGAGTCGGACATCGAGGTCGACGCGTCTGCACTGCTGCTGAACGGGGACGGGAAGGTGCGTTCCGACGCCGATTTCGTGTTCTACAACCAGCCGGAGTCGACCGATGGGTCAATTCGATTCCTGGGTACGAGCGGCACCGAGGAGGGGGCGCAGGCGAGGATCGCGATCGACCTGTCCGCCGTGCCGGACGATGTGCACACCGTTGCCCTCGGAGGCAGTGTCGCTGTCGGCGGGTTCGGTGACCTCGGCAAGCTCGCCCTCCGAGTCGTCGACGGCGCCGGGCACACGTTGGCGGAGTATGTCACTGCCGATGCCACCACCGAGTCGGCGTTCGTATTCGGCGAGGTGTATCGCCGCAACGGCGACTGGAAGATCCGTGCGGTCGGGCAGGGCTGGGACTCGGGGCTGGCGGGGTTGGCGACGGACTTCGGAGTCGACATCGACGACGACCCGGACCCCGAACCCGCCGCCGCGCCAGCCGACAGCGAGAATTCCGACGACGTCGTGGCGGTCGACTCCGACACCCCGCAATTGGTGCCCGAACTGCCCACCACACCGGTCGCACCACGGAAAGCGACGACCCGGGGTGTCCGTACCGCCAAGCGGGCGGTGAAGAAGTCGAAGCCACTCGTGTTCGGTCTCGCCGAACAGGACACCTGGCAGCCGGCCCGGTTGTTCTCGGTCATCGGTGTCGGCGCGGGTGAGGAGCAGGAGCGACGTGCCACGTCCGCACTGATCGCGACGATGCAAGCGGTGCGTCCGTTCGCACGCGCGGTGTGTGCGCGGGTGGGCGCTCCCACGGGCGCGTTCGAGGGTTACGTGGAGGTGGCGTACGAGCGGGGCGAGACGAAGGTGATTCCCGACGCTGTCTTGAAGGTATCCCGCGGTAGCAGGGTGTGGACCGGTCTGCTCGAGGTCAAGACCGGCAGCGGCAAGCTGAAGAAGGAGCAACTGGAGAACTATCTCGACGTAGCTCGGAAGAAGAAGTACGACGTGGTGGTCAGTCTGTCCAACGACGTCCCGGCCAGCGCGGGGGAGTTGCCGGTGGAGGTCGATCGGCGCAAGCTCGCCAAGGTCGCTCTACGGCACTTGTCGTGGGCGGAGGTGGCGCACGAGGCGCGGATGCTGCTGTCCCATGGCGGAATCGACGACGATCTGCAGGCGTGGGTTCTCGCGGAATTCCTGCGGTACCTCGACCATCCGCGGTCAGGGGCGGTCGAGTTCGTCGACATGGGTCGGCACTGGGTCACGGTGCGTGACGCAGTCACCGCCGGCACTCTGCGCGCCGGCGACCAGAAAGCCCTCACCGTGGCCGACACCTGGGTGTCCCTGTCCCGGCATCTCGCGCTGCGACTGACCGCCGAGTTGGGGGTCGCCGTGAAGCACGTCCTGCCGCGCAGGCACAGCACCGATCCGGTGGCCCGTAACGCGGCGGTTGCCGAGCGGTTGGCGGCCGACGGCGTGTTCGAGGCGGTTCTGCGGATCCCGGAGACTGCGGGTGATCTGGTGATGATCGCGGATGTGCGGACCAACAAGATCCGCTGCCGGACCACCGTGGAGGCACCGAACGAGGGAACCTCCGGTCGCCGGCTGTCGTGGCTGCTCAGGCAACTCAAGGAGGTCCCCGGCGACGTTCAGGTGGAGGCCGTGTTCTCCGAGCGTGGGAATGAAGCCTGCGAGCACATCGCGGCGGTGCGGGCCGATCCGAAAGTGCTCACCGCCGGCCGGTCCGGAGACATCGTGTCCTTCTGCCTCGAGCAGTCATTCCCGATGAGCGGCCGAAGGTCGGGAACGGCGGCGAGTTTCATCAGCAGCGTGACGTCCTCGGCGGACGCGTTCTATGGAACTGTGGTGCAGCAACTGCGGGAATGGGTGCCGGCTGCACCCAAGCAGACGGAGCAGCCGAGGACTGCAGAACCCGAAGGCGAGTAGCCCTCGGTTGACATGCGCGGCCGTCCGCGACCTCACAGCGTCGGCCGGTCCAGCGGCCGTGGGAGCGGTGCGAGTGCGCCCGCGTCCCGCAGCCGCTCGTACACGCTGACCACCGTGTCGATCGTGCCCGAGGCTGCGATGTGCAGAAGCACGCCGCCGTCCGGAACGGCTCGACGGCTCGCCTCCAGTCCGTCGGGTATCAGGACTGCGCGGGCCGGGCACAGGTAGCCGTACCGGCCGACCAGAGGATCGCCGACGACGAATCCGGCGTCGTCTTCCAGGGCGTCGAGAATGTCGTCGTCGGTCACGTCGCCGAAGTCCGGCTCCCACACCGACGCGAGCATCGCGAGCAGTTCGGATTCGGGGACGACGGCACCGTCGGGCGCGTCGACACCCATCACCAGCGACTGCAGCAGAAACTGCGGGGTACCCCCGGCCACGCCGGAGAGTTCGACCGACCACCCGGCCTCACCAGTGCACACCAACCGCAACCCGGTGCCCGTCAGATCCGACCACGCCTCCGCCTCCTGCGCGACCAGAAGAACCGCCGTCAGCTCATCCGGCGCACACGCGGTATCCGGTCCCGACGCGTCCACCTGCCGCCACGCGCCTCCTGCCGGCGACGCGGCTTCCGGCAGCAGCCGCGAGACCTGTTCCAACGTCAGCCGCCATCGCCCCGCCAGCGCCTCGACCGGCTCCGGTCGAGGCCCCCAGAATGCCCGCACGACGCGTCGCATGCGAATGCGTCCTCCTTGCCGCAAGTGTCGGCCCCGCCGAGATCGGCGAGCGTACTTGCGGGCACAGTGTATTCGCGATTGCTGCCGTACGACCGAACACCGATGCGAGTGTCCATTCAACCAGCGCTGGAATTCCTTGTTCCCGTTGGCCCTGCGCTGATCGCCGCGAGTAGCGCATCGGCTTGCTTCACCTGGCGATGCATCCCGAACGCGTCGACAAGTAACAAAGCAGCCGACCCGGCGAACACCCATGTCAGGAGTGAGCCACCCTCGTCGGCGAAGTTGGTCAGCGCGACGAATGACATGAGGAGCCCGGCGGCGAGCATCGCCCAGCGGCCGCGGGCGACTGACCGCCGGTTCTCGACCAGTCGCGTTCGCCACGACCCGATGTCTGCGTTCGGTGGCAGCGCGCGGTTGCTGATCGCCGTCGACACCTCACGTTTCGCGGCCAGCCGTGGGCTGCGACCGCTCTTGATGAGCCAGAGCGGCACGACATATGCGGCGACGGCGCCCACCGCGCCACCGACAATCACCGTGATCGGATCCATGCATGCCTCACTGGGTAGACGTTGTTGACAACAACAGGATCCGCCGGACCTCCCGCGCGCCGGAACGCATCCTGGGGTGGGAAATCGACCCCTTCGGCCTGGAGCCGGGCGCAATCCTAGTTCAGGACGCCGTTGCTGAGGGCGAGAGTGACGAGTCGGGAGCGTTTCTGATTCTGAGGGAGATCCTCGATCTGGAACGCGCTGAAGAGGGCACGGAGATGGGTCTTGACGGTTTCGGCGCTCAGGTGCAGGGCGTCGGCGATCTGGCGGTTCGATGCCGGGATGGGGTGGTCGGTGCCGTCGTGGAATGGCCGGCACAGTTCGGTAAGGACATTCCGTTGGGCGGGGGTGAGAACTATGTCGACGTCGACGGTGTTCCCGATGTGGGTGACGCCGCAGTCCGTACCCGGCTCGCCGTGGTAGGTGAGGATGCTCTCGCCGACTTGGATGACGTCTCCGGGGTGCAGTGTCTGGCGCCCTTGCAGGCGGGTGCCGTTCACGAAGGTGCCGTTGCGGGAGAGGCCGTCGTCGGTGATGGTCCAGTGGATTCCGATGCGTTCGACGGTGGCGTGCAAGCGTGAGATGTCCGGATCGGCGGGCAGTGACAGGTCGGCGTACGAGGAGCGGCCGATGACGATCGGGGAGTGGTCCGGGACGAGAGACATCTCGCCGGTACGCCCACGGTCGGTGTACGAGAGAACAGAGTTCGTCACTGCGAGTCGCCCTTTCGGAGTTCTCCCGTTGAGGAAGTGCGTTGCTGGGATCCGTCGGTCGGTGGGTCGCTGTAGTTACTCGACGTCATGGTGTGCTTTCTGATGGCCCGTGCGGGTGCTGTCGATTCCTGTTCCTCCATCGTGGCGCGCAGGGGCGGGTCGTGTTAGACCCCCTGGGGGTGGTGTCCAGCCACCCCCTGGACCGAGTCGGCGAGGGAAGATCGCGGGGGTCGGCCGGAGGTCTTGCGCTCAGGGCATTCGCGTGCCACGCTCGTATGTATGACTAGTGGAAAGGCGTACTCCGCCACAATCGCGTGAGCACCGCGCCGCTTCGCTCGGTGGCTGGGCGCCGAGCGACATTCACCGACAACACTGTTCACTCCACCGAATGCGTGTCCGGTGTCGAAACTGTGCGTGACGCATGGCTCGCGCACGGGTTGTGTGCACGCCCATCCGATCGCACCACGGCGGAATCGGCTGTCGAAACACTGTATCGGCGATCAGGGTTTCGAAAGCCGGAGTTCGTCTGGGTGCCGTCACCCCCAGCCGGCTCCGACGTCATCGCCGCCGAAGGATTGGCGACGACGCTGTCGTTTGCCGGCGGAGGAGTCCAGTGCGTCGCCGTCCGAATGGCATCCATGCTCTCCGAATCGCGCAGACGCATGGACGCATTGATCGCTCACGGAAGATCCGACTGGCCGAACGAACGCCGGGCCATCGAGACCGCGCGAACCCAGTCGCCCGACGACTCTGCGCGCATCGGCATCAGCCCGAATGCAATCATCAGAGCCGCCGTGTGGGATTCGTTGCGCACGAGCCTTTTCGATGGGGCTGCTGCCGCGATACGAACACTGATGCCCCCCTTCGTCGGTGGCGTGAGCTGGTATGGGCAGCAAGAAGCTCATCGCGTCGGGTACTACGACACGTACCGTCGGATTGGGCTCGCCAGGTTCCGCTCCGACGATCTCGAGTTGCTCGACATCCATACCGCCCTGAACTGTGCGACCGGGTGGTGGTGGGCGTTCGACAACGTGTGTGTCATGGCGGAACGACCCACCGCCCTGCATGTCGAGCCCATACCGGGCCGTGTACACAACGAGTGCCGATTGCATCATCCGGATGTTCCTGCGCTCGAATTCGAATACGGTCGATCGCTTTTCGTGCTGCACGGGACGATCGTCCCCGACTGGGTCGTCCTCGAGCCGACGGTCGAACGTATCGCACGCGAACGTAATGTCGAGGTCCGCCGATGCGCGATCGAGCGCATCGGCTGGGACACCTACATCGACGAGGCCGGACTCGCGCTGATCGACCGAGCCGACGATCCCGGCAATGTCGGTCACACACTACAGCTCTACGTGATGTCAGACGGCTGGGGCCGAAACGATCACATCCTGCTCGCCGTCAACGGTTCTCCCGAACGCGACGGCCGTCGGCGTCGGTACGGGATCTATGTGCCGACACGGATTTCGTCGGCGTTGGATGCCGCAGCCTGGACCTATGGCATCAATGGTGCCGACTACGCCCGTCTCGTTCGTCGAACCTGAAACCCGAAATCCGAAACCCGAACTCCGAAGGTGACTCGCATGAATTCGATCATGACCTTGTCCGATCTCACGGCCCTGACCGGCCTCGATGTCTTCGACTATCTCGACCAGGAAGTATCCGTACCCGTCATCGACGGTATGCAGGCCCAGGGCGATCTCCTCGTGATCCCGTATCCGATTGTCGCCGAGGGCGTCACGCCCGGCCCATGGACGCGGTCGGAGAACGTGCTGCTGTCGGGAGTGGAGTTGCTGCGGAGCGCGGCGGGCGGAAACCCGCACAGCCTCGTCGCCGACGAAGGCATGTGCACATGGTCCACGCCTGTGAACGACCCCCGGCGCCTCGCGCTCGGCATCCTCGACACCCGCGTTGCCGCCTACCTCATCCACCCCGAGCACGGAGCCACCGGCATCGCCCCCGGTCGGTATGTCATCGGACGACAGCGGGAACGGGGCGTCGGGCGGTTCTTCGAGCGGACGCACTTCGTCGTCGATTGACGTCCGGCGAGTGCGATGAGACCGAGCCGTCCGAGTGGGAGCAAGTGCCAAGGCGCCGCCCCGGTGCCCGACGGGCCCGGGGCGCAAGCATGGCCAAGGATCCGGAATGTCCTGTTCGGCAAGGCTGCAAGATCTCCTCGCGCGGCGGCGTACCGCGGACATCGAGCGCGCTTTCCGCGACGCCCACTCACGGCTGGGCCGTGGCCGCTGATTGGCGGGGCGACGTCTGCAGAGCGATGAACGCAGCGACGTATAGCCGGGCCGCCGGTTGTCGAAGTCAGGGAGCTAACCGAGTCGGCGAATGTCCGCGCCATTATTGCGTACGAGAAAGCGCAAAGGACTGGCGAGTATCGCTCGGCTGGGCAACTCGCCTGGCCGCGATCGCTCAGGAAGCTGCCGGCCCTCAGCTGACCGGGCTCGGGGTTTCTTCGTCGATGTACCCAGATCGACCCGGTCGTCCTCAACTCTGTCGTTCGCGCACAATCGACAGTAGTTGAAACTATCCTCAACTTCAAGATCTAGTTCGCATAGGCCAACGGACTGTTGACTTCCTGCGTGGCAGCCGCATACTCTTGCCAACCAAGTTGAAGTTGATGTCGACTACAACTTGTGGTCAGTCAACTGGCCGTGATCGAAGTCGGCTGCGTGTCACCTGAGACGGCGACAGCAGTGTCGGCGCGAGCGGCCGCGAGCTAGTACGAGTTTCTCTGCTGGATTGAATTTCTCATTGACTGCCACGGGGCATGGCAGATGTCGAAAGAGCGCAGCGATCGATGTCGTGTGATCTGGATCGTCCAGATCACACGATCCGGAGGTGGAACATGGACTTGACCCTGACAGCAGAACAGTTGAGCTTCAAGCAGCTGGCACGAGACTTCTTGGATAAGGAAGTCGTGCCCTACCGGGAGCAGTGGGATCGCGACGAATCAGTGGACACCGCGATAATTCCAAGACTTGGTGAGATCGGATTCTTCGGCCTCACAATCCCAGAAGAGTACGGCGGTCTGGGCGGTGACCACATCACGTACTGCACCGGGATGGAAGAACTCGGGCGGGCGGATTCCGCGGTACGCGGCATCGTCTCGGTGTCGATGGGTCTGGTGGGCAAGGTGATCCTGTCCCACGGCACCGAGGAGCAGAAGCAGAAGTGGCTGCCCGGTATCGCCACGGGTGAGGTCCTCGCCTGTTTCGGACTGACCGAGCCGGACACTGGATCCGACGCGGGAAACTTGCGCACGCGAGCTGTTCGCGACGGCGACAACTACGTGATCAACGGCGCCAAGATGTTCATTACGAACGGGACCTGGGCGGACCTGTGCCTGGTGTTTGCCCGTACCGGTGGTCCGGGACCCAAGGGTGTCTCTGCCTTCCTCGTTCCGACTGATCTTCCTGGATTCGGACGCCGTGAGATCAAGGGAAAGCTCGGCCTGCGCGGTCAGGCCACAGCGGAGCTTGCCTTTGACAACGTCCGAGTCTCCCGTGACGCCTTGCTCGGCGGCGAAGGCGAAGGGTTCAAGATCGCCATGCTCTCGCTCGACAAGGGTCGGGTCTCCGTCGGTGCCGGCTGCGTCGGAATCATCCAAGGCTGCCTCGAATCGGTCGTGCAGTACTCAAAGGAGCGCAGGCAGTTCGGACGCCAGCTGGCCTCGTTCCAGATGATCCAGGACATGATCGCCAGCATCTCCGTCGATGCCGACGCCGCGCGGTTGCTCGTCTGGCGGGCAGCCGATCTCATCGAGAAGGGAAAGTCCTTCGGTATCGAGGCATCCAAGGCGAAGTATTTCGCCAGTGAAGCCGCGGTGAGGGCCGCCAACCTCGCGATACAAGCCTTCGGGGGGTACGGCTACGTCGACGAGTACCCGGTACAGAAGTACATGCGCGATGCCCGCGTCATGACCCTCTACGAAGGCACCAGCCAGATCCAGAAACTGCTCATCGGGCGCGCCGAGACCGGCGTCAGCGCCTTCACCTAAGGGACCGAACTTGGCCGCTGCGACCACGCAAGATCCCTCCGAAGTTGCTTGCTCGGCATGACTTTGAACGAACCGACACCATCTAGGAGTAACCGAACATGACCGTTCGCCGATCTTCGATCGTCTGGCTTGTCCTCGGCATCTTGCTGATCATGAGTGCACTGCTCGTCCGATTCATAGCGTTGCCGGCCCTGTCCAAGCTGCCGACCGACTTCGCCGCAAGCCAGAGGTACGAAGGCAGTATCAGCGCACTGAACCAACAGGCGTTCGCATCGAATGACCTGGCGAATCTGATCGGTCCCGAAGTCCCCGTCACAGCGGACCGCGGACTCTCCGTTGATGCAGCCAAGGGAGACACAGTAATCGTCACCACCGATACCGCGATCAATCTCCCCGATGGCACGCAGCAAAAGGACGTCCACACCTTTGCCGTCAATCGTGTCGACTTCTCACCCGTGCCGCTGACCGCGCAAGAACAGCAGACATTGGTACCGGCAGAGGACCAGAAGGCTTTCGAGCCACATCAGGGCGTTGCCTTCAGTTTCGCGCCGAACCCCCCGACCGACGGAAATCAGATCTACGACACGGTGACGATGACGGGCCAGAGTGCGATATTCACCGGTGAGGACACCGTAGAAGGTCGCAAGGTCAATCGATACGAGGTTGACGCCGCAGGACCGATCCAGAGCCCAGCCTTGTTGGCACAGTTCGAGCAGTTCCCTTCGCAACTCCCCAAGGCGCTCGTTGCCGGATTGCTACAGGCCGGAATCGTTCCGGAATCATCGATCCCCGCCGTACAAGAGGGACTGACGTCGCTGCCGGAAGCGATCACCATCGGCTTCGGAAGCACCAACGCGATGAGTGTCGCCGTCGATCAGCTATTCGGAACACCGCTCGACATCGCGCAGACACAGGGCCTGTACGTCACAGTGCCGATCGATGGTCATGACCTGCCACTTCTTCCGCTGTCCGTCGTGAAGCTGCATACCGCGCCCGCCGATGTCACCGCGGTGGCCAACGATCTTGCCAAGAACGCGATGCTCTTGTCCGTCATTGGGCTGGGGTTTCCCCTCGTCGCCCTCATCGTCGGCGCCGGGTTGATCACCCTGGCTGTGCTCCGGTGGAGAAAGCCAGTTGCGACCGAGTCACCGGACCTGGAGCTCGAACCCCAGCACTAGGAGTGGTCGGACTCCCGACGGCGTCGACGACCCGCCCGCGTTGCCGACGAATTTTGAACCGGCACTGTGAGTGTTCTTGGTTCGCACAGAAAGGAACCAATCTTGTCTGAGGTGCAGAAATCACCACCCCCACCTGTAGTGGGTGTCGTTCGCGAGTCGGGCGACGGTGAGCGTCGGGTGGCGTTGGTGCCGAAGGTCGTGGCGTCGTTGATCGCCAAGGGCGTCGACGTGGTGGTCGAATCGGGTGCCGGGTTGGGCGCGTTGATTCCGGACGAGTTGTACAAGGATGCGGGGGCGACGATCGCCGACCCGTGGTCGGCGGACGTGATCGTGAAGGTCGCGCCGCCGTCGGACGAGGAGGTGGGCCGGTTGCATGCCGGGCAGACCCTGATCGGGTTCCTCGCCCCCCG
Source organism: Rhodococcus sp. NPDC057529 (assembly GCF_042802055.1). Lineage (NCBI taxonomy): Bacteria > Bacillati > Actinomycetota > Actinomycetes > Mycobacteriales > Nocardiaceae > Rhodococcus > Rhodococcus sp. NPDC057529. The sequence continues at coordinate 12,164 of NZ_JBHVEY010000055.1, forward strand.
CAACCAGGACAATCAGGTCGCCGCGCTGAAGGCGGCCGGGGTGGCGGCGTTCGCCGTCGAGGCGATCCCGCGGATTTCCCGCGCCCAGGTGATGGACGCGCTCTCGTCGCAGGCGAACGTGTCCGGCTACAAGTCGGTGCTGCTGGCGGCGTCGGAGTCGACCCGGTTCTTCCCGATGCTCACCACCGCCGCGGGCAC
>NZ_JBHVEY010000056.1:0-11822 GCF_042802055.1 Rhodococcus sp. NPDC057529
CCCTCCGCTGGTGATGCACCGTGCATCACGAACCTGCACGGCCCTCCGCTGGTGATGCACCGTGCATCACGAACCTGCACGGCCCTCCGCTGGTGATGCACCGTGCATCACGAACCTGCACGGCCCTCCGCTGGTGATGCACCGTGCATCACGAACCTGCACGGCCCTCCGCTGGTGATGCACCGTGCATCACGAACCTGCACGGCCCTCCGCTGGTGATGCACCGTGCATCACGAACCTGCACGGCCCTCCGCTGGTGATGCACCGTGCATCACGAACCTGCACGGCCCTCCGCTGGTGATGCACCGTGCATCACGAACCTGCACGGCCCTCCGCTGGTGGGGTGCCGACCGAGTCGCCGCGCGCCGAGAATTCTCGAAACTGACACCTTCGCCTGCAATGATGTCCACGTGAGTCATCAAGACACGCCACCCCCATCGAAGCATCCATCTGCAGAGGGGAGTCGCGCGCGTTCCTCGGTTGGCGTATCGGAGTCGTTGCCGGGAGTTGACGCTCGTATCGTGGCTGATCTCTACCGGTCGCATTCCGCCAGCACTGCGCGCAACTATCGGCAGGACTGGGTCAGATTCGCGAGTTGGTGTGCGGACCGTGGGATTTCGATGATGCCCGTAGATCCAGAGGTGGTCGCGGAGTATGTAAGTGAGAACGCGGCGAGACGTTCCGGGGCCGGTGATCGGATGTATTCGATTGCGACGTTGAACCGGTGGGTGGCGTCCATCAACTACTGGCATCGCAATTCTGGACTACCTGTGCCGGGCGAAGCGGCTTGCGTCAGGGCCGCAGTTTCGAGTGTCCGCGGGATCTATAGGGACAATGGTGAACGGCCAACCAGGAGGGCGTACCCACTTCGCTTCGGTGAGCTCGAAGAAATTGTCGACGTGAGTCGTCGAGACGCGACGACTTGGGTCAAGCGCGCACGGGAGCGCCGCGACAGCGCGCTGTTGTTGTTGGGGTTCATGGGGGCGTATCGGCGATCGGAACTGTCGATGCTAGCTGTCGACGATGTAACGTTCTCTCGCCGTGGCGATCTGCGTGTCCGGCGTGGTAGATCGCATGACGGTCCCGTCGACGACGACTTCGTCAAGCATGTCCCTCTATCGCGGGATCACTCGATGTGTGCTCCGTGCGCCTACCGGCGTTGGCTGGAGGTAGTTGCAAATGTCTACGAGTCCGGTCGTCCGGGCGTGATGCGATTGCTTCGCGGGCATGAGGAGTTCGACAGCCACGTCTGCTCTTTCGCGCCGCCAGTAGTTCCCGACCCCGCGGTGCCTGTGTTCCGCGCAATACGCGCGAACGGCAACATCAGTGCGGCAACGCTGTCCGGCTCTGCGATTCACGCTGCGATACGGCGGCGTGCAGCCCTCGCCGGCTATCCGGACGAGGTGGTCAGCAGGGTAGGTGGTCAGTCATTGAGGGCCGGTCCTACTGCAGAGCGCCTCCTCGACGTTTCGCAGTTGTCGTGATCCATATGCACTTGGCGACCTGGGGTCACGCCCGGTGTTGCGAGCGAGTGAACCAGCTTTGGCCGAGGGCAGTCTTCATGGCGACACAAAGTCTCCGAAGCGTGATTGCTCGCCGCGGATTGCTTAACCTTGAGCAGTGACGAACGGTCAGACGGAATTCACAGGCGGGCAGAATGTTTCCGCTCTGTTCGTCGACAAGGGTCAGGGTTCGGGCTATCGATACGACTGGGCGTTGTTCGCTGATTGGTGCGCAGCGTTCCAAGCAGTGGCATTGCCCGCAGATCCTCTCGCTCTTGCGAGCTTCCTCGACGAAAATCCTGCAGCGCGTGCGACCCAACGGCGACGCGTGGCAGCGATCAATTGGGTACACACCGCCACTGGGTACCCGGCGCCTGGGTCTGCGCGAGCAATCCGTCAGGTGCTGTCGGTACGCGCAACCAAACGGGACGATCTCACTCGCGCCGCCACTCAGGCAATGGTGGCACTTCCGACTTCCGGTTGGCTGCAGGGCATGTTTGGGCGGAGGGACGCTTTACTCCTTGTGCTCCACTGCATCAACGGAGTATCAGCGACTGAAGTGGGCTACCTGCAACGCAGTGACGTCACGTATGACGGGAAGATCGTGGTGGTCGGCGGCGGGCACGACCTGCAGCTGCACCCAGCACGGGACAACCCACAGCGCTGTCCCGTCGCGATCTATCTGCGATGGGCACGGCTCCAAGCGTTCTTTGATCGCTATCCCTCGAACCGGGTCCTTGCTCGAAGTCTTATCAGAAGTCACGAGAATGCAGATGGCACCGCAGAGTCCTACGGAACACTGCCGGCTCTGCGGGAGAACCAAGATGGCCCTCTGCTGCCGAGCTTCGATCAGTGGGGACATTTCGCTGCGGTCCGTCGCGATCGGCGCGGGCTGTCGGGCAGAGCGGTTGCGGCGATCGTCGCTGCACATCTGACGGGCGCCGCCTCATCGAGACATACCCGGTCCGAGCCGCTGGATCCTCGGCCCACTGCAAGGGAGGCTAAAGCTGAAGACTTCTCTCCGCCCCGAGGCGATGGATTCGAGGTCGGGATAGAAGGCGTCGAGCTCACGCCGGACGAGCTCAACGAACAGTACGAGGCTGCTATTGCTCGGAAGTACGCGGATGTCCGGGCTTTGGGGGATCTTGCTGACGCGTTTGAAGAGATTGACAGGAAAACCGAGGCGATCTTGGGTCGGACAGAGGAACTGTTGGCGCAACTGGGCCTGTCGTAGTCTCTGGTCGGTGAGACTGCCGGCGGGCAGCAGGTCCAGGGGCGACATCCGGTGCACGATGCGCGCGTGAGCGTGCCAGTTCATTGAGTGATCGCGCCGGTTCAGCACAAGTGAGGCGCGAAGGGTTGTGCCGAATGGGGGCGTCCTCCGCGCACTGGCGCGACGTGCAGTCAGGTCTCCGATCTCGGACGTAACGGCCGCGAGTGGGACCAATTTGGAGTCCGATTCTCGCTCGCCTGGGAGTTGATGTGCGTTATGCGGCGGTTCTCGGTCCGCGTGGGCGAGGACCGGGGGAGACCCCGAGCGCCGCAAGTGGACCCCGCTCGTCTTCGGGTAGCGCGTCTGCTCTCCACTTCTTCACGGCCCGGTAGAGCCACTGGCCGACTTGCTCGCCATCCGCGTTGACATAGTTCGCGGGCACGAGCGCGTTGCCGTGTTGTTCACGGTAAGCGGCGATTTCGGCCAGCATCCGGCGGCGCTTACTGTCGGTGCGAGTTATGGCGGGGAGCGGGGCATCGTCGTCGCTCCACACGAATCCAATTGAATCGAGCTGACGTATGCGCTCTTCCGGAAGTGTGCCGAGCATTCGAGCGACGCGCTGGCGGTACTGCCAGCGACCGAGCTGGAAACCAGATTCGGTAAGGTAGTTCTCGGGTATAGCTGTGTGAGGATGTTGTTGCCGGAATGCTGAGTACAGCTCCAGCGCCGAGGCTGCGGACCGGTAAGTACGCATCGAGATCAGTCCTTCTGTGGAATCTAAATATTTGTAAAGTACATAGCTTCTTCTTACGCTATGTCAACCACATTGCCCGTGTGTCGTGAAAATCACCCGATCATGGTGAAGCGACTGCCGTAGTGGCGCCGAGTATCTGGCCACCTCAGATCGATCGATCGTGTCCTCTCGCTCCGCTCGCCCGCCAGAACAATTTCTGGCCAAGGGAGATTCCTCGTTGCGCTTGGTGTTCAGGCCGTGCAGGTCTGGAAGTTTCAGCCGGCGGTGGGAAGTCGTGGTTTCTCGGTGCGTCGGGAATGCCGGTCAACCTCCACCGATGAGAGGCTGTGCGGTTGGCGGGATGTGGACTGCATGGACTTTCCGCGGTTCCAACGAGACGAGCGTCTATCCTGACCAGGTTCTATGCCAATGACCGCCAGCGTGCGGCGAGCGGCACTGATCGAGCTCTACTCGGCTGGAATCCGCGATGTCCTGTCGAAACCTGCCATCGTTTGAGATACGAACATTATCTCGGAGTAGTGTTTCCGGGTGTTCGACAGTGAGGGAACGGAACTGTCGCGCGCGATTGTGGTCGAACGTATCGACGGGACTTCGATCAAGAACGAAAAAGAGCAGACCGGTCCGTTCTCTCGCGACGGTGTCGACTACCAGATCGATCTGAAGGCCAAGAACGCCAGGAATTTCCAAAGCACTCTCACCTTGTACATCGATCAAGCAACTCGCGTCGGTGGAAGAATGCATGGTCGACCCTGCGGGGGTCGTAAGCGCGCAAAAGAGATTCGAGAATGGCCGACCACGGAGGGTCACGAGCTGTCCACGCGCTGGCATATCCCCGATCAGATCGGGGAATCGTACAGTGCAGCTCACTGCGGCCAAGACCTCGCGGCGTCGACAAAACAGCCTCCGGCCAGCTCATTTCGAGTTGGCCGGAGGCTGCGGCAGTTCCGAGGTCAGGAGTCAGACGACGCTTCGATCAGCGCCTGGCGCTGGTTGGCTCCGAGGCCGCCGATACGACGGGTCTCGGCGATCGCCAATTCTTCGAGGAGTTTCGAAGCCTTCACTGATCCGACGCCGGGGAGCGCCTTCAGCAGCGCCGAAACCTTCGTCTTCTTCACGATTTCGTCGGTCTCGGCCTTGGTGAGCACCGCTTCGACACTGAGGGTTCCAGCTTTCACTGCTGCGAGGAGTTCGCTACGCGCTTTGCGGGCTTCAGCCGCCTTCGCCAGTGCCTCGGCGCGTTGTTCCGGTGTCAAGACAGGTAGTGCCATGATGGTGCTCCTTGTTGCGTTGTTCGGCCAGCTCGTCTGGCTGTCACTGCCATCGTGCCAGGTGGAACGGACATGTCCGCGTACAGATCAGTGGGGACCGAGCTCCGGGTGGTGGTTGTGACGTCTACGGGTGTGGCCGACGGTGTATTCGAACAGTATGTCGTGTGGGTTGTCATCGTCGCGAAGCTGCCGACTCAGTAATTTGCGAAGCTGCCGACTCAGTAATTTCAGAGGTATGAGCTTGGGGCGGCGTGCTGCCGGTTATCTGTGCTGGCGCAGTCGATTCGGCGACGGTTATCAGTTTCGTGCTGCAAGTGGATTGCGCAATGGTATCGGTGGTGGGGTGTGCGTCGGTGCTGCATGATTCGTCGTGGTCGGTCATAGTCGTATTACGAGGTTACAGCCGTGGAGGTGAGCGATGGATCCATTCGAGTTCGTTGCCCATATCCCATGTCCGCACTGCCGTGTAGGGATTGGTGAGCGGTGTGTCACCAAGGACGGATACGTGCGGAAGATCCCCTGCCTCCACCGGGTGAAACTCGCTAAATGGCCTGACACGGAGGTGCGCCCAGATAGCCGATCCGAGCCGGAGCGCGATGATGGCGAGCTCGGTGGCACCCGCGACGAGTGAAGTGAACCATCGTTCCGACGCGAGGATTGTCGGGGACCAATCTATGAGTGTCGAATCTCCGCTGGCCGATCCACTCGGCTCCCGCTGTGCGCTTCGGTCATCCTGAGAAGCGTCGGCCCAGCGGCCAGAAGTAGTAGGGGGCGGACCCATTGATGCCGGGGCCGCGAGCCGTGGGCGGCGGACGGCCCTCCGGCCAGCGAAGGGGAGCGCTGGCGGGAGGGCCTGGCTGCTACCGGGACCGTCGAGCCCGGAGTGCAGCGTAGGTCGGGAGTACCCGTGGGATATGGAGTTACTCCGAACGCTGGGAGCAAGAAGTCGACCGGACTGTGATCCGCAGGTGCGGCCGCACACACGGCCATTACGTCCATGGCCAGGGAAGGCCCCGCCATCCCACGCTGAACTGGGCGCCCAGCGGCTGGCGGCGTGAGTTCGGCTGGTGGACGAGCTCGAGCCATGCTTGTACTCCGAGGACAGAGGGAAGGTGCAGTTCATGAGTGACGAGAGCGAGAAGAAGCAGGCGTCATCCGATGTGTTGGGCGTGGGTACCCGGGTGCTGGTGCGGAGGCGATCCGAGGCGGCGACCGGCGTCATCGTCGAGGACTACGCCGAGCTGACCGACACCGCCGAACGTGGCCACGAATGGGCACCGGTGCATCGGTGGGCGGTGGCCCTCGATGACGGGCGTTTGGTTTTCGCCGACATCGAGGACCTCACCGTCGATATCGGCAAATAGGACTCCGGGCAAGGGGCGGCACAAACTGACTGTGTGGTCCGCGAACGTTCGGACGGGCTTGTCAATGCTTCCCCGAGATCAGTCTGAGCATGCGACTGGGCATTGTTCCGGCGCTTTCACCGATACCGCGGCAGTCCCGAAATTTGCTGTCCAATCCGGCCGCGAATCTAGAAGGGACTCGCTGATCTGCCGAGGCTCGCCTATGGCCTGCGGTGTGGCGGTGGACGGTTCACGAGTACGAGAAAATAGACGGTTGCGGGTGCGCCTGAAAAATCGGAGCGCGCCCTGAATGAGACCGGGTGCGACACGGAGGCAACCGCGTCGACCCGATTGCTGACCGATCCTGTGCCGAAAGAGGAGAATCTGCCGAATGAGTAGCACCGACGACTGGAACGCGAACATCATTGCTGAATTCCGGGCAAACGAGGGCCGAGTTGGTGGCCCATTCGAGGGTGCGCCGGTAGTGCTGGTTCACCACCGGGGCCGGAAGACCGGGCGAGATCGGGTGAGCCCGATGATGTATCTGCCAGATGAGGAAGATCCGGACACGACTTACGTCTTCGCGTCCAAGGCGGGCGCACCGACCAATCCCGACTGGTACTACAACCTCGTCACCGCCGGTGAGGCAGAGATCGAACGGGGCACCGAGCAATACGCGGTAACCGTCGATGAGGTGACAGGCGAGGAGCGCGATCTCCTCTTCGCCGAGCAAGCGCGGCGGTATCCCGGCTTTGCCGACTACGCGGAGAAGACTGCGGGCATCCGGACAATTCCCGTGCTGGCGCTGCGCCGCAGGTGAGAGTCGATGAGGGTCCGGGCAGGTGGGGCATCCGGGCCGTTCCGAGCGCTCGGGTGCACCGTTCCCGCAGGTTGGCCGCCGGGGACAGGCTGGAATGTTACGGGAGGGTTGTGGCGGGCTCTGCCGCTGGTGTGGTCGGGGGCGTCTGAGCACGTGTCTGACGAGCCGATGTGCTCAGGTGCGGCCAAGGCGATGGTTCGACCCTTCACTGAACTTGATCGGATGAGTGGCGACACTTCTGCGGTTCGTGGGCGTGCACTGTGCATTGGTCGATCCCCGGTGATCGTGCTCAAGTCTGGGATGGGGCCGTCGAACAGCCGAGCCCCGGACCCCGTCGCTGTCTGCACGCTCACGGTTGAGCCCAATGGGTCGCGGCTCAGGGGTGTGCTTGGCGCCGGGTGTCGGCGCGGGTGGGTGTGGTGTCTCTTATGTTGTGGTCCAACGCCATACGACTGCGGGGCGGCCGGTGGCTTGTACTCGGACGCGTTCGTCGGTGCGTTCGAGTCCGGGTATCGCCTTGAGCGTGCGATTGAGGTTGCCTTGATCGGGCCGGTTGCCGGCGAGTGCGGTGGTGACGGTGACGGCGTGGGTGGCGGGGAATTCGGCGCCGAGGAGCGCCCGGGTGAATGTTGTGTCCCGCCAAAGGAGGCTGGTGGCGAGGATGCGGCGTGCGGCGGCGACGATGCGGTCGTGGTCGAAGGCGAGGCTGCCGTGTTCGTCGAAGCCGCGCCACTGCGTCGCGGCGGCGGGGTCGGTGGTGATGTTGTCGGCGGTGATGACGGCCCACATGGCAATGGAGAGGGTCGGCCCGCGTGGGTCGCGGCTGGGCTCGTCGAACACCGCGAGTTGTCCCACTGCCAGGATCGCGTCGTCCGGGATCCCGAGTTTGGTGGTGACGGCGCGGCGGGCGGCGGTTTCTAGGCGTTCACCGGCGCCGAGAAGGACACCGGGCAAGGCCGTGTGCCCGGTGTACGGCTCCCAGCGGCGGGGCGCGACGCCGTAGCGCAGCGCGTCGGGTTCCGGGTTGCCGAACCGGAGAGCGACCACATCGACGGAGACGGATGACTGTTCCACACCTGTGATCATGCGATAGCGGGCTCACGGACGTGACGGGCGGCCCGGCTGGGACCGCTGGAGGTGAGTACCACCGGTGCGCCGACCAGCGATCCGAGGCGCGTCGCGACGTCTGCCGGATGGGTCGGCAACTCCGATGTGTCGGGGGTGAGCGCGGACAGGACGTCGGTGAGGTGTTGCTGATGCGCGAGGTCCCGCCACGGTCCGAGAGGCAGTAGGTCGCCGACGTCGGGGTACCGGCGTGCGCTGCGGATGGGGTTCCCCTCGGCTGCGGCGCGGGTCACCGCGTCGAGGTGGGTGACGGCCAGACTGTCCACGCTGCCGCATACGTTTGCGGCGTACCGCAGCAGTACCTCGTCGAGGTCCCCGATCCGGAAGGTGCCCTGGTAGCTGCCGGTGTCGTTGTGAAGTTCGGGAAGGACCGCGCCGAGTGTCGGGTTCTCGGTGGGCATTGGCCCTGCACCGTGCCGGGTGGTGTAGGTGCGGGTGACGCCGAGCACGTGGCTGCCGCGACCGTGCTTGGCGGAGAGGGAGCGCGCGTTGCTCGGTTCCACGGTGGACCAGGTGGTGTGCGGGTGGAACCCGCGCCACTCGTCTAGCAGCACTCCTTGTGCGCCCTCGTAAACCAAGCGCCCCTGGTTGGCGAGGGCCGCGAGATCGCCATCCTCGGCGATCCGGACAGCGGCTACGAATTCGGAGTACATCGTGACCATGTCGTCGAGGTCGGGCCACCGATGGACGCTGGGGGCGATCAGGTCCCGATAGTGGTCGGCCATTGCGGAGAGTTTGGTGCGCAGAACGGCTGGGCGGTGGCAGTCTCCGACGGCGGGTGCGTCCGGGTGATCGAGGGCGTAGGCGGCGGTCTCACCGATGCCCTTGCCGCACGAGCCGTGCCTGCCGTTACCGCGGGCATCCTCGCGGGCACGGTTAGCGGCGACGTGGATCGGGGTGGTCAGTAGCGCGGCGGCGTCGATGTGCAGTAACTGGAGCGGATTCGGCACACCCAGCCCGGTCAGGGCGCGGGCCTCGGCGGCGAGGGCGATCGGTTCGACGAGGACATGCTTCGACAGCACCGTCGGGACGCCGGAGAAGGTCCCGGACCCGAACTGGGAAAAGGTGTGGTGGCGACCGTCGACAACGACGTTGTGCGCGGCCTGCGCGCCACCGTTGAACCGGACGACGGCTGCGACATCGAGGCCGGCGTCCGGTGAGCAGAGCCAGTCGACGGTGGCGCCCTTGCCGGCGTCGCCGAAGCCCAGGTCGACGACGATGATGTCGCGGTCACCGAACACCGTGGTCATGGGATCTCCTGTCGTAGAGGGGGAGTCGGGAGGCGGGGCTCGCACCCGGCGCGGGAATCGGAAGCCCTGCCTCTCGAACGGGTGTCAGGTGAAGGACACGTCGTCGCTGCCGGCAGGATCGATCGGCAATGGGCTCACCGCGACGGGGGCCCGCGCCGCACCGAGGGCGGCGAGCGCGTGACCGACGGTGTCCGCTTCGGCGGCGGAGCCGACGTCACGCAGGTCCGCCAGCCCCTCGCCGAGGTCGATGCGGTCCTCGCCCATGCCGACCGTCAGCGCGATCAGCTCGCACACCGCGCCCGGGTCGTCCAGTTTGAGGAACCGTTCCCCGAGCAGGCGCTGCCAGTGCTCCGCGATCTCGGGATCGTGGTAGTACGCGGACTGATTCGGTAGTACGAAGTAGACGTTCCAGCGCCGTTCGAGTTCCCGGTACACCGACTCGACGGTGACATCGCGGTCGAGGTCGTCGCCGATCACCGTGCGCACGTGCCGGGCCGACAGTCGGGCCTTGTTCAGTTCGTCGCCGATAATGAACAGGTAGCCCTTGTGGCCGCGTTTGTCCCACGCGTCCGTGGCGGTGTGACGGGCCATGAAATATGCGGCCAGTTCGTAGCTTTCAGATTTCTGACCGCCGCCGTTACCTTCGAGGAAGATGGTGCGGAGTTGCTCGTCCATAGCGTTGCCGGACTCGAACTGACCGACCTGCAGGGGCACTCGGTCGGAGTCGGCGTCCCCGATGCCGCCGAACAGGATCTGCGGGTCGTTGGCGTAGCCCTTGCGCTGCAGCAGACCGTGTAGTTTGCCGAGCTTGTTCTGCATGATCCGCGGTACCGCGCCCATCGAGCCGGTGACGTCGAAGAGCACGGCGATCGCCAGCGACTCGGGGTGCCCGGCTGAATCCCGGCATTCCCGCACGGTCACGCCCAGCGGGTCCAGGGTCGGATCGGCCTTCCACTGATCCATCGGTTGTGCGTACATCGCGCTGGTGTAGCCGAAGTCGTCGACGCCGCGGGCGGCGCGGAACGTCTTGGCCGCGGTGTAGGTGTCGTCATCCCACTTGCCGTATCCCATGGTGGATCACTGTCCTTTCGTGGTGGGCATGGTGAACGGGCGGAAGCGTCGCCGCCCGTAGAGCGTGTCGAGCAGGTCGTCGAACTCCTCGAGCAGATCGACGGCGTCAGGTCGCAGACCAGGTTGGGGTTGCAGGCAGCCGCGGGCGAACGCGCGCAGGCGGTCCGGGGCCGTATCGGAGAGCATGGTCAGCATCAACCGATGTGCCATGAAGACATCCCAGGCCGGGGTTGCGGGGGAGTCGGTGGAACATTCCGGTGGATAGTGGTCCCGCCGAGAGGGGATCGTCGCCAGAGGAACGGTGCCGGGGCGGGTGGCGAACGACCATCCGGCCAGCACCACCCCATGCCGCTCAGGGTGAATGAGCACGTTGTCCGCGGTCACCGCGGTGTGCACCCACCCGGCGCGATGCGCGGCGGCCAGCGCCCGCAACAGCCGCCGGTGCATCCATACCCAATCCCGCGGATCGAGCCCATCCGGGTAGCCGGCCTGGACCTCGGCGAGGGTGACGAATCCGGTGGTCAGCGAGTCCAGCACGTTCACCTGTCGCCGGGCGCCGGTCACAGGGTCGGCGTGGGTGAGGTGGTCGATCAGTTGCGGGAAGTACGCGCGCAACCAGTCGTTCCCGTCCTCGGCGGACGCCGCGATCTCGGTGAGCGCGGCCCGCTCCGCATCGATCAGAGCGTTCGAGACGACATCGCGTGGAACCTTGATCACCACGCCCGCGCCGCCGCTGTCGGTGGCATGGTGCAGGTCGGCGATCGAGCCGCGGGCGTGCCGGGTCTCGAGTCGGTAGGAGCCGTTTCTGCCGTCCACGACGGTGGCTGTGGCCGCGTCCGTGGTGGTCGTGGCGCGCTGCCAGCGGCGGTACAGGTCGGACGCATGTGTGAATGCCGATGCGGCGCGGGCGGTGTACGCCGGATCAACCCGATCCGGGTGAATCAGGACCGACAGGCGGTGGAACCGCCGGCGGGCGGCGCGCTGAGCTGCCGGGTCGTGGGTGATGGGGCCGAACAGGTCGCTCGGCACGATTGCCGCGCCGACGACGTCGAGTGCCTCGATCATCGTTTCCATAGTTTTAGTCTAGGTGACTAAAACAAGGAAGTGCAATCCCACCGCTGGGATCGGTCGAAGCAATGTCGATCGATGGCCACCTATGTCGGCGGAACCCACGAGTGCATCGCCGCGATCCCCACTCACTCACACCTGGAGTCGGCCCCGATTGGTGTGAACGACTCGGTCACATGAGACAGCGGCACCATCACTCCGCCACCGCAGGTCATTGACGGTGAATCGACGACCGGTCGTAGGTCGGTGCGAAAGGGTGGGCGGTCTTCGCGACTGCACCAAAGGTGGCAGTATCGAGTGATCGAGATCGGAATGGGTGTGGTCACCTGAGTAGGCCCCAGTTCGGCCACTGATCGTCACGAATTCCGGCCCCGGCTGAGGTGGCTGGTGGTCGCGAACGGGTGGTGC
>NZ_JBHVEY010000057.1:0-11522 GCF_042802055.1 Rhodococcus sp. NPDC057529
GATCGGCTCGAGCTACGACCTGTGTCATGGCTTCCTCGATCACGCTGGGCTTTCCTTGCGATCTGAGCTCACTCAATTACCGAAAGATCATTAATACCCAGAGGGCTCCTTGCCACGGCTGCCGAACGACCCTGCCATTCCAACAGAATCAGCGAACTGGCGTCGGAATGCCTGGCAATCGTCCACGCGTAGACGGGGTGAGATCGCCGAGGTCCCGTGACCCACGGCTGCACAGCACCGCGCTGGCGCTGTAATACGTATCGGTACAGGCACTGAGGCGGGCTGATCGATCAAGTCGCTGGTCAGCGCGTTTGGGCCCGGCGGCGTACGATTTTGCTGAACGGTAACTACGACTTGCCGGCGGGGCGGGAAGTGACCAACGTCGAGGGATGTGCGTATGTTCGCTCCACGACCGGCCCGTGCCCGAACCGATTCGTACTGGGTGCAGGATGCCTCACGAATCCCCGCGGCCCGAAGCGCGGAGGTCGACGACGGCCGGGCCGCCGCATCGCTCACCGACTACGTGCAACACCTGCCCGGGTATGCCGAACAGCCCACGACCGCTCCGACCGATTCCGGCGCACATGGCGTCGGTGACGAACTCGACACCGACTGACTGACCGCGAGAGACCACGACGGTGACCTCCCCACCGTGTGGGTGCCGGAGCCCGCTCCTCGTGCGAGCGGCACGGCTCATCGAGAACACCGCCGACCTCGTCCACGACGATCCGAGTTGCTGCGTCGGCGGGTCCGGTTACGGTGTTGTGTCATCGCACCCGGATGGTCATCGGGGGTCACCGGGTGCGGGGTGGGCCCGCCGGCTCGACACTCACACCACCGGGAGTCGGCGGGTTCCACTGACCCGATCCCGCGGCGCCGGGGGTGAGTGCGGGACGTCGGCGGGGCAGTCCGCGCTCACCTGAATTATTCGAAAAACGCTGGTGCGCAGCCACTTCACTAAATGATTTGACATTATCTCTGTTGTCAGCTGTTTACCGGTCGACGGGTTTACGGTTGCTCACCGGTGCACAGTCGCAGCACCCGGCGGGCCGCGGCCTGCACCGAATGATGCGGTGAATCCTGGTCGGCGAGCTCGGATAGTAGCACCGCCGCCTGCTCACCGGTGACCGCATGCACGGCCATCAGCACCCCCACCGCACGGTCCACCTCCTCCCGCGTACTCACCGCCCGCCGCAACCGAGCCAATGCGCCCTCCGCGGTCCGGCGCCGCCGCGACTCCGACAACGTCGCCGACACCGCCGTCGTCACCAACTCCAGCCCCGCCCACCACCGCGCCTCGTCCACGAACTCGGCGCCCTCCCCGCCTCGGGTGTAGGCGCCGACGACGCCGATCACCTTCCGGTCGGGTTCGCCGTCGGCGAACACCGGCACCGCCACCACCCCATCGAACCCGGCCGCCTCCGCGGCCGCGGTGAACCCCGGCCACACCCGCCCGTGCTCACCGATCCGCACCTGCACCACCCGCCGCTCGTGCGCCGCCCGTTCCCCGGGCCCGGCACCGGCCGCGTACTGCGCCTCCTCCACCGCCCGCACCGCCTCGTCGGTGACCACACAATGCGGCCGCCCGAACCCCACCTCGGTCACCGACACCATCTCGCTGCCGCGGACAGCCCGCAGGACCGCCGCCGCCGACCTGCACGCATGCTCGAGGATCCGATCGAGAACCTCCCCGGGCACCGGAGTCGCGGACCCAGCCAAGGCGTTCAGGGCAGCGGTCACCGCATCCGCAGGCCCCGTGCAGCCCACCGGCGGCGACGGACCCGCGGACCGGTCGTGCTGTGTCGTCATCACTTCACCCTGACACCCTCGATCCGCATGCACCCGGGGAAACGGGAAGACAACCACGCACCGAGGACACCACAAAACCGGCGCAGAAGGTCGTCGCCCCGCCTCCACCCCTCGGGACGCCCGGTGTGTGCGGCACCGCACAGTCGGGTTATCTCGGCCGCACCGGCCGAAGGGGGACTACACCGGTGCGGCCCCGAAACCGGTGCCGCCCTTGGGAGAGACGCCACCGGGCATCTACCACCGCATACCCCACACCAGCGGCGCCCCAAACACCCGGCCCCCGTGTCTCGCATCGGCCACCGCGTCGAGTCGCTGTTCCCTGCGTGCCGACCGGGCAGTCCCGGGTGGTCGCTCTCTGCCGGTGAACGCCCGAACACCTCACCGGCGGGGCGAGAACGCCGCAGCATCAGAGGCTGTCACCACGTTCGTCTGCGATGCGCCTCGCCTCGGCGTGGGCGCGGTTGTTTGACCTCATATGCGCGGGCAAGGTCGCTGACGACATCGTCCCGCGCGTCGAGGACGATCCACCCCTGCAGGGCCTCAGCTTGATCGAGCGCGCGCTGCAGAAAGTCGGGATCCACCGCGACGCCCTGGCTGCTGGGGACGACAAAGCACATGCTGTGCCGCTCGGAGGTGGGATCGACAATCGCCGGAAACATCGCCACCCCGTCCTCACCCAGAACGGGGGACACCAGAACCGCCTACCCGTACCGGTTCACCAGTTCAGTGATCGCGGCGTGCAGCGACACCACGACCCGATCCTGCGCAACGAACTCGGGACGCCGCGCGCCGACGAACAGTTTGCCCACACTCGGTCTCCCTTCCCTCGACGGCAGACCCAGCCTAAAAGAACAAGACCACCGGTAGGGACCGCTGGAATCCACCGGATCGAGGCCCTTGCCATGCATGAGGGGCCGTCATGAGTGACGAGTCCGCTGCTTCACGTTCCCGCGGTGCGGCGTTCAATCTCGTCGATCGACCGGTTGATGGCCTCGACCATCTCATCGACCTGGGCGGGAGTGCGCGAATCTCTCGACGCCAGAATGTGGAAGGCGCGGTAGATCGAACTGACCTCGGCGTACGAATCGATCCTGCGAGCGAGATCGTCCAGCCGAGTGTCGGCCATGGTGAACCTCCCGAAATTGCCGGCGACACCTATGTCATCGCAGACCATCGATTTGGGCACCGCCGACCCTACGGTCACCGATCGCGGTTGTCTCAGCTCCGCACGTCGTGCGCGGCCCATCGACCAGCTCTGCGATGACGTCCCTGTGACTGATCCCGACCATGTTCACGCGTTGGTTACCAGGATCGTCCCCGCGGACAGCTACCGTTGACAGACGCCCCTCGTTTCGGCATCGCCGCCGGTCCCGGCCCCCACCCACACCGAGCCCCAGCCCGTGGAGCAGCCATGGAACTCCTGACCATCATCGTCGCCCTGACCACCACCCTCCTCATCGTCCCCGGCACCTACCTCCTGCTGGGCGCCGTGATACTCATCGAACAACGCCACCACCACACCGACCACACCCCCGCCAATCAACGAGATCACCTCCCCCGCACCGGCCGACCTCCCAGGATCTCATCCCAGCCGGATTGAGCGCAGACCTGCCGGTGTGAATGGCGGCCGCACCGCCTCTCGCTCGCCTTGACGGTGGCGAGGATAACCTCATCCGACCAGCGGCCGGTAGTGGCGCAGGTGCAGCAACGCACGCACATATCCCGCTTCTGCCGCCGCGGTCACAGCATCGAGCTGGGCGACTTCGGCTGGTTCGGCAGTGTCGATATCGAGGTGCATCTGTTCTGCGATCCAGCGCCGGATGGATTCGTGAGTAGTCATACGATCACCGCCTTTTTGCCCGGAGTACCCACCCCATCCCGCGGACACTCGCCTCCTCGCACCCTCACCTCACACCCCACGGCAGATTGCCCGTTCCTCTGTCTGTTGTTCACCGCCGACGACCGTGTCCCCAGCGGCATCGTCACAGCGACCGCCGTCGTCGGCGACTCGCCTCACACACTGGGGATCACGCACCGGTCGGCTCGGGTTCGGCATCCTTCAGGTTCCCTGGGCCAGCACTCGGCATGCGGCGCACGCCCGAAAAGCCGACACCGACAATGGGTGACCGTGGCTGTCGCGGATGCCGCTGGAGGTGGTGATGATCACGTGGGTGCCGCGCTCGGTGACCGAGGCAATCGTCAGGTCCGTGGTCAGTTCGTCGCCGGCCACGATATCCCGGTGATACACCACGCTCTGCGACCCGTGGACCACCCGGCCCGGGTCCAGACCCGTATCCGGGTTGCGAAACAGCTGGCCGACCGCGGGTTCGACCATGACCGCGGCGAACGTCGGCGGGGTAACCACATCGGCGTGCCCCGCAGCACGGACGGCAACAGGATTGATGCGGATGGGATTAGTGGTGAACACCGAATGCGTGAACTCCCGAACCTTTCCCCTACCAACAAGATACGAACCCACGGGCGGAAAGACACGACCGGGCAGGTTCGGATTCAACAGCACCGACGACACTCTACCGGCGGCGGCCCGCTCCGGAGCCGACACTCCGACGGTGGCACTCCCACCCCGGCGGACAACACTCTGCGCAATCACCTACCCCGACCAGGCTCGCCGCACGTGTTGCGGTGCGGAACACAACGACAGGGCGCCCCGGCTCCGATCCCCTCGTGTCGCGAACCACCAGCGCGTCCGAACCGGACGAAAGACTCATGGACTTCCTGAACAACACGAATGAGCCCCGAATGGTTACGCTTCGCATGCTTTTTCGTATCGGTTGCAGTACGTACTGAATGGGGATCGGCATGACGAACATCAGCACAGCTCGACCCGGACACACACCCTTCACCCGCATAGCGGCGGTCGCAGGCATCGCCGTACTCGCCATGGCGATGGGTAACGGCACCGCCTCCGCCGGTGTCGACAACTCCAGCTCCGTCATCGACGCGGACGGCAACCGCATCGAAGTCCTGCAGGGCAACACCCAGTACCAGGTCGTCCCGCCCCTCGACGGCGTACCGACCAGCGTCGAGTTCTTCCACAACGGATACGCCGCGGTCAACATCAGCGGCCCCGACGCCGCGGACTTCGAGGGCACCCAGCTCACCGTCGGCTACCAAATCGGCTACCCGATCGCGCTGGCAGGGGCGACCATCGTCCTCAACTCCCCCGGACTCGGGTTCGCGATCGGATCAGACAACGGAATCGACCTGGGGCTCGTCCCCGACTTCACACTGGACCTGAGCGCGGGGACCAGCGCGGAGCTGGCCGGTGACATCATCCCCTCGCAAGAGCTCGACATCGACCTGGAACCGGGCGGTATCACCGAGGTCCCGCTGCTCGAGGGCCAGGAGTTCGACGGACCCGAGGCGCTGGTGCGGATGCAGGGCATTCACGGTTCCATCTCCGGAGCAATCGGACCGGTCACCATCCGGCCATACGCCACGGCAGTCACCGAAAACGGGGACACCGTCACCACCTACGGTGTGCCGCAGAAACTCAACTGAGAAAAGAACCCGCACAGATCGTCGGCAGAGGCACGCCGCCGGGGCCAACGGCTGTCGCGACAGCGTTGTTCCCCGTACCGACGACCCACCCGACACCGCTGTCCGGTGTCGGGTGAGTCGTCGCCGGTGTTCAGCGCGTTTCGAGTTCTTCGTCGCGGGCGAGGGCGGGTGCGCCGGAGGTGTGCCGATGCGCGAAGTACAGGGCCAGACCGGTGAAGACCAGTCCGCCGGCCAAGATGCGTGCACTCCTCACGGGATGTGTGCGGGTTTGCCTGCCAGCACTTCCCAGATTGTCTCGGGGTCGCCGCGACCGCGCAGTGCGGCGGGACGGGAATTACCCGACACCACCCCGCCTCTCCCTTCGATACCGAGACACCCACACCGCCGTGGAGGAAGGCCGCCGAGCCTGGGACGACGGGTCTTCCCGTTCCGATGGACCCGGGCCACCGACCGGGAACGCCGGTACCTGCGCGCTCTCGCGGAACCGGGGGCGTTCGGCGACCAGCCGGTACCGGTGGCGATCTCGTCTGAGCCGTCCGGTGCACCGGCCTCAGGTGAAGGGCGTCCCTCCGGTGACGCCGAGCACTTCTCCGGTGATGTAGCTGGATTCGTTGGATGCGAGAAAGACGTACGCGAGGGCGAGCTCGGCCGCCTGGCCGGGCCTACCCAGCGGCACATCGTCCCGAAGTGCCGGTAACCGTCGGCCGGCATGGTCGCGGGAATCAACGGCGTCCAGATGGGCCCCGGCGCCACCGCATTGACCCGGATGCCGCGGCTGGCTACATCGGCGGCCAGTCCCTTGGTGAAATCGACGATCCCCGCCTTCGTGGTGGCGTAGTCGAGAAGGCCGGGTGAAGGATTCATTCCCTGGATCGACGAGGTGTTCACGATGGCCGATCCGGGCTCCATGACCGCGAGGGACTTCTTGCACAACCAGAACAGCGCGTAGAGGTTCGTGCGCAGGACCCGGTCGAACTGCTCGGTGGTGATGTCCGCGATACCGCCCGTCTGGACCATCTGGAAGGCCGCGTCGTTCACGAGGATATCCAGACCGCCGAGTTCACGAACCGTCAGGTCCACGAGGCTCTGGCAGTGCTCCTCCGAGGTGATGTCCCCGGTTACGACGACGCCGCGCCGGCCGGCCTCCTCCACCAATCGCTTCGTCTGCTGTGCATCCGACTCCTCGGCGTCGAGACAACTGACGACGACATCGGCGCCCTCACGCGCGAACGCGAGTGCCACCGCACGGCCGATGCCCGAATCCGCGCCGGTGATCAGTGCCCGGCGGCCGTCGAGGCGGCCACTTCCTCGATAGGTGTTCTCGCCGTGGTCCGGGACGGTCACCATCTGGGAGGTCAGTCCCGGGTGCGGCAATTCGGGTTGATTTTCGCGATCGGGAGCAGGGTACTGGGTGGTGGGATTCTGGCGCGCGTACTGGTCGGCCATTCTCGTACCCTTTCTCGGTCTGTTGTCGAATTCGCATGGACCACTCGAAGACAGCGTCCTGGGATCCGGTGTCGGGACCCCCGCAGGGCCGGACTTGCTCTGCTGCAATCCGATCACACTAGGAGGCGCCCTCGGTGTCGTCAAAGAACGACCACCCGTCGGTGTGCTGCACTTCCATCCGCCAGCCGAGTTCACTGTTGTCGGCACGGACGTCGACGAACCAGGCGTGCGCGTCCTCCGCGCTCTCGATGTCCTTGGTCTCGACGACGGTGCCGGTGGGATCGAGTACTCGATAGGTAGCCATGCCGTCCGAATGCCCACGAACGGGCAGGGTTAATCGCAATGCCGCGCAGTTAAGGGTTTGGGCTGTCTGTCCAATCGGGCGGTTCGAGAACGTTGATGGCAATGTTGACCGTGGGGTAGTTGGTGCGGTCGACCGCACCTTTGGCGCGGTGTTTGGAGATCGCTCGTTTGACCACGCGGGGGCAATCACGTGCTCGGCGTTCGGGATTGAGTTCGGCTAGGACTGCGCGGCCGATCTTTCCGACCAGATCGATCGTTGTGCCGGCGATCACGCCTGACGCGAGTACCACCAGGTCTCGGGCGGTGGTGAGGACGATCGTAAAACTCGCGCGCAGCGGTGGGACATCCGCACCGGTCGTTGCGTCGGCGATCGCGATACGCAGCGCTTGGTAGGTGGTCAACAACGCGTAGACCTCCTGGGCGACCCCGGACGGGGTGCGGGCCCGCAGCATCGCATCGCCGAGGATGGTCGACTTCAGCTCGAGATAGGTCGTCTCGATCTCCCATCGCTGGTGATACAGCCGGACCAGTTCCGATGCCGGGTAGCGGCGATGATCGTTGAGGGTGGTGATCAGCCGGTATCGGCCGGTGCGGGGTGTGCCACCTTTCGGGGTGACAACGATCTCGGCATCGATGACCCGGACGACCACCGAGCCGATCGGGGCGAGCCAGGACCCGTCGGGCAGCCGTTCGATGGAGGCAAGCTTGCGGTTGCTCTTGCAGCGGATGAGCAGGTCGGCCTTGGTGTCCGCGATCTGCTCGATCAACGAGGCGACGGCGAAGTTGCGGTCGGCCAACAACAACATGCCATCGCGCAGGCACCCCAACAGCTGGGGCGCATAGGCGATCTCGGAGACACCGTAGGTTCCGAACACAGCATCGACGATGGTGCGGGTACCGCACGCCACCACGGCGAGCATGCGCACCATCGGGTAGCCCGAGTCGCCGTTGGGGCCGCCGGTTTGACAGTGGTAGGCACCGAGGTTGGCTACGCTGTGGGGCACGAACATCGAGGTGCCGTCGATCGCGCACACCAACACTCCCCGCCACCGAGCGGTACCGGGGACCGGGCCTTTGATCAGGTTGAACAATTCCCTCAGTGGTGCGGCGCCGACCCGGAGGCGGGCCTGCGACAACGCCGAGGAACCCGGATCGGCCACCGCTCCTTCGAGTCCCGCGGTCAGCTTCGCCCACACCCGGGTATAGCCGATATCAGGGAATAGGCACGCGGACAGCAGCAGGTACACCACGACCCGCGACGGCAACTCCCGCAGTCGAGCCTGCGTGGCCCTCGCCGAATCGAGCGCGGCATCGACCATCTCGAACGGCACGATCCGCGTCAACTCACCGATATGCCCCGGCGCGAACCGCCCGGCGGCAACCACCGACTCATGTTTGATGACAGACTGAACAGGCAACGGAACTCCCGGAGAGGCTTGTCTTTGGCGGACAAAGCTTCCCTACCAGGAGTTCCGTTGCCCTATCTCACGACACGCGCAGTTCCTCGACCTCACTTGACCTGCCAGGACAATCCCTAACTGCGCGGCATTGGGGTTAATCGACGAGACGGACCGCCGGACACCGTCAGCCGATGACCTCGTTCCGGGGACATGGCGACGCTACCGGGTCGGTCGTCCGTGGTTGCGGATCTTGTCGACGAGGTCGGTCTCGTTCAGCTTCGAAGACCCGTGCAGGTCGAGTCCCTCGACGCGATTGTGGAGTTCGGCGCCGGGCCAGTCCTCGTAGGCCGGCGATTCCCACCGGACATGCCGACGGCGCTGCGGCCCCGACTGGCGACGGCGTTGGAGATGTGGGCCGCCTTCTCCCTGGACTGACCCCGATTTGGGTCTGTCGAGATCCCGGTGTCGGTGCCCACCGATTTGCGAAGCCACCGCAGAACTCACCACCGTCGTGGCCGGGAAGCGGGAAGCGGGAACCGATTCCGCGCTCGCGGAAGCGGTGACGGGTTTGGGGGCGGCCACCTCCAGTGTTTCTTCTGCCGCACTGATCGATACGCGCGAACGCACCGGCGGACCCGGACGTGAGGCCGCGAATCGACGAGTACACGCTCAGGGAGTACCTGGACCAGTCCGCCGACCGCCGGTGCGTTTGCGTGATCCTCTGCACTGTCGGAGTCATCGACGAGTTCGGGAAATTCCCGCCGCGCCATGTCCCCGTCCTTTCCGTGATCGGCCGGCCCGGGCGGACGTCCTTCGGTTCCGCCTTCTGCGGGCGCTCGTGGGTCGTGTCGTCTCTATCTCCAGCCCGGTCAGCGGTGGCGTGCGCGTCGGACGACGACCAGGGCGACGACGCCGGCAGTCAGACCGCCGAGCAGAGCTGCGAGTCGTGGCTTGTTTCGCACGTTCGCGAGTTCGTGTCGGACGGTGTCGAGTTGGTGCGGGGTGACCGCCTTCACGCGGGCAGGCACGTCGGCCTTGCGGGTGAGGGCATCGACCGTGGTGGCCAATTCTGCGCGCTGTCGTTCGGCGAGGGCGTCGCCGTCCGGGGTCGACTCGTGCGGAGCGGTCATCGGAGGCTCTCCTTCACGGTGTCCACGTCTCGATGGACGCTGCGCCTGGTGTCGGCCGGCGTCGGGGGCAGCGCCTTTTTCGCCCGTTGCCCGCCGACAGCGGCGACGATGCCGCCCACGCCGACGAGAACGATCGCCACAACGAAGCCGGCGAGCCACGGGTCGAGCACCGTGGCCAGTCCGAGTACGGCGGCGGCCACGAGCGCACCGAGCCCGTACAGCACGATCACGAGTCCAGCACCCGAGAGTCCCGCACCGACACCGAACCTGGTGCCCTTGTCCTTCATCTCGACGATGCCGTGACGAATCTCGGTCTGGACGAGTGCCTTCACCTGTTCGGTGAGGCGTTCGACGAGTTGCACGGTGGACAGATGGTCGATCTGATGTGCGGCGCCCGGCGGCTCGCCGGTACGTTCCGTGGTTGATCGGGGGTGGTCGGTGTGGGTCATGGTCGTCACTCCTTTCGCGGCGTCGACGAGGTGGTACCTCGGACGGGGATCGCTGCTTCGTCTCGCTTGTGAGCTGAGCCGCGATCTGCGATAGCTGCACTGGCACCGTCTTCCCGGATGGGTCCGGTTCGATTCCGGTTGCCCATCGGCTTACGGGGCTGGTGCCGATCGCTGTCGGCTTGCGTGCGAACGTTGGTACCGTTGTCGGTATGACACGGCAGAAAGGCGCATGAGCGCCGGTTTCGAGCGCAGGTTCCTGCGCCCTCGCTATGTGTTTTTCTCCTGCGGCTACGTGTGGGTGGTTGACGAACGTCAACCGGTAGCGGCACTGTTCGATCCACACAGTCAGCAGCTCATGCAGCTGGTCTCGTGGACCGAAGTTCCTCCCGCGCCACCGGGCTCCGGTCAGCCTCAGATCGTTGCCGACGACGCCGGTGTATGGGTGCAGAACCATCGGGACGGCCCCTTGGTGCGCGTTGGCGTCGACGGGATCGTCCATGCCGAATACACCGAGCGTCACCAGCTGATCTGTTGTGGCCCTGCCGGCGCCTGGTGCATGACGCTCACACGCAGCCGCCCCGATATCGCGCCCTCGCCCGATATCCCGCCACGCCGGCCGCCGTGCCCGCCGCCGCTGTTGGTGGCCCTACCCAGCGGCAGTACCCGTCGCGTCGACGTGGACGGTGCACTGTTGTCGGGCGAATTCGACGAGTCGTCGCTGTTCGTCGGCATCGAGCACGATCCGTGGGTGCGGGTGTCGAAGGGCGCCGGAGGCCGGGACGGATACGAGGTGCACTACAGCACCTCGGTCATGCAGGTGCCACTCAGCGGTCCTATCCCCGAACGGATCGGACCGGACACCCACCCCTACGCGCAGGACCGGGACCCTGGATACACCAGCGAGTACGCCGACGTGTCCTACAACGAAGCGCACCGGCGTAAACGCGCCTTCGGGGACGGCATCCGGTGGCATTGGGGCAAGGATCCGACTCGTTCCGACACCACAATCGTCCGGGCATACCGCGACCGGAGACCGGATCCGGTGCAGGCCTTCTCTGTTCCGGAGGTGCGGGTAACACACGGCGCGGCAGGGTTCGATCGGCTGTGGCTGGTGGTGACCCCAGAATCTGGCAGCGGGCGAGGACGGTCGGTGCTCACAGGCGGGGTGCGCGACGACGCGCTGTATCCGCTGCCGGTGGAGGACATCGACATCACCGACCGGTGCTGGCCGGTGGGGACAGCACCGCTCGATCATGACTCCTACGTGCGGTACTGCCTGCGCGGGCTTGACGGGATGCGATTTTCCGACGCCGTCAGTGACGTGACCGCACGCTATGTCGGGCAGTGGCCGGCCGGGCAGATCCACATCCTGGGTGTGGTCACCTGAGTAGGCCCCAGTTCGGCCACTGATCGTCACGAATTCCGGCCCCGGCTGAGGTGGCTGGTGGTCGCGAACGGGTGGT
>NZ_JBHVEY010000058.1:0-8928 GCF_042802055.1 Rhodococcus sp. NPDC057529
CTCGGTAGCGGCGTGTGTGTGGTAACCACACCGATACCGGAGGTCCTCACCTATTCCTGTTCGCCACGCCGTTCACAACCTGCCTGGGAACTACAACTAGCTGTTCTCACTGGCTCACCTCCTCGCTGATCGGATGCATCGAGGTTAAGTGTGATCCAAATCATTAAGCAACGTTAAGTTGCGGGAGTCTTCCCCCCGCGGACACACCAGCGGCGACCGGGACCGCAAAGGACCGCGGAGTGACGGACAACGAAAGTTGCCGCTGGCGCGGGTCACAACTTAACGTTGCTGAACCCCGTCGGAAGTCCTCGACGTCGTCAGCCCACGAAGATCGACGGATGGCGGTCCTTCCACGGCACCGCCTGCTCCAACTGCGCGGCCACCTGCAGCAGCAGATCCTCCCTGCCGGTGGCCGCGACGAGTTGGATCCCGATGGGGAGGCCCTCCCGGCTCAGCGCGAGCGGGAGACTGATCGCGGGGTTCCCGGACACGTTGAACGGGGCGGTGAACGGCCCGAACTCGAAGATCCGGCAAAGCCACGAGCGCACACTGTGCCCGGGGTCGTCGTAGTCGAGGGTGCCGTGCGGCACCGGCAGCCACGCGACGGTCGGGGTCACCAGCAGATCGAATCGGGTGAAGAACAGCCCGATGGGACGGGTCACCCGGTGCTGCGCGTCGAGTGCGGCCGCAACTTCGAGTGCCGTGAACGCCTGGGTCTCCTGCAGCACTGTCCGCGAGACCGCCTCGAGCAGAGCAGGATCGGGTCTTCGGGGGGCGCGGAGGATCGCCGCACCGGTGGCGACGGCGGTGAGAGCCGACGCCTCGACGACATCCTCCGCGTCGAACTGCGGCCGGGTCTCGGTCACGGTGTGGCCGATCCATTCGAGGATCTCGCCGGCGGCGACCGTGGCCGCCGACACCTGCGGGTCGATCGAACTCCCGCCCCACGGCTCGGTCATCAGGGCCACCCGCAGCCGGCCGGGATCGGCGTGCACCGCGTCGGCGTACCGGACGGACCGCGCCGGGGCGGTGTACTTCTCCCCGACCGGCGGTGCCGCGACCGCGTCGAGGAGATGGGCGGTGTCGCGGACCGTTCGGGTGAGGGCGAACTCGTAGATGTGCCCGAACCCGGCCTCACCGACCAGTGGGCCGCAGGGGATTCGGCCGCGGCTCGGCTTCAGGCTGACGAGCCCGCAGCAGGAGGCAGGCACCCGCAGCGACCCGGCGCCGTCGTTGCCGTGCGCCAGCGGAACCGCCCCGGCGGCGACGAGCGCCGCGGAGCCACCGCTGGACCCGCCGGTGCCGCGGTCGAGTGCCCACGGATTGCGTGTCGGCCCGTACCGCACCGGTTCCGTCGCGAAGTTCAGCCCGAATTCCGGTGCGGTGGTCTGACCGAGCGCCACCAGGCCGGCAGCCCGGAACCGGGCCATCAGTTCGTGGTCCACGGCGGCGACGGCGCCGCGGATGCTGCGGCTACCGAGGGTGAACGGCACACCCTTCGCGAACGGGCCGCTGTCCTTGACGACGAACGGCACCCCCGCCAGCGGACCGTCGGGTCGGTGATCGAGCGCCGGTTCGAACAGGGGCAGGGTCAGTGCGCCGAGATCGGCGTCGGCCTGCGCGATCGCTGCGCGCGCAACGGATTCGACTTCCGCCGCCGTGACCTCGCCCGCACGGATCAGCGCACGCAGACCGACGGCGTCGAGCCGGGTGTACTCGTGCAGTTTCAGCGGTCCCACTCCTCCGGTCGCGACGACCGAATCAGTCTGGCCTGCGGGGCGGCGGCGCGCGACCGAATTGTGCGCCGACCTCACACGCTGATCGACAGGAGTTCCTGTTCGCGGAAGGCTCGCGGCGACACCCCGTACGTGTCCTTGAACAGCCGCGAGAAGTGCGAAGAGTTGACGAGACCGTGCCGGGCACAGATGGTTCCGATGCTCTCGCCGCGGAAGCGGACGTCCTTGAGATCGCGGCGGCACTTCTCGAGCCTGCGGTGACGGATCCACCCGGCCACTGTGTGCCCGTCCGCCTCGAACGTCTTCTGCAGGTGCCGTGTCGACACGTGGTGGTGGGACGCCACCGTGGCGGTGTCGAGCGCGGGGTCGTGCAGGTGCGCGTCGATGAACGACTTCACACGGAGCAGCAGTGTCGCGCCGGGAGCGGTGGCGTCGGCCGGTGCCTCAGCCTGCACCGCGGCACTGAGCAGGTCGACGACCGCGTCCTCGACGAGGGGGGTCGTCGGCATCGTGCCGGTCACGACGGAGTGGTGGAGGTTCGTCAGGAACGGCGAGACGAGCGCGCCCATCCCGGTGCTGCCGCGGATGCGGCGCGCCGATACCGTGCCCAGTTCCCGCGAGGCGATGCGCAGCAGTTCGCGGGGAAACATCAGCACGAACATGCTGAAGTCGCCGGCGAAGTGCAGGTCGTACGGCTTGCTGGTGTCGTAGACGGCGAAATCGCCGGGCCCGAGCACGGCCTCACGGTCGTCCTGGACGATGACGCCGCAGCCCGCCAGCTGCAGGCCCACCTTCACCAGGCCGGGGTCGGACCGCTTGATGGACGTGCGGGTCCGCCGGATGTCCACCGCCCGTCCCCCGACCTCGCTGAGCTGCAGTCCGCCGAGCGCGGTGGTGCGCAGGGTCCCGGTGAACGTGGCCTCGCCGTCCTCGGCGGTGGACACCACGGCGAGCGGGACGAACGCCGTGGAGACGGCCTGCCGCCAGTGTTCGAACTGGCCGTCGTCGTGACGCGCGTGTTCACCACCGAGACGCACCTTCGATCACCTCACAGAGCGGAGCGGTTGTCGATCAGTCGCCGTGCCTTGCCGAGCGACCGCTCCAGTGCGCCGGATGCCACCACGTCCACCTTCACGCTCACTCCGATGCGGTTCTTGACCAGCTTCTGGAGTTCGGCGGCGGAACGGGGGTGATCGGTGGCGGACGCGTCGGGGCGGGCTTCGACTCGTACGGTCAGTTCGTCCATCCTACCGGGGCGGTCGAGGATGCACTGGAACTGCGGGGCCAGCGCGGAGACGGTGAGGATCAGTTCCTCGATCTGGGTGGGGAACAGGTTCACCCCGCGCAGGATGATCATGTCGTCGGTGCGGCCGGTGACCTTCTGCATCCGCCGCACCGACCGCGCCGTGCCCGGCAGCAGGCGGGTGAGGTCGCGGGTGCGGTAACGGATGATCGGCATGGCCTCCTTGGTGAGCGAGGTGAAGACGAGTTCGCCCTCCTCGCCGTCAGGGAGGACGTCGCCGGTGACGGGGTCGATGATCTCCGGGTAGAAGTGGTCTTCCCAGATGTGCAGGCCGTCCTTGGTGTCGACGCATTCCATCGCCACACCGGGGCCCATCACCTCGGACAGTCCGTAAATGTCGACGGCGTCCATGTTCAGCTGCTTCTCGAGT
Organism: Rhodococcus sp. NPDC057529; assembly: GCF_042802055.1. Classification (NCBI taxonomy): domain Bacteria; kingdom Bacillati; phylum Actinomycetota; class Actinomycetes; order Mycobacteriales; family Nocardiaceae; genus Rhodococcus; species Rhodococcus sp. NPDC057529. The sequence goes on from NZ_JBHVEY010000058.1 coordinate 3,410, forward strand.
TCGGTGCGCATCTCCTCGGTCCACGGCTCCGCGCCGAACACCCCGGTCCGCAGCGACGTCTTCGACGGATCGATGCCCTTCTTGATCATCGCGTCGACGATCGTGAGCATGTACGACGGGGTCACCATGATCGCGTCCGGTTCGAAGTCCTCGATCAGCTGGATCTGCCGGTCGGTCATGCCCCCGGACATCGGGATCACCGTGCAGCCCAACCGTTCGGCGCCGTAGTGCGCGCCGAGGCCGCCGGTGAACAGGCCGTACCCGTACGCGACGTGCACCTTGTCGGAGGGCTTGACGCCGCCGGCCCGCAGGCTCCGGGCGATCAGGTCGGCCCAGTTGCTGATGTCGTTCGCGGTGTACCCGACCACCGTCGGCCGCCCCGTGGTGCCGGACGAGGCGTGGATGCGGGAGACCTTCTCCTGCGGCACCGCGAACATCCCGAACGGGTAGTTCGCCCGCAGGTCCGCCTTCGCGGTGAACGGGAACTTCGCCAGATCGGACAGGTCCTTCAGGTCGCTCGGGTGCACACCGGCGTCGTCGAACGCCTTCCGGTAATGCGGAACGTTGGTGTACGCGTGGAGAAGTGACCACTGCAGACGTTCGAGTTGCAGCGTCGAGATCCGGTCGCGCGTGGCGAACTCGATGTCCTGCGAGGGGGTGGCGATACTGGTCATTCTAGTCTCCGGGGTGGGCGGGCTGGGTAAGGTCAGGCGTCGAAATCGACGGTCACGTTGTCGCTGACCGGGAAGGTCTGGCACGTCAGCACGAAGCCGGAGTCGACCTCGTAGTCCTCGAGCGCGTAGTTGCGGCGCATGTCCACGTCACCGCACGTGATCTTGGCGCGGCACGTTCCGCAGACGCCGCCCTTGCAGGCGAACGGAAGGTCCGAGCGGTAGTTCTCGGCGGCGTCGAGGATCGACTCGTCCCGCGGCAACGTCGCGGTGGTCGAGCGGCCGTCGAGGACGAGGGTCACCTCGCTGCTCGGCCCGGTGACGCCGGGTTCGCGGTGCTTCTCCATCGGCGGCGGGACGTCGTCGACGAAGAACAGTTCGTGGTGGATGCGGCTCTTGTCGATCTGCAGTTCCCCGAGCACCGTCTCGGCGTCGGTGACCATCCCGAACGGGCCGCAGAGCCAGAAGTGGTCGATGTCGGCGAGCGGCACGATGGACGTGAACAGGGCACGCAACCGGTCGGCGTCGAGGCGCCCGGTGAACAGTTCCACCTCGCGGGGCTCGCGGGACAGGACGTGCACCACGTCGAAACGGGACCCGTACGTGTCCTTGAGGTCGGCGATCTCCTCGGCGAACATCACCGAGCGGGTGCGCCGGTTGCCGTACAGGAGAACGACTTCGGCCTCGGGGTTCGCGAGCATCGACGCGGCGATCGACAGCATCGGGGTGATGCCCGATCCGGCGGCGATCAGCACGTGCCTGCCGCCGGCCTCGGGGTCGGCGACGAACGATCCGCTCGGGCCCTGCACCTCGATCCGGTCGCCGGGCCGGACGTCGCGGACGAGCCACGTCGAGAACAGGCCGTCGGACACCTCGCGCACACCGACCCGCGGCGCGGAACCGGCAGGTGCGCAGATGGAGTACGAGCGGCGGTGCTCGACGCCGTCGATCGTGCGCCGCAGGGTGAGCGACTGGCCGGGGCCGAACGCGAACTCGTCGGCGAGGTCGGCGGGGACGTCGAACGTGACCGCGACCGCGTCGTCGCAGAGGGATTCGACGTCGGCGACGGTGAGCGTGTGGAATGCCCTGTTGCGCAACGCCGCGCCGGGCTTCGGGGACACCGCTGTGGTCATGATCAGATTTCCTTCACGTGATCGAAGGGTTCGAGGCAGTCGAGGCACCGGTACAGCGCCTTGCACAGCGTCGCCCCGAATTCCGAGTCGAGACGGGTGTTGGCGGAGTGGCAGACCGGGCACGTGACGGCCCGCGGCTTGACAGTGAGGGTCAGCGGGACGGGCCCGGACGTGCGCAGCGGCGCGGGACCCGGTGTCGAGTAGCCGTTCTCGCGCAGCTTGCGCCGGCCGTCGTCGCTGATCCAGTCGGTGCTCCACGGCGGGGTGAGGACCGTCCGGACCTCGACGCTGCCGAAGCCGGCGTCCTGCAGGGTGTGCTCGATGTCGTCGCGCATCGTGGCCATGGCGGGGCACCCGGAATAGGTGGGGGTGATGGTGACGACCACCGATCCGTCGGCGTGCTCCTCGACGTCGCGGAGCACTCCCAGATCGGCGAGCGTGAGCATCGGCATCTCCGGGTCCAGGACGGACTCGGCGAGGCGGCGGGCGTCGCTGCGCACTGCGGTGGTCATGTCACCACACTCCTTCCGGATGGGCCCGGGCCACGCTCTGCATCTCGGCGAGCAGCAGTCCGAGGGCCTCGGTGTGCAGGCCCTGACGTCCGGCCCGGCCGCCGACGGTGCCGACGGTGCGGCCCGTGGGGGCGGTGAGTTCCGCAGCCTTCAGCACCTGGGCGAGGACGGTGTCGAATTCCTCGCGGAGGTCCCGCGGGTCGACGCCGACACCCACCCCTGCGAGGGCAAGTTCCTCGGTGGTCGGGGTGAAGAGTTCCTCGACGTACGGCCACACCCGGGCGAGGGCGTCCTCCATGCGCGACTTCGACTCCGCCGTACCGCAACCGAGCGTCACCACCCACCGGGCGGCGTAGTCGCGGTGGTAGGTGAGTTCCTTGACGCCCTTCACGGCGACCGCCGCGAGAACGGGGTCGCGGGAGGTGCGCAGGCGGTCGAACAGGGCCAGCCGCCACGTGGCGAAGACCAGCAGTCGTGTGACGGTCTGCGCGAAGTCGCCGTTGTCGAGTTCGGTGAGACGGGTGTTGCGGAACCGGTTCTCGTCGCGGAAGAACGCGAGCGCGTCCTCGGCGGGAATCGGGCTCGTGTCCGAAATGAACGGCACCACCGACGCGTCCGCGGCGGCCGCCCGGGCGAGCAGCAGTCGGGCCTGACCGAGCAGGTCGAGGCCGACGTTCGCGAGTGCGACCTCCTCCTCGAGTTCCGGTGCGCGCGTGCTCCACTCGGCGAGCCGCTGCGAGCTGATCAGCGCGTCGTCGCCGAGCATCAGGCAGTAGCCGGCCAGGGCGGCGAGGTCGACGTCACCCGGAACCGTGGTGTCGACGCCGGCCAGGGGGTCGTCGAAGCTGGTGCCGAAAGCCCACTGGCCGTGGCTGTCTTCGTCGACGAGGCCGTCGTAGGCGTTGTCGTGGTCGGTCATCGGTACATCCTCGGAATTCTCGTCGGCCTGCGAAACGGTCTGGGCCGGGTCACATGTGGGGAACGTTGTCGGGGATCTCGTAGAACGTGGGGTGCCGGTACACCTTGTCGCCGCTGGGCGCGAAATACGGGTCCTTCTCCGACGGGCTGGACGCCACGATCGAACTGGACCGCACCACCCAGATGCTCACACCCTCGTTGCGCCGGGTGTAGACGTCCCGCGCGTGCCGGACGGCCATCTCGTCGTCGGCGGCGTGCAGGGATCCGACGTGGACGTGGTTGAGTCCGCGCTTGCCCCGCAGGAACACCTCGTACAGGGGCCAGTCCGCGCGCACCGCGGTGTCGTCCGTGCTCATCGTGCGTTCTCCTTGTTGCTCTCGCGGCGGGCGAAGGCCGTTGCGGCCTCCCGCACCCACGCCCCGTTCTCGTGTGCTGCCCGCCGGTTGGCGACGCGTTCGACGCTCGAGGCGCCGTTGCCCTTGATCACCTGCATGAACTCGCTCCAGTCGGGCTCCCCGAAGTCGTGGGCGCCGCGTTCGGCGTTCCACTTCAGGTCCGGATCCGGGAACGTCACGCCGAGGACCTCGGCCTGCGGGATGGACATGTCGACGAACCGCTGACGGAGTTCGTCGTTGGTGTGCCGCTTGATGCGCCACTTCATGGACTGCTCGGAGTTCGGCGACTGGTCGTCCGGCGGTCCGAACATCATCAGCGCCGGCCACCACCACCGGTTCACCGACTCCTGCACCATCTCCCGCTGGGCGTCGCTGCCGCGCATCATCGTCATCAGCAGTTCGAAGCCCTGCCGCTGGTGGAACGACTCCTCCTTGCAGACCCGGATCATCGCACGGGCGTACGGCCCGAAGGAGCTGCGGCACAACGGCACCTGGTTGCAGATCGCGGCGCCGTCGACAAGCCAGCCGATGACTCCCACGTCGGCGTAGGTGAGCGTCGGGTAGTTGAAGATCGAGGAGTACTTCTGCTTGCCCTCGATCAGCTTCTCGGTGAGGTCGGCGCGGTCGGCACCGAGTGTCTCGGCGGCCGAGTACAGGTACAGGCCGTGCCCGGCCTCGTCCTGGACCTTCGCCATGAGGATCGCCTTGCGACGCAGGGACGGCGCGCGGGTGAGCCAGTTGCCCTCCGGCTGCATGCCGATGATCTCCGAGTGCGCGTGCTGCGCGATCTGCCGGATCAGCGTCTTGCGGTAGCCGTCGGGCATCCAGTCCCGGGGCTCGACCCTCTGGTCGGCGGCGATGGTGTCATCGAAGAGCGTTTGCAGCTCATCGGAAGCGTGTGACGTGGTCATATGTCCTACCTCTATTACCGAATGATCGGTTGGTATCAAGTATGCATGTCAGCCCTCGCCCACACAAGGGCGGGAGCCGAATTACGTCAGTGTCCTTCGAAGGTGGGCGTGCGTTTCGCGAGGAACGCGTCGACCGCACTGCGGTGGTCCTTCGACTGCCCGAGCGCGTCCGCGGCCTCACGCTCCCGCTCGAGCGCCTCCGACAGCCCCGTGGACGCCGCCGAGACCAGGGACTTGACCTGCGCATACGCGGCCGTGGGGCCGTCGGCGAGCTGCCGCGCCAGCGCGACGGCCGCGTCCCCGAGTTCGGCGTCGGGCACCACCCGGTGCACCAGCCCCCAGTCCAGCGCCTGCGCGGCGGTGAACCGGTCGCCGAGCATCATCAGCCCCGTCGCGCGGCTCGCCCCGAGCGCCTCGACGAGCGTGTGACTGAGGCCAGAGTCCCCGGCCAGGGCGATCCCGGTGAACGCGGTGGCGAACTTGGCGCCCTCCCCCGCGATCCGGATGTCCCCGGCGAGGGCGATGCCGAGACCCGCCCCGACGCACGCCCCGTTGATCGCGACGACCACCGGCACCCGGACCCCGGCCAGCGCCCGGAGCAGCGGGTTGTAGTGCTCGGCGACGGTGTCCATCGCGTGGGCGGGATCGGCCTCGAGCCCGGCCACGTGCTCGGCCAGGTCCTGGCCGACGCAGAAGTTCTTCCCCTCCGCCGCCAGCAGCAGGGCACGCACACTGTCGTCGCCGGCCACCTTCTCGACCGCGGCGAGCAACTGTTCCTTCACCGCGCGGTCGAGCGCGTTGGACGCGCCCGCCCGGCGCAGGGTGATGGTGGCCAGTCCCGCGTCCACGGAAAGTCCGATCACGTCGTTACTGCTCATGAGAATGCGCCTCCTGCTGGTTGTGGTGGGTGGCCTCTCAGGACCAGGTGTAGAAGCCGTGGCCGGTCTTGCGGCCGAGTTCACCGCGGGCGACCTTCTCG
>NZ_JBHVEY010000059.1:0-7419 GCF_042802055.1 Rhodococcus sp. NPDC057529
CCACATCTTGTGGCTCTACCGGCCAGGACCACATTCCTGTCGGTAACCCACGTTCACATGTGAGCGAGGCCCCAGCCACCCCCATACCGTCTAGCGCGTGAGCATCGCCTGGGCATCGGAACGCCCAGGCGATGCCGGCCTGCGATCGTCTTGTTGAGGTGGGGGAGATATCAGGGCGGTAGCAGTCGTCCGGTCCGGCGCATCATGTCTGCGGTTATTGCGGTCCCGGCGTTCTGGTGGCAACCACTTCGATCTCCACGAGGGCATCTTGGTGGGGGAGTGCGCGTACGGCGATGCAGGATCGGGCGGGTTTGACGCCGGTGAAGGTTTCGGCGTAGACGGTGTTGACGGCGGCGATGTCTTCGATGTCTGTGAGGAAGATCGTCGTTTTGACGATGTGCTCGAGGGAGCTGCCTGCGGCTTCGAGCACTGCGGCCACATTCGCGAAGACCTGCCGCGTCTGGGCCTGAGGATCTCCCGGTCCGACGAGCACGCCCGTGTCGGCGGTCAGGGGTAGTTGCCCGCTGCAGAACACCAGGTCGCCGACCTGGATGCCCTGGTTGTAGAGATGCGCCGCGGTTGGTGCGTGGGTGGTGGCGATGGCGGTGGTCATGTGGATCGGTCCTTTACGTCTGAGTGCAGGGGTCGAGCTCGGTGGGTGGCGCGGCGGGGTCCATGTGTTGCCCGCCCAGTGCGCCGGTGATGCCGGAGAGCACCCGGTCGAGCAGGGCTTCCGAGGTGGCGAAGTTGATCCGGATGAATCGGTCACCGCTCTTCCCGAAGGGCACACCGCCGTCGACGAGCACACGGCCGGCGCGGCGGATGCGGTCGATCGGGTCATCGACAGGTAGGGCCGAGGCGTTCACCCAGCTGAGATACGTGGCCTCGGGCAGGTGGTGCCGGGCCTCGGGCAGCGCCCGAGTCAAGATGTCGTGGACCCGGGCGCGATTGCGGTCGAGGACGCGGATAAGGGTGTCCTGCCATGCCTGCCCGTGCTTCCACGCGGCGAGGGATCCGACGACCCCGAGAACCGACACCGCGCCGTAGAGGTCGGGGGGTTCGTTGTCCCGGACCGCCAGCAGGTCCGTGGGGCCGTAGTGCAGCACCGCGCAGCGCAAACCGGCGAGGTTGAATGCTTTGCCAGCGGAAGTGATCGTCACGGTCCGCGACGCGGCGTCTTCACTGATCGACGCGAACGGGATGTGCCGGTGCGGTTCGTAGATCAGTTCGGCGTGGATCTCGTCGCTGATCACCAGTAGGCCGTACCGTTCGGCGAGGTCGGCGATGCGTTCGAGTTCGCCGCGGGTGTGCACTCGGCCCGTCGGATTGTGGGGGTTGACGAGGATGAGCACCTTGGGACGATGCCGTGCCAGGGTCCGTTCGAACTCGTCGAAGTCGAGCGCCCACCCGTCCTCGGTGTCGACGAAGGGAAATTCGACGGTGCGCCGCCCCATCGCTTCGATCGTCGCCAGGAACGGCGGGTAGTTCGGGGTCTGGATCACCACCGCATCCCCGGGTCGGGTGCCGAGACGAAGGATCAGCTGCAGCGCCTGGATCAGATCGGTCTGCTCCCGCACGTGGGCGGGGTCGACCTGCCAGCCGTAGCGGTCGGACATCCGCCGGGCGAATTCGGCCCGCAAGGGAGTGCCGCCCAACCAGTTCGGGTAGCCGAGGTCGCCCCGGTCGATGAAGTCCTTGAGCGCGTCGCGGATCTGCGGGGCGATGGGAAAGTCCATGTCGGCGACCCAGGCCGGGAGTGCGCCGGCTTCGACGGCGCGTGCCCATTTCACCCCGGTGCGCCGGGAGAGCGCACCAAGGTCGAGGTCGTCGAATCCGGGGAACTGGCGGTGGGGTGTCGTCGAGGTGGTCACAGTGCGGCTTCCATCGAAATTGTCGAGAGGGCGTCGCGGGAAACCTCGACCTGTCCGTGGTGTTGGGCGAGTTCCTCGAGAACGTGAAGGAGGACCCCATTGGGGGTGAGCTGGCGGCTCGGCCCCTCGTAGTCGGCCGGTGGGGTGTTCGTCAGCGGCGCGGCGGGGTCGAAGCCGTCGAGGTCCTTGTGCAGGTTCGCCCGCAGTGCGGTGATCGTGCGGGTGAGGTCGGCGATGGTTCCCCGGGCGGTGAACTCGGCTGCACGGTCCCGGGTGCTCTCGCGGCCGCCGATCAGGTGCCCGATCCAGTAGTCGGCCACCTCGGTGCAGTGGTAGGTGATGGCCCAGGGGGAGTTCGCGCCGTCGAAGGGTGGTGCCTGATTCGCGCGCTCGTCGCCGAGCTCGCCGAGGACGGCGAGCATGCCGTCGAAGGCGCGGTCGAGGAAGTACAGGTATTCGTCGGTGTTCACGGGATTCGCTTTCTTTGTGGCGGGAAGGTGTTGAGGATCAGTGGATCTGTTCGAGGACGGCGTCTTTCGTTTCGGGGAGGCGGGTGAGCACGATCAGCGCGCCGATCGCGAACATGACCGCGCTGGTGGAGAACACCAGGCCGGTGCCGCCGACGCCGAGCAGGAAGGGGACCGCGATGGGACCGAAGACCGAACCCAGCCGGCCCAGGGCGGTGGCGGAACCGACTCCCGCGCCGCGGCTGCGGGTAGGGAACAGTTCGGGGGTGTAGGCGAAGATCGAGGAGAACATGCCGAAGAAGAAGAACTGCAGAAACGATCCGGCGAGAATCAGCTCGAACGTGCCCGAACTCTGGCCGTAGAAGAAGGCGGCGATGCCGGATCCGATGGTGTACCCGGCCAGGCAGTATCGTCGTCCGATCCGCTCGATCAGGTACGCGGCCGAGAGGAATCCGGGAATTCCCCACAGGGCCATGGCGAGGACGAATCCGATGCTCTTGGCGACGTCGAGGCCGTTGTCGGTCAGGAGCTTGCCGATCCAGGTCGTCAGCCCGTAGTAGCCGGTCATCAGGCAAAACCACACTGCCCATACCGTCAGGGTGCGCGCTTTGTGTGCGGGAAGGAACAGTGCGCGGAACCCGCCCCGGTCGGTGGTCTCCCCGTGCGCGCCGGGCACGGGCTCGGGTTCGGGCAACGGCCGGCCGGTCGCCTCGCGCACCGCGCTTTCGATCGAGGCCAGGGTGCGCTCCGCTGCGGCCGCGTGGCCCCGGGAGACCTGCCACCGCGGTGACTCCGGCAGGTTCCGGCGAATGATCAGGGCGATCACGGCCAGGGTCGCCTGCATGAGAAAGAATCCGCGCCAGCCGAACGTGGAGGCGACCAGGAGATAGGACACGGCGCCGGCGGTGATGAATCCGATCGGCCAGGCCCCCTCGAGCAGGGCGGCGTAGCGCCCGCGCTTCGACGACGGCATGAATTCGGCGAGGATCGCGGCTGCCACCGGGAACTCAGCTCCCATGCCGACCCCGAGCAGGAATCGGAAGGTGAGCAGGGATTCGAAGTTCCACGACAGGGCGAGTCCGACGCTCGCCAGGCCCCAGGCGACGATGCTGTATTTGAAGACCCGCTGGCGGCCGAATCGGTCGGCGATGGCGCCGGCTCCGACGGCGCCGAAGAACATACCGGCGAAGCTTGCGCTGCCGAGGACCCCTGTCTGTGCTGCGGTGAGAGCGAAGTGGTGGCTGATCGGTGACAGCAGGAATGTCATGGCGCCCAAATCGATCGAGTCGAAGAACCAGGCGGTGGCAATCACGAGGAAGAGGTTCCGCTGGACACGACACCACGGCAGACGTTCCATCCGGGCGGCGATCGTGGCGGTGGTCAGTGCAGGCGCGGTGGGGCCTCGGGTCGGCGCGGGGGCGTGCGCATCGTCGTACATGGAATCCGGGCTCCTTTGGTGAGAACGCTGTTGGTGGGAACGCTGTGGGAATGAGTTCCGTCGCCGCCACCGAGACGTGCCGGCCGCAGTGGCGTCACCGCTCTAGGGGGTGACGGGAGTCATGGGAGAAGTTTGAACTCGTTCGCGTCACCTGTCAAGATGGTGACGTGAACGAGTTCGTGTATGTGAGTGGACGGCATTGCCTGGATTTCGCGGGCACCATCCTCTGGCGGCGCACTCTGCGCACCGAGCTACTCGAGACGCCGGCCGACCTGCAACGGTGGGTGGCCGGGGCGAACCTGTGCGACGAGATGGAACCGCCGTCCGGCGACAGCGTCCACGACGCACGGCACCTCCGGGAGGCCATCTACAGCGCCGTCGGTGCGGCGCTGACCGGCAGCACCCATCTCGCGACGGAAGCGGAGGTCGGCCTCCTTAACACCGCCGCCGCGGGACCGCTGCCCACCCTCACCCTCACCCGCGACGGCGACACGACCTCCACCGGCACACCCGGCAACACACTGAGCCTCCTCGCCCGGGACGCCATCGAGCTGATCGGATCCCCGGAGATGGCGAAGGTGAAGGAATGCTCAAACCCGGACTGCACCCGACTGTTCATCGATCTCTCCCGCGGTTTCTCGCGCCGTTGGTGTGGAATGGCGGAGTGCGGCAACCGGATCAAGGCCGCAGACTACCGCCGCCGCAAGAAACTGCAGAACATCGAGTAGCGCGACAAGCGTCACGACCGACCGCAGTCCCCTCGACCTCCGTCTGGCACGGCCAGTACATCCCCAGAACGGCTGAGTCCGCTGATCTCGGTGGCGATGTCGAGTGCTGGAGAGGACGCGGCATCGTTCGGCGACGACTTACCGCACACTACCGCGGTCGTCCTACATATGACGATGACCGTCTCCCAGTTCTGATGCCGACGGTCGGTGCCGCCTCGTGCGGGGTCTGACCGCCCATAGCGCTTCCGAATCGCAGGTCAGCGACCGGGTTCGGGACCTGGCGGACGAGATGTTCGGCACACGCCGGTTCTGGCACAAGCGGGTCGGCATTCCAACCCACAGCCGCGCTGACCAACCTGCACACCGCCCAGCACACGGCCTACGGCACCCCCACGACACCGCCCTCGACCGCCCCCACAGCGCCATCGACGGCTACCTCGTCGCCGAGGCAGCCTCAAATGAGGACGGATTCCGGGGTCGTCAGGGAATGTCAGTCAGAACGGAACAGTCTCACCAGCTCCGCTGGCGGTCGCCCCGGAGAGCGCGAAAACGATTGGCGGGTTCACCCGTCGGGTCGGTAAATTCGGTGGCCGCCCCGCCTGGTGTTTTCGTTGTTCGCTGGGGGGTGATCCCCGTCCCCACCATCGGAAAGGTCCACCGTGACCGAACCCACCGGCCTCGTGAATGACGAGGCACGAGCCGACGATCGAATCGAACGCCGACACCTCCAGGTGATCGGTGTCCTGTTGGTGGCCAGCTTCGTGGTGATCCTCAACGAGACGGTGATGAGCATCGCCATCCCGGTCCTGCAGGTCGAACTGGGTGTCCAGCCCAGTGTGGGGCAGTGGCTGACGACTGCCTTCATGCTCACGATGGCGGTGGTCATCCCGCTCACCGGCTATCTCATCCAGCGCATCCCCACGCGCACCCTGTTCGTGCTCGCCATGTCACTGTTCACGGCGGGAACGCTGATCGCGTTCGCCGCACCGGGGTTCGGTGTGCTGCTGTTCGCCCGCATCGTGCAGGCGTCCGGAACGGCTCTGATGCTGCCGCTGCTGATGACGACGATCATGACGCTGGTGCCACCCGCCCGTCGCGGCGCGATGATGGGCAACATCTCCATTGTGATCGCGGTGGCGCCTGCTCTCGGCCCCACCCTGTCCGGTTTCCTCCTCGACCATTTCGGGTGGCGTTGGATCTTCGGATTCGTTGCCCCGATCGCGTTGGTCACCTTGGTCCTCGGCGCCCGGTTCGTGGTTTCGGTGTCCGAGACGACGACGGCCAGTATCGATATTCTGTCGATTCCCCTGGCGGTACTCGGATTCGGTGGTCTGGTGTACGGACTGGTGAGCATCGGCGAATCGGCCCAGGGATCCCAGGCGTTCCCGGTGTGGGTGCCGTTCCTCATCGGTGCTGCGGCGATGTCCGGGTTCCTGGCCCGACAGTTCCGGCTGCAACGCCAGGACCGTGCCCTGCTGGACCTGCGTGTGTTCGGGTACCGCCAGTTCAGCATCTCGGTCGTCGCGATGCTGGTGGGCATGGCAACGATGATGGGCACCTTCATCATCGTTCCCTATTTCGCGCAGTCGGTGCTTCATCTCGATCCCTTTGAAACGGGTCTGATCACCCTGCCGGGCGGCCTTCTGATGGGTTTGGCGGGTCCGATCGTGGGCCGCGTCTACGACCGGCGCGGTCCTTTTGTGCTGGTCATTCCCGGCTCGATCCTCGTCAGCGTCGGAGTGTGGATGCTGACGACGGTGAGCACGTCCACCTCGTTGTGGTTGCTGCTGGTGTCGAACATGGCGCTGTGCCTTGGCCTGTCGGCGACCTTCACCCCGTTGATGACATCGGGATTGGGATCGGTGACCGCGCACCTGTATGCGCACGGCTCCGCGGTGGTGGGCACGTTCCAGCAGGTGGCGGGCGCTGCCGGTACGGCGCTGTTTGTCACCGTGATGACGGTCGTCGCTTCGCGATCCGGTCACCCTCACGATTCACCGGACGCCATCGCCGAGGGGGTGCGGATGGTCTTCGTTGTCGCGGGGATTCTCTCGTTCGTGCTGATCGGTGCATGCGCGTTCGTGCGCAAACCGGCGGATCCGGTGGAGCACGCACACCCAGCATCGGTGGATGCGCCGGCTCCAAGGACCTGACCGGTGGGCCGCGGGTTGAAGGGTGGCGGTGACGACGAACTGGTCAGATGGCGGAACCTGTGCGTCCTGATCGCTCCTTCGCCGACAACGTGCGGCGCCGATATCACTTGCTCACTGACGTGACGGTCCTCGATGTCCTCCCGGACCTCGAGTCGGACGGCATATTCGAGGCCGAGTTCCACCGCGGTCTCGGGATGCGGTTGGAGGACGCCCACCGGGTAGGCGTTCGAGGAGAAGGGAAGGCCGGCGCCTCGGTCGGTTCGGGGTCGGCGGCTCGGATGCCGCGGGTTGTCGAGCTTGGTGCCGGGGTCTGACAAACAGGGAGATCGCGGTCAAACTCGTCATTTCCCAACGCACCGCCCGGGGGCATGTGAAGCACATCCCTGTCCAAGCCGCGGTTCACCTCGCGTACCCAGATCGCGGCCAGGGTGATCGAACAGAGACAGGGAAGCGGTCGTGGCCGCCTGCCGTCCCGGTTCACAAACACGTTCTTGCACAGGGTGATCGGACTCGTTGTGGGTTTTCGGGTCTTATGGTGCCCGAGCTGACAGTCGCGAACGCATCGCGGTGGATCGGAACTGGTTCCCTGGGAAGTTTTGCGGTGTGGTGGGTGAACGCCCGCCGGAACCGCGTGTGCGGCGGGCGTTCACGTGGGGGTTAGTTGAGTGTGGTGGTGTCGATGACGAAGCGGTAGCGGACGTCGGAGGCGAGGACTCGTTCGTAGGCTTGGTTGATGCGGTCGGCGGGGATGATTTCGATGTC
>NZ_JBHVEY010000060.1:0-6035 GCF_042802055.1 Rhodococcus sp. NPDC057529
GTTCGGAGGCATGCACCGTCGATGACAGCTCGAGCGGTAGGCCCTCGGCGTTGCGGTAGACCCGTTCGACCCGGAGAGCGGGTCTACCGGCAGGGGTATGAAGTATCGCGGCCGTCTCCTCGGAGACCGTGATCGCGGTGATCGTCTCCTCGGCGCTGGCCACCGGTCCCGCCATCGCGCCCACATGCGCCACAATTGTTCCCGGTGCCCGCCCCGAGGGAATCTTGTCGTCCGAGACCAGTCGCCCGCCGATGTCCGGCGGAAGGACGATGTCGGTGACGGCGAATGGTTCGTCGTCGATCCAGCGCCTGACGGTCAACCGGGCGACCACGGGGCCGTCAAGTTCGAGGCGCTGCGCGAAATCGAGGTCGCGGCGCAATTCGAGCGGAGAGATGACCTCCATCTCCGTGCCCCGCCACTCCTCCAGAGCCTCGATCGATCCGGTCGAGCGCACGGTGCGCCCCGACTTTGGCCGCGCGGTCGGAAACGTCCCCCGGCCGCGAACCCGGTAGACCAGACCGTCCGCGACCAGTTCCTGAAACGCCCGCCGCACCGTTTGTCTGCCCAGGCCGTACTCGGCCATCAACGCGGTATCGGTGGGTAGCGGTGTGGTCTCACCGTACTTTCCCGCCTGAATCTCCTCACTCAGGATCAACGCCAGCCGCCGGTATCCAGGTAAGGCCTCGCTCATCGACCCGGCTGCCACGCTCATGTTCACCCCAATGTTCCGACCGGATTACTATCGAACCTTTCACCAACGGTAGCATAAAGAACTGCAAACATTCGTTCCTGTTCCCAAAGTGAAGGCACTTTGCGCCAAAGGCTGACCCATGGGGACGGCCACGTACGCAGAATGGAACGACCCGCAGTGAGTGGGAGTTACCGTTCCATTGTGCCGCGATGAGAGCAGTGTCGGCGGCGTGCACCCCGGGAACGTCCGGCGGGGGTGGACACCGGACGTTCCCGGGATGCGGTCTCGCCCTCGGGCTTTGCAGTCGCCGGCGGTTCGTGGATCCAAGAGCGGACTTGACGATCGCGAGCCCACTGCGCTCCTGCACCAACCGCGAAGCGGCCAGCGCGGCGAACACGACAGTCAGATGTCGCCTTGATCGCCTCCTTCCTTGGTGCGGTGGAAGATCAGCCGCGCCCGCCGGTCCATCTTGGACATCCGAAACGACTGTTCAGCATGCCACAACTCGTGGTACTCCCGATTGCGTCAATCGGATCTGTCACCGACACGGGAAGATTCGTCAGGTATCCCTTCTTAGGCCGAACTCGGCCTAAGAAGGGTTATGACGATGTGGGGGTTATGCCGACACGGGGCGCATCGGTGCTGGTGGCCGCGTCGCCACCACCAGGTTGTTCGGCATAATCACAAGCTTTGCAGCCACGCGAGGAGCGCGTCCGGTGGCGTGTAGTCACCTGCCACCACGTCCGGTTGACGTGTCCGCTCGAGAGCCCGGCGTTTGATAGCCATGTCGGCATGAAGGTAGATGCTGGTGGTCGCGGTGGATTCGTGGCCGAGCCAGAGCGCGATCACCGAAGTATCGATGCCGGCGGCGAGGAACCGCATCGCCGCGGTGTGCCGGAGGGTGTGCACGGTGATGCGAGTATCCGCCAGTTCCGGACAGGACCGCGCTGCGCGGTGCACGTGGGTGCGTAGCCGTTGCCCGATCGCGTCGGCGGACAGTGGTTCGCCCCGCGGGTTGGGAAACAGTGCGCGTCCGGGACGAGTACGCCGTTCGCAGAGATAGGTTTTCAGCAGCGTGGCGGTTGCGGTTGTCAGGGGTGTGGTGCGGTGTTTGCGTCCCTTTCCGGTGCAGGCGACGTGTGCCGCGGTGCCGAGGTGAACGCTGTCGACGCTCAAGGAGATCAGTTCGCTCACGCGCAGCCCGGTGTGGGCGGCGAGAGTGAACATGGCCTGATCCCGTCGTCCGGTCCAGGTCGTGGGGTCGATCGCGTCGAGCAGGACGCGCACCTGTGTGGCGGTGAGGTAGGTCAGCTGCGGTCGTGGGTGCTTCTTGACGGGGATAGCCTGGACCGCCGCGATCGTGTCGAGGTGTTCGGGCATCGTCGCGCAATGGAATGTCAGTACGGCCTTGATCGCGGCCAGCCGCAGGTTGCGGGTGGCGATGCTGTTGCCGCGGTCGTTCTCGAGGTGGTCGAGGAACGCGGTGACGCATCGGTGGTCGATGTGTGCGAGTTCGAGTGCGTAGGGCGGCAGCTGTGTGCGTTCGGCGACGAAGGTCAGGAACAGTGCCCAGGAGTCGCGGTAGGTCCGGATCGTGGCCGGGCTCAGTGCGCGCTGGGTGAGCGCGTAGCTGGTGAAGTACTGCTGCAGGATCGGGGCGAGGCGGTGGTTCATCACCACTCCTGGTCACGGTCGAGGCGCCCGGCGGCGATCGCCGCGACTTCCGGGGCGGCCTGCAGATACCAGTAGGTGTCGGTCGGGTTGGAATGCCCGAGCCAGAGCGACAATACGGCGAACGTGTGCCCAGGATCGCGTCCTGTTCGGTAGGCGTCGATCATCGTCCGGGTTGCGAAACTGTGGCGCAGATCGTGCAGGCGTGGACGGGCGCCGGCGCGGCGGGCCAGCCCGACGCGGCGGACCATCTGATGGAAAGCACCGCAGACGTTGGAGTAGCAGACCGCGGCGCCCTGGCAGGTGACGAACAGGGGCCGATCGACACCGGTGCCCAGGTCGTGCCGTGGTGGGGCGTCGAGGTAGGCCCGGAGTGCCTCGCTGGTGCTGGTGTCGAGGCAGACGATGCGTTCGCGACCGAGCTTCGCGTGTCGGATCGTCAGGGTGTTCTGCTCGGTGTCGAGGTCGCCGATGCTCAGGTGCAGCGTTTCACCGATCCGCATTCCGGTGACGAAGAGCAGGCCGATGAGGGTGCGCATGGTGGCGGCACGCAAGGGCGTGAACAGGACGTCGGTGGCGTCCATGAGGTCGACGATCTCCGAGGTCGAATACAGATACGGGGTGGCGCGGCGGCATGAGGTCGGTGCCTGCCGGCAGGCAGGCACGACGACGGGCAGGCCGGATCCGGCGAGGTAGAGCGCGAAGCCCCGCACGATCGACAATCGGGCCGATACCCAGGAAGGTGCTGCCCGATCGGGGGCGTTCACCCAGGTCAGAACGTCGGCGTTGCGGAACAGCACCTCGTCGTCGCGGCTGTCGGGAAGCGAGGCGACGAACTGCGAGAGCAACCGTTCTATCTTGCGGCTCGGTTGGAATCCTCGTGCGATGCGGAAGGCGAGATACTCGTCGATGAGAGCAGTCCAGTTGTGCATCACTGCCCCCTGACCGGCCACGGGCGGGCGAGGGGACGCAACGACACGAGGTCGAACGACGAGTACGCCATGGTGACCTGTCGTGTGGCGTGACCGAGCAGCTCACCGACCTCCTCGAACGTGCCGCCGCCGGCCAGCACGGCCCGAGCGGCACTGTGCCGCAACCGGTGTGCGTAGATCGTCCCCAGCCCTGCGGTGTGGGCATTGCGGGCGACCGCGGCGGTGACCGCGCCACGGGTCATCGGCGCCGGGGTGCCGTAGTTCGTGAGGAACACTTCACGATGAGGTGTCGAGGCGGGACGCCGATGCAGGTACTCGACCAGAGCAGAGCCGACGTCGTCGGGGAGGGGCAGCTCGAGGCAGTTCCCGCCTTTGACGCGCACTCGGAGGTTTGCGTGTGCCCAGTCGATGTCGTCGAGGCGTAGTCCGCCGGCTTCGCCGGCGCGCAATCCGAGGCGGGACATCAGTATCAGCAGGGCGTAGTCGCGGGCTCCGCCCAGGGTCCGCCGATCCGGGGCGGCCAACAGTCGGGCCAGTTCCTCCGGGTGCAGTGCCTTGGGGATTTTGCCGGACCGATGGGTGATCACCGTGCCGACCGCGCCAGTCAGATCCGAGCTCATCCGTCCGGACATCCACGCGAACCGCAGGAAGCACCGCAGCGCAGTGGCTTTGAACTTGCATGATTGCGGTGAGTAGCGCTCGCTCAGTTGTGTGACATAGGACCGGACCTGCGGGCCTGACACGCGGTCGAGGCCGACCTGATCGGTCGACGATGTGAGGGTGTCGAGGAACACTCGGACGTGCCGGGTGTAGCACTGGCGGGTCATCTCGGATGCGTTCTTGCCCGTGACCAGGTATCGGTCGAAGTCCTCGATCGCGTCGTCGATCGTGATCCAGCGGGTGTAATCGTCGGTGGTGGACATGGCTGGGTTTCCTTCCCTTCGTCACCAGGGAAGACCAGCATCACGCCTGACCAGGTCGTCGGTGATTATGCCGAATAATCCACCCACCGCAAGGCCACTACCAGTAACGATGCGGCCCGTGTCGGCATAACCCCCACATCGTCATAACCTTTCAAGCCCACAAGCATCCGCGTGGACAGCCCCTCGGCTCCGCAGTCCCGAGGTGGTCGAAGGCACGATTTAGATCGTGCTGGTCGCCTACGCCCAACCTCCGGATCGCACGGCTCCGGTCCACCGAGACAGTCGTCGCACCGACGAGTTCGTCGAGGTAATGCGCGCACCTGCGCGACGCTGCTTTCCCGCCCGTGCACAAGATCTCGTCGACCCGGACCCGGGCGAGGCGACCCACCCCGATCGGCGAACACTCACCGTGTAACCGCGCCAATCCCGACAGGAAAACGTACCAAATCGATGCCACCGAGCCAGGGAGCGCAATAATAACCAAAGTCAATGACAGGCTTAGCCTTCCAATCGCCTGGTTCCATTGGTGCTAATCGAATGAAATGACCCCACGTATATTCTTCCCTGCTAGCAGATCGTCATAGCCATCATTGATCTCGTCGAGCGTGTACCGAGTTGTGACCAGCTCTTCGAGCTTCACTTGATCATTGCGGTACAAGCTCAGTACGCGAGGGATGTCGAATCTCGGATTTGCCGAGCCGAACAGTGAACCGACGAGACGTTGCTCCAGATGCAAAAGCGTGAACATATCGAGCTTTGCATCTCGCGCTTTCGAGTCCGCGACAGATACATAAACCATCGTTCCGCGTTTACCCAGGATACTCATGGCCTGTTCGATGTCCTCGCCCACTCCGTTGCTTACCGAATAGACAACGGTGTCCGCCATTCGGTCGCGCGTAAGCGAACTGACCAGTTCGCGGGCCTCGCCCATCGACGCGACCGCATGTGTGGCACCAAACACTTCTCGTGCCCGATTCCGTTTCCAACCAACAGGATCCACGGCAACAATATGCAGCGCACCGGCGATGCTGAATCCCTGCACAGCGTTCATTCCGATGCCGCCGACTCCGACCACCACGGCGACATCACCCGGCATCGTCTGCGTCGTATAGGTCGCCGCCCCGATCCCCGTCGTGACACAGCACCCGACTAATGCGGCAGTCTCGAGCGGAAGGTCTGGATCGATCCTTATGACCGAGTTTTCGTGTACTACGGTGTATTCGGCGAATGTGCCAACTTGGAGAGCCTGTCCGACCCCCTTCCCTCGCCAGTGAATACGATTGGTCTGGTCATGGATTGACACGCCCGTAAACAGATGGGTACCCAACTCACACATGGCTGAGCGCCCCCGGACACATTCCGGACAACGACCGCAACTCGGAATGAACGTCATCACCACGTGGTCACCCGGACCAACAGACCTTACGTCGGGGCCCACGTCGACCACCACGCCCGCACCCTCGTGGCCACCCAAACAGGGCGCCCACGGGAGGTTGTAGTCCCCAGCGCGTAGGTGCTCGTCTGTATGGCAGAGGCCCGCAGTATGCATCTTGACCCTCACCTCCGGGCCTTTTGGGGGATCGATGACAACCTGTTCAATCGAGAACTTCGCGTCCGCGCCGAACTCGTGAAGCAATGCCGCCGACCCGGTGATGGCTTTACCTTCGTGGGACATGGGATCTCCTGAGCGGAAGGAATTGGGATTCTGCTAACCGTACGCGTGGTTGCACCAAACCGACCCTGACGTGCCTGAGGGCATATGCTCGGTAACACCATAATTCGGGGAACCGCGAGTCAGGACCTGGGTAGACATGACCG
>NZ_JBHVEY010000061.1:0-4673 GCF_042802055.1 Rhodococcus sp. NPDC057529
GAGTGGTTGATGGCGTTTTCGGTGGGGGCGTGTTTGGTGGTGGCGCCGCCGGGGGTGTTCGGGGGTGCGGTGTTGGGGGAGTGGTTGGAGGTGGAGGGGGTGTCGCATTGTTTTGTGACGCCGTCGGTGTTGGGTTCGGTGGAGGGGTCGTTGGGTTCGGTGCGGGTGTTGGTGGTGGCGGGGGAGGTGTGTGGTCCGGAGTTGGTGGAGCGGTGGGGTGTGGGTCGGGAGTTGTTCGATGCGTATGGGCCGACCGAGGTGACGGTGCAGGCGACGGTGAGTGGGGCGTTGGTGCCGGGGGGTGGGGTGACGGTGGGTGGTCCGGGGGTGGGTGTTGAGGTGGTGGTGTTGGATTCGTGGTTGCGGCCGGTGCCGGTGGGGGTGGTGGGGGAGTTGTATGTGGGGGGTGTGGGGTTGGCGCGGGGGTATCACGGGTTGGTGGGGTTGACGGCGGTGTCGTTTGTGGCGAGTCCGTTTGGTGTGGGGTCGCGGTTGTATCGGACGGGGGATTTGGTGCGGTGGGATGGGTTGGGGTCGTTGGTGTTTGTGGGGCGGGCTGATTTTCAGGTGAAGGTGCGGGGGCAGCGGGTGGAGTTGGGGGAGGTGGAGTCGGTGTTGGTGTCGTGTCCGGGGGTGGGTGCGGCTGTGGTGGTGGTGGGTTCGGGTGGTGGGTTGGTGGGGTATGTGGTGCCGGAGGTGGGGGTTCGGGTGGATTCGGGTGCGGTGGTGGAGTTTGCGGGGTCGGTGTTGCCGGGGTTCATGGTGCCGTCGGTGGTGGTGGTGTTGGGGGAGTTGCCGGTGACGGTGTCGGGGAAGGTGGACCGCGCCGCACTACCCGAACCGGACACGGCCCCCCGCGGGCCGGACCGCGCGCCGCGCAGCGCTGCGGAAGACACACTGGCGTCCGTGTTCGCCGAAGTACTCGGCGTCGAGAAGGTCGGATTCGACGAGTCGTTCTTCGCCCTGGGCGGCGACAGCATCCTGTCCATCCGCCTCGTATCACGCGCCAAGGCACGAGGGTTGGTGTTCACCCCGCAGCAGGTGTTCGAGCACCGGACGGTGGCCGCGCTCGCAGCGGCGTCGGAGATCGCGGACGGTGAGACCACGATCGCCCTCGCCGAATTCGAGGGCGGCGGAATCGGCACCTTCCCGCCCACCCCGGTGGTCCGGTACCTGATCGAGCGGGGTGGGCACTACGAGAGGTTCAGCCAGAGCGTGCTGCTCGACCTCCCGCGGACCGTCGACGCGGACCGGCTCCTCGCGACCGTCACCGCGGTGCTCGCGCGCCACGACATGCTGCGGTCGCGGTTGTATCGGGACGCGAACGGGCAGTGGCAGATGGAGACTCGCGCTCCGTCCGACGTCGGCGCCGCGTCACTGCTGCGGCGGGTCGTCGTCGACCCGGCCGTCGATCCCGGCCTCGTGGCAGACCTGGTCGCGACCGAGCACCAGGCCGCCGTGGAGAGACTGCGCCCGTCCGACGGGGTGGTCGTCCAGTTCGTGTGGCTCGACCCCGCGCCTGCCACCGCAACCCCGGGCCGATTGATCGTGGTGGCACACCACCTCGCGGTCGACGGGGTGTCGTGGCGGATTCTGCTGCCCGACTTCGTGACCGCCTGGCATCAGGTGGGCGCCGGGAGCGTGCCGGCACTCCCGGAACCGGCGACGTCGATGCGCCGGTGGGCGCACGCGCTGGCGGAGGAAGCCGGCCGGAGCGAGCGAATCGCCGAACTGGGGTGGTGGCAGTCCGTCGCCGGGGGACCCGATCCGCTGATCACCGACCGCCCCCTCGACCCGGGCGTGGACGTCGCCACCGCCCTGCAGGACGTGAGTGTCGAGACCTCCCCCGACGACACGTCCGTGCTGCTCACCCGGCTACCGGACCTCTATCACGGGGGCGCTCTCGACGTTCTGCTGACGGCACTGGTGGTGGCGTCGTCGAGGTGGCGAGCCGAACGGGGGATCCCCGGAACGTCGACGCTGATCCGATTGGAAGGGCACGGCCGGGAGCAGCAGGTCGTGCCGGGCGCCGACCTGTCCCGCACCGTCGGCTGGTTCACGACCGTCTTCCCGGTCCGCGTCGAACTCCGCGGCATCGACCTCGACGACGCGCTCGCCGGCGGCCACGGCCTGGGCAGCGCACTGAAGCGGGTGAAGGAACACCTCCGGGCGGTGCCGGACATGGGTATCGGCTACGGACTGCTCCGGTACCTCAACCCGGACACCGCGGGCAGCCTGCCGCACACCGAACCGGGGCAGATCAGTTTCAACTACCTCGGCCAGGTTCCGGATCCGTCCGCCGGCGACACCGCGGCCGGCTGGACCCCCGCCGACGGGTTCGGCGACCTCCGCTACGTCCCGGACCCGGACATGCCGGCGTCGGCCGCCCTCGAGATCACCGCGATCGTGATCGGCGGACGGCTCCGGGTCGGTTTCGGTTTCCCGCACACCCTGCTCGCGCGTGCCGACGTGGAGAGGCTGGCAACGCGATGGCGGGAGGCGCTGTCCGCCTTGGTGTCCCACGCACACAGCGGGGTCGCCGGTGGGCTCACGCCGTCGGACGTTCCCCTCGTCGACGTCACCCAGGACGACCTGGACACGTGGGAGGAGCACTTCGGAGCGCTGACCGACGTGTGGCCGCCCACCCCGCTGCAGGCCGGGTTGCTGTTCCACGCCCTGCTCGCGAAACCGTCGATCGACGCCTACACCGTGCAGGTGGAACTGCACCTCGAGGGTGCTTGCGACCCGGACCGGATGCGCCGTGCCGCGGCGGCACTACTCGAGCGGCACGCGAATCTGCGGGTGGCGTTCGTCCCCGCCCGGGACGGAACGTTCGTGCAGGTGGTGCCCGCGACCGTCGACGTACCGTTCCGCGAACTCGACCTCACCGGCCTGCCGGAGGACGAGCGGACCACCG
The DNA here is from genome assembly GCF_042802055.1 of Rhodococcus sp. NPDC057529. Classification (NCBI taxonomy): domain Bacteria; kingdom Bacillati; phylum Actinomycetota; class Actinomycetes; order Mycobacteriales; family Nocardiaceae; genus Rhodococcus; species Rhodococcus sp. NPDC057529. The sequence continues at coordinate 2,918 of NZ_JBHVEY010000061.1, forward strand.
AACTGGAGCGCGTCCTCGCCGCCGAGCGGGCCGCGCAGTTCGACACGTCCCGGGCCCCGCTGCTGCGGTTCCTGCTCGTGTCGACCGGCAGCCGGGAATCGCGGCTCGTGTGGACCCACCACCACACGCTCCTGGACGGATGGTCGATGCCGCTCGCGATCCGCGAACTGCTCGCGCTCTATGTGGCCGGGGACGCCGATGCGTCGGCGCTGCCGCGGCCTCGGCCCTATCGCGACTTCCTGTCGTGGCTGCACCGCCGGGACGCGGCCGAATCGCGGGAGGCCTGGGCGACCGCACTCGCCGGCATCGACGGACCGACACTGCTCCTGCCCGATGCCCGGGGGCGGCAACTGTCGGCTCCCCCCGAGAGCGCCCAGTACACGGTGTCCGAGGAACTGACCGCCGACCTCACGGCCCTCGCGCGGACCCGCAACACGACACTGAACACGATCACGCAGGTGGCATGGGGCATCGTGCTGGGGGCCGGGACGTCCCGCGACGACGTGACGTTCGGGAGCACCGTGTCCGGGCGGTCGCCGCACCTGCCCGGGGTGGAGTCGATGATCGGGCTGTTCGTCAACACCGTGCCCACCCGTATCACTCTCGACCCCCGGGAGACCCTGGGTGCGCTGCTCGACCGGACGCAAGCGGAACAGGCAGCCCTCCTCGACCACCATCACCTCGGCCTCGCCGACATCCAGCGCGCGGTCGGCGCCGACATCGGGTTCGACACCGCGACCGTCTTCGAGTCGTACCCGATCGACCGGGGAGGCCTCACCGAGGACACCGATCTCGCCGGCATCCGGGTGGTCGACGTGCGCGGCGTCGACGCCACGCACTACCCGCTGAGTGTGGCCTTCTCCGTGGACACCCGGTTGCGCATGACATTCCACTACCGGCCCGACCTGATCGACCGGGCCACCGTCGACTCGATCGCGGGACAGGTCACCCGCGTGCTCGAGGCGATGGCGTCGGATCCGGGTGTGGGTGTGGGTGGGGTGGGTGTGTGGGGGTCGGGTGTGGGGTTGGTGTGTGGTGGGTCGGGTGTGGGGGTGCGGTTGTTGCCGGAGATTTTGGCGGGGGGTGTGGGTTTGGGTGGGGGTGGGGTGGCGGTGTCGTGTGGGGGTGTGGAGTTGTCGTATGGGGAGTTGGATGGGTGGTCGAATCGGTTGGCGCGGGTGTTGATTGGTTGTGGGGTGGGTCCGGAGGTGGTGGTGGGGGTGGTGGTGCCGCGGTCGGTGGAGTTGGTGGTGGCGGTGTGGGCGGTGGTGAAGTCGGGGGGTGTGTTCGTGCCGGTGGATGTGGGGTTGCCGGTGGGGCGGGTGCGGGAGGTGTTGGTGGATTCGGGTGCGGTGGTGGGGTTGTCGGTGTCGGGGGTGGTGGTGCCGTCGGTGGTGGAGTGGTTGCGGGTTGATGATGTGTCGGTGGTGGAGGGGGTGTCGGGGGAGTCGGTGTCGGAGGGGGAGCGGTTGGGTGGGTTGGGGGTGGGGAATGCGGCGTATGTGATGTATACGTCGGGGTCGACGGGGCGTCCGAAGGGGGTGGTGGTGTCGCATGGGGGGTTGGCGAATTTGGTGGAGGAGGTGCGGGTTCGGTTCGGGTTGTGGTCGGGGTGTCGGGTGTCGCATGTGTCGTCGCCGGGTTTTGATGCGGCGGTGTACGAGTGGTTGATGGCGTTTTCGGTGGGGGCGTGTTTGGTGGTGGCGCCGCCGGGGGTGTTCGGGGGTGCGGTGTTGGGGGAGTGGTTGGAGGTGGA
>NZ_JBHVEY010000062.1:0-2548 GCF_042802055.1 Rhodococcus sp. NPDC057529
TGGGTGTGGTCACCTGAGTAGGCCCCAGTTCGGCCACTGATCGTCACGAATTCCGGCCCCGGCTGAGGTGGCTGGTGGTCGCGAACGGGTGGTGCGGCGTGTCGGCACGAATCTTGGCCCCACCCGGGTTCGGATTCTCCTCGTTGGACATGTTTCAGCGAGGGAGGACCGGTGAAGAGATCGGGTTCGCGGATGGAATTGTTCGAGCAGATCCGCCGTGATCGGCGGGATTCGGAATTGTCGATTCGGGAGTTGGCCCAGCGGCACGGGGTGCATCGACGCACGGTGCGGCAGGCGTTGGCCTCGGCGGTGCCACCACCACGCAAACCGTATCGCCGACGGGTGCGACCAGCGATCGACGACTGGGCCGAGCTGATCGATTCCTGGCTGATCGCCGACCAGCAGGCACCGCGCAAGCAGCGACATACCGCGCGGCGGGTGTGGCAGCGGTTGGTCGCCGAGCACGGGGCGACGATGTCGGAAGCGACGGTCACCCGGTATGTGCGCCGCCGCCGCGCCGAGCTGGGGCTGGTCAAGATGGAGGTGACGGTGCCGCAGACCCATCTGCCGGCCGCCGAGGCGGAGGTCGACTTCGGGGAGGTCTACGCGGTCATCGGCGGGGAGATGACCAAATGCTGGATGTTCGTGATGCGCCTATCGCACTCCGGACGAGGCTGCCACGTGGTGTTCGGCACCCAGGCACAGGAGGCGTTCTTCGAGGGACACGTGCGGGCCTTCGAGTGGTTCGGCGGGGTGCCGCACCGCATCCGCTACGATAACCTCAAACCTGCTGTGGTGCGGGTACTTCGAGGCCGTGACAGGGTCGAGTCGGACCGATTCGTCGCCCTACGCAGCCACTACGGCTTCGATTCGTTTTTCTGCATTCCCGGACAGAAGGGCGCGCACGAGAAGGGCGGCGTCGAAGGCGAGATCGGCCGGTTCCGCCGCCGGCACATGGTGCCAGTGCCGAAGGTGGCGTCGCTGACCGAACTCAACGAGAAGGTCGCCGCCGCGGACCTGCTCGACGACACCCGGGTCATCGGGGGCCGTCCAGTGACGGTGGCGGCCGCGTTCGCCGGCGAGCAACCGGAGTTGCTTGGGCTGCCTGCCGAGCGGTTCGACTGCGCGCGACTGTTGTACGCGCGGGTCGACACCCATGCGCGGGTGTCGGTGCGGCAGAACTTCTACTCCGTGCCCGCCCGCTACGCGGGCCGACGGCTGCCGGTGCGGCTGAGCGCGGGCCGGGTCGAGGTGCTCGACGGGTCTCGGATGGTCGCCGCCCACGACAGGGCTTTCGGCCGGTTCACCGAGGTCCTGACCCTCGATCACTACCTCGAGGTGCTGGTCCGCAAACCCGGCGCCCTCCCCGGGGCGACCGCGTTGGCGCAGGCCAAGGCCGCCGGGGCGTTCACCGCCAGCCACCAGCGGTACTGGGACAGCGCCCGCAACCTGCTCGGGGACCGCGCCGGCACCCGCGCGCTGATCGAGGTGCTGCTCGCGCACCGCAGCCTGGCGCCCGATGTTCTCCGCCAGGCTCTCGACCGGTCCATCGAGACCGGGTGCGTCGATCCCCAACTCGTCCTCATCGATGCCCGCCGGCTGGCCCGCACCGATTCCACCCCCGCGGTCCCAATCGGGGTGCTCACCCGCTACGACCGTCCTGTTCCGTCGTTGACCGCCTACGACACCCTGCTCACCGGAAGCTGAGGTCTCACATGGTCTCCTCCGACGCCGCAGCCCAGGCCGCGATCGGCGCGGCCACCCGCGAGCTGCATCTGCCGACCATCCGAACCGAAGCGGTCCGGATCGCCGAAATCGCTGTCCGAGAACAACAATCACATCTGGCGTTTCTCGCCGAAGTGCTCGCCGCCGAGGTCGACGACCGCACCGAGCGACGCCGGGCCCGTCGGCTCAACGACGCCAAGTTCCCGCGCATCAAACGGCTCGCCGACTTCGACGTCGAGGCCGTGCCCGGGATCTCCGCGGGCACACTCGGGCATCTCGCGGCCGGCGGCTATCTCGACGCCGGCGAACCGGTGGTGCTGCTCGGTGATTCCGGCACCGGCAAATCGCACCTGCTGATCGGGCTTGGCATGGCGGCCTGTGACCAAGGCCGCCGAGTTCGCTACATCACCTGCGCCCAATTGGTCAACGAACTCGTCGAGGCCGCCGACGAACGGATCCTCTCCCGCGTCGTCGCCCGCTACGGGCGCCTGGATCTGCTGCTGCTCGACGAACTCGGCTACGTCCAGATCGATCCCCGTGGAGCGGAAATGCTGTTCCAGATCATCACTGAGAGGGAGGAACGAGCGAGTATCGGGATCGCCTCGAATCTGCCTTTTTCGGAGTGGGGCACCGTCTTTCCCGATCCACGGCTGGTCGCCGCGATCGTCGATCGCATCACTTTCAACGCGCACATTCTCGAAACCGGCACCCAATCCTATCGCCTGCGCACCAGCAAGACCCACCACCGAAAACGCGCCTGACCCCCACCAGTGGGGCCGCAATTCATGCCGATCACTGGGGCCAGATCACTTGACGAAACTCA
>NZ_JBHVEY010000063.1:0-1873 GCF_042802055.1 Rhodococcus sp. NPDC057529
TCGAGCCGGGTGCTGCGCTGGGGCGTTGCCTCGTAGAAGCGACGGTACGCGGTTGTGATAGCCGACACAAGTCCGATTCGATGGAGACCGAACCCGCCACGCGTCTGTTCCCGGTCTTCAAAATGACGTTGAACTGGCATTATGATTCGAACACCGAGCCTCGAAGAGTTCCAGAAAAAGATCGGCACATTGCCCTGGGGCGCCGCGAATACGGGCTGGATGTCGGCGAACTCCGCGCACGCCGACCGTTGACATTCACAAAAAGCCGTAGGTAACGTGGTGTCTGACAGAAAGCATCGGCCTTTTTGACGGCGGTTCCGGGGTTTCAGCCCGGAAGCCGATCCCAAGGCCGGTAAGGGCAGCGTTGCCGGTCGTGCCGGTCGACGCACCCGCGACGTGAAGGGATCTACCGATGACAGAAGCACCGACCGAGACCGACTCGATCGACGCCGCTCACCGTGCCGTGTTCGACGCGGGACTGGTCGTCCGCAAGGAGGTGCTCGGCGCGGACTACGTCGATGCGGCGCTGACCCGCAACGCCGGCACCGATGGTGAGGCGCTGCAGAAGTACGTCAGCGAGTTCGTGTGGGGTTCGGTGTGGACCCGGCCGGGCCTCGACCGGCGTAGTCGTTCGCTGATCAACCTCGGCATGCTGGTCGCTCTCAGCCAGCACCACGAGCTGGCGGTGCACGTGAAGGGCGGCCTGAACAACGGTCTGTCCCGTGAGGAGATCGTCGAAGCGGTCATCCACGCCACCGCCTACGCGGGTGCGCCGGCCGGTCTGGCCGCGATGCGCGTGGTGCAGGAGACGCTGACCGCCGAGCTCGGGCCGCTGAACCCGAAGGACCAGGCATGAGCACCGGTAGCGACGTCGCCGTCGCCGACGCTGCGCACGCCCCGTTGCCCAACCGCAAGGTCGGGCTGATCGGGCTCGGGGCGATGGGTGCCCCGATCGCGCAGAACTTCCTCGGCTCCGGTCAGCCCCTCGTCGTGCGCGATGCCGACCCGGCGGCGCAGAAGCGGTTCGTCGAGAACAACCGAATGGCCGTCGGCGCGGGCGATCTCACCGAATTCGCCGACTGCGACGTCGTCGTCCTCATCCTACCCAACAGTGACATCGTCGATCAGGTCGCCCTCGGCGACGACGGGTTGCTCGCGCAACTGGGTGCCGGCAGCGTGATCGTGGACATGGGATCGAGCGTTCCCGCCCGTACCCGGTACCTGGCCCAGGCCGCCGCCGGCCGCGGCATCGCTGTGGTGGACGCTCCCGTCAGCGGCGGTGTCACCCGCGCGCTCAAGGCAGACCTGGCGGTGATGCTCGGCGGCGACGACGACGCCATCGCGAGCGTGCGGCCGCTGCTCGAGACCACCGGCCGCCGGCTCATCCACATCGGTCCGGTCGGCTCCGGCCACGCGGCCAAGGCGCTCAACAATCTGCTCTCGGCCACCGGCCTGGTCGCCGCCGCAGAGGTCCTACTCGTCGGACGCAAGTTCGGGATCGATCCCTCGACGCTGCTGTCGGTGATCAACGCCAGCAGCGGCCGGAACCAGGCCACCGAGACCAAGTACGAGCAATTCATCCTCTCGCGCACCTACGCCTCCGGCTTCGGTGCCGCTCTGATGCGCAAGGACATCGGGATCGCCCTCGAACTCGCACACCAGCAGGATATCCCCACCGTCCTCGGAAACGCACTGGGACAGGTGTGGGGCGACGCGGTCGAGAGCCTCGACGCCACCGCCGACCACACCGAGGTAGTGCGCTACCTCGAACAACTCACCGCCGTCTCACTCGATGAAATCACCCCCACGGACAGTACCTCCGACTAGGAACCCGGCTGTCCGGCACGGTGAATCGACAACCGATGCTCATAGC
>NZ_JBHVEY010000065.1:0-1556 GCF_042802055.1 Rhodococcus sp. NPDC057529
GTGGCCGAAGTGTTTCTGGTGGACGGAGCCCGTACCCCGCAGGGTCGGTACGGCGGAGCGCTCGCAGGAGTGCGCCCCGACGACCTTGCGGGTCTGGTCGTGGCCGAGGCGGCCCGCCGGGCGGGTATCCCGGGCGAGGCCGTCGACGAGGTGATCCTCGGTGCCGCGAACCAGGCGGGCGAGGACAACCGCGACGTCGCGCGGATGGCGGTGCTGCTCGCGGGCCTGCCGGACAGTGTCCCCGGCTACACGGTGAACCGGCTGTGCGCGAGCGGTCTGACGGCCGTCGCGTCGGCCGCGCACACCATCCGCAGCGGTGAGGCCGACATCGTGATCGCCGGCGGCGTCGAATCCATGACCCGCGCACCGTGGGTGATGGCCAAGCCCGGCACGCCGTGGGCGCGTCCGGGGGAGGTGGCGGACACCTCGCTCGGCTGGCGGTTCACGAACCCCCGGTTCACCGCCGCCGACGCGGATGTTCCGGCCGGGGCCGGACCGGACGTCCGCAAGGTGACGTTGTCGATGGGCGAGACGGCCGAGGAGGTCGCCGCGCTCGAGGGCATCACCCGCGCCGAGAGCGACGCGTTCGCGCTGCGCAGCCAGGAGCGGGCGATCGCCGCCGTCGACGCCGGCCGGTTCGACCGGGAGATCGTCCCGGTGCCGCTGCGCGAGGGGGAACTGACCGCCGACGAGACCCCGCGCCGGGGCACCACCCTGGAGAAGCTGGGCACGCTGAAACCGGTGTTCCGCCCCGGCGGCATCGTGACCGCCGGCTCGTCGTCGTCGCTGTCGGACGGCGCCGCTGCCCTCGTCGTCGCGAGCGAGGCCGCCGTCGAGCGGTACGGCCTGACCGTCCGCGGCCGCATCGTCACCAGCGCGAGCGCGGGCATCGCCCCCCACATCATGGGCCTCGGCCCGGTCCCGGCCACCCGGAAGGCGCTGGCCCGGGCCAACTGGTCGGTGTCCGATCTCGGCGCCGCCGAACTCAACGAGGCCTTCGCCGCGCAGTCGCTCGGTGTGATCCGGCAGCTCAAGCTCGACGAGAGCATCGTCAACGCCGACGGCGGCGCCATCGCGCTCGGTCACCCGCTGGGCTGCTCGGGTGCGCGGATCCTGCTGACGCTGCTCGGTCGGATGGAACGCGAAGGCGCCCGCCGCGGGCTGGCCACGCTGTGCGTGGGCGTCGGTCAGGGCGTCGCGATGCTGATCGAGGCGCCGTGAACACGCTGAAGGTCGAGGACCGCGACGACCGCATGGTCGTCACCCTGCACCGGCCGGCGCAGCGCAACGCGATCAATGCGGAGATGATCGCCGAACTGCACCAGGTGTGCGCGGCGGTGGAGGCGACACCGAAGCCGATGCTGCTGACCGGCGAGGGCGAGCACTTCGCGGGCGGCGCCGACATCGCCGAACTGCGCGAACGCGGCCGTGATGAGGCGTTCGCCGGCATCAACCGCACTCTGTTCGACCGCATCGCGAAGCTGCCGATGCCCACCGTCGCCGCGGTCAGCGGATACGCGCTCGGCGGCGGCGCCGAACTGTCCTACGCCTGCGAC
>NZ_JBHVEY010000066.1:0-1404 GCF_042802055.1 Rhodococcus sp. NPDC057529
CGTCAGTCCGTATACATCGTCTTACGACTTCGCACGGACCTGTGTTTTTAGTAAACAGTCGCTTCTCACTGGTCTCTGCGGCCCCACCCAGCTCAGGAAGCAAGTTCCATCACCGGACGAGGCCCCCCTTCTCCCGAAGTTACGGGGGCATTTTGCCGAGTTCCTTAACCATAGTTATCTCGATCGCCTTAGTATTCTCTACCTGACCACCTGTGTCGGTTTGGGGTACGGGCCGTGTGAAAGCTCGCTAGAGGCTTTTCTCGGCAGCATAGGATCACTGAATTCGCCTCATTCGGCTATGCGTCACCTCTCAGGCTGTGTGAATGGCGGATTTGCCTACCATTCGCCCTACAGGCTTACACCAGTATTACCACTGACTGGCTCAGCTACCTTCCTGCGTCACCCCATCGCTTGGCTACTACCAGATCAGGTCCCATGCATCCACATCCAGGGCCCCCGAAGGGACGTAAGGACGCTTCAGGATGGTTAGTATCACTGATTCACCAGGGGCGCGTTCACACGGGTACGGGAATATCAACCCGTTGTCCATCGGCTACGCCTGTCGGCCTCGTCTTAGGTCCCGACTCACCCTGGGCGGATTAACCTGGCCCAGGAACCCTTGGTCATTCGGCGGACGAGTTTCTCACTCGTCTTTCGCTACTCATGCCTGCATTCTCACTCGTGTGGCCTCCACGGCTGGGTCACCCCGCCGCTTCCATGGCCACACGACGCTCCCCTACCCACCCACACCACTGCCCAAGACTCCGCAGAATCAAGGGGGTGCATTGTGTGAGTGCCGCAGCTTCGGTGGTGTACTTGAGCCCCGCTACATTGTCGGCGCAGGATCACTTGACCAGTGAGCTATTACGCACTCTTTCAAGGGTGGCTGCTTCTAAGCCAACCTCCTGGTTGTCTTCGCGACCCCACATCCTTTTCCACTTAGTACACGCTTAGGGACCTTAGCTGGCGATCTGGGCTGTTTCCCTCTCGACTACGAACCTTATCGCCCGCAGTCTCACTGCCGCGCTCTCACTCACCGGCATTCGGAGTTTGGCTGATTTCGGTAAGCTTGTGGGCCCCCTAGACCATCCAGTAGCTCTACCTCCGGTGAGAAACACGCGACGCTGCACCTAAATGCATTTCGGGGAGAACCAGCTATCACGGAGTTTGATTGGCCTTTCACCCCTACCCACAGCTCATCCCCTCAGTTTTCAACCTAAGTGGGTTCGGTCCTCCACGACGTCTTACCGTCGCTTCAACCTGGCCATGGGTAGATCACTCCGCTTCGGGTCTAGAACATGCCACTCAAAACGCCCTATTCGGACTCGCTTTCGCTACGGCTACCCCACACGGGTTAACCTCGCGACATGCCACTAACTCGCAGGCTCATTCTTCAAAAGGCAC
>NZ_JBHVEY010000067.1:0-1382 GCF_042802055.1 Rhodococcus sp. NPDC057529
CGGAAGTTGTCAACCTGTCTGAGACACGTTGGTGTTGATTCCCGTCGGTCCGGGAAGGGCTGGTGCTACCGGTCTGGCCCGGAACCGTTCGGGATGCTGCGACCAGTAGCGGTCGAGGGTTTGCTGGCGCCGTTGCCGGTCGAGGGCAGCGGTGCCGGCATGGATGGCCGCCGGGGTGTGGCGGCCGAGTCCGCTGTGGCGGTGTTCGGTGGCGTAGCGGTGGAGAAACCCGGCGGTCCAGTCGCGGGCATGGTCGATGCTGTCGAACACGAGCGGGCAGCTCAGGTCGTATTTGATGGTCTTGAACAACGACTCCGAGAACGGGTTGTCGTCACTGACCCGCGGCCGGGCATACGAGGCGAGCACACCGTCGCCCGCAAGCGCATCGACGAGGGTGTGGGCACGCATGATCGATCCGTTGTCGGCGTGCACCACCCCCGGCGCCCCGTGTTCGGCGATGGCGGTCGCGAACATCTGCACCGCCAGGTCGGTGTTCTCGGTGTACTCGATCCTCCAGGCCACCGGATACCGAGAGAACACGTCGATCACCAGATACAGCTTGTACCGGTCCTGCGTGCGGGGCCCACGGAGCTCGGTGACATCCCAGGACCACAAGTCCCCGACCCGCCCGCAGTGCACGATCGGCTTGTGCCGAGGAGTTGAGCCACCACCGTATTTCCTGCGTCGGCGATCGCCGACCATGTTCTGTTCGGTCGCGACCCGGTAGAAGGTCCGCTCCGAGCAACCGACCCTTCCCGCGTCGAACGCCCGCCAATACGTCTGCACCACAGACAGTTCGGCGTACTCGTCGGATTCGAGCACAGCGATGATGGCGGTGCGTTCATCGGCGGTCAGCGCGGCCGGTTGCCGTCGCTTCTTCTGCGGTATCGGGTCGGTCACCGGCCGGTAGTGCCGGTAGTTGCGGGTGAGCCGGTAGTACGTCGAGCGTGGCAGCCCGACCAGCCCACACGCGGCGCGGACCCCGATCCCGGTTGCGGCGAGCTCGTCGACGAACTCGATCAGTACAGTTTGTTGCGTTCGAGCCAGTTCGCGTACTCGGTGGCGCTCAGCAGCGCCGGCGGGATCTCGGGTTCGTCGTCGGTCGTCGAGCTCGTGGTAATCCCCTCCAAGAGCTCGTACGCTTTTCCCAGAATTTCCTGCACGGCCTCACCCTGGGCGACCTTGTGTTTGAGTGCCGCATTCTCCTTGCGTAGTCGTGCCAGTTCGGCACGGTCGGCGTTCTCCATTCGGCGCAGCGACCTCTCTTCTCGGGTGACCGACGTCAGTCCCGTGAATTCTCCCTCGTCACGGCTGCGCAGCCAACGCCGCACGGTGGCCCGGGTGAGGTTGTGCTCGCGCAGCAACCTGGTCCTGGCGCCCCG
>NZ_JBHVEY010000068.1:0-1375 GCF_042802055.1 Rhodococcus sp. NPDC057529
CTAGTGTGCCGGTCCGGAAATCTTCGCCATATATTTGGTGAGGGAGTCGAGGATCTCCTCCGCGGTCTTGCGCCAGACGAAGGGTTTGGGGTCTTGGTTCCAGTTGTCGATCCAAGTCCGGACGTCGTTTTCCAGTGCGACAACGCTTTTGTGAACGCTGCGGCGGATCATCTGGTCGGTGAGGAACCCGAACCATCGTTCGACCTGGTTTATCCAGGACGATCCGGTCGGGGTGAAATGCAGGTGGAATCGAGGGTGTCGCTGCAGCCAGGCGCGGATGGTGGGGGTCTTGTGGGTGGCGAGATTGTCGCAGACCAGATGGACGTCGAGGTCGGCGGGGACGGCCTTGTCGATGGCGATCAGGAACTTCTTGAACTCCACCGCTCGGTGCCGCCGGTGGATCTCCGAGATCACCGTGCCGTCGGCGATGTTGAAGGCCGCAAACAGGCTGGTGATGCCGTGCCTGGTGTAGTCGTGACTGCGCCGTTCGGGCATGCCGGGCATCATCGGCAGCACCGGCTGGGATCGATCGAGCGCCTGCATGCCGGATTTTTCGTCCACGCACAGCACCACGGACTTCTCCGGTGGATTATGGTACAGACCAACAACATCAACGACCTTGTCCACGAACTGCGGATCGCTGGACAACTTGAACCCGTCCACGAGATGCGGCTTCAGGTCGAACTTGCCCCAGATCCGGCCGATCGTGGTGCGCGAGAGGCCGCTGCGTTTCGCCATCGAGGTTCGCGACCAGTGCGTCGCGTTCGGTGGTGTCTGTTCCAGCGTGGCGATCACCACGTCCTCGACCTGGTCGAGAAGGATCGACGGCGGCCGGCCGGGGCGGGGCTCGTCGACCAGGCCTTCGAGCCGGTCGGCGACGAACCGGCGCCGCCACCGCGCCACGGTGCTCTGCGTGATCCGCAGATCCTCGGCGACCTGCTTGTTCGACGCGCCCGCCGCGCACCCGAGCACGATCTTCGACCGCAGTGCCAACGCCTGCGAGGTCTTCGCTCGTCGCGCCCAGCGCGTCAACTGCTCCCGCTCACCCTCGGTCAGCACCAGATCGGACTTCGGTCGACCCGGACGCTGCTCATCGCGCAACCCGTCGACTCGAGATTGCGCAAACCGCCTGCGCCACTTGGTGACCGTCATCGTCGTCACACCCAGATCAGCGGCCAGCCGCTCGTACACCACCCCCGGCTCGGCGCACGCCAGCACGATCCGCGCCCGCACCGCCGACCTCGACGATCCCTGGGACCAGGCCAGAAGCTGATCACGCTCGTCACCGGTCAACACAAACTCGCCATCACGCCCGAAATCCGCCACTACAACACCATAGGTAATTACAGCGATAATTTCCGGACCGACACACTAG
>NZ_JBHVEY010000069.1:0-1210 GCF_042802055.1 Rhodococcus sp. NPDC057529
TCAGAGTTCGATCTTGTTGTTGTCCTGGCCGAGCTTCGGTGCCGGCGACTTGATCTGACCGGGCGTCCGGGACAACCGCGGGACCGGAGCCGGCATCCGAACAGTCCCGTACTCCTCGGTCTCGACCGACACAAGGCTCCCCCGGGCCGCGATATGAGGATCCACCGCAAGATCACTCGGCCGATACACCCGGTCAGTGACGACCCCGACGTCACTGAGAATCTTGATCGCCTCGTCCGCGGTCCGAGTACTCACCCAGCGGCGGAGCGCCACCGACGCCTCCCGAGAGTCCGACGCCTCGACCGTGTACTCCCCCTCGGACCGCAAAAACGCGATGAGGTTCTCGATGGTCGTCGTCGTCGCGGCGGAAACAACCACGAAAGCGCCGTCAGAGGCCGGGCAGATCTCGGTCACAAACGCCCCCTCGAACGGAAACGATGCACCATTGCGCTGAGCATCGATCCCGAGCTTGTCGTAGAAGGGCACCTGCCACTCGATCATCCGGAACAACCCGTCATACAAACCGAGGTCGATCATCTGCCCCTCGCCCGAACGCTCCCGCTCGAACAACGCCAGCATGATTCCCCACGCACCGAACATCCCGGAATTCAGGTCGGCGAGCGAATACCCCGGGTGCACCGGCGGCCCATCCGGATAACCTGTGATATTGGTTGCACCACTGAATGATTCAGCAATCTTCCCGAACCCAGGGCGATCACTGTACGGGCCACCACGACCGAACCCGGAGATGCGCAGCATGATCGTGCGCGGATTGAGCTTCTGCACGTCCTCCCAGCCGAGACCGAACGACTCCATCGCACCCGGGCGGTAATTCTCCACGATGACATCACTCGAAGCCGCGAGCGCCTTGACGTACGCATTGTCGCCCGAATCGGACAGGTCGACCTCGACACTCTTCTTGTTACGACCATTGATCGTGAACCACAAACTCTCGGCACCCACTGGACCCATCCGGCGCAGACTGTCCCCCGAACCCCGGCGCTCGACCTTGATCACCTCGGCACCGAAATCCGCCAGCAAGCCACCACAGAACGGGCCAGCCATCGCATGGGCGAACTCCAGAACACGGATCCCCTCGAGCGGCATACGGTCAGTCATCTCGACAAATCCTTCACGATCGAACCTCCGGGTAGTACAGTCCAAACTAGCCCACACCCTGGACTCAAGTCCAGAATTAGACACAAATCTA
>NZ_JBHVEY010000070.1:0-1209 GCF_042802055.1 Rhodococcus sp. NPDC057529
TGAGCTGGGTGGGGCCGCAGAGACCAGTGAGAAGCGACTGTTTACTAAAAACACAGGTCCGTGCGAAGTCGTAAGACGATGTATACGGACTGACGCCTGCCCGGTGCTGGAAGGTTAAGAGGACCGGTTAGCCACTTGTGGCGAAGCTGAGAATTTAAGCCCCAGTAAACGGCGGTGGTAACTATAACCATCCTAAGGTAGCGAAATTCCTTGTCGGGTAAGTTCCGACCTGCACGAATGGCGTAACGACTTCTCAGCTGTCTCAACCATAGACTCGGCGAAATTGCATTACGAGTAAAGATGCTCGTTACGCGCGGCAGGACGAAAAGACCCCGGGACCTTCACTACAGCTTGGTATTGGTGTTCGGTTCGGTTTGTGTAGGATAGGTGGGAGACTGTGAAGCGCTCACGCCAGTGAGTGTGGAGTCGTTGTTGAAATACCACTCTGATCGTATTGGACCTCTAACCTCGGACCATGATCTGGTTCAGGGACAGTGCCTGGTGGGTAGTTTAACTGGGGCGGTTGCCTCCCAAAATGTAACGGAGGCGCCCAAAGGTTCCCTCAGCCTGGTTGGCAATCAGGTGTCGAGTGCAAGTGCACAAGGGAGCTTGACTGTGAGACTGACAGGTCGAGCAGGGACGAAAGTCGGGACTAGTGATCCGGCACCGGCAAGTGGAAGCGGTGTCGCTCAACGGATAAAAGGTACCCCGGGGATAACAGGCTGATCTTCCCCAAGAGTCCATATCGACGGGATGGTTTGGCACCTCGATGTCGGCTCGTCGCATCCTGGGGCTGGAGTAGGTCCCAAGGGTTGGGCTGTTCGCCCATTAAAGCGGCACGCGAGCTGGGTTTAGAACGTCGTGAGACAGTTCGGTCTCTATCCGCCGCGCGCGTTAGAAACTTGAGGAAGGCTGTCCCTAGTACGAGAGGACCGGGACGGACGAACCTCTGGTGTGCCAGTTGTTCCACCAGGAGCACCGCTGGTTAGCTACGTTCGGAAGGGATAACCGCTGAAAGCATCTAAGCGGGAAGCCTGTTCCAAGATGAGGTTTCTCACCCCCTCGAGGGGGTAAGGCCCCCGGCAGACCACCGGGTTGATAGGCCAGAACTGGAAGCCAGGTAACTGGTGCAGGTGACTGGTACTAATAGGCCGAGGACTTACCACAAAGAAGCTACGCGTCCACTGTGCAGTATCTGAAACAACACAC
>NZ_JBHVEY010000071.1:0-1184 GCF_042802055.1 Rhodococcus sp. NPDC057529
ATTAATGATCTTTCGGTAATTGAGTGAGCTCAGATCGCAAGGAAAGCCCAGCGTGATCGAGGAAGCCATGACACAGGTCGTAGCTCGAGCCGATCCGGGTCAGTCCGGACTCGGTCGCCACACGGACCTCGTCGAGGGTATCGGGGCACAGGTTCGCCAGTTCGGTGGATTTCATGTTGCCCCAGACCTGTTCGATCGGGTTGAGTTCGGGTGCATACGCAGGCAGCCGTTCGACGTGGAGCCAGTCGCGTTGGGTCGCCAGCCATGCCTTCATTGCCGCAGACCGGTGGGCCATCAGTCCGTCCCAGATCACGATGACCTGCTCCCCGGCGAAGTGGGCACGCAGTTCGATGAGGAACTCGATGAGCTTGTCGGTGTTGTACGAGCCGTCGGTCATGGAGAACACGAACGCGCTCTCGCTGCGGTCGGGCCGATAGGCCAGGACTGCGGCCATGGACATGCGCTTCCAGGAAAATCGGTGATGCAGAACAGGTGTGACGCCTTTCGGCGCCCAGGTTGCTCGGACCACAGGCAGCAGCGACACGCCGCTTTCGTCCTGGAAGCAGATCCATGCACCTCGGCGCCGCGCTATTTTTTTATCCGCGGCCACTCGTTCTCCCGCCAGGTGACGATGGCGTCCTCGTCGCGTTCGACGGCCCGCCGTACGGGTCGCTGGCGGCTCCAGCCCAGCCGGGTCCGCAGGATCGTCCACGTCTGGGTGGGCCCGTAGGTCACGCCGGTGAGCCGCTCGATCACGATCGCGACCCGGCCCAGTGTCCACACCCCGGTGGCGAAGCCATTCGCTTGGGGCCCCTTGAGTAATTCCTCTCGGATCACCTCGATCTGGGCGTCGTCGAGACGCGGCCGGCGTCCCGCCCGACCTGCGCCTTCGAGTGCCTCGCGACCTCCGGCTGTCCACTTCCTGTGCCAACGGGACGCGGTCTGTTGGGATATCTCCAACTCGACCGCGACATCGATCTGCCGCCGGCCCGCGGCGAACATCTCCGCGGCTCGCATGCGTCGGTCACGCAATGCGTCGAAATCTCGACGAGTACCGGACTGCTTGACTTTCCGGGTGTCGGACTTCTCGCCGGAGTTGGTCTTCTTTCCTGCCACTCGTCAATGATCAAGCAGCGCGGCGCGAATCACGTGTATCGACACGCCCTATTACCGAAATATCAGTA
>NZ_JBHVEY010000072.1:0-1169 GCF_042802055.1 Rhodococcus sp. NPDC057529
ATCCCAATGTGGAGTTAGGGATTGCTCATAGAGCGTTCGCGGGTCACTCCCAGGCGCTGGCCGTCACCACCCTGGTGGGTCATCCGGACACTTGTAGACGGCGGCGGTCAGCCGTCGAGTATCGCCAGCGACCAGCACCAGCCGGCGAGCTCACGGGCGATGGCGGTATTGGCGACCACCGGTCGCTTTCGTCGCTGATCGAAGCTCTGCCACCGACCGTACAGGCGGCGGTTGCCTTGCTGTCCGCGTGCCCGCGCCGACGGGGTGGCCCGGTCCCACCGTCGCCGCAGATCCACACCGGGATGGTGGTAGGGCTGGCGGTGATGCCAGGCGGCCTCTATCAGCAGTCGGCGGGCGTGAGCGTTGCCGGTCTTGGTAATCGACCCCTGCGAGCGTGACGCGCCCGAGGACGACTCGGTGGGCACCAGGCCAAGGTAGGCGCCGATCGACCGTCCGGTGAGTCGTTGCCAGTCTCCGATCTCGACGGCCAGCCCGAACGCGGTCAACGTCGAGATTCCGCGTAGGCATCCGAGCCGGGTCACCACCGGTGTGTAGGCGCTGTCCGCGGCCATCTCGGCGATCGCCGCATCCAGGCGGTCTCGGCGATCGACGGTGGCAAGCATGGTGTCGAACGCGGTGTCGTATGCCAGTTGCAGTCCCGGGACGGTGAACGTGTGCGTCCGTAGCCACACCTGATGTTTACCCGTCCACGCTTTTCCGCCGGAGTAGACGATTCCCTGCCGGAGAAGCAGTTTCGAGATGCGGTGCCGGGCTGCCATCAAGTCCCCGCGCACATCCTCTCGTGCCCGGACCAGATCGCGGGCAGCTTCCTGCTCCACGCTCGGAATCGTCACCGGCACAATTTCACCCAGATGCAAAAGTCGGGCCAGGTGCCGGGCATCGCGGGTATCGGTCTTGACCCGATCGCCCGACGGGCGTTGCAACTTGGACGGCGCCGCCACGAGACACACGATCCCGGCCGCGAGCAGGAACCTGGCCAGACCAAACCCTGTCGGACCCGCCTCGTAAGTCACCGCCGCCCGCCCCGGTAACGAACGGATCCACCCGAGGATCTCATGATGATCCGGCGTCAACCGACGCTCGAACATCTCACCGGTCTCACCATCGAGACCGCACGCGACCACCGACCGCGCGTGCACATCCAACCC
>NZ_JBHVEY010000073.1:0-1154 GCF_042802055.1 Rhodococcus sp. NPDC057529
TCGAAGGTGGGATCGGCGATTGGGACGAAGTCGTAACAAGGTAGCCGTACCGGAAGGTGCGGCTGGATCACCTCCTTTCTAAGGAGCACATCTCCGATGCTGTTGTCACACAGGTGACGACGGGTTGGCAGAGACCGTTGAGTCCTCATCAGTAGGACTGCGGACGCTCATGGGTGGAACACTGACAACCTTTCCCGCGTATCGGCCCGATCAGATGGTCGGCCGGCGGGTGATATATCGATGCACTGTTGGGTCCTGAGAGAACACGCGAGTGTTTTTTCTACAGGAAGGTAACGACAAGATCTGGACGTGGTCATACCGCGGGCGCCCGGTGAGGGTGTTCGGCTGGTGCCACATGTTGTCTGGGTGTTGTGTGTTGTTTGAGAACTGCACAGTGGACGCGAGCATCTTTGTTGTAAGTAATGAAGAGCGTACGGTGGATGCCTTGGCACCAGGAGCCGATGAAGGACGTAGGAGGCTGCGATAAGCCTCGGGGAGCTGTCAACCGAGCTGAGATCCGAGGATGTCCGAATGGGGAAACCCAGCACGAGTGATGTCGTGTTACCCGCACCTGAATATATAGGGTGTGTGGAGGGAACGTGGGGAAGTGAAACATCTCAGTACCCACAGGAAGAGAAAACAATAGTGATTCCGTGAGTAGTGGCGAGCGAAAGCGGAAGAGGCTAAACCATGGATGTGTGATAGCCGGCAGGTGTTGCATTCGTGGGGTTGTGGGGTTCATCTTGTCAATGCTGCCGTGTTGGCCGACAGTAAGAAATCGTTGTGTTAGTGGAAGTGGTCTGGAACGGCCTGTCGTAGAGGGTGAGAATCCCGTACACGAAAACATGACGACTGTCGTGATGGAAACCCAAGTAGCACCGGGCCCGTGAAATCTGGTGTGAATCTGTCGGGACCACCCGATAAGCCTGAATACTCCCTGGTGACCGATAGCGGACTAGTACCGTGAGGGAAAGGTGAAAAGTACCCCGGGAGGGGAGTGAAATAGTACCTGAAACCGTGCGCTTACAATCCGTCAAAGCCTTTGCACACTTCGGTGTGGGGGGTGATGGCGTGCCTTTTGAAGAATGAGCCTGCGAGTTAGTGGCATGTCGCGAGGTTAACCCGTGTGGGGTAGCCGTAGCGAAAGCGAGTCC